>CAVFNP010000057.1:0-2111 GCA_963624185.1 Firmicutes bacterium CAG:460 | reverse complement strand
AAAGAAATAGTCCCCGGTTTCCCAGGGACACATTTCGGAGAAGGGGGGATTCGAACCCCCGGACCCGGTATTAGCAGGTCAACTCCTTAGCAGGGAGCCCGATTCGGCCTCTCTCGCACCTCTCCATTTGCTAACAAAGCTATCACACATTTTGAATGAATTTGGAAATCTTGACAAGTAGGAATGCATGGCAAAAAAGCTAATCGCTTCTTCCTATAAATAAAGAGTTGCAGCATGAACAAAGTTTATTTGATGATTTTCCACCTCGGAGCATCCCAGTATGAGGAACATCCGACTCTTTGCCCAGTTGTTCTTGATATTGAATGTGACAACCGTGAGGAAAGCGATGTGGAGGATAGGAAAAAGATGTAGGATTCCCGAGGAGAGACCGACGGAAGGATAGGGGCATGTTCTATATTCCGGTGTTTCCAATACCTGCGGTGTTATCGAAGAGACAATAAAAGCTTCGTTAGGAGATATCAGGAAGGCGGGGCGCTTACAGTTTCTTCCCAGTTCTGACCAGCTTCATGCTGTACGAAGAACAACGACCCCGTCGACGAAAGCCTCTTTATAATTATGAAGAAAATGGTTGGTGGAACACTTCATCATTTCTGCTCTTCAGGAGCCTGATACTTCTCATCGATTACCCAATGGCCGCCTTTCCATTCCCGATTAAAATGAATAATTCCGGCTGCTTGCAGAATTTCAAGTGCCCCTCTGACCTGTCTTTCGGTCAGGTTAAGTTCTCTCATTAACCTTGCCCGTGATACTGTTGGGTCTTTTCTAATGATTAACAGTATTCTGTTGCACCTTGCGGATATTGCGTCACTTTTCTTTTTTAGTTGTGTATCATCAGGACGTTCTCCATCAGGACGTTCTCCATCAGGACGTTCTCCATCAGGACGTTCTCCATCAAGATGATTAGCATATGCCCTTTCTGTATTTGGTCCTTCAGCCCATGTCCATTCACTTCCGCAGTGTCTGTAGAAGCGGACGGTGAAGCCGTAGGAATCGTCCATGAATTCGACATTGACGCCTGCATCTTCGCATTCGTTGTGGATTCTCTTCAATCCTGTTGCAAAGGTTTCCATGTCCCTGGAGTAATACAGTGTTCTTGTGATCAGCGGGTTACGTCTGACGGGCTTGAGGTCGCCTTCAATGAACTGCTGGGGTTTGAACTGTTCGGGGAACCGTCCGTGGCTGTAGATTTCGATGTAGCTTTTGTAGACTGACACGTCCACTGCCTGCATTGAGGCGATGTCTCTATGAGCGAATGCGTTTATTACCGCTTCACGTATTGCGGAAACCGGGATTTCCGGAATCTCTTTTCTTTCCAGACTACCGTCGAATTCTACTCTCCAGTCCATCGCCCCTATTACATATTGGACTGCTGTGTCGGCCAGAGTGAGTATGGAGCCTGTAAAGCGCTGGATATCCAGGAAGGTAAGTCTCCTGTCAGTGGCGAATTTTGCCATCTGCAGTTCATTCATTCCGCTATCCACGAAGATGGCTGCTCCCGCATTGAGAAGTACATCTCCGTCAGCAAGTGCAAGCTTTGTCATCACAGACTTTGGAGAGGAGGAAGTGAAAGCTATCCTTCCGGCCTCCCTGGCCTTTTCAAGATATGTTGTCAGAGTTTTCTGATCTATGTCACTTATGTGATATTTCGATGGTCTTGTCTCCCATGAATCAGATTTGTTTTCACGCTCATTCATCATTCTGCGGTATGTTTCCTGATCCATTACGGTATCTTCATCTGCAATCCTGATTCTTGGGATGTTGAATGCCGTGTACGGCATCTGTTCACCCTCAAAGCCGACGTGGACGATCCTCCTCCCTTCATACTCCTCTTCCTCGACGACGGGATATACCGGAGGTTTAATCCCGCCACGTATTGCCTGACTGATGCTACGGAGAGTCTAGTCCGTTATTTCTTGTCCTATAACGTCTCCGTTGTTCCGTACGCCGAAATAAAGGTCGCCGGACCCATGCTTATTGAGAATTGATGCGATGGATATTACACCGTCTTTTATTTCGCCGGTGCTCTTCTTGAATTCAATCGTTTCAGTCTCTTTTCCAAGGTTGAATATCCTGGCCAAGTCAATCCTCCG
>CAVFNP010000056.1:0-2429 GCA_963624185.1 Firmicutes bacterium CAG:460 | reverse complement strand
ATTAGAGCAATGGGAAAATTAGAGGAGGAAATCTATCATGAACAACATTACAGAGGCATTTAAAGATAAAGTTTTGGTAATAACTGGTGGTACGGGCTCGTTCGCGATAGCCTGAATGTAAAAGTACATACCACTATATGTATGGCAACTGTGTTTTGCTTGATACAAGATATATGGAAAGAAATATTTCCTGTTCCTCTATTTTTCCTTGTTCCTCTAAAATTTGCACAGATGCCGGTGTGATAGAACCCTGAGATAGGTAGCAGATTATGACGATAGAAGAGTATGCCAAGGAGTGGCTGGAGAGACAGAATTTCACCAAACCCATCCATAAGACAACACGCCAGTCTGTGGGATACATTTGCGATGGGATTGGAGCGAAAGACGTCTCAGAGATTGAAGAAAAGGACATAGATAGGATTTTCGAGAATCAAAGACTCTTTAAGCGACAGGCCGATTTTACGGAGCGCACCTTTCGTGTGCTGAACAATATATGCGATGAGCTGAAGGAAAAAGGTCTCATCAGCTCCGACCCGGTTCTCCATATCTACGATCCCGTCATATTCTCGCATGAAAAAGTAATCCTGGAACAGCTTGATGTTATGCTGACAGCCAGGTCTCCCTTTGTGGATGTCTCCTGTATGTGGCTGAAGAGCAAGGGGTATTCGAAGGTTACCTATGAACTCTACTATCACTTTTTAAATGCCTTCATTCATCCTTTCATCGGCAAAAAGCCGATAGGGTTGATTGATCAGAATAATATAAAGCGGGTGTACACCTATTTCAATACGGTGAATACCAATGAGACATGGATCACGCAGATACACCTTGTGATGCGTATGGTTTTCCAGTATGCGATAGATAATGGCTTGATAAGTACGAATCCACTGCTTCATATTGACGACCCGCGTCTTGAGCCGATATTGGAATTGGACAAGAATCAGCGAAATGCGGTGAGAGCTGCCTTTGGTAAATACGGATTCAGAAAAACAAAACTGAAGGAACTGGCAAAGGAGCTGTATGCAATACTGCATGAAGAGGAAAACTGTGAAAACGATATCGGGCGGCGGGAGATAACCGTCAGCGAGGTATTTTCTGAATGGTTTTCCAATACGCAGGAGGGTGTTCTGGCAGAGGCAACAGCGGGCTCGTCATATCATGCTATGAACATATATGTACTGCCCACTCTCGGGAACAAGCCGATTCAACATATTTCTCTCTCAGACCTTAAGGCTGTAAAGAACGTCTATGCGCTCATGGGAAATACTGCGGATTGGTACATACTTGCAAAGCTTCGGTCCTTATACGATTATGCTGTCGGGAAGGGTTATGTTTCTGAGAATATAGCGTATCTCCTTAAAAGTGATAATAATGCCGCCGCTGAAAAGCTGGTTCTTACGGATAAGGAAATCAAGGATTTTCTAAGGCTTTGTGACGAGATGCAGACCATGTACAGCTTTATGTTCGCAGTGATGCTGTGTACGGGAATGAGAATCCGGGAGGCGATAGCAATAACGCATTCAAACATAAATCAGGAAATGAAAACCCTGAAGATACAAAGCCAGATAAAGGACGGACGGCTCGTTCCTGCGGTAAAGACGCGCCGCGGAAGAAAGATCCGGCTGCCGGATACGGCAATGTCCTATATCAAAGCGGCAGGCAGGCTTCAGCAACGGTATGAGAGCAATGCGGATTATCATAATGAGCTCGGTCTTGTTTTTACGAATGAGAACGGTGCTCCGCTCTCTTACACAAATCTGAACCGTAAGCTGGCAGAAATTGCACTCAGACTTCACAGACCGGATCTTACAAACCACACACTTCGCCACACATATATGACCGTGTCGGCACGCTGCGGTGAAAATCTGGATGAGATACAAAACGAGGTGGGGCATGGATATGCATCGGATGTGATCACGGAATATCTCCACCAGACAGATGACAGCCGGCATGAATCGGCAGTCAAACGGCAGGAGTATTTGACCGGAATTATGGAAAGGTATGGGATGGACGATGGAAGCTAAAGCAAACGAGATACTGTCCACCCACAGGATAACGGTTAAAAACGTAAAGAGAAGCAGTGGGGTGACGGATCAGTTCTATTCCATCCAGTTCACCTATCCTAAGGGCAAAAAGCGGCAGTTTACGGGTAAGACGGAAGAAGAGGTCAGACGTAAGGTCTACCAATTCTTTGATGAATCAATCATCACTTTCCGGGAGCTGTATGAGAGGTGGCAGAACGATCCGGAGCTTACCGAATCCGAGAACAAGAAAGCAATAGCCGCACGCTATGGCTTTAAGAGATATGTAGACTGGCTTGGCGATAAGATCGCTGCGGAGGTTACGCCGGAGGACATCATAGAAGCAGGTAAGAAGCATATTGCTTCTGGCTGCAAAACAGGCTCAGCCAATACCCAGATCCGTAATAC
>CAVFNP010000055.1:0-2514 GCA_963624185.1 Firmicutes bacterium CAG:460 | reverse complement strand
TCCGATGAGGATGTTTACTACATCGTGGATTGCATCAAGGAGGCAATCGTGAAGTAGAGTGATCGTTGCTATGGACTTTTATGGAATTCCATAAAGTCCAGTGCAATGTTGTGCAAAATGATGTGGTTTTGCGAAAAAATCGAATAATAGTCGTAACTTTACCAACAAATTAAGGCAAAGAAGTTTATGGCATCGGACAAGATACAGTACGTAGTGGCGCTGATAGAGGAGTTTGCTTCGTATTATGGGATTTCCACCGTGCAGGCGGCTCAGTATTTGAGCCGATACAAGGCATTGGATCTGTATGACAGGCAGTACGGGTATCTGCATACTCAGTCGTTCGCATCGAATGTGCGAGATCTTTCCGCTTATTGCCGCAGAATGGGAGGAGATCTATGATTACGCTGTATCACGGGTCAAATGTCCGCATAAAGGACATAGACCTCTCTCGTTGCAATCCATATAAGGACTTCGGACAGGCCTTTTATCTGACATCCGATATGACTCAGTCCAGTGACGTGGCTTTGGCCCGTGTGGACATATTCGGTGGAGAGCCTGTCGTGAATGAGTATCATTTCGATGAAACTCTGCTTGCTGACGGGACACTCTCGTATAAGTCATTCGATTCATACACGGAAGACTGGGCTGATTTCATTTACAAGCATCGCGATGAAACTAAAAATCCGCCATATATGCATCCTTATGATGTAGTTTATGGGCCGATAGCCAATGATCGGGTAGGACTCCAGATTCGAAACTATCGTATGGGCAATATCAGCAAGGAGGAGTTTCTTCGCAGGCTGAAGTATATGAAGGGCATAACATTCCAGTACGCGTTTTGTACGCAGAAAGCCATAGAAAAACTGTTGCCGTATGAATGTAAGTGAGCAGGAATTCAAGTTTATGGTTGAGGGTGTTACCTCGGACCTTGTTCAGCTGATGATGGACAGGCGGGGATGCTCGCTTCCCGAGGCCATTGATGCTGTCTATCAGTCGACTATCTATGCCGCTCTTCTGCGTCCTGCATCCGGATTGTACTCTCAGAGCTCCGGCTATGTCTATTCTCTGCTGGAGAATGAACTCTCGGGGCAGTTTAAGGTGGTGCAGAAATGAGTCGGTTGGCTCAAAATTGAACGTTGATTGCTATTGAAATCTAAACACTTCTCGAATTGGCATTAGATATGAATCTTTTTGAAAAGAACCGGATGCTGGAGGAGATTTTTGCTCCGGTGAATCGCGATGAGGAGGCGGTGTATGCGGGGGATAGTGCAGCTCGATGAAAAATAGATTGACGGAGTCGGTTGGCTCCGTTAATTTTTGCGAGAGGTGTATTAGTGTTTTAGTATAGGCGTTGTGTGAGATGCTTGGTTCTGTTGTCCTTGGGCTCGCTGCGCTCGATTTCTTCGAAGCGGTCAAGGTCGTGACACTTCGCCTACGGGACTTCCACTCTACCCACTCCGCGCAGCAAGACTCCGTAGCTCCGGCTGCGCCGCTCTTCTGAGACTTGGCTTTGCGCTCCGGTTAAACGCCCGGCAAGACATCCGTCATCTCCGCTTCGCTGCGGAAGTACACAGACTTGCTGTCCGACTTCCGCACTGCCTCGGCCGTTTCACGGCCTGCGGCGTCCCCGCCCGCCCTGCGGCGCATCCTCCGGAGCCTGCGGCTCCTGCGGGTAGCCCGCTGCCCACGGCGGCCGACAACTATCGGTTGGCGCCGCTCATCGTGCCGCTTTTCGAGATTGTTGTCGTTGTTGTCGTGGAGGTGGAGAGCCATCAGACACTCCGAGATTCTCCGGTTCTGCACGGTTTTCACGTCGAATGCGGCTTCTATTTCGACGAAAGAGGCCTGATTGGGTGACTTATATCCGTCAGCTTGCCGGATTTCGGCGCTTTGAAGCGCAGCGGTGCTTCCCCTCCCGGGGTGAGACAAACGAGTATTTCGGATTTTCACTGCCGTCATGACGGCGGCAGGTGCCGCAGTCTGGTCAGGACCTGGACTATTTCCGGCATCATAGATGCCTTCTTCGAGAAGCGAAGGCGTATGCAGGTCTTCTTCTCGTCGATGGAGACGGCGTTCAGAAGGAGCTTGTCCCTCATCGTTGCGATTGTGCAGCTTTCCAGTTCGGTGCCCGTCAGCATGTCCGTCTGCAGTGAGTGCATCAGGACGTATGCCGCACAGTGGAGATAAAGCCTGAACTGGTTGGCGGAGAACTTGTTGCAGGACATCCTGTCCGCCTTTAGCCCGTTCTTGAGTTCGGATATCATCAGTTCCATCCGTCCTCTGTCACAGTAGCAGTCGGAGTATATGAAGCTTGACCTCTGCCCCTTGAAGTCCGTCACCACATACCTGACGTTCGTGCCGAGTTTGCTGACTTCTATCTTGACCACCACCCTCTGCTGGTGCTTCCACGCTCCGGCTTTGTACATGAACGAATGGAACACGCGTACGTCTTCCCCTCCGTTGGCCTTGTAGGATGCGATTGCGGAGTCAAGCCACCCGGCGGTGATCCTCTGC
>CAVFNP010000054.1:0-3364 GCA_963624185.1 Firmicutes bacterium CAG:460 | reverse complement strand
CGGCAGGGCGGACACGCGCCGCTGACCGTGTTGGGTGTAACCGAGCGATAAATTGATATACACCCCCGCAAATGTAGAGGTTACTGTCTGCAAGGATAACATGGTAGAACTTGACGGGGAAATTATGCAAAACAGGCGGCCGAAAACGGTCGCCTGTTTTGTGCCCAAAGCCGGGCTCGAACCGGCACGTCTTTAAGGGACACTGGATTTTGAGTCCAGCGCGTCTACCGATTCCGCCATTCGGGCCAATGGTCTCGCGAATTCCGCAGACAGGATGCAAAGATAGGCAAATTTCACCGAATAATCAAAATGTCGCTATATTTGTATCTTGATTACAAGTTTTGCAAGCCCCTTTCTCTTGCAGAGCTTGATCAACCTGATTGGCATAATGAAAAGAGTATATGTAGTATATGATGCGGCCGTGCGCGATTTTTACGCGGATTTCAGGCATAGCATCAAGGGAGAAATCCTGGGAGAATTGGCCCTGATCTGCGATGAGCAGCACAAAAGCTTGAGCAGCGTGGAGAATATCTGCCGTGCGCTTCTGGACGCGGATGCAGAAAAAACGGACACCCTTCTGGCCGTGGGGGGCGGAGTGTGCAGCGACATCTGCGGACTTGCAGCTGCCCTATATAAAAGAGGTATGCGTTTCGAGATAGTGCCCACCACCCTTCTAAGTATGGCAGACGCTTCCATAGGCGGAAAAAACGGGGTCAACCTCAAAGGGATGAAGAATGTGATAGGGACTTTCTATCCGTGTTCGAAAGTATACATCCGCAAGGAAGTACTCAGGAGTCTTCCCGAAGAGGAGATTCTATCCGGTAGCGCTGAGATTCTTAAGACACTGCTCCTTTTCGATGAAAAGGCATACCTGAAAGCAGTGGGCACTTTCTCCGAATGGGCCAAGGGCGAACACGGCGAAAGCCTTCTGAACGAGATGACCAGATGGGCGGAAAAATCGGCCAAACTGAAAGCGAAAATCGTAAAAAGGGACCCTTTCGACAAGGGACGCAGGCATCTTCTTAATTTCGGGCATACTTTCGCCCACGCTATAGAATGGAAATCAGAAGAGAAGATTTCCCACGGCGAAGCTGTCGCAATAGGGATAATACAGGCGCTCAGGCTCAGCGAACGGAACGGATGGTGCGAGAAAGGATTGGCAGACAGGATCAGAGATGACTTCAGAAGGTGCAAGCTGCCTACCGAGATGCCTTATGAAGAGAATGAATTGGCAGAGGCTCTGAAGAATGACAAAAAGATAGAAAACGGGACGGTGGATTTCGTGTCCATCAAAAGAATAGGGAAACCGCTCAGAAAGAAAATCAAGATATGATCTGTACCAGTATAGTAAATAAAAGTGTAGACGAGGTGTTCTCCATTATGGATGACCCTTTCATAGAGATGGGCGAGATTCGCCTGGACCTTTGCGACTACACCGGGCAGGAGCTTCAGGAACTGATAGAATATTGTGAAAAGCCTCTTCTTATAAGCTGCCACATAGACCCTGCTCTTAGAGGTGAAGATAAAAACAAAGCCTGGGAGCACGCCTTCAACCTTTATAATATAGCCATAGAGAGCGGAGCCAGTTTCATAGATCTGGACATCAACGCCCCTGCGCAAATAAGCCAAGCCATACAAAAGAGCTGCAAGAATGGCGGGACCAGATTGATACGCTCCTTCCACGACTATGAGAAGACCCCTAACCATACCCTTCTGAAACAGACCATCCTGCGAGGATTCCGTTACGGAGCGGACATAGCCAAAATAGCCTGCAAGGCCAATACTCAAGAAGATGTCACCCGCCTGCAAAGCTTCTATGACACCCTTCTGGAGGACAACCACACCATCAAGGCGGAGAATCTGATTCTGATTTCTATGGGGAGTCTCGGAGCGCAGGCGAGAGTGGATTGCCTGAGTAAAGGGGCTCCGCTGACTTTCGCCTACTACGACACTCCTTGTGCAGAAGGCCAATTCAGCTTTGAGCAGATGCACGAAAAGGTGTACGGTCAGTGGCGGGGTGTGCATAAAAAAGATTTTCACGCGCCCTGCTCGAAAAGCTATGCGCAGCGCTCCATCATAGCCGCCGCGTTAAGCGAAGGCACTTCGACACTCCGCTCCTTCACCCCTTGTGATGACAGCCTCTCTGCCATAGAGGTAGCCAGAAAACTGGGGGCCAAGGTAAAAAGACACGCGGATACCATTAAAATAGAAGGAATTGGCCCGCTAAAAGCGGAATCCATGGAGATTGATAGCCTTAATGTAGGGGAAAGCGGGCTTTTAGCGCGTCTATGCATACCTCTTTCGGCAGTTCTTTCCAAAAAGGAGACGCTTATCGACGGTACCAAAACTCTTCTGGACAGACCTCTTAAAGGGGCGAGCGATATAATGGCGGCATTCGGAGTGCTTCTGGAGAACAAGGTCAAACACACTGACAGCCAGAACTATATACCGCTTGGTGTCAAAGGCAGGTTTTATCCCGGAACGGCGGAGCTTCCTGGAGAAGCCGGTTCACAGTTGATATCGGGACTGCTGATGGCTCTGCCGCTTTGCCAGACGGACTCACAGATGTTCATAAGCGATCCCAAGAGCATTCCGTATATGTTTATGACTCAGGATATTCTGAAGCAATTCGGAATAAAGACGGCTTGTGAGCTGGAGGGTAATGCCAAGATGCTGGAGCAACAGGATTGGAGCTATTGCAACGGAATTCATTTCAAGGTGCGCGGCGCTCAGCAATACAAGGCGACGGAGATAGACCTGGAAGCGGACTGGAGCGCGGCCGCGGCCTTTCTTACATATGGAGCGCTTTTCGGGGAAGCCGAAGTGGACGGCCTGAACACTGATTCCATACAGGCGGACATAACCATACTTGATATTCTCTCCGACGCGGGGGCCTGCATTTCGTATGACGACGACGTAGTAAGTGTCAAACGTTCTGTACTTCAGGCTTTTGAATATGACCTCAACAATGCACCGGACCTTATTCCGCTGGCATCGCTTCTCGCCGCCTTCTGCCCGGGACAAAGCACAATCGCAGGTGTACAGAGACTTCGCAGTAAGGAAAGCGACCGTGCCGAAGCCATTCTCAAGACTCTGACGCAGATGGGCGTGGAAGCACGTATCTGCTCAGACGAACTACGCATAAAAGGAATGAGCCTCTCGCAGCGTTTCCTGTCGGGGCATCTTCTTAAGGGCGGACATTATTCTTCTTTCCACGACCACAGGATGGTCATGATGCTCAGCATCGCCCAGATGGGAGCGGACAGCGCCATAGAAATAGACGATACCGACTGCGTAAGCAAATCTTTCCCGAGATTCTTCGAGGAGATGACGCTATAGAAGGTTCGCGAGAACGATGGCGGAG
>CAVFNP010000053.1:0-4527 GCA_963624185.1 Firmicutes bacterium CAG:460 | reverse complement strand
TAGAGCAACTGACTCTTAATCAGTGGGTCTAGGGTTCGAATCCCTAAGGACGCACAAAAGGTGGCTAAAAGTCGAAAGACCAGTTAGTCACCTTTATTCGTTAAATAAGATGCTCTTCTTGTAATTATCTTTTTCCAAAAATTACGGTAAGCACTACCATCACGCCGATAAGTATAGGATAATACAAGTGCGGTATGATTCCGAGAGGAGATATCCCTGTGAGTCCGGCTACCATAAGCAGCTGCGCCCCGTAGGGGAGGATGCCTTGAATGAAGCAGGAAGTCGTGTCCATAAGTGAGGCGCTGCGACGAGGTTCTATTCCGAACTTGTCCGATATCCCCTTGGCAATTCCGCCTACGGTAATGATGGCTATGGTGTTGTTTGCCGTACAGATGTCCGTGAGCGCGGTAAGAAGGCAGATGGTCGCTTCTCCACCTTTACGACTGCCTATCTTCCTGGTCATCACCTCTATCAGAAAATCGAAGCCACCTGCAGATTTTATCATGCCCATTATGCCTCCTGCAAGGAGAGTCACCAGAATTAATTCGAACATTGATTTGATGCCTTCCCCGGATGCGTCTAAAATACATAGTACGCTTGTTCCGCTTATCAGGCCTATCGTGTCGGTGAGAGCTATTCCTATCACGAGAACTTTAAGTACATTCATTCCGAGCAGAGCGCAGACTATGACTACGAGGTATGGGATGGCCAGATACCATTTGGCATCAGGTATGCTGATCTGATAATCGGAGGTCACGCCACTGAAAATATAGAGGCCGAGAGTTATGATGGCGGCCGGAAGCACTATCTTGAGGTTAGTCCGGAATTTGTCCTTCATCTGGCACCCCTGACTCTGAGTGGATGCTATGGTGGTATCAGAGATGAAAGACAGGTTATCTCCGAAAAACGCACCGCCCACGACTATGGATACCATAAATGCCAAGTCGGCACCCATCTCTCCGGACAATCCTATGGCTACAGGCGCCAGCGCCACTATGGTTCCCACTGATGTGCCTATGGACATGGATATGAAACAGGCCGCCAGAAACAATCCCGCAGGAAGAAATTTAGAAGGAATTAGTTTCATGGTGATGGCCACGGTTGCATCTACCGCTCCTACAGCTTTGGCCGAAGCGGCAAATATCCCGGCGAGCACGAATATCCATATCATATACATTATGTTGGAATCGGCCGCTCCGGCAGAAAACGTGTTTACCTTCTCTATGAGGGAGTGTTTGTTCTCTATCAGGATGGAATAGACGGAGGCTATTACGAAGGACACGCCTATGGGTATGCGGTAGAAATCACCGGCGAGAAGTGATGATACCAAATAAACTGCCAGCAACACCATGACAGGAGAAAGTGCCAGCAGTCCTTTGCTTGTGTATCTTTTCATTTATCTCAGTCCTTTAAGTTTAGCAGCAAGTGAGCCGTTCATGGCCATCTTCATCATTTTTTGAGAGTTTTCGAACTGTTTGATGAGCTTGTTCACGTCGGCTATGCTGGTGCCTGACCCGGCGGCTATTCTTTTTCTTCGCGAGCCGTTAAGGCATTCCGGATGCTCCCTTTCATAGGGAGTCATGCTCTTTATTATGGCTTCCGTTCCCTTGAATGCCTTGTCATTGTCTATGTCCACATCCTTGATGGCCTTTCCCACTCCAGGGAGCATCCCTGCCAAGTCCTTGATGTCTCCCATCTTGCGCACCTGCTGAATCTGGTCATAGAAGTCGTTGAAGTTGAAACTGCCTTTGGCGATTTTTTTCTTCATCTCGCGGGCCTGCTTCTCATCGTATTGCTCCTGAGCCTTTTCCACGAGGGATACGACATCTCCCATGCCAAGTATTCTGTCGGCGACGCGCTCCGGATAGAATATATCCAGGGCTTCCATCTTTTCACCTGTGCTTACGAATTTGATAGGCTTGCCGCTGACATATTTTACTGAAAGTGCGGCACCTCCGCGCGTGTCACCGTCCATCTTGGTAAGCACCACGCCATCGTAATCAATGGCTTCATTGAAGGCCTGGGCACTCAATACAGCGTCCTGACCCGTCATTGCATCCACTACGAAAAGCGACTCACTCGGCTCCACAGCCTTGTGCATGGCCCTGATCTCGTTCATCAGTTCCTCATCCACCGCCAATCGTCCGGCTGTATCCACGATAACTACATTGTATCCTTCGACGCGTGCTGTCTTGATGGCTCCCTGCGCGACTTTTATAGGGTCGCTTTCGCCTTCGATGGAGAATACGTCGACTCCTATCCCGCTTGCCAATGTTTTCAGCTGCTCTATGGCTGCAGGTCGGAAGGTGTCACATGCGGCGAGCAATACCCGACTTCCTTTTTTCTTAAGATATAAGGCAAATTTGGCACTGAAGGTGGTCTTACCGGAACCGTTAAGACCTGCCACGAGAACAACGGCAGGGGAGCCTTTCAAGTTTACGTCGCTCTTCTCGCTGCCCATGAATTCGGCGAGGGAGTCGTGGACTATCTTTATCATCATCTGCTGTGGTTTTACAGCGGTGAGGACATTGCTTCCGATGGCTTTCTTTTTGACATTGTCGCAGAATTCCTTGGCTACTTTATAGCTCACGTCCGCATCCAACAGGGCGCGGCGCACTTCCTTCAATGTCTCGGATATGTTTATTTCGGTGATTTTGCCTTCACCTTTCAGATTTTTAAGGGATCTCTCCAGTTTTTCGCTGAGGTTCTCAAACATATGTCTTAAATTGTATACTCGTTAAAAACTAACGCTTTCGAAGCGTGCAAATTTAAGGATTTTATATGTAATTTTGCGCCGTTATGAAAAGATTTTCCTTGCTTCTTGTTCTAGCCCTTTCAGGGCTGAGTGCCTGTTCTCCGCGAGACGGAGAGCATACTCTTCACATTCTTGCTACGAACGACGTTCACGGCAGCTGGTTTGATATGGATTATGTGTCTTCACGTAAGAAGCCTTCGCTTTTTGCCGTCAATACTTATGTTGACAGCATCCGGACGTCTTTCGGGAAGGAAAATGTCCTTCTGATAGATTCTGGTGACTGTCTTCAGGGTGATAACGCCGCTTATTATTTCAATTATGTGGATACGCTGGAGGAACATCTTTATCCTCGTCTTGTTTCCTATATGGGATATGATGCCGTGACCGTAGGGAATCATGACATCGAGACCGGTCCCAAGGTCTATGACAGGGTTGCGAAGGAATTGGCCCGGAGAGGAATCCCATTTTTGGCGGGAAACGCCCTTAAAGCGGACGGGAAGCCTTATTTCCCTGAATATAAAGTATTCAAAAGAGCAGGGCTGAAAGTTCTTGTTCTGGGTTATACCAATCCTAATATGCAGGCGTGGCTGGATAAGAGCCTATGGCCGGATATGGAGTTTATTTCGCTCATCCCTTTTGTGCAGGAAAGGGTGGATGAGATAAAAGCGCAGGTGAAGCCTGATGTCACCATAGTAAGTGTTCACAGTGGAACTGGCCGTGGCGATGGAACTGTTCTGGAATCGCAGGGCCTTGATCTGTTCAAAAGCCTTAAAGGGGTGGATGTCCTTCTTACTTCTCACGACCATGCCCCGAAGGTGGAACTTGGCGATGGAATTTGCCTTGTGAACACTGGGAGCCGTGCCAAGCATATGGGAGAAGTGACACTGACATTGAATTACAAGAAAGGGAAATTGGTATCCAAATCTGAAAAGGCAGGTCTTGTAGATATCGATCCTGCTAAGGCGGATGAGAAGATGAAAGACGAATTCTCTTCTGATTATGAGAAAGTTAAAGCTTTTACTCTTAAGCCTGTAGGACGTATTTCAGAAGATATGTACACGAGAGAGGCTTTCGCCGGGCCATCGTTTTATATGAATCTTATACATAAGGTGCAGCTTTCTTGCAGCGGTGCAGACGTTTCTTTCAGTGCGCCTCTCACTTCCAACGGGCGTCTTGCGGGGGGAGAACTGGTATTTAACGATATGTTCACGCTATATCCTTATGAGAATAGTCTTTGTGTTCTCGCCCTTAGTGGCAAGGAGATTAAAGATTACCTGGAATTTTCTTACTCTCAATGGATTAAAACTTATGACGGGGAAGGCGTGTTTAATATTTCCGAGCGCGGAAGCGAGAGATACGGCACCAGGAGATGGTCTTTCAACGCCCCGAGCTTTAATTTTGACAGCGCGGCAGGCATAAAATATACGGTGGATGTCACCAAGCCTTATGGAAGGAGAATCAATATCATATCTTTCAGCGACGGTGCTCCGTTCGATATGGGCGCGACATATAAAGTGGCGATGACTTCTTACCGTGCCGCAGGTGGCGGAGACCTTCTGTTCAAGGGCGCAGGTCTAAGCAGAGAAGACTTGGAGGGAAGAACACTTGCCCGTTATCCGGAAATCCGGGAGATGCTCTATCAGTATATATTGGAAAATAAGGAGATATCTCCTGCTTTGGTGAGTGATGCGGGGGATTGGAAATTCGTTCCGGAAAAAATCTGCCGTAAGGCTCTTGCCCGAGACATGAAGCTGGTCTTCGAATAGACTGAA
>CAVFNP010000052.1:0-4691 GCA_963624185.1 Firmicutes bacterium CAG:460 | reverse complement strand
TGTTTGGACGGCGGTTCGAGTCCGCCCATCTCCACGAATATATGCTGATAATCAATTGGTTATCAGCATATTACATTTAATCGTAAAGATTCCACAAACAATACTTGCATAAAAGCCAGCTTGGAATATTACTACACTGGCTCTACATTTTCCAAATCGTGAAGAATATCAATTAGTGGAGAGCCTTCGATTGTCAGATTCTCTATAAGTTCGTTTCCGTTAGGAAAAACTTGATACTCTACTGAAAAATGGGAGTCACATAGAGCCACATGATCAGGTTCATACAGACAGAAATACTTCTTGCCGTGGTATTCAAATCTGATATCGTACCCAAGCACAGCAAAGTCATAGAAAAAAGCTTCCTCTTCTGGGGTTTCATAACCACCATAAGTTGGAAACAATGATTTGTTTGGTGGGTATTTTTTGTTGTATGGATAGCCAAAAAGATCAAGCCCGATTACATCTGATTCTTCCATTGTTACTTCTTTAAATCTTGAACATTCTTTAAAAGTTTCTTCATATCAGGGGTAAGAGGGCGAGCATAATCGTCTCCCTTCCCCGATGGGCCACCATTACTCCATTTGTGATAATGCGGGCTTATCCCATTATGGTTTTCTGTATGAATTTCGTATAACTTCTCGCCGTCGTCTCCGTAAACTCCGATCTCGTCAGCCTCGATGTCAAATTTCTCCGCTTTCATCAGCTGTGGAATGCTGAGTAATTCAGTATTTTCGTGTGTAAGCTGCCGGGCGATGTAAAGACTGTTGCCTGTTCCCGTAAAGTATAGGATTACGCGCCTTGCCTTCTTGCCGGAGCAGGATGTCAGGCTCGGAATACCGACAGTTGTTGCCGCCAGTCCCATAGCTACTGTCCCGAGCATTGACTTCAAAGCGGTGCGTCTTGTGATTTTGCTATCTGTAATCATTGCAGTATGGTTTTCCTTTACTGCTGCAAAGTTATTACTATTTCATGTTTAGCTTATTACAAAATTTTCAGCGAAATTATCAGTTTTTACCGAATATGGGAAAAATTGGCGGAGACCTCGTCTAATCCCTGTAATCGGACGGCTTCATTCCCAGGTTCTGTTGCACATAGCGGCTGAAATAGGCCGGTGAAGAGAAGTTGAAGATGTCGGATATATCCACGAATGACAACGATTTGTCACGGAGTAGCCGGGTAATGTCAAGGATAGTGTAGCGGTTTATCCAGTAGTTGGCTCCGTAGCCGCTGGCCTTCTTGGACACTTCGGAAAGGTACTTCGGGGTGACACAGAGTCTGTCGGCGTAATATGTCACCTCGCGGTGCTCGCGGTATGTCCCATCTTCCAGCATCCTGAGAAAACGGTTCATTATGGACGCGCTCTGGGTCGAAATGTCGCCCTCACCGTGAATTCGGGCGTGGAAGTCGAAGAAATCCAGAATGGCTGTCTGCATCGCATTCATCACCACCTCCTTATAGAAACGGTGTTCGGTGTCCGCAATCCGCATTTCCAACTGGTCGAAATCCCGACGGCAGGTTATCTGCTGCTCCGGCGATAGATGTATGACCGGGTTAAGGAATAGGGCAAGTGACCCTTTGATTCCATAGTTGCTCTGTGGCGTGCATAACTCGATGAATCCGGGCTTGGCATAGATGATTCTGCATCGGAAATCTTCTGAATAATGAATGTTCTCTACCAGCCTCCTCTTTCTGATTATGGACAGATCGCCCTCGCGCAGTTCGAATTCGCGTTCGTTGAAGCGGTAGCGGCAGGTGCCTGCAAGGCATATGAGATGGGCAAGGTACTCGGCCTGTGAATCAAGCGGAACCTCGCCTATCCGGTGGGTGACCATTATGTCTTTCTGCTCTTCCATATACGAACCAAAGTCTTATGTGCCACGAATATACAAATTTCCGGCCTTCGTACAAAGACCGGAAACTTGTCCTATTTCATCATATTGATGGTTTTGAGCCAATCTTCGATTCCGCCTGTGTTGCGCTCGCTTGTTCCGAATCCGGAAAGATGAGTGGCACCTGGCGTGAGGCTGTTAAGTTTGTCTATTGTGGTACCCCTTGAGGTTGCATAGGGGCAGAACGGAATCACGGTCTTGCCGCTGAAGTCGTAGGCTTCACCGAATGTGTGCATTATCATCGGAGCCTCGCCCCACCAGACAGGACAACCGATGAATATGTAGTCGTAGGCAGCGATGTTCGCATCCTTGTCTTTCAGCGCCGGACGGGCGTTGTTATCCAGTTCCTGCCTTGCGATGGTATAGGCCAATGTCTGATAGTCTGTTGTGTACGGGGTCTCCGGCTCTATCCTGTAGATGTCGGCACCAGTCAGATCAGCGATCCGCTTCGCCACGGTCTCGGTGTTGCCGCCCCAACTGAAATATGTCACGAGAATTTTGCTGTCGTCCTTAGGCGGTTCCGGATTTGACGGAGTCTCGGGATTTTCAATGATGTCGGACTCCGGTTTATCCTCGCCAGTGCAGGCGAGGAACGACACGGCCGCGATGGCCGCGAGGATGATTGCTACTAACTTCTTCATATTCAATTATTTTATTATGTATTTTATAGTACTTTAGATTTTATAGATTTTTTCCGAAGAATTCCGTGAGCTTGCCGACAGCCTGATCAACATATTCCTGGACATAATAGGTCTTGATGTGTGTCGCTCCCGGGATGAGGAAGAGTTCCTTGTTTTGTGTGCTGGTCGCCTTGCTGAAGCACTGTTCTGTCATATAGAATGTGTCAGCATGACTTCCGGCGATCATCAAAAGTGGCTGTTCTATGAGATACATCCCCTCACTGGCATCGAACGCCATCAGATCCACGAGACTGCTCTTGGTATAACGGAATGTGGAATTCGGATGTACGTGACTCTGGAGGTAATATCCGTAACCTTCACGGTAGAGGTCAAACGGGAGTTTGGCGGCCTGTTCGGGGGTAACGCCACTCATGTCTCCGACATATTCCGGCTCACCGCCTTCGGCTTCTCTCTGACGCGCCGCGCAGGCATCGGCAAGACGAGTCTGGACGTCATTTATCTGTGAGTCAAGAAATCCGTTGCGACGGACGAGCCCGGTATTGAACATGCTGAGCGTGGCTACGGCCTTGAAGCGCTTGTCGGTCTGCGCTGCCTTCAGAGTGTAACCGCCGCCACCGCAGATGCCCAGTATCCCTATTCTGCTTGCGTCCACACCGGGATACTGCGCGATGATGTCCGCTGCTCTGTGAATATCCTCTATTCTATACGCCGGTTTATCGGTGTTGCGAGGTTCGCCCTCGCTGGCACCCTGATAGGCCGCGTCGAAAGCGAGACAGATATATCCAGCCTCAGCCAGCCTTTGACTGTACAGTCCGGCGACCTGCTCTTTCACACCTCCGTTAGGATGTGCCACCACAACGGCGGGATAAGTTTTAGAAGCGTCATATCCTGCCGGTGTATAGACGTTGGCGGAGATTTTCAATCCGTTCAAATCATAAGTGATGGGGTGAATATTCACCTTCCCTTGAATGTTTTCGGTGATAGCACCGTCATAGACCAATCCCCAAGGGTTGCTGTTGTGGCTCTTGAAATTCATTTCCTGTGCATTTAACGATTGTAGCTAACTTTTTCATATCCAATATTATTTACAAAGGTAAAACGCCCCTTTTCTTTTATTGTTACCTGTACTTCGGCAATTAATACCGCTAATGGGTAAGTTGATGATTCTGCTTTATCGGCGAGCCGCCGAAGACTTCGCTCATCTCCATCGAGTCAAGTGAGGTGTCTATGCTCTGTAGTTCGTCTTTGTCCAGATGGATGTCCGCGGCTCCGGCGTTTTCCTTCAGCCGCGAAAGATGTCTGGTGCCGGGAATTGGTACAATCCACGAGCGTTTGCTCATCATCCAGGCAAGAGCTACTTGCGAAGCTGTGGCGTGGTGCTCTTCGGACAGACGGTCAAGAAGGGCAAATAGGGACTTGTTCTTCTTAAAGCTATCGCTCCTGAACTGTGGCATCGTCGCACGGTAGTCCGTACTGCGGTCGAACCGCGACTCTGCGTTGTAGCATTCAGTCAGAAGGCCATTGGCCAAAGGGGAAAAAGCTACGAATCCTATTCCGAGTTCTTCAAGGGCCGGGAACAGAGCCTCGTGCTTTCTTGCCATCATTGAATATCTGTTCTGTACCGCCGCGACAGGGCAGACCTCGTGCGCCCTGCGAAGATATTCCTCAGTAGCCTCAGATATTCCCCAATGCAGGATTTTTCCTTCTTTGATCAGGTGCGCCATCACTCCGGCAACCGACTCGGGCTCGATGTGCGGGTCGATGCGGTGCTGGTAATAGAGGTCAATGTAATCAGTCCTCAGGCGTCTGAGGGATGCTTCCACTGATCTCCGGATTGTCTCCGGTCTTGAGTCCGGTATGAGTTTGTGAGGGCCGGCCGCTTGTGGATCGTCAAAGCTCAGCCCGAACTTTGTCGCGATGACGATCCTGTTGCGAAACGGCCGTAAAGCCTCACTGAGAAGTTCTTCATTGTCGTGTGGCCTGTCCGGTGTGCCATAGACCTCCGCTGTGTCGAAGAAGGTGTAGCCCATATCGACGGCGTATGATAGAAGTTCGTTCATCTCTTTCCGGTCAGGCGGCGCTCCGTACGCATGGCTCATTCCCATACATCCAAGCCCTACCGCCGACACCCTCAGCCCGCTCAGTCCAAGTGTTCGGTATT
>CAVFNP010000051.1:0-5506 GCA_963624185.1 Firmicutes bacterium CAG:460 | reverse complement strand
GATTGCCAAAATATGGCATTTAGCCTTCGTAATTGGCCAACATATCCTTAATTATGCCCTTCATCTCATCGCGAAACCACGCCGGAGAGAGGACCTCGATGCTCCCCATCTTGGAGAGAAGTTCCTGCTCGAAATCGTAAGTGGGAACGAGATGATAACTAAACTCCGCCCCGCTTTCATCTTCGCTTACAAGTGTCTGGCTATGATGCAGTTTGAGCGATTTGAAATACTCCACCTGAGACTTTTCCACCCTTATTCTCACCTCTTCGGCGGGCGCTCCATCTGAGACGCAGACCCCGTAGAGGTCTCTGAAGTATTCCTCGGCTCTGAAGCTTTTAGGGATGCCGTAGCCGCGTTCCGTGCGTTCCAGCGAGACTATCCTGTCAAGTCCGTATATCCACGGAACATCTCCGGCGGCGGTCTTCGCGACCATATACCACCTCCGCTTGAACTGTTTCAGACAATATGGCTCGGCCTCGAAACGTGAGGAGAAGTCGCGGTTGAATCCCTTGTACTCGATCTCGATAGCTTTTCTGTCGCGTATCGCCTCCATAATGGGCGCAAGATATTTCTCACTCGACGGGACACTTTCGAAAAGTATGCTACCCCTCATAGCGCTGCTTTCGTTCAGAAGGTTGTTCAAAGAAAGGGAAGAAAGCATCCAGCGGCGCATCCCGTCTCCATCGATATCCTCGGTGTTCGCAAGATAATACCCCAGACCCCTGTCGCACTTTATCTCCAGTCCGAAGATGTCGAAGATGGAGTCGATATGGTTATGGAAGGTCCTCTCGGGAATCTCCTTCTCACCATATTCGTTTATCGGACTTCGGTACCACAGGTCGTTTATCTCCCTGCGGGTGATGTGCCCGTGCCGGCTGATGACATCTATGAGCCAGATGTAGCGCTTGAAGTAATTCTTTGCCATATCTTCTTTCTGTCGCGGGAAGCATTCCCCAGCATTTACTATGCAAATATAGCGGATTTGTCGTCTTTTTTCACAAAATCCCTCCACTGCCGGAATTTTGCAGTCAGGAACCGTTTCTTTGCGGCATAATCTTTTAACGAACTGCATTATGGATTTCCGAAAAGGCCTGACGATGATGTCATCAAGGCCATGGAATTAACAGAATAAGAACATGACACTCAAACAATTGCTCGATTCTCTCACATTCGACGAGATAGCCCCGTTCATCGACCTCGAAGACGGGAAGAACACATTGGCCCCATTCAAGCAGCACTTCGACTATCTGAGACACCTGACGCCTATGGACGCCGTGAGGGGCGAAGTCAGCGTCGGCTACTGGAAAGACCCTGATATGGAGGAAGATGACAACAGCGAGCACAGCCTTTTCGCAGGGTCTCTCGAAGGAGATTCATGGGAATCCTGCCTCGCCAAGGAAATCGTCCTCGACGAAGACGTAACGGCATCCGATGCGGAGGTGGCCGCCTGCTGCCTTTGGCATACATCGTTCTACGGCTTCCTCCCGGAGGAATTGGCCGAGACGTTCAAACGCTGGCACGAAGGAAAGGGAAAGTCAAAGTACTATATCAAAAAATTCAGCGACATACTTCCCACCCGCAGACAGATGCAGTCTGTCCCCTCTTTCCATCAGAGCATCCGCCGGAAGATGAAATTCCACAGAAAACACAGAACGGTTCAGGAAATTCGCGAATTCAAGGATTTATTTGACGAGGATTATAGGAAGTGGAGATACTGGAAACGGGTTCAGATCAACTCGGAGTACTCTAAGCGCATAAAAATAAACGCCGAATTCATCGAAACCGTACTTGAGAGCGGGACAGATGCCACTCCACCTCCGTCAAGGACTGAGTTCAAAAAGCTTTTTCTGGCCAATCACGTCAGCATCCACCGCTGCGACACTCTGGCCTACAGTGCTCCCGGCAGACTCGATTACATGCGCGAGCTAATCGAAAAATACGGACTTCTAAATGAGGCGCCGGGCCTTCCGAACAGTTTCGTCTGCATAAGCACTTCGCCGGAGCATCCCCTGACCCAGCAGGAGAAGGACGACATAAAAAGCCTGATAATATCAGGGCACGGCGGCGAGCACCGCATATGGACCAAGTTCGACACATCCATCGGAGAAGAACTGCGCGCAGACATCGCCTATTATGAATAACGGCACCCTTTCGCCCCCGACCGTAATGCCAGTGCAAATATAGAATGTTTCATTTAACCTTAAAGTGCATTTTGCCCTCAAATTTCGGTTTGACAGACGGCTATTCGGATGAACGGGAGATACTGACATTGTATTCCGTTATTTACGAATCCGCATTCAAATGAACCTGAATGAACTTGATTGATGGGGAGAAATTGTGTTTTTTTGCAATCAAAACCACGATTATGCCACAAATAATTTCAAATGATGGAGTCTCGTGGAGTCAACCAATTACGGAGCAACCCAGACCAAGAAAGAGATCGATTAAAATAGAGACAGTATGGACGACAGACGTAATATTTATCACGCAATCAAGGAAATCGCGGACAATCTCTGTAAGGAGGACAAAACATTCCTCCGGGCAGACTTGGCTTTCGAGTTGAAAGAATATGGAATTGCTTCTGACTCTTCGAAAGTAAGCGAACTGGTATTTGAAGCATACAAGTTTTTCCATAAGGATGGCAATATCGCCTCCGCTTTCGTGTCCAACAACTCCCGCACCACATTGGTAGCAGAATACAAGTTGAACGATAGTTTGGAGCATGGACGCAAAGAAGAGGGTCTGAAAATAGCCGAAGAGGAACTGACCGCATCTTCGTCCGTCCTTAATGAGTTGAACAGACAAGTCAAGTCAAATCTCAACCTTGTTTTGACCAAGGACGCGTCGAAATTGTCGGATGTGGTTATGGGAACGAGTAGGGTGAAAGAAGTGAAAAGCACGGCTTCTTCCATATTCGACAAATACACCAGAATGGTCGAAGCGTATCACTATGCAGAAGACAGCGTACGTGGGAATATCGAGGATTTTACATCCCTAAGAACTGATATCTGGACAATCTGCCACGATTACGCATTAAAACTGATAGATATCTATGGCGATTCCATCAAGATGGTTTCTCCGGACTTGTTTGATTTTAAACGCATCGAATGGCTTGATGTAGATGAGATGTTGAAGAATGTAGAGTTGGAATACAATCAGCTTACTGACAAGTGCACGGCTTTGATGGGAGAGATATCCGACAGCTTTCGGACATCTATGCAGAACTCGTTAAAATCGTATAAATCTCTGTCCAATGGCAACAAGACATTGGGGCTAGCATTGGCGGGACTAACGATGCTTGAACACTATATGGATGCCGGTGAGCGCACCAACAGGCTGATGTCTGATTTATCTGTCCTGCAAACAAGCGTGAAGCACGATGCCACCCGCATCAAGGCGGACATGGGGCGGTTGACGATAATATTCAAGACTTTAAATGACATCGCCATTCCGAAGGCCAATGTCTTTCTAAGGCATGGGGCTAAGCTGATGGCTTCCGACTTGAAGGCGATTCTCGACGAATTGTATGCAGATGAGACCGTCAGACCTTTGGAAGAACAGCGCCGAGAGTTGTTGCGGCAGTTGAAGACATTGGATTTTGAGATGAACGACCATCTTCAGAACATAGACATCTACACTTCTCTCATCAACGACATCACTTCCACTTTGGAATCCAAACGGGGAAGTTATATGGAGGCGAAGGCGAAGAAGCCCTCCAAACCTTTCTTCTTGGTTAACTGGCTCACTCTCGGTGTAGCCAATAGAAACTATTATCGCGACTATGCTGAGTGGGATGAAAACTGCTTCCCCCTCATCCGGGAATATGAGAATTATCAGGTGGATTTGAAGCTGGACAAGGAAGAGCTTGTATCGCACCGCGACGCACAGAATCGTCTGAAAAGCGAGCACACCAGATTGTCTGGCGAACTATCAAAGACCTCCAAGGATATCCGGAGCAAGATTGTCTGCTCAGACGATCTGAAACTCGGAATGTTGAAATACTTGCGCGATATGGTCGCCCTGCTCAAGATCGGGCGTGAAATTATGGAGAGCAAGATAGATGAGAAACTGGTAAACGCTGTCGATATTCCCGACTACAGGGAATCGGCAAAGTTGCCCACTGACATCGAGCGGAATCTTTCGCAGTTCACCGGGTTACTGGCAGATAATCTCCACGCAGACAAGAATATGGCAAAGAGCCTTCTTGACGGAGTATCTGAATATGCGGATACACAGAAGGAGGAAGGCGCGGGCGAACAGAATGATATCGCCGAACATTGCGAGGAGGATCTGGCGGTGACAACTGAGGCGATGGAGAAATCCTTACGAAAGGGTATCGCACTATTTGACAGTTTCGCCCAACTCAAGGTCAGGCAGATCAATGGGATGTTGGCATCGACGGCGTATGATGAGGAACTCAGGAAATATGAGAAAGATTTTAAGCGGGAGATGACAAAGATTGATGACAAGAGTGCCTATCTCAGCGAAGTGTTCAGGCGCATCAATCTGGCAGATGACGAGGACGGTCGCAGACAGGCGATGTCTCTGTTGAGTGATTTGAGCGGTTATTCCCTCTCGGAACAGGAGTTCACGGATTTTATGAACGGCAATAAAACAATAGAACTGTAAGGCAATATGGAAAGTTCAAGAAGACAACAGGCCCAGACTGACTTGGGGGTAGATTTCGTCAAGGAGGATAAAACTCGGAAGGCGGCTCTTGCCAAGGAGCGGGAACGTGCAGCGAAGAAAGAGGAGAAACGTCAGGAAATGATGACCCTGCCGGCATATAACCTTATGGAAACTACGGCCAACTATATGGACAAATGGGGTCTGGATCCAATTCTGGGTCTTGTCCTTCCCGGAGGAATAGGGGACACCTTGTCCAGTGTCTTCTCGCTGCCGTTCATATATTTCAGTCTTTTCAAGGTAAAGTCGATTCCTTTGACTCTGGCTGTGATATATAACTCTCTTATGGATGTTCTGGTTGGAGCAATCCCTTTTTTCATCGGGAATGTCCTTGATTTCTTCAAACGTTCCTATCTGAAGAATCTTGAACTGATAACAGGATTCATCAATGACGACAAGGATATTATCACGGAAGTCAATCGAAAGGCATTCTGGACGGCATTGCTGATTGTCGCCGTCTGCTTCTTGATATACTGGGTCATATCACTGGCCGCAAAGCTCGTCAGCATCATAAGTGATTGGCTCTCTTCTGTAGGTGACTGGATTCTTTCAATTTTTTAAGTGCTATGTTCAATATCCGCAGACCACTGTCAGTCGCCCTTGCGACGATAGTCTCCATTGTTTCTTTATCAGCAACCAATACGGTTGTTCTCGTGGACGGTTCAGGTTCAGTCGCCGGTCTGTCCCAGCCAGGAATGCCAGGGCAAATGGTCTCCACACTCCGGGCATCAAATTGACGACCAATTATTTGCATTTAGCAGAGATAATCATTTGCGACTTTTGTGCAAATGATTTGGATATATCCAAGCAAAAAAACGAC
>CAVFNP010000050.1:0-6610 GCA_963624185.1 Firmicutes bacterium CAG:460 | reverse complement strand
CCTTACTATAAGCAAATCGTCAATTCAGGGGAAGTTCTATCTTGACACCTTGAAAGTGTTCCCAGCTTTTCTGTATGTAAATATCTTAAGCCAGAAAGTTACAAGGAATGATGTGGGCCAGGTCCTTCAGCTTATGTATGATAGCACATGCAGTTCTGCATTATACATTGCAATTAATGAAATGGAAGAGGATGCGAAGCGCTTCAGTGCACCTTCTGCAAATGTAAAGACAATGGATGCCAAGCTCCTTTCTGAGATTGTCGCGGAGAAAGAAATAGGTGTAAGCATAGTTGAAAGTAAGGTCTTGAATCCACGTTTCTTTACGGAATAGAACTATACCAGAGTCCTTTCTCCGGTCCAGGGGCACTAGAATATGTCTCAAATCAAATCACGGGACACCAAACCGGAAAAGAAGGTGCGTCATGCGCTGTTCCGCTCCTGTTTTCGCTATCGTGTCAATGTAAAGACTTTGCCGGGAACTCCTAATATCGTCGCCCGCCTCTTCAAGATGTACCAGACTCTTACCAAATAATTGAACACTATGGGAAAGAACCTCACAATGCGCAACAGTACCGCCGAATTCCTTATTTTTCAATTGGAAAGCCGGGAAGATGGCGTGCAACTACTTTATTCCGATGAGACTCTTTGGCTCACCCAGGACTCAATCTCCCTGCTTTTTGATAAAGGGCGTTCTACGATTGCAGAGCATCTTCAGAACATCTTTTCCTGTGGTGAGCTATCTAAAGATTCAGTTTGTCGGAAATTCCGACAAACTGCTGCGTGGACGGCTGGAAGGTGATGAGTTGAATAAAGCGCCTTGCGATAGAAGAAAGTGATTGATCTAAAAAATCCAGCTCAAAACGAACTGGATTTTTTAATCTGAATACATCTTCTAAAATGTTGTGTGAAAGTGACTTTCTGAAAATCTACTGTATTCAGTCGGTCAAAGATAGTAGTTTATAAGCAATTCACAACCTATTGATAGATGTTAAGCGGCTTGCCTTCTGTAAGCGAGTGGACTTTCTGCTTAACCTCTGCCAATTTCTGCAGATGCTCCGGTGCTTCGATAGTGGCGGACGTGCTCGCCTGAGGGTCGAGGTGCTTGGCACAAGAGCAGAGGACGGCATCGATAAGATCCACGATAGTGAGCATATCTTCTTCTTTAAAGCCTCTGGTAGTGATGGCCGGAGTGCCTATTCTAAGTCCTGAAGTAAGGAATGCGCTTCTCGAATCGAACGGCACCATGTTCTTGTTCACCGTGATGTCGGCCCGGCCCAGTTCGCGCTCTGCAATTTTTCCGCACAAATTATCGAATTTACCCCGCAGATCTATCAGCATAAGGTGATTGTCTGTTCCGTCGCTGACAATTTTATATCCCTTGTCGATGAAAGCATGAGCCATCATCTGTGCATTGGATATGACCTGCATCTGATACTGGGCGAACTCCGGCTGCAACGCTTCATAGAAGGCCACCGCCTTAGCCGCTATGACATGTTCGAGCGGACCACCCTGTACGCCAGGAAAGACATAGCTGTCAAGAACTTGACTCATCATTTTGACTTGGCCTTTAGGTGTAGTCCGACCCTTCGGATCTTCAAAATCCTGTCCCATCAGGATGACTCCGCCTCGCGGACCACGGAGGGTTTTGTGTGTGGTGGAAGTTACGATATGGGCGTAACTAAGCGGGTTTTTCAACAGTCCAGCGGCGATAAGCCCTGCGGTATGAGCCATATCTATCCACAGTATGGCGCCTACCTTATCTGCGATTGCCCTCATTCTCTGGTAATCCCACTCTCTCGAATATGCCGAAGCCCCACCTATAATCAGCTTTGGCTTGCATGCCAATGCAGTTTCTTCCATCTTATCATAGTCAATCCTGCCTGTGCTCTTGTCGATTCCGTAAGGAACAGCCTTATAGAGGATGCCGGAGATGTTGACAGGTGAACCGTGTGTGAGATGCCCTCCCTGACTGAGGTCAAGACCCATAAAGCAGTCTCCCGGAGAAAGTACCGCCATAGTGACGGCCATATTGGCCTGAGCTCCCGAATGGGGCTGAACATTGGCCCAACAAGCCCCGTAAAGAGCTTTGAGCCTGTCTATTGCCAATTGTTCAATCCTGTCTATCACGCCGCACCCGCCGTAATATCTTCTGCCAGGATATCCTTCAGCGTATTTGTTAGTGCATACAGAACCCATAGCGGCTAACACCTCGTCGCTTACGTAATTTTCAGATGCGATAAGTTCGAGCCCTTCCATCTGTCTTTTTTTCTCATTCTCGATAAGTTCAAAAATCTGTTTGTCCTGTTTCATATCGATACGCTGTTAAATTGTTATTCTTCCAAAACCTATAATACTATATTATATATAGACAAATATAATTATTAAATTCGCCCTTGCAATGAAAGACCGTAAACTTCTTAACAGTGAACTGGGCAGGATAAGCCCGTCCGAATACAAATCTCTCCCCGAGTCGGGGGTTGTTCTGGTTCTTGACAATATCCGAAGCGCTCATAATATCGGCAGCGCCTTTCGTACATCGGATGCGTTCAAGGTCGATAAGATATACCTTTGCGGAATATGTGCCACGCCTCCCGGGGCGGAGATTCACAAGTCCGCTCTCGGTGCGGAGGAATCAGTTCCGTGGGAATATCACGAGGATACATATGAGGTTGTCCGATTCCTGAAAAGTTCCGGTTATGAGGTTCTCAGTGTCGAACAGACGGAAAATTCGCTTTCTCTGGAGAAATTCCACAGGGAAGAGGGCAAGAAATACGCATTTGTCTTCGGTAATGAAGTAGATGGTGTAAGGCAGGATGTGGTGGATGCGTCAGACCTCTCACTGGAGATTCCGCAGTTCGGGACCAAGCATTCGCTCAATGTAAGTGTCAGCGTGGGAGTCGTTCTTTGGCAGGTATTGCTCCGCGTTTGACAATTTGTCAATGGTATGGACATTGTACTGCTAATGGTATAGCCCAAAAAGGGCGGAATGAATTTTAAAACACATAATAATATGATTAGACCATTGGCAGATAGAGTTCTTGTTGAGCCTAAAGAGGCTCAGACCAAGACAGCTTCAGGAATTTATATTCCGGATTCAGCACAGGAAAAACCACAGCAGGGTACTGTTATCGCAGTAGGTTCAGGTAAAAAAGATGAACCTATGGAGGTAGCCGTAGGGGATGTCGTTCTCTATGGCAAGTACGCAGGTACGGAGGTTACCGTGGAAGACAAGAAATACCTCATTGTTAAACAATCTGACATTCTAGCAATTTTATAGTACTATGGCAAAAGATATTAAATTCAATATTGATGTCCGTTCTTCTATGAAGGACGGCGTGGATGCATTGGCAAATGCTGTAAAGGTTACGCTTGGCCCGAAAGGCCGTAATGTCGTAATCGACAAGAAATATGGTGCTCCTCAGGTGACAAAGGACGGTGTCACGGTGGCAAAAGAGGTGGAGCTCGAAGACAGATTCCAGAATATGGGCGCTCAGATGGTCAAGGAAGTGGCTTCCAAGACAAATGAGCAGGCCGGTGACGGTACTACTACCGCTACCGTTCTCGCACAGGCCATCATCAATGTCGGCATAAAGAACGTTACCGCAGGAGCTAATCCGCTTGACCTTAAGCGTGGTATTGACAAAGCCGTAGATGCTGTCGTGGCTGATCTCCGCAAACATAGCCGTGAGGTAGGCGATGATTTTTCTAAAGTGGAGCAGGTCGGTACCATCTCTGCCAATAATGACGCTTATATCGGAAAGCTTATCGCTGACGCTATGTCAAAGATCAATAAGAATGGTGTCATCACTGTCGAAGAGGCCAAAGGCACAGAGACAGAGGTGAAAGTCGTAGAAGGTATGCAGTTTGACCGCGGCTATATCTCTCCTTATTTCATGACCAATTCCGATAAGATGGAAGCTGAGCTCTCGAATCCGCTTATTCTTGTTACTGACAGGAAGATAAGTTCAATGAAAGACCTTATGCCAATTCTTGAGCCTATAGCAAGAGAAGGCAAGGAACTTCTTATCATAGCAGAGGATGTGGATGGTGAGGCCCTCACCACGTTGGTTGTGAACCGTCTTCGCGGTACATTGAAGGTGGCTGCAGTCAAAGCCCCTGGATTCGGTGACCGCCGTAAGGAGATGCTTCAGGATATCGCCACTCTGACAGGAGCTGTCGTAGTGAGTGAAGAACGTGGATTCACTCTTGAAAATACCACTCCTGATATGCTTGGTAGGGCAGAGAAAGTCACCATTACCAAAGAGAACACCACTATCGTAGGTGGAGCAGGCAAGAAAGAAGATATCGAAGATCGTGTCAACCTTATCCGTTCTCAGATTGAGGTCGCTACAAGCGAATATGATAAAGAGAAACTTAAGGAGCGTCTTGGCAAGCTTTCGGGTGGAGTAGCCGTATTGTATGTCGGTGCTACCACAGAGGTGGAGATGAAAGAAAAGAAAGACAGAGTTGAGGACGCTTTGAATGCGACACGCGCAGCTGTCGAGGAAGGCTATCTTCCTGGAGGCGGTGTAGCTTATATCCGTGCCATCGCGGCTCTTGAGAATCTTAATGGAGAGAATGAGGATGAGACCACCGGTATTCGTATCGTAGCTAAGGCTATCGAGGAGCCTCTTCGCCAGATCGCGCAGAATGCGGGTGTAGACGGCAGTGTCATTATCCAGAAGATTAAGGAAGGTAAAGAAGACTTCGGTTACAATGCCCGCACCGGTGAGTTTGTCAATATGTACGAAGCCGGGGTCATTGATCCTACGAAGGTGGCACGTGTAGCTCTTGAAAACGCAGCTTCTGTGGCCGGTATGTTCCTTACAACTGAATGTGGTATAGTGGATATCCCTGAGCCTCAGCCGGCAGCAGCCGCTCAGCCCGGTGGAATGATGTAAAAATATTTAAAAAATTCTTAAAAAATATTGGATATTTAAATATTATTACTACCTTTGCAATCCCGCTTGAAACGAGCGGGATTTTTTACGACCTAATCGAGAATGACTCGAAAAAAAGTTTTAAAAAAATTGAAATAAATTTTGGTGGTTCAAAAATTATTTCTACCTTTGCAACCCGCTTCGAAAAAGCGGAGCAAACACAACAAGTTCATTGAAAAGACTGATAAGATAAGTACAAGCAAGTACCGAGAGAATTCAAGAAAAATTTAATCGAGAGCGTTAATTCTTTTAAGGAATTAAGAGTGTCAGGAGAGAGCTTAGAGAAATAGAAATATACAAAGAAGAGTTTGATCCTGGCTCAGGATGAACGCTAGCGGCAGGCTTAACACATGCAAGTCGAGGGGCAGCACAGGGAGCAATCCTGGGTGGCGACCGGCGGAAGGGTGCGTAACGCGTGAGCAACTTGCCCGTATCTGGGGGATAACCGATGGAAACGTCGACTAATACCCCATAACATACCGGACGGCATCGTTTGGTATTGAAAGGTTCGCTGGATACGGATGGGCTCGCGTGACATTAGCTAGTTGGAGTGGTAACGGCACACCAAGGCGACGATGTCTAGGGGTTCTGAGAGGAAGGTCCCCCACACTGGAACTGAGACACGGTCCAGACTCCTACGGGAGGCAGCAGTGAGGAATATTGGTCAATGGGCGGAAGCCTGAACCAGCCATGCCGCGTGAAGGAATAAGGCCCTATGGGTCGTAAACTTCTTTTGACGGGGAGCAATAAGGGTTACGTGTAGCCCGATGAGAGTACTCGTCGAATAAGCATCGGCTAACTCCGTGCCAGCAGCCGCGGTAATACGGAGGATGCAAGCGTTATCCGGATTTATTGGGTTTAAAGGGTGCGTAGGCTGTTTGTCAAGTCAGGGGTGAAATACCGCAGCTCAACTGTGGAATTGCCTTTGATACTGGCAGGCTTGAATACTGTTGCCGTGGGAGGAATGAGTAGTGTAGCGGTGAAATGCATAGATATTACTCAGAACACCGATTGCGAAGGCATCTCACGAAGCAGGGATTGACGCTGAGGCACGAAAGCGTGGGGATCAAACAGGATTAGATACCCTGGTAGTCCACGCAGTAAACGATGATGACTAACCGTCGGCGATACACTGCCGGTGGCCAAGCGAAAGCGATAAGTCATCCACCTGGGGAGTACGTTCGCAAGAATGAAACTCAAAGGAATTGACGGGGGCCCGCACAAGCGGAGGAACATGTGGTTTAATTCGATGATACGCGAGGAACCTTACCCGGGCTCGAACGGCAGGCGAACGACCCAGAGATGGGGAGGCCCTTCGGGGCGTCTGTCGAGGTGCTGCATGGTTGTCGTCAGCTCGTGTCGTGAGATGTTGGCTTAAGTGCCATAACGAGCGCAACCCTTGCCGACAGTTACCAGCAAGTTGTGTTGGGGACTCTGTCGGGACTGCCACCGCAAGGTGCGAGGAAGGCGGGGATGACGTCAAATCAGCACGGCCCTTACGTCCGGGGCGACACACGTGTTACAATGGCGGCTACAGAGGGATGCCACCCCGCGAGGGGGAGCGGATCTCGAAAGGCCGTCTCAGTTCGGATCGGAGTCTGCAACCCGACTCCGTGAAGCTGGATTCGCTAGTAATCGCGCATCAGCCATGGCGCGGTGAATACGTTCCC
>CAVFNP010000049.1:0-6632 GCA_963624185.1 Firmicutes bacterium CAG:460 | reverse complement strand
ATCTGGAGAATCTGATTTTGCTTACGGCGACACAGCATTATACAAAGGCTCACCCTGTTAACGGCATTCAGAAGTGCAGTGTTTTCGGCAATTACGAGTGCAGTGATTTCGGCATCAAGACTGCAGCAGATTCGGCAACAATGATGCAATGATTCTGGCATCAAGGTTACAGTATTCGCAAAGGTAGTTTATTATTTCAATATTTGTCGTACTGAGCGGGAGTTGTCGCGGTGTTGCCCGCGGGCAACACCGCGACGGCGCCCACCGAAGTCAGGCAAGGTTCTTGTTTTTTTCATTGTTTGTGTCGTTTTCGAAGATTGTCTTTCTGTTCTTCATCCTGTAACTGCTTCCAGACAGTTGGATCAGTTCGCACTTGTAGAGCAGCCGGTCCAATATGGCGGAGGCCAGGACCTCGTCATTGAGAGCCTTTGCCCATTCCACCGGGCTGCGATTGGTAGTGATTATGAACGATGCGGACTCGTAGACGGCATTGATAAAGGCAAAGAGAAGGTTACCGTCTTCCCGGCTCACGGTAAGGTTCATAAGGTCGTCGATCACTATCACTTGTCCGGTATACAGATCCTTATATTCCTTGCGGGTGCTTGGCGTCAGGTCTTTCATCTTGATTGCGGTGAGTATCTCGTCCATGCTCCTGAAGTAAGCTTTGTAACCCCGTTCGATGGAGTCGGCACAGAGGCCGGCGGCGATGAAGGTCTTACCTACGCCACATGGCCCGGCAAGCATTATATTGAAGCCTTCCTCGACCCAGTGCAACTCTCGCAGTTGCTTGAGCTGAGTAACGCCGAGTCCATTTGACATGCTGAAGTCATACATGTCAAGATTATGGGCGAGAGGCAGCCTTGCCGCTTTATAACGTAGCTGAAGTTGTTTTTCCTCGCGGCTGCGCACTTCAGCGTCAAGCACTTCAAGAAGGAAGTCATCGTAGCTTGGGCATTCCCGCTGCGCCTTGTGGAGCAGTTCGGCGGTGTCTGCGGTAAGGCAGGACAGCCGCAACCTTTTGGCGCTGCTGCGTATTGCGGCCACTTTGTCAACTACCTGTTCCATACGGCTTCATATGTATCGATTGACGACTGGCCCGGGGTGATATTCGCCATCATCCTTGCGGACTCATCGCCGAGAGGTTTGATTTCGGGAGCCTTGTCCGCCACGACCACATTGTTCACGGAGATAAAGGCCTTGAAGTCGTTGGCGCTGTACAGCCTGTTCTGCAGGCACAAAGCAAGAGCCGCGTCAGCCGCAGGCTGACCATACTTGATGACATTCTCCTGCAGCGTCGCCAGCTGGTCACGCAGGTAACGCGGATAACGTGCCTTGATTTCCAGCAGATACGCATCTATTGCAGTCTGGTCCTTGAACATCGTCTTGACCGACTCGATGCGTTCGGATATCTTGACAGAGGTGTCGCGGAAGTGGTTCTTGTTTATCACGACATTTCCGGTCCCGGCCGGGATAATGGCCCGATAGAACTCCTTGCCATCCATATCCTTTACGATGAGTTCTCCGTTGCTTTCTTCCAGCAACACCCTTGAAGAGTCATTCTTGTATGTTCCAGGAGGAAGGGAGTAGATGTTGCCGCGGTACTTTATACTATTCGTTTTGACTACCTTATGCCCTGTGGATGCCGGGGTTGATGTGACCGGGGTATATGGGAACAGGTCTTTGCATTCCTTGCACCACTCCTCATACGGGATTTTGCAGGTCGTACCGTGTACCATCATATTGCCGGTCCTGCCGAGCCATGCTTCAGCTTCCTTCTGAAGATTGTCCAAAGAACTATATGCTCGATTCAGCAAGAAGTTCTGCTTCACATATTTTACGGCATTTTCGACCTTCCCTTTGGATTCCGGATCGGCCGGACGGCAGAAAATCACCGAGAATGGACGGCTTTTTACATAGCTGTCGAACACCTGGGGCATCTTGTAGTCTCCGATATTCTCATCATACAGGAATACGGCATCCTGGTCATAGATGATGTTTTTCGGTATGCCTTTGAAGTACTCGAAGGACTTCTCGTGGGCAATCACGGCACTCTCACTTGTGAACGGCTTGTCCTGGAACCACACGAACTTCTGGCGGCTGTGGCATAGCAGCATCGCCATAAAGTGCACAGTGTGCATCCTGCCGTCACTGCTGCGAAGCTTCTTATGGCCGAAGTCGACCTGGGCATACATGCCCGGCGGCGTCTGGGGAAGAGCCTGATAGACACGCTCATTTTCCGTCACTTTCGGCAGGTTGTACTCGCTGCGGATTTTCATCACGTAGTTGTACACCGTCCGGGGAGACACCCTCGGAAAGTTCGGGTGGCATTCCTTCAGCCAGTCGTGCATCTGAGCGGCTGGTGTGTCCTGGAACTGATTGAGACGCTGGACTATGAAGTCCCTGTATGGCTCCAGAATGAATGGCTTGTTTGTAATGTTCTCCGAGAACGCTTCGAACTCGGCCCTGTCCATCTGCAGATACTTCTTCACTGTCCGGAAGTTCAGACCCAGATGGTCGGCAATCCATTGGATTGACTTGTGCTCCACATCGCGGAGCAACCTAATTTTGTCGTACGTAATCATTCGACATGCAGTTTTGTAATCCTTCTCTGTCATAAGGCCTTTGCTTTTTCATTATGACACGAAGGTCGGGTTATTAATCAAAAGTTACTGCACTCTTGATTCCGAACTTGCTGTATTCTTGTTTCCGTTTTTACTGCACTCTCGGTGCCGATTTCACTGTATTTTCTGATTCCGGTTACAACATCGACATCGCCGATTTGCTCATACGATGGAGACAAGCCGGTCATACTTCCGGCAACTCGGCAGACACTACAACAGGCACTGCCGATGACACTTCCGGCAATGCTCCCGATCCGGTCTTTCTCCAGATTCAGAAATACATCTCTCCAGCACACCACGATAATGTGCTCGCGCTGATTGAGGAGTTAGAGCTGGAGGTGGTTGGAGTGGGGAGGATGACAGTCCCGCCAGACGACTCAAGAAAATACCGGAAGAAATAGAAATAAAACGTATCTTTGTAAGGTCAATGACAAAGGCGGTTATGGATAATGTGCTTGAAAAAATACTGAATGTCGAATGCTCGGCCTACGATTTCAAAGAATCTGTCGAGAGAAAGAAAACCAAGAGTTGGCTGAAAAGCATCTCCGCCTTTGCCAACACAAAAGGCGGAAGCCTATTCTTCGGGATAGACGATTCGGGAAAAGCAGTGGGGCTGCAGAACGCCCAGTCGGATGCCGAGTTCATAAGCCAGGAAATCAAAGCCCATCTTGACCCTGTCCCGGATTTCGAACTAATTCCGCACAAGGCGGAAGACAAAACCATCCTTGAAGCGAAAGTCTCCGAAGGCAGACAGACACCTTACTACTATGTTCTGGACGGAAGCCGGTCTGCATTTGTAAGAATCGGCAATGAAAGCGTCCAGGCCGCACAGCATCAGCTGCTTTCCCTTGTGTTGAAAGGGAGCAATTCGACTTTTGACGCACAGAAGACCCCATTGCGCCGGACGGATAATTCCTTCGCGATTCTGGCGAACACATTTGCCAATAGGGTCGGTCAGCCTTTCGACGAGAAGATGCTTGAGTCTATGGGACTTGTCACATCTGACGGATTTCTCACACAGGCCGGAGTCCTGTTCTCCGACAATTGCAGTGCATATAATTCCAAGCTTGTCGGAACACATTGGGCCGGTCTCACCAAGACTGATGCCATCAACGACCACGAATATCAGGGCAATCTGCTTCTTCTGCTCCGTGCCGGAGTGGATTTCGTAAATTCAAACACGAACAGCGGCTGGATAAAGCTCCCCGACGGCCGCAAAAATCTTCCCGATTATGCGGAAAGGGCCGTATTGGAAGCCATTGTAAACCACCTTATCCATCGTGACTACACCGTCATCGGAGGCGAAGTCCATATCGACATCTTTGATGACCGCATCGAATTCAATAGTCCCGGAGGAATGTTCGACGGCACATTGATTCAGAACAGGGACATATCCAAAGTCCCGTCAGTCAGAAGGAATCCGATACTCGCGGATGTGTTCACCCATTTGGAATATATGGAGAAGCGAGGTTCAGGCCTAAGAAAGATTTGTGACCTTTCAGCCCGTCTTGACGGCTACAAGGAAGAACTGCATCCCGAATTCTCATCGGAAGCCAATGTCTTCTACACCACCATCAAGAATGTGAACTACCCACCTAATGACGGAAAGTGGGTAGTTAAGGCGGGTAGCTCTGATGCTAAGGTGGGTAGTTCCGCCGACAAAGTGGACAGTTCATTCCCAGAGAATCATCATCCTGTAGATATTTATGGGCAATCTAAAAGATTATCCAGAGAAGTTCTATCCGAGAACATAATGCAGTTCTGTTCTGAATGGCGGACACCGGATGATATTTCCGTATATACCGGAAAAGATTTGCGCTACATTAAAGAAAAAGTCCTTTCCTCATTGGTCAAGTCCGGACTCCTTGAACGGCTATACCCCGACACGCCAAACCACCCGAAGCAGAAATATCGGGCGACGCGGTAACGGAAAGTGAATAGGCGGGAAGTCCATATCGACAAAACTGACGGAATACGCATAACGCGCAGCCTGTCAGTTTTGTAGAACTAATTCAAAATGCTAACACAATAACGGCCTTAATCTCGACGAACAAATGCTTCTTGCAATAATCCATCGATATTTGCAATTGCTTCATTGTTTCCCTCTTGGTACGACTCAAACTCATTGAGTATAGATTGCTTCGTATTATCGTCTAGCTCCCTCAGGTCTAACATCAATCCTTTATTCAAATCATTGGGCTCAAATTTACTTAATCCGTTGCCATACTCTCGACCATTATCCAAAAAAATAAGTCTTGCAGTATCACTAATCAAATAAGCAAAGAGTAACTCAATGGGGACAGAATTGAAAAGGTTTTCTTTTGGATAAATGCAATGAAATGTCGTTAGGCATGTTGCATTTGAAGTATTCCTTACAAAGTTCAGCCTATCGCGACTAAATACTGAGACCCATATTGGCGCAGGTTCTCTTTTTTCAAGAGCATACCATGGTTTTCTGCTCCTGGTGAGAAACTTTTCATTATACTTCTCGGCTTCTCCCTTCTCAATATATGTAAGTACTGATGGGGAGGATGAGCTGACCCCGTCAAAAATATAGACATATTTATCCTTATCCCTCAAAGCATTAAAATCATCCTGCGAAAAGAAGCTTCCACGAACATCAACGCAATGACAAACACAGGGCTTTAAATTTTCCAGCGGAATTCCAAATCGACTTGCTTTTGAAAGATTAAACTTAAAATAGTCATTAGCCCCCGTCGCGATTCCTCTTGATACTTTCGCGAAAGTAGAAAACGGGACTAGATTTGAGAAATTGTTCTGATTTAATGATTGATAATAATTCTTCCACTTGACACTGCTCTTCATTTTACTCGGAACATACGACTTGCAGAAAGACGGAATTGCCGGGTAAGCCAAAATCAATTCTTTGATTCGTTCTAGGTCAGCAGCTTTATTAATGTTTGTGAACGAAATAGAATCGGTGTTGTTATCATTGGCGCAGAGAATGATAGCAGATGTGGTAATAGCATCATCGAAAAGTTGTTCTTCAAAATTGAATACTATTATATGCCTCAGCCGTTTAGACTCTAGCAGGTATTCTTTTATTTGAACACCGTAATCTGAATTCAAGAACTCAGAAGGAATGATATAAGCACATCGCCCTCCTTCCGTCAATTGATTAACAGATTTAACAAGAAAGTAGGCATAAAGATTTGTAAAACCACTAAAATCAATCTTTATGTGCTTCTTGACTTCCTCTGTCGCGCTAAGATTATCGTAATTCTGGAATTTAAAGTAGGGAGGATTGCATATAATTCCATCGTATTTATCCCCCCAGGGGGAATATATATAATCTTGTTTCTTAATTTCAATTTTGTCGCTACTACCGAATATTATCTTTGCTTCCTGAAGAATAATATCATCAATTTCGTAGCCAATAATTGTCCCGGAATATTTCTTCTCGATCAAAGCACGAGTGAAAATCCCTAACCCAAAAGCCGGCTCTAGCACAGAACTCAAATTTTCACACCCAAGGAGCCAATCAACCATTACTTCGGAAATCTGGGGAGGGGTGAAAAATTGAGCGAACAACTTTCTATGTTCCTTCGTTACTGTATTAGAATACTCATATTCAGGGGTGTTCCTTTCTTTCATCAAAACTCTCCTTGTAAATCTAGGATATGCTTAAAATTGTTAATGTTAAGATAAGCTGTTCCCCCGTGGAATTTGATATAAAAAAGAAGGCGTCCTCTGTCCATCTCTTTTCTAACGCTTTCATGAGTAGGTTCGTCAACCTTTGAAGCAATCTGGGTTCCGTATGTAGAGCGTATTTTGATGGTAGTTTTGTTCTGATTCTTTGTATCTGATTCAACAGAAAAAACCGAGCCTTCATTTCTTGAATCACTCACCGTCTTAAGAATGTTCTCAAATGAAATCGCATAAATCTTATCGAAGAATACCTGAAAATAGTAATGAGGGACATTATAGTTCTCAATTACTAGTGATGCGATAAAATCGCATTGATTATTTATAACTTATTATATTTTAATA
>CAVFNP010000048.1:0-8029 GCA_963624185.1 Firmicutes bacterium CAG:460 | reverse complement strand
AAAAAAGCGCCCCGCTAATTGACGGTGGCGCTTATGTTTCTAGGATCAACCGTTTCGTTTTGATCCTGCAAATAGTAAGAACTATATTTACCTCGAGGAATATCACAGAAGATATAGTAATTGGCCTTTCTGGCCGCCACAATCTGATCCGTGGCGACGGTATTGACGGCCGATACCGCAAATTCGACCAACTGCACCAGCCAGTTATTGCTTCCGGAGTTGACTTCCAAATCAAGATAAAGATTACAGCTTCTGTCGAATATGGTATCTCCCGTGTGGGTGGACCTGATGAAATAATGCAAATCGGTACGGATGCCGAATCCTTCTTTCTCCCACGAATTTATCTCACAGAAGACTACCGCATCGGCTCCGAAGAACTTGGCAAAAGCATCAAGGGGCTTATCCACAAACAATTCCGCATCATACGCACTTTCCGCCTTCAGAATATCCATAGCCAGCATAGGGGAAATCACATAATATCCCGCTTCGGACAAAGGACGGCTTATGGAAGTGTACAGGTACTCCTTGGCCTCCACATTTGTAGTGTTGTTGATAGGAGGCATTATAAGAAGAGTCACAGGCTTTTCCTCATACATTCCGGCATACTGATCGCCCCTTGTAGGCGAGGACACCGATGAAACAGTACCGCAGGAAGACAGCACGGCTGTCACCGCGATTATTGAAAATAAACTGCTCCTTTTCATAACTACTGTGCCAATTTTCTGATTAAAGGTTCTATGAACTGTCTGGATTCAGGATAAAGTTCAAGTTCCATCTTCAACATATCTTTACCGCGTTCACGGAACAAGGAAGCATAATCCTTGGAATCGAACATCTGCCTCTGGCTGGACGTAGCCTTCTGCTCGAAGATCTCCGCCGTTTGAGGAAGCAGCAGCAGATAGCCGTATTCAGCGCATATGCCCGGAGGAGGTACTCCCCTCGTACCGCTTGGCTTGGATATCATCTTTTCATATAGACAGACCAGATTGCAGATGGACTCCGGAGTCTGCGTCTTATAATCCATATAGGCCAGATTCTCATAAACGGTAGCACCGCTCTGCTCGCCACCCCAATAATACAGGGAAGTGGTGCCGCAGGAACTTAAAAGTACCGCTACGCTTAGAATTGCCGCCGCCTTTTTCATAACTCTATGATTCTATGTTCTGTGGCTGAGATGAACAACTTTTTCTGATACACCTGTTTGCCATAAGATACGACACTCACCTCGTGCGTGCCGGGAGTAAGAGAAATGGCGTACTTGGCCGTCTCCTTTATCTTCCTGTCCGGCTGCCACGCCCTGTTCTTGACTGAAGAGGTCTCGTAGGATGTTCCGTCTACGGTCACCGTAATGGGACCGGGGTTATTGCTTACAAAAGTGATATATCCTACATCTTCCTTACCTGATGATACGGTATACGAACCTACTCCGCAACTGCTCAAAAGAAGTGCGAATACTATGGCCACTAAAAATCGTTTCATAATTATTTATCTGATATATAATAATTTGCTAATGTACTTGCATCGATGCCTTCTCCCTCATATGAGCAGAATGAGATCTCGCTCTCAGGCGTATCCCCAACGCTCTGCAGGACTGTCACCGCACCTATCCTGGTTCCCGGAAGTTCTATGTCAAGGCCAGTCTGAGGATTCTTGACCACTTTTCCCTTTTTATATACGGAGAACACATCCCCAGCCGCGAGTCCCTGTGACGCACCGCCTGAAATGATATATGAGCCGTCTTCAACTGACAGGAAATACGATTTCCAAGGCTTGTCCATACATTTGTTGATGATGTTCTCCACCAATTGGCCAAGAGCCGCGGATATGGCCTTGTCGCTGAGCGTGGCATCATAACCGGCGGCACCGCCATAGCCCAGGGTCTCCTTGGATGTAGTCTCGGCATATCCCTTAGCCTCGTCGGAGTAGATGATCATGCCTGTCGAAACCTCCACCAGACGTATGCTCACCCCGGCCTCCACCGTCTGAGTCTTGGAAGAAGAGAAAAGCTTCTGCTCGCCCTGAACCTTCCTTCCGAATTCAGTTATGGAACCAAGTATGATATAATCCGCACCTATCTTGTTCATCCCCTCACCGGCCTCTTTCACCAGCAAATCGAGATCATCTCTTTCAAGAAGAATGAACTTGCCGCTCGATGCCAATTTGGCCGAAAGAATGTCAAGAGCCTGTTTACGCATAGGATCGTTCTCCTTATCGTAGAAAAGCCCCTTGGCATACTGGGTTTCATTCGAAAATCGGCCGATCGCCACCTTTCTTTTAATGGTCTTTTCCTGCCCACAGAGAGGAAGAGTCATCATCACGGACACTGCGGTCAGCAATGCATAACGGAAAAACTTTTTCATATATGTTCTATTTCTATAATATTCAGCCTACAAATATACCGAAGTTTTTCGTTATCTTTGGGCGCATTTTAATTTTTAACAAAAATAGAATCATATCAATATGAGCAGCAGCACATATCCATGGAAATTTTGCTCCGTCGGAGGGGTAACCAGAGTACGGATCAGCAGCGGCGAGGACATCGCCCACATTTCAGAATTGGACCAAAAACTTTGGACGGCATTGAGTTGTCCGGTCAGCGGACTTGAATTCAATCAGGAATTTCTGAATCTTCTGGACAGCGACCACGACGGCAGAATCCGAGTAAAAGAGGTAGTAGCCGCCTGCGAGAAAATATGCTCTCTTATAACTGAGAGCGACCTGCTTCTCAATTCAAGTGAGACCCTTCCGCTCGATGCCATCAACTCTTCCAATGAGGAAGGAGCCCGTCTGAAACGCGGAGCCACCCAGATACTCAAAAGTTTAGGGAAAGAAGCTGCAGAAATCAGCCTGTCCGATTCATCGGATGCCTCCGCCATATTTGCAAAAACCATATTCAACGGTGACGGGATAATCGTTCCGGACTCGGCGGAAGATGACGCTGCCGCACGAAAAGCCATAGATGCCTGCCTGAAGTGTTTCCCTGCACTTAAGGACAGAAGCGGATCTGACGGAATAGATGCCGCCACCATAGAGGCCTTCTATACAGCCCTTGAAGGCTATCTGTCTTGGCACAAGGCACTTGGAGAAGACAGCCTGCCATATGCAGAAGCTACTTCCTCCGCTCTGGATGCAGTCGAAGCGCTTGGAGGCAAAATAGATGAGTACTTCAAGCTTTGCGACTTCTACGCTTATGCCCCGGAAAGTGATCAGGCTAAGGAAAACGCCGATTCACTTTCTCATCCGAATGCAGAAAAACTACTTCATTTCGATGCCATCAACCCTGTATGGGCAGATGCTTTTGCGACGCTGAAATCCACAGTTCTGGACAGAGAGTATCCTAATGCACAGACTCTTTCACGTGCGCAATGGGAGGAGATAACAGGCAAGCTCGCATCATATAAGAAATGGAAGGCATCCAAGACCGGAGCCGAGGTGGAAGGACTTGGCATAGAAGCGATTGAAGAGCTGATTGGCGAGAACAAGAAATCTGACATACTCTCTCTTATAGGGAAGGACTGCGCACTCAGCGAAGAGGCTTCACAGATTGAGAACGTGCATAATCTCATTCTTATCTATCGCTATATCTATGAATTCCTTAACAACTTCGTAATCTTCGGGGCCTTTTACGACAGAGAGCAGAAGGCCGTATTCGACGCCGGTGTGCTTTACATAGACCAGAGATGTCTCAAGCTCTGCATCAAGATCAGTGACATGGGCAAGCAGTCGACTATGGCGCCTCTCAGCGGAATGTACATCATCTACTGTGACTGCGTATCGAAAAAGACCGGACGCACTGCCAATATAGCCGCGGTTCTTACCAATGGCGACACTGACAATCTGTGCGTAGGAATGAACGCCGTGTTCTACGACCGCGACGGAGTGGACTATGACGCTACCGTGACCAAGATCATCGACAATCCGACAAGCGTGCGCCAGGCATTCTTCCACCCATACAAGAAATTCTCGAAAGCCATAAGCGAGCGCATCAACAAACGCGCGGCAGAAAAAGAGAGCAAGGTGTCGACAGGACTTAACGATTTGGCCAATAACGCAGGAACTCCTGCGGCCGCACCTGTTTCCACCGGAAAGAAAGCGTTCGATCCTACCACGCTCGTGGCACTTACCGCCGGTATAGGAGTAGGCGCCGGAGTCATCCTGAACGCCGTATCCGCCCTTGTAAAACCTTGGTACACACTGTTGCTTGTAATCGTGGGACTTTGCCTTGTAATCTCCGGACCATCCATGTTCCTGGCCTGGGTCAAACTACGCAAGCGCAACCTCGGACCTATCCTCAATGCCAATGGCTGGGCCATCAACTCTTCAGTGATTGTCAACAGCCTGTTCGGCGCCACGCTTACATCTCTCGCCAAATATCCTAAGCTTCTTCCCGGAACAGACCCGTTCGTAGCGAAGAAAAAATCACCGCTTCCAAAGATCCTGCTGTGTATCATACTACTGGCCGGGATAGGATACCTGGTATGGAAATTCATCTATGTACCTGCACACACGCCGGAACTTATCTCCGTCCCTGAGAGCTTAGGCTCCGCCGCCCTGTTGCTTTTCAAAAGAAAATAATATGGCTGACAACTATCTTGAAACCCGATACGAGCAGATTTTCGGAAGAGAAGGCGCCACGGTAAAACACAGCGCCGCAAGACCAGCGCTTGATTCCCTGCTCAAAAAGACCCTCTCAAAGACTTTCGACGCCTCGTACAAAGTGCATCATCTGCAGGCCGAGGCCATCGTAAGGTCAGCAGAATCAGTTTTCGGGAAAGATAGTGTGCGATATACTGAAAACGACGGAAAGATAAGCCTCAGCATCAATTGCGGCGATCCATTCACCTCAGGCAGAATATACCAGGTAATGGAGTTGAAGGCCGCAGAGATGGGACTCGGCTTGAATATCCTGAATAACAACAACATAGAACTCATCAAAACAATATGAAAATATCCGACAAAGCTGCGCAGATGCCTGCGTCCGCCATACGAAAACTTGTTCCGCTCGCAGATGCCGCAAAGGCTCGCGGCACTAAAGTTTACCATCTGAATGTCGGAGCTCCGGACATCAAAAGTCCGCAATGCGCCATAGATGGCATCATAAACAAGTGCCGGGAAGTAGACCATTTTCCATATACCAATTCCGCCGGCATGATTCAGCTCCGTCGCGATATGGTCGAAAAGTACTATAAAAAGCTCGGACTGAACATCTCCGAAGATGAGATCCTTATCAACGTAGCCGGCACCGAAGCCTTTTCCGAAGCCATACAGATAGTGGCGGACGAAGGCGACGACATTATGGTCGTGGAGCCTTTCTATACCAACTACAAGACATTCTGCTACATTAACGGAATCAATTTGGTGGCGGTTCACAGCGACATCAAGGACGGCTTCCTTATTCCGGACATCAAGGAATGGGAGAAAGTACTCACGCCGCGAACCAAGGCCGTGCTCATCAGCAACCCTTGCAATCCTTCCGGCAAGCTTTTCTCCAAAGAAGAAATGCTTTCACTCGGAGAGTTCTGCCGCCGGCACGACCTGTTCCTTATCTGCGACGAAGTGTACCGCGAATTCTGCTATACGAACGAAAAGCACTTCAGCGCACTTGAACTCCCTGATATGGATCAGAATGTAATACTTGTGGACAGCGTATCCAAAAGATACAATCTGTGTGGCGTACGCATCGGCTGCCTCATATCCCACAACAAAGACGTGATCGCCGCGGCCCTCAAGTTCGGACAATCCCGCCTCTGCCCTCCTATTCTGGGCCAATATGCAGCACTGGGCGCATTGGACACTCCTCAGAGTTACTTTGACGAAGTGAAGGAAGAATATATACGCAGGCGCGATCTTACAGTTCGCAAACTTAACGAGATTCCAGGAGTCTATGCCCCCACGCCTAAAGGTGCTTTTTACGCCATAGCCTCTCTGCCGGTAGAAGATGCGGAGGACTTCACTCGCTGGATGCTCACTGATTTTTCACTTGACGGCGCCACCACTATGGTGACCCCTATCGCCTCCTTCTATAAAGACCCGGAATGCGGAAAGAATCAGATTCGTGTAGCCTATGTGCTCGAAGTGAGCCAAATGGAGAAGGCTCTGGATATTCTTGCCGCCGGACTGAAGGAATACTGCAATATCAAAAAATAAAAATGGAAGACAGCCAGTTTTTAGACTCATTTGAAAACACCCTTCAGGACGGATTGATAAAAGTATGTCAGGGAGCCGGTTATCTTAAAGAAGGGCTGCTGGAAAGCCCCGACATAGAAGCCAAATGGGAGGAATACATTAAAGACTACATAGCCGACGCAGTGGAGAACTTCAACGACTATAGCGAAGCCGCCCTCGCGTGGGCTGCCTTTCTGGGTATGGGTGTTGCCAACCTGTGGGACCGCAATTGGGAAAAATATTGCGATAAGCCATACTCCTTCTACTATGGCTCACGCGGTTGGGACGATATGGATGAGCATATACTCTATGAACTCGCCGGTCTTGACCAGGAAAAAGGCAAGAGGCTCTCCGACACTTTGGAAAGCTGCGCTCTTGCAACCCTGGGGCTTTTACGCCACGAGAACATAGAGACACAGACGGCACGTGGATTCTATTGCCTCTCCCGCGCATACACGGTTTTCTTCAGGATCGGAGCAAGTCTGGAGCTGGAAAGATTGGCATATAAAAAAGTGCTGATAAACAACATAAAGAGCTGATTATGAAAATATGCGTTGGCCTATCCGGCGGTGTGGATTCAAGTGTGGCGGCTCTGCTTCTCAAGCAGCAGGGCTATGACGTGTTCGCCATGTTCATGCAGAATTGGCATGACACGGAAGGCACGCTGCACGGAGACTGTGAATGGGAGGAAGACAGGTTCGTGGCTGAAATGGTGGCCAGAAAGATAGGCATACCGTTCTATTTCGTGGATCTGAGCAACGAGTATCGCCAGAGGGTCGTAGACTATATGTTCAGCGAATACGAAAAAGGCCGCACGCCTAATCCGGACGTTCTCTGCAACCGCGAGATTAAATTCGATGCCTTTCTTCAGGCGGCCCGCAAACTCGGCGCCACCCATGTGGCCACGGGTCACTATTGCCGCAAGCGCGAGAATCCGGACGGGACCTTTTCTCTTCTCGAGGGAGTGGATCCGGGTAAAGACCAAAGCTATTTTCTGTGCCAACTGTCGCAGAATCAACTGGAAGCGGCTATTTTCCCGATTGGCGACCTGTGTAAGGATGAAGTCCGCAGGATAGCCAAAGAGAATGACCTTCCGTCTGCAGAGAAGAAGGATTCGCAGGGAATCTGTTTTGTGGGCAAAGTTGACCTTCCTGTATTTCTGCAGCAAAAGCTCCTGCCCAAAAAAGGCGAGACCATAGAGGTATTCGACCGTTTCTACACGGATTCCCCTCTCTATAATGAGCAGCAAAGGCTGCTATCCAATGTACAAGCCGCTCTCGGTGAAGGACATCCGGAGAGTATTACAGATGAGACGCTCGATTTTCTGTCCCAGCCCATAACTTATGAAAGCATAGTCTTTGAGACAGAGACCTATCGCAGCGGCCATAAACACATAAAGAAAACCAGAAATAAAGCAAATCCTTGGGGCGTAGTGGCCGGACAGCACGACGGTGCCCAGTTCTACACCCTCGGACAGAGAAAGGGATTGTGCATAGGAGGTCATCAGTTTCCTCTATTCGTAATAGAAACAGATGTTGCGAACAATAAAGTCTACGTGGGCGAAGGCGAAAACCATAAAGGCCTCTATAGAAGCGTGATGCGCCTCGAATTGAACGAACTGCACTACATCAGGGCCTGCTATGAACTTCAAGTCGGCCAGACACGCCGCGTACGTGCCCGCATACGCTACCGTCAGCCACTGCAGGAGGCCACACTGATAAGGCGCGAGCATGCACTTTACGTGGTGTTCGATGCTCCGCAACGAAGCATCACTGCCGGACAATTCGCCGCATTTCACCTCAGCGAAGAAGACGCCGCCCTTCCATACTATAATCCAAGCGGGGAAGCCATCAATGTCGAAGCT
>CAVFNP010000047.1:6871-8067 GCA_963624185.1 Firmicutes bacterium CAG:460 | reverse complement strand
ACGCTGATTTTTTTGTGCTTTGCAACGCCCCGCCGCAGGCGAGCAGGGAAGCCGGAGCGCAGCGACGGAATCCCGGAGAGTGAGGGAGCAGATAGAAAGCAAGTTGAAGGCACAGAAACATCAGCTCACAAACAACATCGCCCACTCCACGCTCTCCGTCGTATATGCTTTATCAGAACAGTCCATGACAGTGCTTACCACGAGACCGCACCTCCGGAAGTGAAGTCTTCCGTGCTCAGACCGTCATCTGCGGGCTTGGTCGGAGTGCCTGCAATAGCTGCAAGTCCCGGCCAATCTGAAATACTATAACTGTCCTTAACCTCCTCAGGAGCAAGCGGGAAGAAACTGAAATCTCCTCCGATTTTTCTTTCTATCGCAGATACGGAATAGATATAATCGGCCAATGGGGGAAGCTCAGTAATCTTCGTCTCATAGAAACGCTGCGGGAACCAGAAGCCTATCGCCATCACCTCATCGGCAGAGCATTTCCAAATCGGTTTTCCGCTGTTTCCCGCTTTAGTGCGTAATGCTACAAGATAACGAGCGGAAGGCATGGCGCACTCCTTTGAGCCTTCATATACATTTTTGCCTCGAACATTGTCATTGACTGTCCAACCCTGCTGATAATCGCAGCCAATGACGATGTAAAGCGTATCGGAACAAGTCCAACTATCCTGACGCAGACGCTCCACCAATCCCCAGTGGCTTGAAGTGTAATTCCCGTCGCCGAGGTCATTCAGATAAGCCTCCGGGGCGACATTTGTCGCATAGAAAGTCTGAACATTCAAATCGAAGAGCACATCCTTACGCCCTGCTCCTCTATCGGCCGAGCCGAGAAGATGCCCTCGCGTAGTATAAGTCCCATCGGGCAGTCCGCTCCAGAAAAAAGAGGTATTGTTCGGCCAATTGTTCCAGTCATCGGCATAGATTCTGGACTGTTCCGACTCCGGAATGTCCGGATCTGGCCTAAAAGGATCTACTTTAGGCCGCGTATTTCCGCCTTCCTGATAAATGGAATGACACGGAAACGCCACCCACATCGGATTATGACGACGTGTATCATAGCAGGCTTCGTAATTGCGAACCTCCTGTTTGGTCCTATATGTCGTTCCTCGATGCTCAACATACTTCCAGTCGGGGTTCTCTTTGAGCGTCTGCGGACGTTCGACATAACCCTTCACTTCCGGTTCCGGATC
>CAVFNP010000047.1:0-6783 GCA_963624185.1 Firmicutes bacterium CAG:460 | reverse complement strand
TCCGGGTCTTTATCTTTATCCGTCTGCTCCGTAGAATCCGGGTCTGGGACTTGTTCTGGATCGCAAGACCAAAATCCTCCTATAAGGATAGCCGCAATCAATAAAAAAAACGCGTTTCTTTTCATCGCTTTTAGTTTTTAACGATACATCACCAATTTCCTTTGGACTTCGAGAAACTTTCTATCGAAAGAGCCTGAGCATCCTCGTCAGAAGACGGGTTTTCGGACATGTCAAGAGTAAGAGAATATACGCCGTACAGCCGTAGTCCGTCCCCCATTACCAAAGAATTGATTTCTATCTTCTTAGAAGCGCAGTCATATACGCCCAAAGGATAGTCTTCACGGGAAACATTTTTATTATAGGTAGCATAACACCCGAAACGACAAGGAGAAGAGAATCCATAATATATAGTGTTATATATGCCGATATCATTCATCGCAAATAAAACATCCACAGCGGAAGCATCACGGGCGTCTATGATGGTCAAATAATCACCGTCCTTGTCCACGAAACCGACATTCTGCAAATCGGCATTCCCCTTGAAAAGATTCTCTATAACGAACACGTCCATTCCAGAAACCTTCTTTACAGTAAGTTCACTGAAAGTCATTTCCGCCAGAGCAGATGATATGCTCCTAAATGCGTAAAACAAATTCGTAACCAGTTTACCATGAACAGTAACAGTTTCAAATTCAACGGTTTCAGGATCAAATATATAATAAGAAGTAGAGAGTTCTTTTTTAACGACAGTTTCCGCGCCGGTAGCCGAAGTCGCGACTACAAGAATAACATAATCGGTAGATGGAGAAAGACTCCACCAGTGCCATGAACAACCGTCGGAGTTCGCATTAGCGATTTCTTCTTCACTTAAAGGCTTGCCATAGTCTTTCATAATTTCCGAATCGGTCTTTCCTAAAGCTTCATACTCCGCTTTTGAGAATAGCCAAAGAGAAATGTTCGCAGCATCCGACGCGATGATTTTCGCTTGTATCTCATTGAAAGTTATCGATTCTATATCCAATTCGAGAGCAGGAGCATCTCCTGAGGCAGAAGGCGTAGTTACATCAAGAACTGCACATTTGCCTACACCATAGATTCCGAGACAATACTGAACTATGACCTTATACGAGGTCTGCGGAGCGATAGCCACCATGTTTCCCACATAATTGCGCGCTTTGTCAAACTCCGCCGTTTCTCCAGAGAGAAAATATTGTACGGAAGAGGACACATCGATAAAATCCTGAGCTAAGCTTTGTTCATCATTTTCATAGGCGCTAATATAGCGTTCCCATGTCGCAGACGACACTACTGTACCACGAAGTGACGTCCCTGGTTCAGAGACTGCATCCACTGATATAGAAACAGCAGAAGTCCCTTCATTTAGTGAAAGTTCGACAGCCTTAAAAGCAGAAAATTCAAGAGAAGGCATCTCTATGATTTCGCTTCTTCCTACTGAAAAAGAATCTGTCTTGGAATATGTAAAAACGTTTCCTTCAGTGTCTTCTGCCGCTATGCTTATTCCGGATTCGTCTGAAAACGGTATGGTTACGAAATAAAACCAAGTCGGAGTAGAAGAAAGAACCGCCGAAGAACTTTCACAACTGATGTTCACAGCGTCATAACTTGAATAATTCGTGTCAACAACAGCATCAGAGTATATGCCTGAGATAAACTGAGACTCCGCGACCTTAATAAAGCCACCTATCGAAGCCCCACCATTGGACAGAAGTTTGACATTAGATATGGTTTCCCCATTTCCTGTGAGGCCTATCTTCACCACAGAACCAAGATTATGGAACTTTATATTCGTGTCCTTACCATACCCCACCATAGGGTTCGTGTACTGGGCGAAAGTGCCTTCCTGATAATGCTGAACAGAAGGAAGCGACAGGACATAATAAGGAGAATTCGCATCTTCCCCGGTATTATAATGCCAATATTGCGGGTTCTTGTTATCTGTCCAGGAATACACATATATGGCATAATACGCATCAGCTTCAGCGACATTTTCCACCGTTGCCTTCGCAGGGTCATCTTCACTTATGGAGACATCGTACAAGACATCGTTTATCAAGACCTTATCTCCTTCTGACCAGAGAACACTCTTATCATTAAAGAGTGAAGTTTTGGTTTCAGCCATGCTTAGAGTGAGGGTTACGGTTCCTTTCGCATGTGGAACCGGAGCGATGTCTTCTGTAAGTTCTTTCGAGCAAGAACAAGCCGCAAAGAGAGAGAGCAAGACAGCAATCAACTTTACAACAGATTTCAAATACTTTTTCATAAACACTGCAGTATAAAGGTTAGTTGTTAATCGGCCAATGGCCAAAGATATGAAAAATAATCTTGTTTTCCGCACTACCAACACTACCAACACTACCAACACTATCAAGAAACAACGTCAAATCTACCATATCCGGCTGGAAACGCTCCTCTATCTTCGGCTCCGGCCAGTTGTTGAACTTCCACCCCTGAGCAATCGTGTCAGCGAAAGAAGACGAGCTTGACCGCTTTATATTATAAAGAGTGAAGTCACTACAGACGGCGTAGCAGTTCATCAGCCGTGTATTCCGTCATCAAGTTAACGGCGAACCATTTCTTCCCGAGGTCTTTGATTGATGCACCGAAATGGTAGACCTTGTCATCAATAATCAGGAATCGGTCGTGCGAATTCCTGAAGACCCTGGACTTCGATTCTCGGATGCGGTCGGCGACGAAGGTGTAGGAATCGAATATCTGTCCGTCGAAGAATATGCCGCATTTCTTGTCTGCAGATGTTTCATCGAGTTTATTCATCACCGCCTCTATCCTCTTGCAGTCGAGAAGGCCTTCATAATCCGGACATTTGCCTGAATCTCTCCATCCATTAAAAATACACTGCTCAACATAGCGACACCAACTTCAAGGAAAGAATCAGCGATAATTCCTCGCGCGCCCACATTACATTATAGGACTAAAATGGTAACTCCGTACCATAGCAAGCAGACTTTTCGCTAAGAACACGCACTTCATTATCTTCGAAAAGCTTTGCTTGTTTCTGGAGACGCTCAAGATAATCAATTCTGACTGACATGTCGTTCAATTCCTCTCGACGCGCCTTGCTCAGTTCGAGGAATTTCTCGCAGTTGTCAATGCCAAGAAACCGTCTGCCCAACAAACTGGCAGCAATTCCTGTAGTACTGCCTCCGGTGAACGGATCAAGAATCCATGCGCCAGGTTGCGTAGACGCCTGTATAATACGCGACAACACACATAACGGCTTCTGGGTAGGATGTTTACCACAAGATTTCTCCCACGGGGCGATGGCCGGAAGACGCCACACATCACGCATCTGTGTGCCGCCGTTGATGGACTTCATCAGTTCATAATTAAAGTAATGAGGAACTTTCTGCTCCTTTCTAGCCCATAAAATATATTCAGCAGAATAGGTGAAGTATTTACAAGAAAGATTTGGCGGCGGATTAGTTTTCTCCCACGTAATGCAGTTCAGGATCTTGAAACCAAGCTCAGTAAGACATCTTGCAACCGAAAATATATTATGGTATGTTCCACTAATCCATATAGAACCATTACTCTTCAACTTCTCCCTGCAAGCGGAGATCCATGACTTGTCAAACTGATAATCTGCCTCATACCCATTCGATTTATCCCAATCTCCCTTGTTGACGGAAACCATTCTGCCACTTTGCACACTTATACCACCGTTTGAAAGGTGATACGGAGGGTCAGCGAAAATCATATCAAACTTGAAATCAAATGAATTCATAAGCTCGATACAATCACCTTTCAGAAGGGTAAAGTCTTTATCTTCTGATTTATAAAAGGGGGTTATCATCTTCCTCGAAAAGTAGCAGCTGACACTATCTCAAATATATTACGATGTTCCTTCAACTTGTCAAGAAGTTCACCGAACATAAAGGCTTTCTGATTGTTCGTTTTCTCTTGAACCATCTCTCCTTTTCCGGCCAATTGCGGATACCTTATTGATTCTTTATTTACCTCGTTAAGTAAGTTTTGTTCTTCCAACAACTCATTTTGTTCATCCTCCGATCGCTATATAAGTTTTTTTCCTATAATATCATTCTCCAAATCACGAATACAATACAAATGTTCAAGTACATCGAAAGTTTCTTTCAGATTGTTCCTTGCACTTATCCACCCCAAACCATCTGTAAACCATACGAATTTGAAATAATCAAGATCTTTCGTTTCCATTGTGATGGTCTTATAGCTCCTGGCAGTTTCATTGAGTTTTGAACCGCTACTGGTATAAAAGTTTGTCTCTATCCCGTAAATAGTATTCCTTCCCTTGACAACGAAGTCAAAACGTTTCTCGGCACTGCCTTTATTTGAAATCGAAGAAAGATCAACGCCCCATTTCTGTTCAATCTCGTGAATGTACATTTCTTTGAAATAGTTTACCCCTTTTACGAGTCCTGCCTTCCGAAGATAACTTTCAACGAGATCTTCCATGAGATACCCTCCTCGATTCTTACGGCCGTTTGAATCAAGCCCAGTTTCAATGCCCGTAACATAATCTACCAGATTGTTGACAATGTGGTTCTGTATCAAATCAAACAGCCCTGTCTTACGCATAAATTTGGTATATTCCGGAATCGGACAGTTGAATTCGTTGAAATGAAATTCAACTTGCCCTTCCTGATCCATAGCCATGATATCCAACTCGCGCTTAGCCAAAAGTATAGGAATACACGTCAGCGTTTCAGGATATTTCTCAAGTATGCCTTCAAAGTCTTTCTCAATGTTCCTGGAGCCAATAAGAGAATTAAGAATATTCAGCGGTATCTTAATAGCCTCCACATTTGCGAAAACCTTATTGAAGTCCACATAGTATTTGTAATCGGATATTGACGGACGAAATGTCGCAAGCCACTCATCGAAATTTCTCATATTAATATGCTCCCGAAACATTTGAAATCATTATTTCGGAAATGGCACCACGTCCATCACCTTTAGAGTTTATCATTCTGGCAGCAGAAACTCTCTTGATATTGAACATTTCATAGAGATTGTCAAAGAACTTGTCTTCACTGTCCACATTCCGGGGGTCTGAATTGCTTGCTACGAACATCGACTTATTTTTGGCAATCTCAGCACAAAAATCCCGAAGTCTCGTCTGCTCGCCGTCATCAAAACCTCCGGTGGCATACGATGTAAATGCTGATGTTTCCGAGAGCGGACGATATGGAGGGTCGAAATAATAAAGCACATTTTGTCCGGCATACTTTCCAGTCTGAGCAAAGTCACCGCAAAGAATTTCCACCTTTTGAAGAAGTTCAGAATCTGCTCTCAATGTCGCCTCATCGCAGATCTTCGGGTTCAAATATTTGCCGTGAGGCACATTAAACTCACCCTTTGAATTCACTCTGTACAAACCATTGAAACAGGTCCTGTTCAGGAAGATGAAGAGAGCCGCAGTTTGAACATCCGCAGTAGATTTAGCATTGAATAGCGAACGCTGTGTAAGGAAATACTTCTTTCTTTCGTCAGCAGACAGTGGCAGATATTCTGCCTGCAATTTATTTAATTCAGCTATCAGTGAGCCAACATCATTCTTTATTACACGATATGTGCAAATAAGTTCCGCATTGACATCATTAATGACGGCCTTTTTGATATTGGGATATTCCTGAAGAATCCAAAACAAGACAGCACCTCCCCCTACAAATGGTTCGACGTAAGTCATACCATCTCTCTTGTTCAAGTCTTCAGGTAATGATTTTTTGATATCATCGAGAAGCTGAGTCTTCCCCCCAACCCATTTAATGAATGGTTTAGCCACATTTGTTTCAGTTCTCTTCATATACATATTCAAATTCCTTTTGGCAAATTTATACATTTTTCCTCAAAGCCGAAGAAGAAAGTATGAATCCTCCTCGGACAATTTTTTCTATTTTTGCGCAGTTATGATTAGAGTCCTCTTTGTGTGTCACGGCAACATCTGCCGCTCGCCTATGGCGGAATTTATTTTCAAGGCGCTTTTACAGGCCAATGGGCTTGAGGGCGAATATTACGTCGAAAGCGCCGCCACTTCCACGGAAGAAATCGGCAATCCCATATACCCGCCGGCAAGACGCTGCCTTAGGCAGCACGGCGTAGTTTTCGATGAGGACAAGACAGCCCGACAGATTCGACGCGAAGACTACGACAGGTTCGATCGTATCATCTGTATGGACAGGCTTAATCTCAGCTGGATAAGACGCATAATCCCATCGGATCCGCAGGGAAAGATTCACCTTCTGATGTCTTATACAGGCAGCGGGCGCGACGTGGCAGATCCATGGTATACGGGCGATTTCGAAACTACATTTCAAGACATTCTCTCCGGCTGCGAATCTATGATCAGAAACGCTTTGTCAGCAAATAGATAAAATAATCCCGAGCGTGTGAAAACGCCCGGGATTGTCAGTTATCGAAAGCTCTAATCTTTCACGCAGCGGATTCCAGTTCGTTCAGAGGAATAGTACGTATGTTCCCGAATCCACCCTGAGGGGGTACGCATACCGGGAGGCATATCATCTAAATAGAATGTAGGAATATCAGTAGCGGGAATATTCGTGGAATAGATCCAATAATAGGTACCATACCTTAACTCTCCGTGTCTGCTAAACGGAAGGAAAATTGACGGCACTCTTAACTCATCTGTCAAGACTCTGCTTCCGGAAAACCGAAAACCGTCATAGTACAATGGAGCGTGGAAGAGCATATGATTACGAGAGAGAGCTTCGAACTCGTCCCTCGTCGGAAGGCGGTAGCCTTCAGGGC
>CAVFNP010000046.1:0-8603 GCA_963624185.1 Firmicutes bacterium CAG:460 | reverse complement strand
CGAAGTACGAGTCGGTGACCTACAACCCCTACTTGGAGGACTACTACAAGGACATTCCCCGCTGGTCGTACAATCTGGAGACCTATTTCCTCGCCCAGCGGTTCAAGGACGTGCTGGAAATAGCCAAAAGCAAGGACGTGGTCATCCAGGACAGGACGCTCTTCGAGGGCGTGCACATCTTCGTGGCCAACAACTACGCCATGGGCAACCTCTCCAGGCGCGACTACGAGACCTACATGGAACTCTTCAACGTGATGGCCGCGACAGTGCGCAGACCCGACCTTCTGATCTACCTCAAGTCATCGGTGCCTCACCTCGTGGCGCAGATTCAGAAGCGCGGCCGCGACTACGAGCAAAGCATGAGCCTTGAATATCTCGGCGGCCTTAATGACCGCTACGACAAGTGGATAAGTGAATATGACGGCAAGGTTCTGACCATTGAGACCGACAGTCTCGACTTCGAGAACCGTCCGGAGGACTTCGCATCCGTCACCGACCGGATCGACGCCGAGCTCTACGGACTTTTCCCATTGGAAAAATAATGTTATTTTTGTGGTGGGATTGTTCTGAATATGAACACTTCCCGTACGGATGACGGAATAAAATAAACATCAAGGATATGCACATTGCGATAGCAGGCAACATAGGCAGCGGCAAGACCACCCTGACAAAGATGCTGGCGGCCCATTACGGCTGGACGCCCAAATTCGAATCGGTTGACTTCAACCCTTATCTTTCCGATTTCTACGCCGACATGGAGCGTTGGTCGTTCAATCTTCAGATTTATTTCCTGAACAAGAGGTTCAAGGATGTCGTGGACATCTCAAGATGCAGCGATGTCATCATTCAGGACAGGACAATCTACGAGGATGCCCGCATATTCGCCCCGAACCTTCACGACATGGGTCTGATGAGCACAAGGGATTTCGAGAACTACTCTGACCTCTTCGACCTGATGATGTCGCTGGTCAGCAAGCCCGACCTGCTCATCTACCTTAAGTCGTCCATCCCGAATCTGGTGGCCCAGATCCAGAAGAGGGGCAGGGAATATGAAAGCAGCATCAGGATCGACTACCTCACCGGCCTCAACAAGCGCTATGAAGAGTGGATTTCCGGCTACGACGGCCATCTTCTGACAGTCGATGTGGACAGCATCAAGTTCGAGAACCGTCCGGAGGACTTCCAGACAGTGACCGACAGGATAGACGCCGAACTCTTCGGACTCTTCCCGGAAATCCGGCAGATTGAAGAATAATGACTTCTTGGCGAGCGGCAGGAAAAGTTCATTCCCTGCCGCGGTTTTGACAAAGATTATAAACACTTCTTAATATGTCATCTGCAAGACCGACAATAATCGAATTCGTGGAGAAATATACCCGCGAGTTCTCATCCCACGTCTTCCTACGCGAAAAGGTTGACGGAAAATGGACCGAGACCACATTCGAGCAGACCCGCAAGGAAGGCTGCCGCATCGGAGCCGGACTGATGGCCATGGGACTGGCCAAGGGAGACAGGGTGTCTCTTCTGTCCGAGGGCAGGAACATGTGGATTCTCGCCGAGCTTGGCATCCTCTATGCCGGCGGTGTGAGCGTTCCGCTCTCCATAAAGCTGGAGGAAAGCAACGATTTGACTTTCAGGATTCAGCACTCCGAATCAAGGTTCGTGATAGTCTCCGGACAGCAGCTTCCGAAGATTCGCAGGATAATCTCGCAGCTGGACTGCGTCGAGAAAGTGATTGTCCTGGATGACATTCCGGCCGCCAACGCCAAGGAAGTCTCTATGGAGTGGGTTCAGGCTCTCGGAGACAGCTATCTGTTCGGACATAAGGCCGAGTTCGAGGAACGTTACAACTCCGTCCAGCCTGACGACTATGCCACGATCAGCTACACTTCCGGCACCACAGCAGACCCTAAAGGCGTTCTGCTTACGCACCGCAACTACACGGCCAACGTCGAGCAGGCCCATTCCGTGATCAGTGTCAAGCCTGACTCCACGATGCTCATCATCCTGCCTCTTGACCATTGCTTCGCGCACGTGGCCGGATTCTACACGATGATGTCCTACTGCGGCAGCATCGCCACAGTCCCCATCGGAGCCAATCCGCTCGCCACGCTCAGGAATATTCCTATAGCGATCAAGGAAGTCCGTCCGCACGTGATGCTGTCCGTTCCGGCGCTCGCCCGAAACTTCAGGAAGAACGTCGAGACCACCATACACAAGCAGGGTCCGAAAGTCGAGAAACTCTACAATTTCGCCCTGAACCTCGCTATCTCCTACAACAAGGAATATTACAACCGCGGCGGTGTCCTACAGCTTTGGAAAAAGCCGTTGATGGCCTTGTTCGACAAGATCATATTCAAGAAAGTCCGTGAGGGCTTCGGTGGCAGGATGGAGTTCTTTGTCGGCGGCGGCGCCCTTCTGGACATCGAGCTTCAGAGGTATTTCTGTGCCATCGGCATCCCTATGTTTCAGGGCTACGGGGTGTCCGAGGCTACGCCTATCATCTCCGCCAACTCCACCGGCCACGCCATGTTCGGCTCTTCCGGACGCGTCGTGAAGCCGCTTGACATCAAGATTTGCGACGAGGCCGGCAAGGAAGTCCCGCTCCGCACCAAGGGTGAGATTGTGGTGCGCGGCGAGAACGTGATGGCCGGCTACTGGAAGAATCCTCAGGGCACGGCGGAGGCGCTGCGGGACGGCTGGCTGCACACCGGAGACATGGGCTATATGTATGATTCTGAATATCTTTACGTTGTCGGTCGATTCAAGTCCCTGCTGATTTCCTCCGACGGAGAGAAGTACAGTCCGGAAGGATTCGAGGACTCCCTGACCGACGGCTCAAAGTTCATCGAGCAGGTCATCCTGCACAACAACCAGGATCCTTACACCATTGTCCTGATAGTCCCGGCGAAGGACGCTCTCAAGGAATATGTTTCCTCGAAGGGTCTGGATCCGGCTTCGCGCGGGGGTAAGGAGGCGATGCTCGGGAAGATTCAGGAGGAGATTGACTCTTACAGGAAGGGCGGTTCTCACGAGGGGATGTTCCCGGAAAGGTGGCTGCCGGCCGCCGTGGCAGTGCTGCCTGAACCGTTCACCGAGCAGAACGGTCTTGTGAACAGCACGATGAAAATCGTGCGCGGCAAGGTCGAGAAGCGCTACGCCGACCGAATCGAGTACGCCTACACCGCCGATGGCAAGAACCTCTTCAACGAGAAGAATATTGAGAGTCTTTAGTGACTCTTGGCCCTTGATCGCTTAGTTCGTGTTTTGGACAGGCTCACCGACCGCTGCTGTCAACGTGTTTGCCTGGTGTCGAACTTGCGGTCGCTGAGCTTGCCGAAGCGCCGAAGCGAAATTTTAGGTAAATGAAACCTTAAGGATAGGTGATCCCCAGCTCAACCAGAATTTTGCACGTTACCAAAATTCTTGGGTCGAGCGTGGGATTCACCTATAGGTAAGGATTTCGTGTAACGCATGTGAAAGGTATCTCGGCCTTTCTGTCACCATCAGCCAGCTCGGTACCTCATAGATGCCTTTTGTGTACCAATCAGGTTCCTCCAATTGTTTGGTACCCCAGAAGGTGCTCTTATGTACAATGCGAAGTACGGTCCGTATACATACTATGGAACCGAACCGGAAACCATAGTCGGCATTATCCATAGGCATCACGTCGTACTCAGTACGTTTTTTTATGCCGACATATTCTCAAAATTCGCAGTATATGTTAGTTCACGCAAATAATGCCCGCGGCAGCGAGCCTGCAGATGATGAAAAGGTGTGACGGCAATATTATTGTTATGCAACTACACGTGCTATGCTAGTCAACTGCGATATTGTTACCTTCATTAGACAGCCTGCAAAAAGTCTGGTATATAGTTGAATTTAATAATGGCGTTGAACCTTCCTTACTGATTATTTTGACATTTTCCGAATTAACAGGAATGTAATATGTATTCTTCCCTGTCCTTGTCGGTTTAAATAGGTGTAGTTCGCCTTTTATCCCGCACTCTTCAAGTCTCTTCATAACCTTGGTTTTGATCGGGCGGAATGTAGATGATAACGTTATGTCTGGGAAGTGCTCATCCCGATTACTGACCAATTGATAAGCCTCTATGAATTGTGCTTGAACCTTTTTACTTTTCTCCCGGTCATACTCAAAATCAATGCCTCTTTGAGAACTAGCGGAGCCACATAGCAGCAACAGATAGAAAGCCGCTTCGCGTCCATTAATAAGGACGGGATATGAGGCACGGCCTTTGCAAATCTCTACGGAGTATTTCTTTCCTGGTTCCGACTTGTCCATAACGAATTTAACTCCAGCACGGACATATACCCTAACCTCCCAAAGTTCAACCATATCCGAGGCCATTACGTCCAGAAGAGCTTTATGGAAACCTCCGTAAAGGAAATCTTTGGAACGGTTCGTATGACGATTGACAAGGACAATATAAGGGTTTTGACGCTTGTTCAATTCTTTTATAAACTCTATCAGTTGCCCCTTTATGGCGTTCATATCAACATCAAAGCATAGATAGTTTGCATAACCCATACCACTAACCACGCTATTGGGCAGTCTAATAAGCCAAGATGGCCGCAGAATCGTGATGTCCATTTGCAACTTGCCATTCAATACCTGAAGATAGAAATATCTTGAATCCATATCCTGCAGGGACATCACTTTGTTTACAAGGGAGCTTTCACTCAAAGTGGGATTGACGATTGATAGAAGCCTCTTTATGTCTTCACTCTTCTTCATAACCTTAAAATCCATCGCGACCTTTGGCACATAGATGAGCTCGAACCCAGCCATTTCAACTATTCTGTTCATCTCGTCATAGTTTCTGTCCAGCTCATTCTTTTTGGGATTATAAGTCGAGTCAACGAAAAGAATCTGTGACGACAGGATTGGGCGATTTTTAAGCGGCATTGAGAGAATCCTACCCTTGCCTGCATTCGCAATCTCAATGGAACTGATCAATAGAGCTTCCTCGCGGCAGCACTCTCCGTCTTTAAGAGCACAACTTTCCATCAACTTTACAAACCGCTCTCTGACATGCAGTTTTTGAATAGAAACATAAGCGGCAGCATCGGCCAGAGACATCGCGTAGCTTTCAATATAGTTTTCCCTTGTGAGTCCATAGGCTTTCGCAGCATTTTCTAGGGCTTCCATTTCGTCTACGGATATGACATTATCAGATTTTACAAGATCTGTAAGTATCCTGCATACACTTTTCTTTAGTTCTATACTGGCCATATGAAGAATAATTATCGCAATAAAGTTACAATAATATCATAACAAAACATAATTTAGGCACAAGTTGTTATTTTTATCGATGCCGAAATTAATGTTAAAATAATTTATTATCAGTACATTTTATATAAATCCTACATAATGCGAATAAATCGCAACTTTTCTTTTGTTGTTCCGAATGATATTTTTTGTTTTTCATTCTTCAGACCTTTGTAGCAGAAATAACGATAAACATTATGTGCAATAAACTCAAATCATTCGATCAGCTCGGCAAAGCAATGGAAGATAGGATGCGCGTCGACGCAACACTGTTTGACATTCTGTCAGGCAACAAGAGTCAAGAGTCAGTCCGCAAGCACGCGTTAAATGAGCTGAGGTCCAAGGTCGCCTCCATTCTTCAGAATCTGGAGGACAAAGATTATTTGTTTGGAACCGAAGACAAGTCTGTTTACAATGACTATTGCAGGAACTTGGCTGCTTTCACTCTCGCTGCCCCCTCCGATAATATTATTACCCGCATAATGCTTTCCATTGAGATGCTCCTGGAGAATATGGCTCCTGATTACAAGACGGAATTAAGGATCGTAAAGAAAGTTCTTAAGGACGATGGTGCCAGCATAGAATCTTATGGATATAATTGGGACGACCTGAAGCTTCCCTTTTTCGCCAACGTGTTTGCCCAGCGTTTTATTGCGACCTCCATTACTGTAGTAGAAAAACCTCAAGTTGTCGTGGTTGAGAAGGAAGTGATCAAAGAGGTTGTAGTGGAGAAAAAGGTTGTTGTCGAGAAAGTCATTGAGAAACCCGTCATTATTGAAGAAGGTCCCGATTATTTTGGTGTGGAAGACCATCATACCGAGTTTAAGTCTTCCTTTCTGGAAACTCCGCAGAAGGCAAACTATACGGACCAGAAACTTGAAATCTGCCGTAAGATTTGCGCATTCCTCAATGCGGATGGCGGCAAAGTTTATATTGGTGTCGATCCTACGACCGGTAAGGCATATCCGGAAAAGGAAAGTAACATTTATTATGGTGTCGCCCGTGACATATTCTGGCATTTAAGGAACACCACGTTTTGCCATATCCCGATTAATGATCCGGAGATCTATCGTCGATATATGAAGCGCGAGATCCATCGGATTTTCGATGCCTGCAATGAGAATGTATCCCTCTTCATTAACGAATGCATCCACATTGAACCCACAAAGAATGAAAATGTGGTTGTAATCAATGTGAGACCCTCTCGTTACTGCGTCGTTTATCTCAATGGTATTGCCTATCAGCGCGATGGTGAGGAATGCAAAAAAATGGATGAGGACCAAATTCTCATTAGGAAGCAGAATTTGAAGAGCATCAGCAAGGAAGTCCGTTTTGAAGAGGATTTAGTCAAGGCCATAAAGGACAAAAGGCAGGTTGTGCTCTACGGATACTATTCGGCAAACAGTAACTCCATCGGTGATCGGCATGTCGAGCCGTATGAGTTCGTTCGCAATCACGAGGCAATCATCTGCTATGATCTGGACAAGAGAGCTGTCCGTCAGTTCAAGTTGTCCCGTATTTCCAGCATCCGGGTAACGAAAGATTCCTGGAAGAACGAAGACAAGCACGTAGCAGCGAAGACAGATATCTTTGATTGGACTTATATGGGTGCCGACTACCATATCTGCCTTGACATGACTTTGAAGGCGATGTCTTTCTTCTGTGAAATGTTTGCCAACGTTCGCAAAGACCAATTTGAGCCCATTGGCGACGGCTTTTGGCGCATAGACGCAAAAGTGTTTTCACTTGAACCTGTCAGAGGATTCATCCTTTTCATGGCCAATGAGGTTGTCATCCAAGAGACAGAGGATACGGAATTTCTGCGCAAGCGGATCCGCGACTATGTTATGGAATATGTGATGTAAGACAACGAATAGAAATATGTACAATTTCAGCTACTTGATGGGCTATTACCCCAAGTCCGTTCAAACTCCTTCAGCAGATCAGGTTCATGACAGAGACACCATTCAGGAGTTTATGACCGGCAATGTCTCCTACGAACTTCTTACAGAGATTGATAGCAAGACAAGAGAACTTGTCAATGACATGCACATCGACATGGTGTGCTTTGCGCCAGGAACGACTGGAGCTAAGACTATCCTTAGGTTTGGCGATATGGCAGAAAGGCTGTCTACATCGCTTCAATGTCCAGTATTTCTGGATGGCGTAACGCTCAAATTCGACTCGGACCCTATCACCCACACGCGCTATTACCAGTGCAACAAAAAGCGCGTGAACGGGAAGAACGTCCTTCTTATTGGCGGGGTCTATACAACGGGCCAAGATCTTCAGGAAGTAGGAGATTTGCTCATTCAGAATGGAGCCAAATGCGTTTATGCCCTATTCGTTGCAAAAGTTATTCAATAAAATGGTGATTATTCAAGAAGGGAAAAATACTCTTTTTCCCCAATCGCAGTTTACCTTTCCGGAAACGCAGCATTAATGGCAAAAGCAACATACAATGGGAATGAATATGAAAATACACAAGGCTACGCTCTGCCACACCGCTCGTCAAACCGAAGTGGAGAGCATGACAGGGAAAGCGCACTCCCGTGCGACAGTTATTGACATTAATAAATTCACCAGCATTCCAGAGCCGGTTACCAAGCACACGAAAAGCGCTTGGTTTTAAGTTCTTAAGACAATATTAAACGCATCAGTCAACAGAACGAGACAACAAGACCCACGGAAACAAGCCTCAGAAGAAAAAAATGCTGAAAGTCCGAAAATATTGCTACCTTTACAACGTTTCAGACCCTATGATCTGGAACGGACATATTGATGAAAGTGTTTTCGCACTATCCTTTCAAGAAAATGTGGTAGTTTTCAACGAGTATAAGGATAAACCGACAGCACCGAAAAGAAGATGTCAAAAAGAATTATAACGAGAATTAATCTGGTATATTATCATTGAATTACAAAAATACAGAACCATGAATGAAATCATAACACGTTTTCAACTTTCAACTTGTAACGGACGGATCGACATCAACAATGTTACGGCAAAACCAACAGCAACTGGTTTCATTATTGAAGCCAAAGGATCCGATATAACAGAGAATATCAATGCAATCCTCAATTATGCTTACGATTGGCACAGCAATTTTCGCGAAGGGTACAGTATAGTAGGCAAAGGAAACCGCTGCGGTATTATCAACCTTTGCTTGCAAGAGAGAGTGAAAACGAAATACGAAAGAATAATAGGCGTAAACGATATAATACTCTGACTTTTTCGAACCAGTGGCTAAGGTGAAACAGAAAAAAAGTTTAACTTTAGCTCGTTATGAAGCAGGAACGAAAAAAGTACACCGCG
>CAVFNP010000045.1:0-9309 GCA_963624185.1 Firmicutes bacterium CAG:460 | reverse complement strand
AGAACGAAAACAGCTTAGAAAAAAGGTATTGGACTTTTTGGAAGCGCATGATATAGCATATGAACTTTACGAGCATCCGGAGTTCTGTTCTGTTGCGGATGGACTGGAGTATTGGAAAGAGATTCACGGAGACGTCATTCATTGTAAGAACCTTTTTTTGCGCAATCATAAGGGGAACAGGCACTATCTGATCAGTATGGATTGCCATAAAGAGTTTGACATCCACTCGCTTGAACATAAACTTCACGAAGGTAAATTGTCTTTCGCTTCGCCGGAGCGCATGATGCGTTGTCTTGGTGTCCATCCCGGTTCCGTCTGCGCTTTCGGCCTTATCAATGATATGAATCTTACGGATGCCGATCCTAAGGAACTTTTTGAAAACGGTCATCGCGTGAAATATTATTTGGATAAGGATCTTCTCAAGGCGGAGAAAGTGAGTTTTCATCCTTGTGAAAACACTGCCAGCGTGGTGATAAGTGGAGGTGATCTGTTGAAGTTTCTCTCCATCTGGGGCGGGGAAACGGAATGGATAGAGGTTCTGTAACAGGCCTTTATCCTACTTGCGTACTGTTGTAGATGGTGAACGCTGCCTGGAGCAGGCACAGCAGGACAGTAGTCGCGAAGATGAGGGCGGACTTCCAAGCAGGGATTTTGGATTTGAGATATTCGAAATCCTTGAATTCCTTACGCTTCCAGAGGTTCACATTCTCTGCAAGCCAAGCTGCCAAAGCCGTGAAATTCAGCGTTCGGTGTTCTAGAAACCAGCTTTCAACGGCTGTTTCCATCTTCGGGATGTCGCACCAAGAGAAGGCCTCGCACCACTTTACGTCATAGTCGCAGTCTTTCGCCTCTTCTATTCCTAAGCATATGGTCAGCTCGTTCTTGTTTCCTCCGCGCCAATAGTTCTTTTGTTCTATGGCCGTCTGCAGGCCTAAAGCGGCAGGGTAGAGCAGAACGAAGACGTGTATTTGCCTGGATTGTCCGAAAAAGGCATTGAACAGGTTTATCTGGCGCATCCATTCGGGTGGGATGCTGAGCGAGAGTTTTGAAGAAGTAAGTATGCAGGCATACTCGTCGCCATATGAATTGCTGTAGCTGTGGGACGGGTAATCGATAAGTCCAAGTTCGCGAGCCTGCGTGCCGGTGATTCTCTCCGCCTTGAAAATCGAATTTGAATTCAGGATGTAATTCGTGTACCAGCCTTTATAGGTGGAGGTATAAGCATTGGAGCGAATCCCGTCAAAATCATATCTTTGACCGCCTCCTCCGGCCACACAGTTCATGTGGAACGGATTGATATGCTGCATGGGGGAGTTCCATCGCGAGATAAGATCATTGTAAAGGCGGTGGGAGATGTCCTCTGCGCGGGCCGTGTTATAATAGAGCAGCCACTTGTCCGGATGATATACGTGACGTACTTCGGTGCGGGTCTGCTGACGGCCTTTGCTGTCGGTGTAGGTTCTCGTGACTATGACCTGTTCTGTCCATGAATTATGATGCTCCGTGGCTACGGCATAGGCGCTCAGATATTCTTTGGTCTGATGTGAACGCTTAATCAGAAAATAGATGAGAGCGTCAAATGCGGCTGCACATACAAATTGCCCCCAACTGTACTCTGAAGGGTACTGTATGGAGAGCCATACGGCGATGGCGGGTGGAATTATGTAGCAGAGATTATGCAAAGAGATCTACGTTATCGTCTTTACGTGTCTTCATTACCTCCGAAGTGGCGGTGGATGATATCACCGTATATTCAATGGTCTGTTTGTTCTTTATGAACCAGCAAGCCGGCATAGTGGCGCAGAGTGTGCTGTGTTCACGTATGATATCGAGCATGCGCTGTTGGCTTGATGCGAAGTATGCCCTCTGAGCTTCGATGGACTGCATCAGTTTATCGTAGAGACGCGTGTCGAATTCCGGATTTGACTCCTGAATCATCTTGAAGAGATTACCGCCATCCTTGCTGTAACGTCCGGAGATGAGTTCCGGATAGATTTTCTCGAATGTTTCGCGGTATTTTTCGGTGACCCCTGCTTCCTGTTTGAGGGTCTTCCACATGGTGTCATGTACGGTCTCTATCTTCTTCTCCTGAGCCTCGGCTTCTTTACGAAGTGCCACTTCGCGGTTATTGACTGAAAAATAGTAAATGAAGAAGAGTAAAAGCAGTCCTGCGGCCACGCAGATAAAAATAAGAGTTGTAGTCATATCTGTTGTTTGTTTATATTTCGTCTATGATGCGTTGCAAGTGTGCGTAATTATTCAGTACCCAAAGCACATACCTTATATCAACACATACACAGCGGTTATACTGTGCAGTATAATACATCTCGCTGTCAAGTGATTCGCTGTTCCCATCAAATGCCAATCCTATCAGCTCGCCACGGCGGTTCAGTACGGGGCTTCCGGAATTTCCTCCAGTTATATCGTTATCCGTAAGGAAGTTGACGGCGAGGGAATATTGTCCTGCCAGCTCTGCGAAATCTTCAGGCAGGCTGTATTCCGTTCTCTCTGAAAGGTGTTTTTCCTGTATTCCTTTGACTGTGCTCCGGTAGTCATACTGCACGCCGTCGGCAGGGGAGAGCCGGCATATCTTGCCCGTAGAGTAACGCATGGTGGAATTGGCATCAGGATACTGCCTCTGCCCCTTGTTTTTATTCATGCGGTAAAGCGCGCGGGTGTATTCGCGCTCCAGTCGGTAAATGTCATTACGGAGAGCGAGATTGTCGTCCCGAGTATTGAACTCCGTTATTTTGACGTCCTGCTGGAATCGAAGAAGCGGGTCGCACAGCATTTCTTCCAGACACTGCGGCGTCCTGTCTGCACACGAAAAGAAGGAACTTTCCCATAGGAAGTCGCTGATGGAAGAGTAATCACCTCTCATCTCCCGGGCCAATTCCTTTTGATATGGTCCCCAAAAAGACGAGTCTACGTGGGTATAGTATTGTTTGATGGCCAAATCCACAAGCTCCTTTTCCACTCTCGGGTCAGTCTGCTCCCGGCCTTTCTGAAGGTATCCAAGGGCCTTGTCGAAGTTTTTGCTGTTGGCGATGCGCATAATGACAGGCCAAATCATAGGGCCTCGGAACATTGTCTCTCTGAACCACGCCTTATTTTCTTCCACGAAAGCAGTCTGGGCGTATAGAGCGTCCAGATCGGAAAGAAGACCGCCACATTGCAGGGTTTTCTCCTTGGCGCGTTTTTTCTCTATTATCCGGTATTTCTTCAGGCACTCTTCTTCCCCCTGTTCGCATTCTGTGACATTGCTCAGAGAGAAAAAGAAATTGGAATATTTCAGGCGTATGTCCTCGTCTGCGGTCATCCATTTTTTTATGATTTCAAGATTTTTCTCCCGTGCGGCGTTGTTGATGGGAAGAAGCAGATTCTGCTTGTATTCAGTCTTATATGAACTGCTGTATCTGTCTGTCATCCCCGGGTATCCTATCACCAGAGTCCTGTCGCCCATCTTATATCCTTTAGCGGAAATTTTCAGGTGGTTCGGAGTGCGCAGCGGGACATTTTCCTCGCTATATTCGGCCGGACTCCCGTCTGGGGCTGCATAGATGCGGTATAGTGCGAAATCGCATTTGTGCTGGGGCCATTGCCAATTGTCAGTGTCTCCTCCGAATGAGCCTATCCTTTCAGGCGGAGCCGCCACCAGTCTTACATCGCTATAGACCTCATACAGAGACAGATAGTATTTTTCTTCCGCCCACATTGCATCCAGCGATGCTGACAGCCCGGTCTTTTCTTCATATTTTTTCTCTATCAGATATGCCAATTTTCTTGACCCTATCCGTAATCCTCTCTGTTCCAGACTGTCCTTGAAATATTGAACTTCTGTAGTTACATCTTTGAATTCCTTAAGAAGGTATATTTTTCTTCCGGGTACAGGTATTTCCTGTGTTGAGGTATAAGCCCAGAGTCCGTTTTTAAGGATGTTGTTCTCCGGAGTACTCGCATTGCAGATGTCGGCGTACGCCACGTGATGATTGGTTATTACAAGTCCTTGTTCGGAGATGATGCTTCCCGTGCCGAAGAAGTCTATGGCCACAACTGACTGTATCGCCTTGGATTTCAGATCGTTTATCATCCACATGCCTTCATCGGCCCTTGATGGAAGGCATATCATGAAAAGTGCTGCGATTATTTGAAAAAGCCGCTTCATAGAGAATGGTTCACAATTGAAAGTGTAAAGATATGAACTAAAGTTTGATTTTTACTGATTTGCCCGGATATTATTCTATTTGGGTGATAATGAGCACTATTTATCCGGAAAATTATTAATTTTGCTCGGAATGTTAAATGTAGTGGACACTACACATATTTAAGATACTAAATCAATTTAACGATTATGTTGTTTCACGTTTATGGAGATATGGCCGTTTATCAATGGCTGGCCATGCTCGGAGTCCTCTTGGGACTTATTCTTTTAAATGAATTTGCAAGAAGAACCAAATTCGGCGGAGCTGTGATGTTTTTTGCCGTGCCTCTTGCTTTGACCGTTTATTTCTTGGCCATCCAGATCGGTGCGCATGCCGGTGCTTCGTGGGCGGTCAACAACCAGACCTACCTCTATATGAACGGCTGGTTCCATTATGCCAAGCTCTACGCAGCCCTTACCGGATGTATAGGCTTCATGATGATAAAATACGGCTGGGGCATAGGCAAGCAGCATTGGTTCAAGCCGTTCCCGTTTGTTATCGTGGCTATCAACATTCTTATCGCAGTGGCTTCGGATTTCGAGACCGCCATTAAAGGATGGTACGCGTGGTATCTTTCACCTGAACAGGTATGGCTCTATGGTGGTTGGCATAATGTAATGAACGGTATCGCCGGTCTGTTGAACATATTCTGTATGACGGCGTGGTGGAGCGTTTATTCATCTAAGGACAAGAAAGATATGCTTTGGCCTGATATGACTTGGGTTTATATCCTTGTATATGATATCTGGAACTTTGCATATACTTACAACTGTCTGCCTACGCACTCTTGGTATTGCGGTGTGGCTCTGCTTCTCGCTCCTACCATCGCAGCTTTGTGCTGGAACAGGGGAGGATGGATTATGAACCGTGCCAATACTCTCGCCATCTGGTGTATGTTCGCTCAGGTATTCCCGCTCTTCCAGGTTACATTCCCGGACGGAACAGCCGCAAGCAAATGGGCTACGCTTCCGCGTCTCTATGCTGACGGAACACTTAACGGTATCTCAGAAGGAACGAGTGTCAATGCCGATCCTACTATGATGACTATCGTCAGCGCTTTGGCTCTTATAGTCAATATCGTGGCTCTCGGATACATCATATGCCAGGCTAAGAAACGTCATATCAATCCTTACAAACAGGATGTCTTCATCGACCAGAAATACTATAAGGATGCCGCTGCCCGCATAGGGGAGTAGTTTCAGTCTATTCTGATCATTACTTTACCTTTAATATCGCTCTCTGCCACACGTGCGGAGAGCGTTTTGTTTTCCGACGGGAAGAGCGTTACGTAATTGTCACTCCAGAAGACCGGAGCTACATCCTTGCCGGAATCGTCAGTGACGCTGACCCTTTTCATAAGGGCGGGTTTGTCCGTGCTGTTATGAAGCGTAACGTCTATCACGTACTCTTTTCCGTCTTTTCTCACTGAATAGTCGTATTCGAGGGGTGTTTTTCTCAATTCCGGAAGCAGAATCAGCGAACTGTGCTGTGAATAGAACCAGTAGACGTTGTCTGAAATGAGATTTCCCCCGGCGTCTTCCAGTTCGAGTTTGACAAAATAGTTATATGAGTATTCACCGTTTCGAGGTATTCTTACTACTTCCTTATAGGAATCTGCGTTTACATCTACGGTGCCCTCGTACTCCCATGCTGTGCTCATATCGATGTTGCGTACTTGCGCTTTGACCCGCACTCCGGACAGCTTTGCGTGGGTGGAGTTTATAACTGACACGCTGAAATCGTGAGCGTTAAGCTGTATATGCCGTGGCTCCATAGCCCTCTTCGCGAAGTAATATGATGCGTTGGGCTGAAGGTACCAGTCATAGAGCTGCCAACCCACGTCCGGCCAGCAAGAGTTGATTTTCCATATCATAACTCCTGTGGTGATGTCCCACATCCGGTGATTGGCGGCTTCGAACATCGCCCTGTATCCGTCGGCATTAAGCATCTGCGCATTATTGGCATAATCTTTTACGCTTCCCGGCGTGCCTCCGAACATAGTGCGTATGGCATTGTCATAAGAGCGATAGCAGAAATTATTGGCATCCCAAGCCCCGTGCTCAGCCCAAGTGCTGTCCAGAGGGTAGATAGGGCTTTGCTTATTTGTCTTTTCGAGATTTGGCATGAAGCGTTGCAGTGAACTGTATTCTGGCATGGATGGTGTTCCCAGCTCGTTTTTGAACATCTGGAGATGCACTTCATTTATTTTCTGGAAGTAAAATTCAGGTTTTTCCCAGTTGTAGTCCGGGCCGCCGTCATCGGTGGTTCCGGTAGGCAGGTCTTCGAGAAAATATGGTGTGAGCTTGGCCACGTCCCAATGATAACTTGTGGTGGGGAAGTAGTCCCTGGTGGTGTCCAGCTGCTGAACCTTGGCCTTGGTCCTGCGGTAAAGGCTTTCGTTCATAAGCACTTCGTTAACTCCTACCCAAGATATTATGGAAGGATGGTTGCGATAGCGGAGTACCATATCTTCCACTTCGGCTATGGCCAGGTCGTGGTCGAGAGGGTTGTTCTCGTTAGCGCGTCCCGGAACCATACGGTAGCACTGGTAGAAGACGTGCCACCACATTATGCCGTATTTGTCGCAGGCCTCCAGCCACTGCTCACGTGGCGACGGCATATCTTCGCTTCCTATCAGGTTGACTCCGGCCAAGGCCATCAGCCTTACCTGGTCGTATATGTTCTTGGAGTTTTCGTCCAGCAGGATATCCGGCTGTATCCATCCTCCTTTACAGAAGATGCGTTTGCCGTTTACGTAATACACTCGGCCATAGTCGTCTCCGTTTTTCAGAAAACCGTGCTTTATTTCCCTTATTCCGAAGTCCAGTCCTTTAGAATCGGAAGTGCGACCGTTCAGAGAAAAGGCAATATCCAGATGATGCAGCCACTGCTGCCCATATCCGTTAGGATACCACAGGTGCGGATTTTGTATGTTCAGTTGTGGAAAATCCTCTGCGCTAAGTTCTATTGTGCGTCTTTCTCCCGGAGTCAAGGTGATGTCTTCTCTGACGCGGACAGGGTTCATCTTCCCATTCATTTTTTTTGTGTAAGTCGGGAATTCCACTTCAGTCTGAAGTGTCACCAGTGCGCTCAGACGGCCCGTAACGGATTTGTCCGAATGATTTACAAGATCGACTTTTATGCTCAGGTGTGCCTGTGTGGTGTCGGTAAGCTCTGAACTGACAAAAGGGTTCTCAAGGGTCACTTTATCCGTAGCGTGAAGCGTAACTTTCTGATATATGCCCATGTTGCGGTCTCTTACGACAGGTGCGCAGTCCCATCCTCCGGACATTTTGAGCGTCTCGTCTTGAAACAGGTCGGCGCAGTTGCCTCGTGGAGGGCCCATAGGAACAAGTTGTGTTCCCGGGGTAGGTACTCCCGGATGGTCCACCTGATATATCGTAAGGCACACTTCGTTTTTCTCTCCGGGCTTGGCATATTCGCTTATGTCCAAAGTAAATCTTCTGAACATTCCGACTATGTCATTTTTATCGGCCACTTTGACCCCGTTCACGCTTACGTCGGCCCTATAGTTGATGCCATAGAGCGTAAGCCATATCTTCTTGCCTTTATATGAGGACGGGATATTCACTTCGCTGCGAAATACATATGGGTCCTGCCAAGGGTTTCTTCCACTTTTCAGATAATTGTATTTCGCGAGGTCGTGCTTTAGGTTAAACTCATCGGACACATCCGGAATCTGGTAATTGTTCAGGCCAATTCTCGGGTCCGGATAGACTCCCTGCTTCACCAGGGCGCCGAGCACCGTGGTCGGGACTTGCACGTCGTACCATTTTTCTTCTTTCGTGCCAATCTCGCTGGAATTTATCATCTGCCAATCTTTCAATTCTATGGTCTGCGCTATGGCGGGGCATAGATGTGTTATCAGCAGGGTTATGGACATGAGGAGGATTATCGTTGTCGTCTGTGTTTTGGTGCTCATATGGTGCCTATTACTTGTTTTTATGCAAGCGTGATGATAGCTTGGCGTTCTATGTTAGTCTTTTTGTAAAAATTCCAATGTGGCAATTTAGCGAAAAATTTCAGAACGATTCCATATGTTTGCGCGTTGTGATTAACGATTTTCGTTTACAGACTCAAAAAAAATGTTACCTTTGGTAATGGTGATGTTTTTTCTTTTCAATCGTAATAATTATCAATATGAAAAAAGTAGCTGTTTTTCTTCTGACGCTTATATTTATTGGTGGGGTGTGTGTTATAACATGCCCGGACAAGCAGGCTCACCAGGATGCCATTATGAATGTGGTCAATTCAAAGTTGAATAAACAGGCGGATGAGCAGCTGGGAGATGGATTTGGCTTTTTAGGCGCTTCGATTGGCTCAAGTATCGTAAACTGGATTATTGATAATCGTTTAGAGGTAAAGAACTGTTTTGTCTGTAGTCTTGGACAGGTCGAAGATGAAGATGGCAAGATGCAGACTGTATCGGTCGGAGTACTTGGCCATGTATTCACCACGAGTAAGGAAGAATTCAGTAAAACTTTCGATGAATTCACAGAATAGAAGGAGTTGTATGCTGGATGATTTTCGTTTAAGGGTGTTTGAGACCTTGTGTCGTACGTTGAGTTTTACTGCTGCCGCACGGGAGCTTGGCATATCGCAGCCGGCGATAAGTCTCAATATAGCGGAACTGGAAAAACAGTTGGGCGTAACTCTTTTCGACAGGGCAGCCGGTAGAGTGTCGCTCAGTGAAAAGGGGGAGGTTTTCCGGCAGTATTCGTCTCAGATTCTGCATTGGTATGATGCTGCCAACAAGGCTTTTTCCGAAGATATGAAGACACCTGCGGAGATTACTCTCGAGAGCGGTCGAACCGTTCAGATCTGGTCTTTCGGAGATGACATTCACCTTAAATTGAAAGACGACTGACGTGAGCGAAATCTTGAAATATTTGAGAGACGTCAAGGGTGGCTGAAAGTCGTGAGACTGACAGCCACCCCTTTTTATGGCGGTATGATATGGTAGATATTAAGATGACCGCAGGCTTTGCAGCTCTTCTTCTGACAGTCCTGTAACTTTCCGGATGATGTCTATTGAAACATTCTCTTCGAAGAGCCCTTTCGCCGTCTCCCGTTTGGCTTTCGCCTC
>CAVFNP010000044.1:0-10573 GCA_963624185.1 Firmicutes bacterium CAG:460 | reverse complement strand
GTGAGGCTTGATGGCTATGTAGAACACGGCCGAAGCGTTCTGCGCGATGGCCTCGCCGCCGGTAACAGTCAAAGTGGCAGTTTTACTTACATAAGAAGCACCGCTGGCTGTGTATGAAAGGGAATCTCCTGCGTAATTCACATAATAAGTTCCGACGATATCCTCTGTAGATGTGAACGATACGCTGCTTACAGTGAGATCATCAGCCAAGGTGTTGGTTACCTTAACCGCCACTACGGAAGTAAGGTGCTTCATAGCGATGGCAGGCTTGACATTTGACGCCACATCCTTTACCACTCCGTAAAGAGGACAGGCAGTTCCCGCGAGATGAGCCTTGTTGTCGTTACCTGTTTGAGTCTGCGAAGTGCCGCCCACGGTAATCCAACCCTTAGAAGTGTTGGCCGGCGATACAATCTGTAATGTATACGGATAATTCGCATACCAGTCATAACTCTTCCCATCTTCCAACTCTTTTGCAAGAGTGCCGGAGAATTTGCCGGTAAGAGCCTCATCTACAGTGAACTTTCCGTCAGAAGTGTAAGAGGTAGAACCGGCCTCAGCGTGGAAGAGATTGATAGCGTCATCCGCTGCCCAGTTGGTAGCGAGACCATCATTGGTGGTCTTGGTGAGAAGAGTGGAGATCTCGAAAGGAACACCTTTGGAAGGAGTCTGCTCGATAGCGACACTGTCATCGCAGGAAGACAGAGCGAATGTGGCTGCCAACATTGCTCCGAACGTAAAAATTGAATGTCTCATAGGGCGTCGGATTAGAATGTCAGCTCGCTGTCGAAGTCTTCGTCAGACCAGTCTTGAATAGAGAATGCGTTAGTACTGGCCGTGAGTACGGCAGATTTGCAGGCGAGGGAAATCACCTCGCAGGATGGAGCGCAATAAGACGCCCCATCCCGAGAAAGAATGGATCTTGTCATGTGATAATGTTATTTGAGGATAATGAATGCGATGCCAAAAGGCCTCGGTGTCATACGACGCCGAAGCCTTCAATATACTGTATTTCAGATAATTATTCCTATATTCTACCCCCCCCCATTATATAGTCTGAAGGGAACGCCAAGAACGAATATGCGCAGAATATATTATTCATTTATTTGAGGAAATCTTGACAAATGTACATAAAATTCGAGACATTCAAAAAAAAAGTATCACGCGTGCAGTTTCCTAGAAAATGTGGCAGAGAAAATCAGTGAGGTAATCACGCCAATTGGCCCAGATATGCCCGCCATCGCTTTCGGTGTAGACATAAGGTGCGTTCAGGGTGCTGAGTTTGGCTCTGAATTCGGAATTGGCCTGGTAGAGAAAATCATCCCTTCCTATGGCGATGTAGTATAGGCTGACTCCGTTTTCGAACAATTTGGCGAGTTTGGCGTCGTAGTTACGATAGAAATCAGGGAATTTGGCATTGCCAAGATCCGATGGAATCCTCCAGTCGGGCGTGGCAGCGGAAAACAGGCCTATATAATCAAAAGTCTTGGGATAGTTCACAGATACCAGATTAGTGTGGAATCCACCCATTGAAAGTCCGGCTATTGCTCTTCCGCTCTGCTTTTTGATAGTTCGGTAGTGTGAATCCACATAGCTGATGACATCACCGAAATGTGCTTCGAAAGAAGTGTCGGTGGCTCCGCTTGGATACGGTTTGTACATTCCCTGACCTTCTTCACCTGGAGCCGCGCTATGACGGTTCGTGTTACCGTTTGTCATAACCACAATCATAGGCTTCGCCTTGCCCTGAGCGATCAGATTATCCAATATATACTGAGCGCGTCCCAGGCTTGTCCATGCATCCTCGTCTCCGCCCATTCCGTGAAGCAGATAGAGCACCGGATAACGGCCCTTGCCGCTGTCGTATCCGGCCGGGGTGTACACGGTCATGCGTCTGGTCGTGCCAAGCGTCGGACTGTCATACCATACCTTGCTCAGTGTCCCGTGAGGTACGTCCTGGGCCTTGTAATTGTCGGCCTTGCCTCCGCCCACGATGAAGAAGCTGGAAAGATAACCGACATCGCGGTATACATAAGAATTGGCCATATCAAGCGTTTTCACACCATCCACGACAAAATTATAATAATATAGCTCGCTTGGAAGCTCTTTGGTCCAAGTCCAAAGTCCGGTAGAATCGCGTTTCATGGCTTCATAGCCTTGCGTGCAATATCCGACCACCTCGACCTTCTGTGCCTGAGGTGCATACAGCCGCAGAGTGACTTCTCCGGTGCTGTCGTTGATTTCTGGCGAAACAAGCGTCGATCCCGGCCATATAGCCTCCTGTGCAAGGGCCGTAATTGCAAATACCGTTAAAGATACCGTTAACAATAAATATTTCTTCATAATTGACATAATCGTTTACTTCTATAATTATATCCTATCGTCTTCCCACCCTGTAGATGACAATAAAGGTATGTTAAAGTATTACAGTGTCGTCTACAAGACAGGCGTCGAGGTCATGGGCAATCTGTTCTTTATCAAGATGCTGACCTATGAAGACAAGTTTCTGCATGCGGTCGCCGTAGTTCGCGTCCCAGTCCCGCTGGAGCACTTCGTCCGCTTCAAGCATACGCTCAAGCTGGGCAGGCGGCATGGTGGCATACCATTGGCCGGCATTCTTAAGGCCAATCTGCTTTCCTGCCTGTTCGAAAAGGTAGCAGATGGACGTATTCTCTGTAAAATAGCAGATTCCTTTCGTACGGATTACATTTTTAGGCCAATTTCGCGATACAAAAAAGTCAAATTTATTGATATCGAACGGCTTGCGCCTATAATAGACAAAAGTGCCTATCCCATACTCCTCGACCTCTCCCCCTTCATGCTCGTGATGGTGGTGCTCGTGATCCTCTTCATGTTCGTCATCATCATCGTCATCTTCATCGTGGTGGTGATGCCCTTCTTCGTGGTCTTCGTCATGATGATGTTCATCGTGCTCGTCGAAGTGCTCCACGTCCGCGTCATCCGGTTCGCCACCCTCTACCTTTTTAATCCAGGTCGCGCTCGTGGCCACCTGCTCGAAATTGAACAGATGGGTATTGAGAAGCAGATCCAAATCGACATCGCCATAATCGCATTCCACAATACGGGCCGTAGGCTGAAGCGTGCGAACTATCTCCTTTATCTTGCCAAGCTCTGCGGAGGATACTTCTGAAGCCTTGTTCAGAAGAATAATATTACAGAACTCAATCTGCTGAATGACAAGGCTTTCCAGGTCTTCTTCTGCTATATTGCTTCCGATAAGCGAACTCCCGCTTTCGAATTCGTCACGAAGTCGCAACGCATCCACGACAGTTGCTATGCAGTCCAACCTGGCTATACCGTCCTTAATATAACTTGTCCCCATAGATGGGATGGAGCAGATAGTCTGCGCAATAGGCTCCGGCTCACAAATTCCGCTTGCCTCTATCACTATATAGTCGAACTTCCGCAGAGAAGTGATGTCGCAAATCTGCTGGACAAGATCCATCTTCAAGGTGCAGCAGATGCAACCGTTCTGAAGAGCCACGAGAGAGTCGTCCTTCTTGCCCACTACACCGCCCTGCGCGATAAGGTCAGCGTCTATGTTGACCTCACCTATATCGTTGACTATTACGGCGAATTTTATTCCTTTCTTGTTATTTAAGATTCTGTTAACCAAAGTGGTCTTGCCACTTCCTAGGTATCCTGTAAGAAGCAGGACAGGGATTTCATTTAATGCCATATCTTTAAGTTTAAAAGACGTTTTTCATTTTGAATCCCTAATTTAATGATTTTTATGCTAATTTTGTAGCCCATTAAAAAAGACGTATGAAAAAAGAGCTTATACTCATCGCATTTTTGACATTACTTTCCTCCGCTTCAAGCTGTCAAGACAAATCTTGCACGATGCTTGTCGCCTCGACTTCACCATATGCCAACATATATTCGCTGAATAAGAAAACGGGCGTAAGAGAAGCCTCGGACTTCGCTGTAAGAGGGTCTTCCATAGATATTTTCCCGGAAAAAATACTTACAGACGCGGACAGCATATATGTAAAAGTAAAAACGCACAAAAAAGGCGTCTATTACATTAACCAAAATAATCTCACTGCGGACAGTCTGGATGTCGTACGCGAGAAGAAGCTCTACAGCCGCAGCAGCGTCTCTCTTATCACGGATACCCTTCACTCCAAAGTGGGCACGCTGGTAAAGAAAGGTTCCGGCGTTCAAATTTTGGGAGCAAGTTATCCTGACCATAAAGGAGAAGTCTATAGATATAAAGTCAAATATAACGGTGTAAACGGCTATATCTATGCCAAGTATCTCACCCGCTCAAAGGAAAGCGCCCAAAGCCGCTATATGAGCGAAAAATACGACTCTCTGCATCTGGCGGTAAGGAACAGTTTCGGCGGAGGCAAAGCCATAGACTGCGACTTCTATCCATATGAAAAGCCCTCTTTTAAGGACAATGTAATGCCTCAGTCGTGTTACAGTCTTTATATCAACTTCGCTCCGGGCAACATCGCAAACATAGATGCCTATATCGCATTGGCCAAGAAGACCAAGATAAATACCTTTGTCATAGATATAAAGGATAATGAATGCCCGGGGTTCAAAGCCGAAGCCATGAAGCGCTATTCCCCGACTAACTACGCGAGAGCATCGTCAAAGGGGGAAGAACTGTACCGCAGGGCCGTCAGCAGGCTTCACGAAGAAGGCTTCTATGTCGTAGGGCGCATCACATGCTTCAAGGACAGTTACTTCGTTAAGGACAACCCTTCGAGCGCCATCACCGAGATAGCTACAGGCCAGCCTTATAAGCATAACAAATCATATTGGCCAAGTGCTTATGACAGAAGCGTATGGCAGTTTAATGTGGAATTGGCCAAGGAAGCGGTGCGCAAATTCGGATTCAACGAGATCAATTTCGACTACGTCCGATTCCCAGACAGGATGAACAGCATTGCGAATCTGGTGGATTATCACAACAAATATAACGAGAGCAAGGTGCAGGCCATACAACGCTTCGTGATGTACGCCTGCGACGAGATACACGCGGTGGGCGCCTACGTATCCATAGATGTATTCGGTGAAAGTGCCAATCCCGGCTACACCACCGCCTACGGGCAATATTGGCCAGCCCTCTCGAACGTAGCTGACGTGATGTGCGGAATGCCTTATCCGGACCACTTTCCGGACGGATTCTACGGCATTAAGAAGCCGTGGAATCACCCTTACGAGCTTTTATACCAATGGGGAAAACGTGTGCAGGGACGTCAGGCGGCTACTCCAAATCCGGCACGGGTGCGCACTTGGATACAGGCCTATCATGTTATGAAACACGTAGATCCGCAAGGAATCGACTATGATGCCGCCAACATGGAAAAAGAAATCCGCGGACTGTTTGCCGCGGATCTCACAGACGGGTATATCACTTGGTTGTCTTCTTCAAGTCTGAGCCGTTATACTCAACAGGCACCTGCATTCAAGATAGATTATTACCAGGAATACAAGAAGAAGCATTCAGAAGATTAATCCATCAAGATGCTTGTATATAAGGTGTTGTCGGATGAATTCCCTACGCCTATACGCCAATTCCCCGGTTCCACGGTCCATTTGTGGTCGGCATCGTAGATTTCAAACGATTTGCCATCCAGAATAAATTCCACATGCACGGTTTCGCCCGGTTCCACAGCCACCTTGCGGAAGGCCTTGAGCATTCTTTCGCGAGGGACCACGGAAGCGACCAGATCCGAAAGATAAAGCTGTACGACTTCTTCTCCTCTGACTGAGCCTGTGTTAGTCACATCCACGCCCACCACTACACTCTCTCCGATCTTATAATGGTCTTTATTCGTGACAGGCTCCGATATCTCGAAGGTCGTATAACTAAGTCCGTATCCGAAAGGAAATTGCGGACTTCTTTCAATATCTGAATGATAGACGTATCCGAAAGTTCTGAGAGGGTTATATTGGATAGGAATCTGACCGGCGTGACGCGGGAAAGTCTGTACCAGTTTGCCTGAAGGGTTAACGTCTCCGCAGAGCACATCACATACGGCCAGACCGCCTTCAGTGCCCGGATACCAGGCTTCCAGAAGGGCATCGCAGTTCTCGAGCACATCGCCAAGACACAGCGGCCTTCCGTTGAAAAGCACGGCCACCACCCTTTTACCCTGAGACTTGTATTTCTTCAGCAGCGCTATCTGTTCACGGGCCAATTCCAATGTACCTCCGCTCACGCCTTCGCCTATCAACTCCCTGGCCTCTCCTATACATACTATTACCGTGGAAGCGTTCTGACTTAGTGAGAACACGTCTTTAGCGGCTGTTTTTACTCCTATTACATCTTCTGCCCTGCCACTTGCGCTCCAGTTGCCCAGATAATTGATGCTTCCATCCGCAAACGGTCCTGCTACGTTCACTCGCGAGCCCTTTTTCAGAGGAAGCACGTCGTCGTTTTTCAAGAGTACCATACACGAGCTTGCCGCCGTGCGTGCCTGCTGACGTATCTCTGCGCTTCTTACTTCGCGTGCCTCTCTTTCAGAATCAAAATAGCGGTACGGGTCATCGAAAAGCCCCATCTGGAACTTGGCCTTGAGAGCGTGGTAAGCGGCATCGCGGATACGTTCTTTCTTGACTTTTCCTTCGTCATAAAGCGCGCGGAGATGACGCACCGTATATTCAGAGGTCATGTCCATATCCAGGCCGGCATTGATTCCCTTCATCACCGAACGCTTCTCATCATCCTCGGCTCCCTCTTTAATGGCATAGAAAAGAGTCTTCCAGTCGGTCATCAGAAGTCCTTCGAAGCCAAGCTGAGTGCGAAGTACATCGTGGAGCAGAAATCTGCTATATGACACCGGAATACCGTCAAAGATGGTGTAAGATTCCATTACTGAGCCCACGCCAGCCTCAATACAATTCTTATATGGAGGAAGATACGTTTCCTGAAGTTCACGTAGCGAAAACTCACTGTTCATATAATCTCTTCCGGCTCCCAGCTTGGCATATCCCGCGAAATGCTTGACACAGGCCATTATGGTATATGGGTCAGAAAGGTCGTCTCCCTGGAAACCGCGTACTCTGGCAGCTCCCATAACTCCGCTCAGATAAGGGTCCTCTCCGCTTGTTTCCATAATTCTTCCCCATCTGCCGTCTGTAGATATGTCCACCATAGGGGCATAGGTAAGCTGTATGCCGGCAGCGGCCGCTTCGCGCGCGATCGCTGCGGAATTGGCCTGAACCTGAACGGGATCCCAACTGCAGGCTTCGCCCAGAGGAATGGGGAAAATGGTGCGGTATCCGTGTATGATGTCTTCGTGGAACATAAGAGGAATGCCAAGCCTGCTTGATCTGAGGGCGTCGTCCTGGAGAGATCGGTTCAGCTCCGCACCGCAGCTTTTCAATATGGCTCCCACCTTGTCGCGGGCGATGGCGGCTCTTACGATAGAATCGTTCGATTCCCAGCGAGGGAGAAGATTCATCTGCGAGATCATCTCGTCCACGGTCATTCTGTCGAGCAGATCGTTTACTCTGCGCTCCAGAGGCTGCGAGGAATCCTTGTACAACGGAGTGCTGTCATCCTTGCATGAATACAGCAGGGATGCAGCACACAAAAGGACTGCTAATCGTTTCATCTGTTTTAGTTTTAGTGTAGTAGTTTTGTATTAATTTATTTGTTGTAGATACTTCCTCCCAAGAATTCTCTAAGAAGTGAAGTAGCCGGGATTTCTTTATCCGATACAGCCGTAAAGTAGTGTATGAACTTCAAAAGCCTGTGGGCTTCAGAGTATTCAGGACAATTTTTAGGGACGGTGCGCAGTATGGAATCGGCGTGATTGCGAAGCACGGCAAATTCCACCAGATATGCCGAATTGAACATAACGTCCGCGTTCTCCTGGTAAGGGTAGATCCATTTCTGCTCCGCTTCCAGCACACTTGGCCACTGCTTTATGGTGTCAAGTGCAGAGAAGGCTCCGACATTGTAATCGCGCACTATACGCCTTAAGAGCCTGTTGTCTGCAGGCGGTATGCAGTTATGATTGTCCAGATTAATGCTGGTCAGCGTAGAGATGAAGATACGGAATTTGACCTTGTCGTCTATTCTGTTGGTAAGCATAGGATTAAGAGCGTGGATACCTTCTACGAGCAGAACACTCCCCTCGCGAAGACGCAGTTTTCTTCCGTTATATTCCCTCTTGCCCGTTGCGAAATTATACTTAGGTACTTCCACTTCTTCGCCTTCGAGAAGCCTGATCAGGTCTTTCTGCAGGGCTTCATGGTCGACGGTGTCAAAATTATCGAAATCGTATTGGCCGTTAGGAAGGCGCGGGGTGTCCACCCTGTTTACGAAATAATCATCGGTAGAAAAGGATACCGGCTGCATTCCGCAGGCGCAGAGCTGGACGCTGAGTCGCTTGCACACCGTGGTTTTACCTGAGCTGCTTGGCCCGGTGATAAGAACCAGGCGCACTTTGTCCGGGGAATAATAGCGCCTCTCGATTTCTTCAGCTATCTGCACAATTTTCTTCTCCTGCAGCGCCTCGGACACTTGAATAAGCTGGCTTCCAAAGCCTTTTCTTATGCGGTGGTTCACGTCGCCTACCGTATTGAGACGCATAATGATGTTCCATTTCAGGTTCTCATTGAACATCGCGTATGTCTTGGGCTGGTCCACGAACGCAGACAGCGTAAGGGGGTTTTCCATGTCCGGGACACGGAGGAGTACGCCGTCGTGATATTTCACGAGGTCCCACACCTTCAGATATCCGGCGCGCGGAAGAAGACGCCCGTAATAATAGTCAGGGGTGTCTCCCAGAAGGTAATAGTCGGTATAGACGTCTTCGCTTGTATCCAGAAGCCGCACCTTGTCGATGTATCCCAGATCGCGGAACATCTTTATGGCCTGTCCTATCTGCACTTCCCTGCGGTGAAAAGCCACGTCGTCGTCCACTATCTTCTGCATGGCGGCCTTAAGCGTCTGCACGTCCTCTTCGTTGAGAGTGGTATCGTCCTTTTTCCTTATGTTACAGTAAAATCCGCCGGAAATTGGATGCTCCAGATATGTCCTGCAGCCTTTGAAGGTCTCGTGTGCAGCCTTGAAAAGCAGGAAGAAGAGGGAACGGGTGTAGACTCTCATGGCGCAAGGGTTCGTGGCATCGAGATATTCCACGTCACGGTTATTGTAGACGCGGAAGCGCAGACCCTGCGACACGTTGTTCACCTTGGCCGATATAATCTGATAAGGCTGTTCAAATTCAAAGTAAGGAAGCATTTCGAGCAACGTAGTGCCCTCCTGAAAATCCTTATAAGTTCCGGTATTTTTACAGTATACGGTAATCATTACTCTATGATATGTAATTTCTTTTTAAGTTTAAGCACTCTATAGACTTTCGCATCGAGTTCCTTTTCGGAAAATTCTCCGCTTTCGACTTTTTCGGTTATCGCGTCTATGATTTCTCTCACGCTGCACGCCCCCAGAAGAAGGTCAGCCCCGGCCTGGTATGCCGCTACGCTCGCCGCCACATCGTCACCTCCGAACATGTTCAGAAGGCCTTTCATCATCAGCCCATCGGTTACGATAACGCCCTTATATCCAAGTTCTTTGCGCAGAAGGTCGTAGCACGGCTTCGATATGCTTGACGGCACTCCGGTGGAATCTATCGCCGGAACATTCAGATGTCCCATCATCACCATATCCACTTTCTTTTTAATAAGCGCTTTGAACGGGGCCAATTCCACCGAATCCAGTCTGGCGCGGTCGTGCGCCACCGTCGGCAGAGCCTTGTGACTGTCCACCGCAGTGTCTCCGTGACCTGGGAAATGCTTGGCGCAAGCGCCGATGCCGGCCTTGTGCAGTCCACGCATATACGCTATGGAATAATTACTTACGGTTTTAACATCGTCTCCGAATGCACGGAAGCCTATGACAGGATTATCCGGGTTAGTGTTCACGTCACACACCGGAGCCAGATTAACGGCTATTCCAAGGGAATCAAGTTCGCGGCCTATTTTATATCCTACTCTGTAGGCTTCCTTAGCCGATTCTATCTCGCAGGCATATTTCTGACGGGGATAATCCTCGCGAAGTCTCATCTGAGCACCCCACTCGGCATCTATGCAAGTAAGAAGAGGATATTTGCTGTGTGCTTTAAGGTACGGAATAAGAGAGTCCACTTCCGCTTTCGTGCTTACCATCACGATAACGCCTCCGATATGGTCACGGATCACGAGCGAATCTATATGCGGGTCATAATGGTGAGCCACCAGAAGTTGGGCGACTTTTTCCCTTACGGTCATCTTCTTAATCAGAGCAGATGGGGATTCCCCGCTGCAAGAGCCAAGAAATAATAGTGAAAAGGTTAAAAAGAGTAATGATTTTTTCATCCTGCGATTCGTTGCGCAAAGATAATCAAAAATTACGCATTTTGTTTGACCCCTGGCTTCTTGCGATGCAAAATTCCTTGGCTCCTTACATCTTGCTTTCCTGAACGTCTTTGCTTCCTTGCTTTCCGGAACGTTATGCTTTCCGGAACGTCTTGGTCGCCCATCCGTGGCCGCGCCGACAGATTTACCGGTTCCGGCATCTGTTGCAGTCGACGAACCTGGAACG
>CAVFNP010000043.1:0-11540 GCA_963624185.1 Firmicutes bacterium CAG:460 | reverse complement strand
TCATATTCATCTCCGCCAGAGATGTAGTTCAGAATCTTGGATGCATCGACATAGATAGCGCCCGCTCCCTTCTTCGCATTGGCATAGCGAGGAGTTCTCGAACGTTCCTCCTCACTGAGAAAACGCATATCATTATAGATGCTTGAGCCCATAAAGTTCTTGTTCATGGCAATATCCGTGATTGGCTGAAGCGCGGAAGGGATATAATCTCTTAAACTTACCCCAACAGGAATCAACGGCATCGGGAGCATATCGTTGATAGATGCAGACATTTCTTCCACGAGATTCTTATGCGGTTCACGTCCGAGCAGATGCGAAACGAACATATCTCCCCAAGCATAGAACACCCTCGCCTCCTGAGGCAAAGCCCACTTCAGATAGATGCCGTTTAATCCTATCAGAGCATTATTCCTTCTGACATAATCAGATAGATCAAGATACTGCTCATCGTCATCATCAAAGAGAGCATGAAGAATAGCCTGCAATGCACCTCCCACAAAGAACGCCGCCATCCACGTATTAAACTTCCTGGCATTAGCCTTCTGTAGCTTATACATGGCGTTGAGTCCCTGAATGCCAGCATTAAAAAACATCACAAGCCTACGTCCTGCAGCAGGGAGCATCGATACAAGATGCCATACTTCCACCTCGGCCGCACTGAGGTGTGTCCCGTCCTTGCGGGTGAGTTTACGAAGCTCATCCTTAGAGATAGTCTTTCCAGAACCCTTTCGGTTGAAATTTACCGTTATCTCCTTTGCCACGCCTACCGCTTCTGTAATATCTTTGCCGTTTTCACGCGCGTTGACATAGGCCGCGAAACGCGTCATCTGCTCGACAGCCTCTCCCAAATCCTGGAATATGGAAAGGAATTTCCCGGCCTTGACTTTATCAAGAACCGTAGGGTGAATGGTTGATTGAATCTGCTTCTCCCAATACTCGTTATTATTGATGACAGTGTATCCGGTTATCGCACCATTCTCCGCGAACTCACGGAACATGGTCTCGATATAACTGTTCCCCAGGGTTCCATCTCTGAAAGCCTGCGCCAGTCGCATCAGTTTTCTCGGAGACTGCAAGTGGTGAGCGAATCCCTTGACACCGTTTCCGTTGACCGATGTCGACATCGTAGCGAAAAGGATATCACGCATAGCATTGCTTATCCAGAACTCCGGGTTGTACGACGTGTTGACCGATGACATGAAACGAAGAATCTTTCCAAAGATTGCCTGATAATCCTTCTCCGTCTCTATGTTCAGAAGCCCGTTCACAGCCTGTGCCGCACGCGGATTTGAATTGATGGTCATCACGACTTCCTCACCTGCCACCTTGCATCTGATGACATGTTCCGGCTGCTCTCTGTTGGAAATGAACGCCACGTCATCACTGACATCCATCTTCTGGGATGACTGATAAGCAAGCCCGTTATCACGGTCGCGCATCAGATCTTCTTCCCATTTGCGGTAAGTATCCTGCGCATCCTTTGCGTTAAGACCGCTTGTCGACGGCGGGAACACCTCTGAATAGAATCTCTTCGTAGAACCCGGATGGGTCGCCTGATAATCGCTTGTCGCCTGCGCATCGTAACGATACCAGCTCTTGCCCATAGATACCAAATCCTGGCCTGGTCTATTCGCGATGAAATAGTAAAGCGCGAGCTTGGTTTCATTTTTCGTATTGGCGGCAATGGCAGATGAAGCCATCGTGCCAATCCAATTGAACGGATTTTCAGCTTCGCTCTTACGTCCCTTGGCCGCAACCAATGAAGGCGCGAAACTATCTGAACGAGATGAGGTGTAATAAGACCAGACGTCTTCCGCTGTCGTATCCGAAAATCCCCTCAACGGCACATAATACTTGAATTGGTTTTTAACGGCATCGTATTGCGACTTGGAGAGCATATTCGCTTCATACTGACTACGGAGAGTCTCCTTTGTCGCGTCATTTATCTTCTTCCACAAATCGCTCACTCTGCCCTTACCCATCTCTTTCTCAAAAGCATCTATCTCCGCCTGCGCCGCATTCTCCATATCAGCCACACTCTGATATTTAGGTTTACGGACCCTGCGCGCCGCTCGGTTATACTCCTCTTCCGTGCGGTACTTGCTTCGTGGCTGAAGACCAGGATAGTCCGAGAACATGGATGTCAGTCCGCCATAATCGGTCTCTCTGTTCTGAAGATAAATAGCATCGTTACCCTTATTGATATCATTCATGTGAACGGCCAGGTCCACCTGGGCATCATTAAGTCTCTTGTCTATATCCTTGATACGACTGTCAATGTCGGACACTTTCTGCATGTCGGCCTTGGACAGAGCGACTTTACGATCAGCCTGCAACATGCCCTTCTCTTTATTGAGCGGAGCCACTGCCGCGTTATATGCTTCCTGATAATGGCGCTTAGCGTCTCTCCTGGCGAAAATTTCGTTTCGTTCGATGGCATGTTTGAGAATGACATACCTTGACACTTCCTCATAAGAGAGCTTGGTGTTGTTGGTGATGTCTGCCAATGCATCAAAAAGCGGTTGCAGATAACGTCTGATATACTGCTCCATACGCGCAAGACCCTTTGAAGACTGCTGATTGAGCGCATAACGGATATCCTCCCACGATTCAGCCTTCTCTCCCGTTGCTATTTCAATGGCTTCCACAAGGTCATTGATAGATTCATTCATATCTACGAAACCTTCCTTCAGCCGATTCTTGAAATAACCTGCCGCTCTGGCGTACATCTCCGCAGCGGAAGAAGATTTCATGTTCTCAGATATGGAGAAATTGACTCCCTGCCTTGCTATCTGCTTCATATCCTCGGACTCGACATCCATACCGAGGTCATCTGCAAGTGTCACCTTGTGCGCACGGCTAATGATATCCCTTCCAGGATAAGCCTTCTGTACGGTCATCCATAGCGCGTCATAGAGAGACAGATCCTCAAGGCCATAAGCATTCCTCAGCGCATCTCGGTTCGCTACGATAGCTTTCCAATCATCCTCAGTAAATCCGTTCTCTTCCTCTATCCTGTTCGCGAGATGCTGGGCAAAGGCATCAGCGAAGTTATATCTCTTGCTCGGAGCAAGACGGATAACCTTCTGCCTTACATTCTCCGGAAGGGACAGATACGCATCCAGCAAAGCATCAGTCATCTTTTCGGATGCGAGTGTCTCGGCATTGCCCTCCATAAGATCAACATAACGCTCAGCCTGTTCGAAACGTTCAGTGATGGAGAAATTTGTTTTCTCTTCCCGGATCGTTGGATTTACGAAATCATTGACTATCTTTGTCGCAGAAGAAAGTCTTGGATTGTCTGAGGTTACCGCGTGTAGTGCGGAGTGATGCAGATAGTTCAAGGCTTTTTCTTTGTCTATATAGGTTGCTAATCCTCTGTTCAACCAATCTACAATATTGTCCTCACCCTTACCAAATACTGAAGATACGATATTGAAGTCTATATCTTCTGTACCTTTTCCCAGGCTTATTGCCACAAGGAAGTTTCCCTTTACCGTATGCAGCTCCGTAAGGATGGAACGGTTGCCGTCTTTCCCATAATTGTTGAATACCGCTATCGGGTTCGCAACCTCGCTTGGCAGGTCACGCAACTCTTCAAGGGCGAAACCATGCTTGCGCATCTTCTGCATCACCTTGTTGCCGTACAGCTTCATAGGCTTGTCCTCCACCCCTGCGGATAGGAGGATGTCGGACGGACTACCTAACGACAAGATTATCCTGTCGGCATTTTCCTCTGTCAGTGTTCCAAGCTGTTCGTTGAATTTCGCATTTGCCTTCTCTATATCCTCACTTTGTTCTACCGGCCTGCCCTGATTGTCGGTCTCCACGAAAGGAACGCCCCTCTTTTCTAGTTCCTTCCTCAATGCAGGAGTAACGACGTTGCTTGGCATGGTGATACCCTTACCGTGGAACATGCCTACAATGACATCTGCCACCTCCGATTCCGGCACTATCCTTACAGGCTTGTCCCATCTTGAAAGAATAACGGTACGAGTACCGGACAGTTTACTTTGGATGACACCTGCTTTCCACTCCAATCTACCCACACTATCCTTGGCTTTATCCGCCTTGTATCCGGAAGTCAGTTCGCGCTCTGGCACTTCAACTTCCACTGTCACAAGCTCCGGCCTATCTTGCGCCTCGCTGAATTGGTCATTGAGTGGCGTAAGCGATGTGTGGATATAAGGATTGTACCTTGCCTTCAGTGATTTACCGTTACCCTTGTTTAACGTGAAGTATCCCTTGTCATCCACAAGTTCCGGATGCTCATCAGACTTCTCCCATACTTTTCCAAGGTCATCAACCGCAATACCCTGCTGCCATTTGCCATTGACCTTACCGGCCATAGGCGGATAAAGCACTCCGTCATGAAGCTGCATAGCCCGATAAGTCTTTATCGTAGGTTCATTCTCAAGACGAGCAATTTCTTCCGCATTGTCTACGATAGAATACCTTACACCCTGTTCCTCCGCTTCTTGCGCATCAGATTCTTCCTTCTGCGATTGTGCAAGCGAAGCCACAGGCATAGCGATGAATTCATCAAGACTTACCCTCTGAGCCTCTTCTCGGCTCCACGGAGTCATAGTGTTCTTCAACCAAGACCAGAAGTCGCGCATCCAATCTTTCAGCAGCTCGATAACTGAAAGCCTCTGTGCCTTATCCATCATCGAACCGCCCTGCGCAAGAACCTCTGAGCTCATCTTCGTCAGCAGTTCCTCTCCCTGATTGCCTGTCAATCGTGAATGGACCTCGGATGCGATTCCTTCCTCATCAAGACCCTTGTAGTTCGGGTCATTCTCAACTTCTTTCCAGAGCGAGGTCTGCTTCATCAGTTCCACACCGCGTTTCCACAATTCGGGGTTCTTCTCCTTGCAGGCCTTGTCCCAAAGGTGCGTGTATTCGTGAATCGGAGTATTCGGATTCAGCCTGTCGGAGTTGAGATAAATCTTTCCGCCGACTGCAGCTCCATAAACCACATCCCCGTCACGAAGGAACTCGATGCGGTTCGTTATTTTAAGGTCATTGTCATTGAAGATGACATAGTTCTTTGCCCCGTCTTTACGACCGCCGGAACTGTACTGTGCGGGCATTGTAATGCCGACAAATCCGACAGAGGAAAGAATATCAGAAGCAAGTTTAGGATTACCTCTGTATGGGGTCTCTCCTACCATCCCTGATATTTTATGGTAAATTTCCTCTCCGGTCGCAGCATTAGGCTCCCAATCCTCGCCTGTCATTCTTAACCGTTCACGCCACGTATTCCAAGATGCCTCGCGGTTATACTCTTTTTCAAGGTCATATCCTCGTGTCTTAAGGACATCGCCAATCCTGTCAAGCAGCGCATAGAACTCTTCGCCACGATAAACCTTTGCCCATTCCAGATAGTTGTGTCCGGTGTTCTCCGGTATTTCGATTGTATAGAGACGGTGGGCTAATCGTTTGGTAAAATCCGCCTTTGTAGAGCTTTTCAGAATGTTGAGAGCGGCTTTCCACGTGGTCTGCATTTCTTCATCTTCGGCGAGATTGGAGTACCTTTCTGCCCGCTCTCTGGCTTCTTTGATTGTCCTGCTATCCACAGCTACATCATAGGCGAGCCGCATCGGGTTGAAAAACCCGTCCAAATCGACTTCGCGCCCCTTGTATAGATAGACTGATGCATTGCGTACATTTTTGGCATACATGCGTCCAATGCCTTCAACTTCCGTGACATAGTGTCCCCAACCATAGGCCTGCGCACCTTCGCCGGTTCCCATAAACGCGGAATCGAACTTGTCGAACTTCGCCCCGCTGCCGTGATAGACGGTCATAAGTTGCATTTCGTTATCCGATGCTATTGCGTTTTCAGCATCTTTGATTATCTTTGCAACGTCATCACTGCTAATGGTAACGCCTAGGACGTCGATTGCAGGGGACATTCTTTTAGAATGGGCATCTGCAACATTAGATGATGAAGATTCAGCCCACATTGTTATGGTCTCCATATCATTTGGGCTGTCTTTTTGTTCTTTCTCAACCACAATAACGACACCATTTGAAAGAGTCTTTTCAAATCGTATAGACTCTCTACCAACGATATCTTCACTTCCGCGCGCAATTCTATCTGGCGCCGTCATTATATATGGAGCTAACGTAAAATCCTCATCTCTTAACGGTATGGAGTTCTCCGTCAGTTTCTGACCATTTTCTCCATGATTCCTCTTCGCATGAGCAATACTATTCGCAGTAATAAGGTGCGTATCGAAATCCCTTCCCATCTCCTTGCGGATCATCTTCTGAGTATATTCCGGCAGCTCAATAGTAAATGACTTCCCTCGCATATTATTGGCAAGCCAACCACGAATAGCATTGGCTGCCTTTGTAAGGGAATTAAGTTTCACCATAAGTTGCGTACTTTCCGTAACCTCAGCCATCTGCCTCATAGTCTCATTAGAAACCTGCTCTACAGGAATACCCGCATCTGAAAGCATTTGTGACACTGCATCAAACGCAAGCTGCTGTGCCGGGTCCTTTATGCCTAACGCTTCGTTCAGTACTTGGAACAGAGCCACATTGCCAGTATTCTCGTCAGTGCGTTCCTCCATTGAAGAAAAGAGATTACCGAAAGCCTCGTCCATCCAGTCGGCATCGTTGTTGAACGGATACGGGCTGTATTTCTTGGTGTCATCACTCAGAGCTTCCTCAAGCAGTTTAGGGTTGTTCGCCAGATAGTCATTGACGGCATTGCGTTTCGACAACTGGTTCTCCACCCACACGCTGAACGCCCTTGCTCCCATTTCGGTAGGTTTGTTCCAATAATTGCTATTGTGAAGAGAAGCATAACGATGTGAGCGCGCGCCATAGTCGCTCTTTGCGATGGCATCAATCAGATGCTCCCACGCTTCGGCCATTTCCTTGCGGACACTATGTGCAGCAACGGCGGCATCGTATTCTTCCTTCGTGACGTACTTGTTTGCCTTGCCGTCATAGTACATCTCTTTTCCAGACGTGAAATGATACTTCTGAATGCCAGGGTTAATACCCTGCTTAGATGTAGCGAATGCTGCGGCATTGGACCCACCCATACGGGCAAAGTAGTTATCCACCGCGTGGAACCACTCGTGAGCAAGAGAACCCGCACCACGGGTCTTGGTCATATTGATTACGACCTTGCCCGGCTCATAGTGCGCATTGAACTGCCCACCGCCCCTCGCTCCGAAAGCCATAGCGAGCTTGCCGTCCAGTGACAGAGCCTTTGGAGATACTCCGCATACGTCAGCCAAGTCCATAAGCGCGTCATAGCACTCGTTCAGAGCCTTCGCCCTGTCAGCCTGCGTCATCCAGTTGCCGAACTCCACTCCCCGGAAACCGAATGTCTCCCGGAACTCGTCCGCCCCGATATCTTTGCCTGCCCGGTAGTCTCGCCCCTTGCGCTCGCGGTTCTCCCCGAACTCCGTCTTCGTGCCGTCCATCAGTGTGCGGTATCTCTCCTGCAATTCCTCATTGTGTTCTTTAAGATACTTGAAGGCATCCTCCGCACTCTTGAACCCGTCAGCGATTACAAGTTCTGACTTGCCCTTAGGAGTGATATAAAGAGAGTTGTCCGCAGTTCTCCGGTACACCACGAACTTAATCTCCTTGCCATTTTCAGAGCTGACCGCGTTCTCTCCCGCAAATGCTTTCAGAGCGGCTACGGCTTCCTCTTTAGTAGGATAGTGGTTGGAATATTTCCCCGCCTTGGACACGCCCCAATAGCCATTGTGTGAAATCCATTTCCCATCCGTATCGTACGTCCCCGCACCCAAGGTCAGATGAGTCAATTCTGCGTCCCCTATGTTCAGTCCTACGTCGAATCCTCCGACCGCCATATATGCGTCATACCTCCGTTTCAATGCCGTGGAGGCGAATGCCTCGCTATTGAGCAGGTCATTGACGGAATCCCAGTTTGACAATGCCTCAAGGCTTGTCCGGTAGAGGCTGAGGATGTTACTTGTCCACCTGCGGAGTTTCCACTGCGTGCGCGGTTTGGCAGGCAGGAATTTCTTCACCGTCTGCACGAAAGAGACTGCCTCGTTGCTTACTCCTCCCTCACGGAACTTCGCAAGGTCAAAGCCGAATATCTTACTGATTGGCGTGGATGCGATGAACGAAATCAAGTCCGTGTCGGAGCGAGCACTATCCTCCTGCACCCGCTTCATACCCTCCTTGAACTTGTCCTTTTTCGCGCCGCCGATTTTCTCGCCTACATCCTCAATTCTGTCCTTCTCTTCCTTCTTCGCGGATTCTTTCTTAGCCTCGGAAGCAGTGTTGTTTCTTTCGAAATTATTCGTACCTTTGTCGGTAGAAGAAACAGTGTTTTGAGGAGTAGCTGTGTCATTCCTCTTGCCCGAAAGGGTTTCGTCAGTGTCCATCGTATTGTCGAAGGCACTGTTTTTCTTTTCATAGGCAGTGAGAAGCCAATTCTCCCTTGGCTTTCCAAGATACTCTCTACTTACTACTGCAAAATGTGTAGGAGATTCAAGTTTGATCCTATTCTCGCTCTCCGATACAATTTTCATCCCATCAATAACTGCCTGCAAGTCTTCAAGCACTTCTGGATGTTTATTGATGATTTTTTCAAGCCCAGCCTTCTTGTTACCCCATACGATAGAGATGTCTCCTATGTCTTTAAAATACAAAGCACCTATGGCTTCTCCGCTTCTTTTCTTGCGGAGAAATTCAATGGCTTCTTTCGCTTTACCTTTGAAAACATCATAGATGTCTCCAAACGCACCTTTACCGATTGGTTTGATTTCTTCCTGCTCGGTTTCTAGTTCGGCAATTTTCTCTTTAGCGGCATCAATAAGCCCATCGATAGCAGCAGTCGAAGCCCTCGGTTCTTTCTTCTTGTCTTCAAGCCGTCTGATGAGTTTCCTCTGTTCGTCTATTTGTTCTGCTACGCTCTTGGCAGCTTCTGTATTTCCCGACTCTCTTCTCCTCAGCTCTTTTTGGGCTCTCTCCAACATAAAGTCCTTTCTGGCATTCATCCTCGCTATATCTCCGATTATAGACGAAGTGAGAGCCTGGTCGATATTTGGCTTATAGAAATGGCCCGTCAGGTATTCTCCAATTTTTTCATCAACAAAATCATCTACCGACTTCGAATCTTGCCAATATTCGATATTCTTCCGAAGAAGATCCGTGCCGACTTCCCTCAGTTGTTTTTCAGCTTCGGCATTGTGTTCAGCAAAGTTCTTCATTATCTCGCTGTACGCCTTGTCGTATATCGCCTTTGCTTCAGAACGATACTCATCAAGACCTTCGATATCGCCATGCTTTTCTCTATACTCCCGATAAACCCTCCCGATTTCTCTTCTTGATTCATTATGACGTTTGATGCTTTCGTCAGAAGACAAACCTTCGTCATTATTACCATCATTATCCAACTTCGCAATAGCCGCCTTTGTCTCTTCTAAATCCTTTTGATACTCGTCATAGATATAATTACCCACATGTAGCCTCGACACCAGAGTAACACGCGCGGAACCATCCGTGTTTGTTGCATAAAGCTGAACTAAAAGACCCTTCGCTATTCCAAGATTGCACTTATGGTATAAAGCGAAGTTGATGAATTCCTCCAATAGACCTCCATCAAAGGATATTATGTTCCCATTGTCATCTCTAAATGAAATGATAAAATCCCTACGTTGCTCCTTAGCTTTAGCCTTCGCTCCCTGAATAAACGCAGCGAGATTTTTGATATCTATGTTTAGCGGAATCACCTCTCGTTCTAAGACAGTACGCCATTTTGGGTAGTTCCCCTGAATTTCTTCACCCTTATCGTTCGTTACCTTGCCCTCAAGAGACGCATCGTACTGCGAACGAACGGCCACAAGAATGTGTCCATCAGATGCTACCTCGTAACCTCCATCGTGGTAAACACCACAAAGAGCAGCTCGGTCTTTATCGTTTGACGTGAACTTGGAGACTACCGGCTTAGCTATTTTCGGCATCTTGCCTTCTATCGTGCCCTGCTCCCGGAGAGCGTCCGCCCACTTTTCTTCATCGGTCCTCTCCCTGAATTTAAAGGGTTTTTCAGAAACTTCTTGTTTTGTTCCAGACGATTGCGTAGATTTGCCGTCAGAAGACAAGCTTTGCGCAGGAGTGGAAAGGCTTTCCACCTTGTCCTTTGACAACATAATGAGTTCGCCGCCATTGCGTTCAGCCTGCCTTTTAATCCTTTCGAGATTTCTCTCGTCCATTGAATACCAGCTTACGATTTCCACGTTGTCTTTATTGTGGCTTACCTCAAGTACCACGATCGGGCTGTCTTTGTCAACTTTTATTGCCACCCAATAATTTTGCTTATTGCGTGGATTCGCTTTCCCGATAAGTTCGGTCTTATATAGTGCATTATCGAGAATGTCCCGACTTTGCTCCGATGTAAACTGATGGCTATCTCTGTTCTTCTCAAAGATATTCTTTTTGATGACAACAGGCTTTCCGTCCGCCCCGATTGCGCTATCGACATTCTTCGGCAATTCAGGCAGCTGAACATTCCTCGTAGGATTCATAAAGTCTTCGTCCGTCAGTTCGTCAATGGAACTTATCACATCGACCTTGAGTGTTCCATCAGCATTCAGGGGATTACCTTGACTGTCTGTAGTTTCAACCCTACTATTCTGATCCGCAAGAATATGGTTTTTCTTTAAAAGCCACTGTGCATAATCGTAAGCACTCTTATTAAGAAAAACGCCATTTACAAGATACTCTGTCTTTGGTTTATGAGTCTTTAACCAATTCTTCTGTTCGACATCGTCCATCTTGTTCCATCGTGCAGGATAATTCTGTATATCCTTCATATCTACCGACAGGTCTCCAGCAGCAAGATGTTTTTCGATGAACTCTGCCACGGTTATACGACCTTCCTTGATAAAGTCAAAGTGTTGCTCCAGTGCCTTCTCGATAGAAGCTGCCGCAAGAGACGGTTTGCCCTGAAGGTATTCGTGATACTTGTTCTTGCGTTCTTCTGCCGACTTTTCTTTCTCCGCCTTCTTCGCTTCGTCTTTTTGCTTACTCTCAGCCGCTATGATAGATTCACGAAGGTTCGAAAGCTCTTCGTGAATCTTCCCTGTGCGCTCCATGTAGTCTCTATACTTTTCTCGGAACTCATTAACTGTCTTCGCTTTTTCCTCATCACTCACGCCCTCGGCATTTTGTAATTTAGCCAACTCCTCGGAGTCTTCCATAAACTGCTCCGCTTCCGGATAGGCCGCTTTGTACTCATCCGTTCCATACCCGAGAGTTTTTTCAAGATAAGCTTCCCTCGCCTTCATCTTCTCGATGTCCGAATCGGCTGACCATGTCATCTGCTCATAAGAGGATTCTACTCCTATTGTTTTGTTTTCTTCAGAAGTTTGTTTATCTTCGCTCGCAGAAGGTATTGATTGGAAAGAGTCCCCGCCTTTATCCACAGGGTTATGCTCATCTAGAAATACACCATCGCCACGAGATTCAAGGCTTATTGCGGGTGCAGTATTATCTGCACGACTGATGGAGGAATCGCCGCCCTCCGACGATGT
>CAVFNP010000042.1:0-12377 GCA_963624185.1 Firmicutes bacterium CAG:460 | reverse complement strand
ATAAATCATACTCCCGTTAAATCCAATTTGTCCATGGCACTCATAGCTACCTGGATCGCGGATGTGCCATAGAACGCCTTGTAAGGCCGATTGACGTTCCAGGTTCGTGTCCTGCCAAAGGTACCTGGAACACGGATGTGCTCTAGACGGGAATGAATATGGGCAGTCAAAGGGCTAATGCATAGAAGCACCGCTGCCAGAACCTTGAGGTTCACATCATAAGGTCCCGCGAAATAGAAAGGTCCACGCTTTTCCTGCCAGGTATGGAACTTTTCGCCCATTTATGTCCTTACCTGTATTGCCGGACATCTGGCAAACGGCAAATCTGTTAGAAATTTACATGGCCATGTAAAGCCTTTCGATATCCTGTAGAAATGCTGTTTATTCTGTCAAACCTTGGCCATCTCGTTCCATGGCGGTCTGACGGGCGTGTCATATAAACCAGAACGGCCTACCATGCGGGAGGCGAGCGTGCCATATGAACTGTAGTAGCGGGTGGCAGCGAGGACCGGAAGAGCAGAAGTTCGGGCGAGCAAATTTGCATGTAACCATGCATTTTTTTGCCCGATTTCTTGCAATAGTGCTTATAAATTATCATCTTTGAATATGCTTTCGGACCTGAAAATGTCGTAAAAAGTATTTAAAAGATTGATTTTGCGTGAGGTAGCGCTGTTTAGAATCGTAAGCTGCACGTAGCGCCCGGAGCAACAAACGGACAATATACAGAAGTAGCAACCAGAGAAGCTACCTGAGTGGCAACCATAGCGACAAACTTTTGAAAAGTATTACTTATTAATTATAATCATTATGGACTTCAAAAAAACTATCAAGGCCCTTTCGTGCCTTTGCGTCTGTGTGGCGATTTCCTTCGGATGCAACAAGAAATCAGATCCTGTAACTCCCGATCCGGAGCCGGAACCGGAACCGAAGCCGGAAGTGTCGCATTTCGACGTGAAAGTGACGGACATTACCACATCTACGTGCGTTCTCAACATCACTCGCGACGACCAGAATAAAGCCATCTATGTAGCAACCGCCAGGAAGGTGCATGTCGATGGTCTGGAAGGAGCCACGATAAGCGATAAAGCCATAGTATATTATAAAGGTAACATCGATGCCTATATGGAGTGGGGATACACTAAGGAAGAGGCTATCGCATCCCTCTGCGCTAACGCAGACGTCGTAGACGCCTCTTTGGAATGGCTAAACGGAAGCACTCACTATTATGTAGTCGTAGGCTATGTCACCGAAGACGGCGAGCCAGACGGAACTTTCGAGTGCCACGAATTCACTACCGCCTCACCTGAGCCTTCATCCAACACTTTCGAGGTGAACATAACAGACATTAAGTCCCGCGGTGCTACCATCAGCGTAACGCCTTCTAACTCTGACCCTTATTCAGTAATGGTAGTTAAGAATTCCATACTTCCTGACACCTCAGATAAAGATGAAATCGTATCATTCCTGTACACTCAGAACGGCTATATCCCTACATATTATGAGCCGTATTCAGAAACAGTTGAGACATACGGCGGTACAGAGTATGCCGTTCTGGTATTCGGTTGCGTAGATTCAGCCGCATCGACAGAGATCACCAAGAAAGTCTTCACCACAGTACCGTCAGGAGATCCTACCAAACTCACCTTCACGGCAGTACGTACCGACGGTGAAGTTCAGGGATTTGAATCAACATTTACCATAACCCCTTCAGACGACAGCGTGGACTACTTCTTCGAGCTCGTGAACGAAGATTGCACAGTAGAGGATTTCCTCGAGTACGAGAACGGCATGATAGAGAAAATGGCTAAACTCGGACTTGACAGGGATTCATACTTCCGTTTGTTCTCTACTTACGGAGTTTCCGACAACACCTACACCGTATATCCTGGAGAGAAAGGCAAGATAGCCGTGCTCCCTATCAAGAACGGAGAGACGGAGTTCGCCTGCGATCCTATCTTCAGCGAGGTGTTTACCTTCCCTGAGGCTAAATTGAGCGATGTCACGTTCACTATCTCTTGGGACAAATACTACGACGGTGCAGCCATCAGGGAGCTTAATCCAGAGATGAGCTGGTACGGTAACAATGCCGTATTCCCTGTCAAGATAGAAACAAATGGTGTCAAATACTTCTTTAACGTTTATCAGGCAGACGGAAAGACCTATGCAAGAGAGGATCTTATCTATACCATTCTCGACGGTACACCTTCATCTTATGCAACCGAATGCTATGCTCCATTCGGCGTAGACGGCGTTGTATACGGTTTCGCCATAGATGAGAACGGTGTGTGCGGACCTGTCAGCGCTACTCCATTCAACTTCGACAAGGCCGGTGTGTCAGATGCACAGGAGTTCATAGACTCATTCAGCTACTACTCAGCTTCAGAGAAGAAGAGTCCTGTATTCAAGTCTACCAAGCAGAATTACCCTTGTTTCACGGAAAACGGGCCAGCATCGCTCGGTGGAGTCTACAGGAAGAAATAATTCTTTGTAGTCCAATAACAGTAAGGGTCGGCATTCAAACGCCGGCCCTTTTGTTTTCATATTCGCCGAAAAAAGCGTATCTTTATGCGCTTTTAGTGATATGTAAAGATAGTTTTTACACATTATTTAACTGTCAGAATATGAAATCCATTCGTGAAATATATAAAATTGGCAAAGGTCCGTCGAGCAGCCATACCATGGGCCCGCAGGCGGCCAGTGAAGCCTATCTTAAGCATCATCCTCAGGCCAAGGGCTTTTACGTCCGTCTTTACGGCTCTCTTGCCGCTACAGGACGCGGTCACCTTACCGACGTGGCCATAAAGGACGTTCTCTCGCCCGCAGGTAAAGTCTATATAGAGTGGCTTCCGAAGGTGTATCTTGACAGGCACCCGAACGCCATGAGCATCTCCGTAATTGCCAATCCCGAAGCCATTCCGCAGGAAGGTACAACCGACGCGTCGGCTCAGCTCCGGCTTTCTGACGAATGGACCTTCTACAGCGTGGGAGGCGGAGCCATTCTCTGCGACCAGCTTCCGGAAGTGGAAAGTCCTGAGATTTATTCGCTGAACACCATGACCGAACTCCTTCAGTGGTGCAATTCCAACGGTAAGGCCTATTGGGAGTACGTCCAGCAAGTGGAAGGCACAGGCATCTATGACTATCTGCAGGGCGTGTGGGAAGCTATGCAGGCCTCGATTGAGCGTGGATTGGACCAGGAAGGCGTACTCCCCGGACCGCTGCATCTTCGCCGTAAAGCTGCATCCTACTATATCCGCAGTGAAGGCTATAAGGATGTTCTCCGCACACGAGGGCTGATATTCGCTTATGCATTGGCAGTGAGTGAAGAGAACGCCTCGGGCGGCACCATAGTCACGGCGCCCACCTGCGGGTCTTGCGGAGTGCTGCCAAGCGTGCTGTATCATCTTAAGAAGGTCTATAACTTCAGCGATAACAGAATCGTGCGCTCTCTCGCCACGGCCGGCCTTGTGGGCAATGTCGTCAAGACCAATGCCTCCATCTCCGGAGCTGAAGTGGGCTGCCAGGGCGAAGTGGGCGTGGCCTGCGCCATGACGGCCGCCGCTGCCAATCAGCTTATGGGCGGAACCCCTGCACAGATAGAATACGCCGCCGAAATGGGCCTTGAGCACCACCTCGGGATGACCTGCGACCCTGTATGCGGGCTGGTTCAGATTCCCTGCATAGAACGCAACGCCTATGCCGCCGCACGTGCTCTCGATGCCAATATCTACGCGTCCTACACGGACGGACTTCACCGCGTGTCCTTCGATCAGGTGGTAAGCGCCATGAAGCAGACAGGAAAAGACCTCCCGTCTCTTTACAAAGAGACCTCCGAAGGAGGATTGTCAGCTATCTGGAAATAAATTATTTACCACATACTCTTTTGCTTTAATCGTAAATAATACTTACCTTTGTACGTCTTTCCCCGGTAAAAGACGACTTGGGAAAGATTAGCCGAAAAACCACTTAAACTGCACTAAGTGCTTAACAGCTATACTCTTATGTGCAGTTTAGGGAGCTAAAGAATTACTCTGACTTTAAAATGTTCCAGCAGGATACTCTAGTGCAATGGTACGCGATGAGCGCCACCTACCGCAGCGAACTTAAGATTAAAGAGTATCTGGACAGTAAGCAGGTGGAGAGTTTTATCCCCCTGGTGACAGGCTTTCGCGTAATCAATCGCAGGAGGGTCAAGACACAGGTCCCTGCAGTAAGCAATCTGATATTTGTCCACTGCTCGAAGAAAAGAATCGATGAACTGAAGATTAGTCAGCCGCGTCTTCAATATAAGATGATGCCTGACGGCCTCTCACGCAGATACGTCACCATTCCCGACGCCGAGATGCAGAATTTCATAAACGCCTGCACTCTCGCTAAGGAAAAAAAGAACTTCCTCGACCCTTCGACTATAGATTTCGACGCCCTCAACATCAAAAGCGGCGATAAAGTCAGAATCTGTTGCGACAACGGCTCAGTGGTTGAAGGTACGCTTGTCGCTGTGCAGGGAAGACGTAAAAAGAGAGTTGTCATAGGTGCAGCGCAGTTAATGTACGTCTCATTGGATCAGGATTCCGCCAACTACACCATAGAAAAGCTGTAGCCCTTCAAGATGCCCATCAGCAGAAACATACTCATAACCGGCGGTGCCGGATTCATCGGCAGTCATGTGCTGAGGCGCTTCATTCAGCGTTATCCTCATTACAGGATAATCTGCCTGGACGCCCTTACCTATGCCGGTAACCTTATGAATCTGGTCGACCTGCAGGATAATGCCAATTTCCGCTTCGTTAAAGGTGACATCTGCGACTATGAGCTTGTCTGCTCTCTGCTGTGTAAAGAAAATGTTGACAGTATAATACACCTTGCTGCGGAAAGTCATGTGGACCGCTCCATAGAAGAGCCTTTGGGCTTTGCCCGTACAAATGTCATCGGCACGCTCACTCTTCTTCAGGCTGCCAGGGCCGTCTGGTCAAAGCGTGAAAGCGGATACGAAGGCACACGCTTCTATCAGATATCAACAGACGAGGTGTATGGGGCGCTTCCTTTAAGACACTTGGATGGGGACTCCGACAGGTTCTCTGAGACGACCCCGTACAGGCCGCACAGCCCATATAGCGCATCCAAGGCCGGGGCGGATCATTTCGTCCGCGCCTTCGGAGACACATACGGAATGGACGTAGTGATAAGCAACTGCTCTAACAACTACGGACCTTTTCAATTTCCGGAAAAGCTCATCCCGCTTACCATTAATAATATAAAGTGCTCTCAGCAGATCCCCGTCTATGGAAAAGGAGAGAATGTGCGTGACTGGCTCTATGTCGAAGACCACGCCGAGGCGATAGATCTTATCTTCCACAAGGGGCGCAGCGGTCAGACCTACTGCATAGGAGGAGACGGCGAACTGAGCAATCTCTGCCTTGTAAATGAGATAATAGAGGTGACCGACCGTCTTCTGGGCCGAGAAAAAGGAGCGTCTGCTAATATGGTAAGATTCGTCAAGGACCGCCCGGGGCACGACCTAAGATATGCGATAGACCATTCCCTTTTAACCCGTGAACTGGGCTGGACGCCACGGACAAAACTGAGCGATGGCCTGGAAAAGACGGTAAGGTGGTATCTGGAACATTCCGATTGGCTCGAAAAGACCACATCGGGAGAATACCGGAGTTATTACGAAAGAAACTACTCGGCACGATGAAAGGTATAATTCTGGCGGGCGGGACAGGTTCGCGCCTTTTCCCCATCACTTTAGGGGTGAGCAAGCAGCTGCTTCCTGTCTATGACAAGCCCATGATATACTATCCGCTCAGCGTTCTTATGGGAGCGGGGATTCGTGAGGTGCTGGTGATATCCACCCCGGACGATCTTCCTTCGTTCAGGCGCCTTCTTGGCGATGGGCTCCAATGGGGAATAACCATTCAGTACGCGAGCCAGCCGAAGCCGGAAGGATTGGCCCAGGCATTTGTAATAGGAAAGGAGTTTATAGGAGATGACAGCGTGGCGCTGGTGCTCGGAGACAATATCTTTTACGGCGCCGGTTTTGAGGCCAAATGTGAAAGGGCGGTAGAGCGTGCGCAAAGAGGTGAGGCCACGATATTCGGTTATTGGGTAAGTGACCCGCAAAGGTATGGCGTGGCGGAGTTCGATCAAGAAGGGCAGTGCCTTGCGATAGAAGAAAAACCGGTCGCCCCGCGCAGTCACTATGCCGTGGTAGGGCTTTATTTCTATCCCAACTCGGTAGTGGATGTGGCCGGCACGGTAGGGAAGTCAGCTCGCGGAGAATACGAGATAACCACTGTCAATCAGCGCTTTCTGCAGCGGGGGAATCTGCGCGTCGAAAAACTCGAAAGGGGATTTGCCTGGCTTGACACAGGGACCTTCGATTCGCTCTCTGAAGCGTCGAACTATGTGGAGACCATAGAAAAACGCCAGGACCTCAAGGTGGCCTGCCTCGAAGAGATAGCCTTCACTAAGGGCTGGATAGACGCCGACAAACTGCGCTCCCTGGCCCGACCTATGGCCCAGAACCAGTACGGACAGTACCTGCTGCGCCTTATAGAAGAAAAGAATGCCTAAGCTAAGTGTCGTTATCCCGGTATACGGGGTGGAAAGATATATAGAGCGCTGTGCGGTGAGCCTTTTCGAGCAAAGCCTCACGGAGATAGAGTTCATCTTCGTGGATGACTGCTCCCCGGACCGTTCAGTCGAGATACTCCGCTCTGTGGTAGAGCGGTACGACGATTCTCTTAAAGAGAAGAGCGACACGGTGAAGATAGTCAGAACCCCATCGAACGGAGGCCAATGCGCTGCGCGCCGCTTCGGGATGCAGCTTGCCACGGGAGAATTTGTAATCAATTGCGACAGTGACGATTGGATCGAAAAAGACGCGTATGCGCTGATGCATCGAAAGGCCGAGGAAGACGGGGCGGATCTGGTTGTCTGCGATCTGGTGTCAGATGATGCCAAAGGCACTCAGAAATATTATAAAAGTATAGGTCGAGGACTTGATGCGGACACTATAATAGTGGATGCTGCACGCGACAAGGCCACTTGGAGTCTGTGTGATAAGATTATACGTCGCAGCCTGCTGGAAAGCGTAGTCGCCTGGCCGCAGTACAATATGGGCGAGGATATGGTGATAACCTTCCAGATTCTCGCGACTCATCCTAAAGTAGCTTATGTTCAAAAAGCGCTTTATCACTATTTCATCAACACCGATTCCATTACCAAACACGTCACCAAGCAGATAGCATTCTCGAACTTCGCCCAGCTCAAAGGCAATGTCGATACGCTCAGATCCGCCCTTTTGCAGAAAGGGGAGTACGAGCGCTATAAGGACGTGTTGGACTGCCTTTATTACAGGACTCTTAACATACTTGTCAAGTTCATCCCCGACCGCGAAGTGTACGCCCTCTGGAGGCAGACGGTAAAGGACCTCGGGATAGATGTTCTCCATAATCCATACATCAAGAGCCATTACAAGACCCGTCACATCATCCTTATGGCACACCTGAACTTCCTGTTCATAAGAAAGAAAAATAAGTAGATAATATGCGACCATTTTCTGACATACATATCGCTGTGGCGGGCACAGGCTACGTGGGCCTGAGCATAGCCACGCTCCTTAGCCAGCACCACAAGGTGACGGCCGTGGATGTGATTCCTGAAAAAGTGGAAAAAATCAACCGTGGCGAAAGTCCCATTCAGGACGAATACATAGAAAAGTATCTTCGAGGAAAGCTCAATCTCACCGCCACGCTCGACGGAGCTGCAGCCTACCGCGACGCCGACTATGTAGTCATAGCCGCCCCCACGAACTACGACCCGGTCAAGAACCACTTCGACACCTCACACGTCGAAGAAGTCATAGACCTGGTGCTCAGCGTGAACCCTGCTGCCGTGATGGTCATCAAATCCACCATTCCCGTGGGCTACACCCGCAGCCTCTACGAACGCTACGGGGGCCATATCAACCTTCTCTTCTCCCCGGAATTCCTTCGCGAAAGCAAGGCCCTCTACGATAACCTCTACCCGAGCCGCATCATCGTAGGATACCCTTCCGAGCGCGAAGACATGAAAGCAGCCGCCGAGCATTTCGCCCGTCTTCTGCAGGAAGGCGCCATCAAAACAGACATCCCGACCCTTTTTATGGGTCTTACCGAAGCCGAAGCCGTCAAGCTCTTTGCCAATACCTACCTGGCCCTTCGCGTCAGTTACTTTAACGAACTCGACACCTACGCCGAGGTCAAGGGCCTGAGCAGCCGCGACATCATAGAAGGCGTCGGGCTCGACCCTCGAATCGGCACCCACTATAACAACCCATCCTTCGGCTACGGCGGCTACTGCCTTCCTAAGGACACCAAGCAGCTTCTGGCCAATTACCAGGACGTGCCGCAGAATATGATGACCGCCATTGTCGAGAGCAACCGCACGCGTAAGGACTACATAGCCGACGCCGTGCTGCGCAAAGCCGGCTGGTACGACTACTACTCGAACAACCAGTACGGCGCCTCCGATGGAGCATCTGACTCGCAAGGCCCTGTTACGATAGGCGTCTACCGCCTCACGATGAAGACAGGCTCGGACAACTTCCGCCAGAGCGCCATCCAGGGAATCATGAAGCGCATCAAAGCCAAGGGCGCCGAAGTCATCGTCTACGAACCCACCCTCGAGGACGGCACCACCTTCTTCGGCAGCAGGGTAGTGGGCGACCTCGCCGCCTTTAAACGCGACTCCCGCGCCATCATCGCCAACCGCTACGACTCATACCTTGATGATGTGAAGGAAAAGGTGTATACGAGGGATTTGTTTGGGAGGGACTAATTAACAGATAAATCACGCAGAAGAATATTGAATATGAAAATAGATAGTATACATTTTTCAAATTTCCGTTGTTTCGATGATTATACATTGGACTTCAAGCCATCAATGAATCTCTTGTTTGGTCCCAACGGTAGCGGTAAAACCACAATTCTCAAGGGGTTGAAAGTGGTTATGAGTTCATATTTTTCTGGTTTTTCAGATACTAATACTCGCTTTTTAGGTATATCTGACCAAGATTTCTACAACTCAGTGGAGAACGAGCAGGAGTCGTTGGAACGTCCTGTGAAAATTGAATATGATTCCGTCCAGTTCAAGGGTCTATCCATTTCCCGTTCAGGAAAAAAAAATCGTACTTCCATTGTCGGGATTAAGCCTTTGCGCGATATGACTCGTGAGTTATACCAAAAGTTGGCTGCTGAAGATGATAGAAGTTTTGATCTTCCGTTAATTGCAGCATTTTCTACCGAGGATATTCACAGCAGTCGTAAACTTGATCGCGCTATCTTTGCAAAATACTTTCAGCCGCGTTCATTCGGGTACTATGAATGCTTGCAGGGAGATGGATTCTTTGATTATTGGATGCATCGGCTTTTGGTCTTGGGTGAGGGGCAGAAGTCGCTTATGGAGATAGAGGTAGTAAGTAATGCCATATCACAAGCATTAGGCACAGAAGGGTGTAATATTATCAGCGGAATATCAATACGCCCAATGAAGAAAAAAGTGTTCTTCCAGTGTGTTGATGGACGTGAGGTCGAATCCAAATATCTTTCTGATGGCTACAGGCGTCTAGTAAATATTGTAGTCGATTTGGCTTTCCGTTGTTGTTTGCTTAACGGGAAGGTGCACGGCGTTGACTGTTGTAGACGAACATCCGGTGTTGTTCTTATAGACGAAATTGATCAACATCTTCATCCGGAGTTGCAGTTGAATGTTATTCGTTCGCTTCGTTATACATTCCCTGAATTGCAGTTCGTGGTTAGTTCCCATGCCCCATTGGTTTTGTCGAGTGTAAAGACGGATGATGTCAGTGGAGTACTCCATCTTCAGTATCGAGATGGAAAGTACATGTCTTCTTCAATTACCACTTATGGCTTAGATGCTTCCACAATTTTAGAAATCTATATGGGTAATAAGTCACGTGTATCTGAAGTTCAAGAACGTTTAAAACAATTGTTTGAATTGATAGACGGTGATCGTTATCCTGAGGCAAAACAGCAGCTGGAGAAATTGGAGAATGAGTTCATCGACAATATCCCCGAGTTGATACAGGCTCGCACGATGTTGGATTTCAATATTGAGAGCGATGATTAAGATTACGAAAGGAAAGGAGCCGACTGAGTGGACGGAAATTAAGAATACGCCGGGAACAGACTACGAGAATGCAGATAAAACAGCGTTGCGGCAAGCTCTTCTTGAAGAGCAAGGCGGTCTTTGTGGGTATTGTATGAGGCGCATAAAATATGTAGATAAAGTAGTAACTGACACACGGATAGAGCATTTGAAACCCAGGGCGCTTAGCCTTAAGCAAAACAGGCCGGAGGAGACTCTCTCATATACCAATATGATATTGTGTTGCAATGGGGATATAGACAATGATGGCAATGCTCATTGTGACAGGAGAAAGGGTGAGCAGGAAATAAGCTTTACTCCTTTTGATGATTCCTTCATTAAGACCATTAGCTACTCGTCAATGGATGGAAGAATCAAGTCGTCAAACAAGCAGTATGACGAAGAATTTAACACTATACTGAATTTGAATCATCCAAGATTGGCTGCCAACAGGCATAAAACTCTTGAGGGGCTTGTTTCGGTTTTAGGAAAGGGAAAGTGGAAAAAGACTGCAATAGAGCAAAAACTGGAAATATTCCGCAGCAAAACAAACGGTGAGTATAGGGAGTATTGCGGTGTGGTAATTTGGTATTTGACAAAGAAGCTGAGGCAATTATGAACCTTAGTGTAAGCACTATATTCCATTTTACAAGGACAGCAATGATGTCAGATATAAAAATCATATTCCTATGGCTTAAAGAGCATGTATGGCTATGTACCTACATAATGCTGGGACTGGCTGTCCTGACATTCCTGTTAAATTTCATTTTTAAGAAGAACAACTCGGAAAAGACGCAGTCTATCGGGAAGGTCAAAAATTCAAATATCAACCAAGCTGGCGGAGACATAAAAATTCACAAGTAGTGGGCGACAGTCAAGACATATCCAAGGTTCAGAATTCAGATATTTATCAGGCCGGTCGCGATTTGACAATCAACTTCGGTTTGACCGTGGAAGATGTGAAGAGTATCGTGAAGAAGGTTGTGGGCGAAGAACTTGATAAGTATTCCAAGACTGCCGAGAAAACAGCAGAGGAAAGACTTAACCGCTTCTCTGAAGACCTTGTTAAGGACCTTACTGTAAAACTTTCCGATAAATTGGACAGATTTAATGAACCTGCTCTTCAATTTGCTGTCAGAGAGTCTGCATTAAGTTATGTTAAATCTGGGAAAGACGAAGACGAGAAGGCTCTTATTGACCTAATGATAGAGCGCGTCAAGGTTGATGAACACACAACCCGTCAAAAATTAATTGATCAGGCAATTAAGATTGTTCCAAGTTTATCTCCAGAATGTCTATCGCTTCTGTCACTGATCGTTTTTCGCGCTCTGACGTTTACAGGTAGCAGGGAGAATTTTGAACATTGGTTTGATTCTGTTTCTCCTGTTTTGTCAATGGTTCAGAATGTTTCGCCGTTGGATATAGATTATCTGTTGCAGGCAGATTGTGTTTCTGCAGTGTCGGGAATAATGACTCAGAATGGTTGGATAGATACTTGTCTCAAAGCAAATGACTTATTTTTTCGGCATTCAGTTCCAATTTTTGAGGTGTCTAAATTCAAAGAGAAATACGGGATAACAAGTTTTGAGGGAGGTTTTTCAATAACAAAAAATCCCTTCAAAGGCACGGAGGCGTTAGTTGTTCTTGTCGCTCGACTATTGGAGTTTTGCCCTGATGGTACAGCCCGATTTAATCTGACTTCGACGAATTTAATCGAGCAATGTATACAGGCCTATGGGTTACCTTCCATCGGAGAGGATATATTAGAACTGGTAAATGCCTCAACTATGTTTTCCCCACAAGAGGTGAAGGAATATTTTATTGGGCGTAATTCAAATTGGGAAAAGGCTATCGAGTTACTTGATGGACAAAGATTACGTTCATTTACTCTAAAGCCTGTTGGCGTTTATATCGGATTGAGGCAGCTGTCAATTTTATCAGGGCAAGAGATACCTTTGGAAACATTTTATAAGTAGGGATAAATCATTTATTATTATCATTGCAGATGGTAAAATTTCTCCAGACAGCAATGATTAGGGAACAAATTTCTAAAATAACATAACATATGATTAACGTTGGAATTATCGGCTGTGGCTTCGTAGGTGGGGCCCTGAAAGATTGGTTGGAACACAATAATCCAGAGTGTAAACTCTTCATCAGCGACCCACCTAAGGGTTATAATGATGATCTGAGTGGAATTGACATCGCATTCTTGCAGATACATG
>CAVFNP010000041.1:0-13421 GCA_963624185.1 Firmicutes bacterium CAG:460 | reverse complement strand
GAGGGCAACACCGTCTTCACCTACCTCGACGCGTTCTGCCGCGACGAGCACTTCGGACTCTATCTTCCTGAATATGCGAACCTCGACGAGCTGAAGGACCACTACAGAAGAGGCGGCCTCGGCGACGTGAAGGTCAAGAAGTTCCTTGAGAAGATCCTCAACGAGGAGCTTGAGCCGGTCAGGGCGCGCAGGAAGGAATATGAGAAAGACATCCCCGCCGTCTATGAGATCCTCAGGAAGGGAAGCGAGGCAGCCGAGGAAGTGGCCGCCGCCACCCTCTCCGATGTCAAGAAAGCGATGAAAATCAACTACTTCGATGACAAGGCCCTCATCGAGGAGCAGGCCAGAAGGTTCAACTCGCAGGTTTAGAAGCTGTTTTGATTTGTTTGTTTGAAGATTTGAGTGTGAAAAACTTCAGGTTCGACCGCTTCTTCCAAGGAGGATAGCGGTGCTATCTGACTGAAGAAGCGGGAAGAAAATGAAGTTTTTTTCACCTCAAAGAACATTTCAAACAAATCAAAACAGCTTCTTAGGAATACTCCGGCAGACAGCAGCGGGCATTTGGTCCTCCGGGAAGTTGTCTGCCTGAAGACTCCCGCCTGAAGCTGTCCGCCGGAGAGCCGTCCGCCGAAGCGGAAGTTGCATTTCCCGAGACATTTTCGTAACTTGGGCAATCCGGATTGCCCGAAGAATATGCAGGAAACGAAATACGAGGAAATCGAGTGGTTCGCGATGCGCGTCACCTATCACCGTGAACTGGAGGCCAAAAGGCTTCTGGACGAGAAAGGTGTGGAGAATTTCATCCCTATGAAGTACGAGAAATCCGCACGCACGGGCAGGAAACGCCTTGTGCCCGTGATTCACAACCTGATATTCGTCCGCTCGACCGCCTCCCGGATTCAGGAACTCAAAAAGCCCGACTGCATTCCCCTGCTGCAATATATGATGGACCAAAGGCTTGGGAAGAAGATAACTGTCCCGGAGAAACAGATGCGCCAGTTCATCGCCGTGACAGGCACCTACGATGAGAGCCTTCGCTTCTTCGGCCCTTCCGAGATCAATTTCGCCAAGGCGCAGAAGGTCAGGATCACCGGCGGGATATTCGAAGGCTGCGAAGGTGTCTTCGTCAAGGTCAAAGGTTCCCGCTCGAAGAAGGTGGTCGTCGAGATCCAAGGCGTCGTCTCTGTCGCCATCGTCTCCGTCCACCCGGATCTCGTCGTGCCGGTTGAATAGAGCCGCGCCATTCCTCCCGCGGGAATGTCCCTGAAATTCCGGCCGCCCTCATGGATACCCTTTTCTCCTCAATTTGGGCGAATTAATTTGCCCTTTAGGATATTTTGGATTAATTTTGCAGGAAATAAGCGCTTACACGACCCACATCTTTCGCTCCAGACAGAAGCACAAAGGTTGCTTTCGTGTCCGCCGCTCCCTAAAGCATTGACACGCAAACTATTACTTTGAGTGCCAAACCCCAAGATTTTGTTAAGACACTAACGCCCCCCCATTGGAACAATGATTATCGCAGTCGATTTCGACGGAACAATAGTCGAGCACAGATACCCGAAGATAGGTAAGGAAATCCCCTTCGCCGTGGACACGCTGAAACGTATTCAAGCAGACCGGCATACTCTGATTCTCTGGTCAGTCCGCGAGGGCAGGCTGCTTAAAGATGCCGTGGACTGGTGCCGCGAGCGCGGGCTGGAGTTCTATGCGGTGAACAGCAACCATCCGGAGGAATACTACGAAGGCGAAGACACCCCGACCTCCCCGCGCAAGCTCAAGGCTGACATATTCATAGATGACCGCAATCTCGGCGGCCTCCCTGACTGGGGCGAGATCTACCACATCATCTCCGAAGGCCTCACCTTCCGGGAATATTACCTCAGCCACTCAGGTCTTCAGGAGCCAACCCGGAAAAAATCCTTCTGGAGCAGGTTGAAAAGATAGAGCCTCCGTGGAGATATCCAGAACAAGCGGAAAGCGATTGGATAGAACATTATAGGATGTCGCAAAGTGATTTCGATATAACCGCAATTGACCGCAAGTTCACCGACAAATACCCGTCAGCGAGTAAGCGTCCACTTCTCCGCCTTGGTTATTGAAAGGTAACCACCTTCTTTGCCGAAAAACGAAAGGTAAATGCAAATACAGTCTGAAAACACCGTTGACAACAGACGAATAGCGAAGAACACGATTTTCCTGTACTTCAGGATGCTCCTGACGATGGCAGTCAGCCTCTACACTGCCAGAGTTGTCTTGAATGTCCTTGGAGTGTCAGATTATGGCCTGTACAATGTCGTTTGCGGTGTAGTAACTCTTCTATCTTTCATAAACACCACATTATCAGGAGGGACTCAGCGATTCTTGACTTTCGCCTTGGGCGAAAAGAATGACGAGAGAGTTCGAAGTACATTTTCCTCCGCCATAATAATCCACACGGTCATAGGATTCATAATCCTCGTCCTTACAGAGATTATCGGGTTATACTTGATTTACAATAAGATGACCATAGCTCCGGAGCGACTCAATGCCGCATTCTGGATTTTCCAATTTGCGTCCATAGGGCTGTTGCTCGGATGCCTTCAAGTACCCTATGAAGCTTCAATCATCGCCCATGAAAAAATGGATTTCTATGCCTATATGGGAATCTTCGATGTTTCGGTAAAGCTGCTGATTGTTTTTCTGCTAAAAATAATCCACGGTGTGGACCTGCTTGTACTCTACGGATTCTTCTATTTATGCGTGAGTGTAATGCTGATTGTCATTTACCGGCATTTCTGTAAGAAATGGTTTGATGAGTGCTCTATAAGGAACGTCATCGGCAAACGGCTTGATAGACAACTCTTCAAGGATATGCTCATCTTTTCCGGCTGGGACACTATCGGCTGTATGGCAAGTGTGGCATCAAACCAAGGAATCAATGTCCTCCTCAACATATTCTTCAACACAGTTGTAAATGCTGCACGGGCCATATCTCTGCAAATTTATGGAGCCATTCAAAAATTCGTAAACAGTTTCCTTACGGCCGTCAATCCACAGATAACAAAATTATACGCAAGCGGAGACATTGACAATATGTTTACATTGGCAAAGAGGAGTTCCAAATATTCCGGTTTTTTGGTAATCCTCATAGGTCTTCCCATCTTTATTGAAATCGACTATATTCTGAAGATTTGGCTCGGACAGGTTCCGGAATACACTTCTTTCTTCACAAGAATAGCGATTATACAAGGACTGATTACATCAATTTACAGGCCTCTGGTAACAATCGTCCATTCGACCGGACGAATGAAATGGCCGAACCTGATAGCCGGAAGCGTATTGCTGCTTATAGTCCCGATTTCTTACGTTCTTCTCAAATTGGGGGTGGGAGTCAAAACTATCTACATTGTCAACGTTCTTCCCTGGATATTCGATATGGGATGGAACATATTCATAGTCAGAAGATACACCGGAGCCAAAACCTTGGAATATTTTCCGCAGGTGTTTTTGAAAATCGCCGTCATTACAGTCATTTCATCCTTCACGACATATCTGGTTTTTGACAATATGGAATACGGACTCACCCGGTTGCTTGCTGTCGTTGCCTGCAGTGCGGTGACATCATTGGCTACTATATACTGCTTCGGCATGGACAAAAAAGAGAAGGCCATGGCGAGCAAAATCATATGTGAAAAAATATGGAAAAGACGATAAAACTGTCAAACGGGGTGGATATGCCGATAATCGGATTCGGAACATATCCTCTTCAAGGGAAAGTCTTGTACGAGGCAATGCTGACGGCATTGGAATCAGGATGCAGCCTGATTGACACCGCACATAGCTATCCCAATGAGGAAAGCATCGGAGAGCAGATTCAGAAGATCTTCCGTGAAACTGAATTCAAAAGGAAAGATATCTTCCTGACATCCAAGATAGGAGACAAACTCGACTCGAAGGGGTTTCCAATAGGTTATTATTTTTATAACTCGGATTCCTGCCCGAACAAAAATCATAGAGACGTTGTTTTCAGGCAGTTGGATGAATCCCTGAGAAGGCTGAAAACAGACTACGTTGACCTGCTTCTCATCCATTGGCCTTACTATGACTGCCTTGAAGAGATTTGGGGTGCCTTTGAAGAAGTTTACAGACAAGGGAAGGCAAGGTCCATCGGTGTCAGCAACTTCAGGACGAGACATCTTGACAGAATCTCCAAGGGAGGTGCGACGGTTATGCCGATGGTAAACCAGATATATGTTTCTCCGCTGAACATACAGGAGAAGATGATAGAATATGCCAAGAATCACTCTATCGTCATTGAATCCTACAGTCCGATAATGTTCCTTCACACGAAGAATTCCGTCACCACATCGCAGGAGATTAAAAACCTTTGCGCCAAATACGGCAAGTCATTGGCTCAAATCACATTGAGATGGGACATTCAGAGAAAGGTCATCCCCGTTCCGAAATCCGGGACACCGTCACGAGTTAAAGACAACTATGATATATTTGATTTCGAACTGACTCAAGAGGAGGTTTCATTCATTAATTCATTCAATGAAAATTACCAGTACCTCCCCGAATCAAGATTTTGCCCCGGTTACTGATGAAAAGAATATCACATATATTAAGAAGACTGACTGAACCCTCATTTTATAAGACTCTGCCAAGACGTCTTATGGTTCATAGCGGATGGTATCACAACCTGTTCGAGGATGCTTTCCGGATTCAGGAAATTCCTCAGCATTTAGACATTATAAACCTTGGAAGCAATCCGGCAAAGTTCGCCTTTGACTATTCCGGAACCGGCGTGAAGGGCTTCAATCTTGCTGTTGGTCCGCAAACGCTGACATACGACTTCCGAATGCTTAAGAACTATCATTCATTTCTCGACGATAACGGTGCGAAGATAGTCCTTTTCGGCCTGTTCCCGTTAACAATGTGCAAGGATAGATACACAGAACACGATGGAGCATTAAGCAAAGGTCTTAGATATTATCCTATCTTGCATAGAGCCATGATTGACGGGTTCGATGAGAACACTTATTACACCTACATCTTACACCCTGAGCGTCTGGGGCTAAAAGCCTGGGCGAAAGCGAGTCTGCGCAAGAGAACAGATTCTCTGTCCATTGCATCCAATCCTCTGACGGAAGCAGAAATGGACAAAGCTGCGATGGGAATGGTTGATTTATGGAAACACGAATTCTTTCTGAAGAATTTCGACATTTATAGTTTGTCACAAGATGTGCAAGACTCCTTGACATACAACTCCGGCATCCTTGATCAGATTATCGGCTTCTGCAAAGAACGCGACATCAGACCTGTCGCCGTTGTGCTTCCTGTATCAGATTCATTGAACAAATACTTCAATGAGGAGTTCAAAAATCATTGTATGTTTTCGATTCTTGAATCAAAGGATATAAAAGTCCTTGACTACTCTGAGGACAAGAGATTCACCGCCAACTCCAATTTTCAGGACGAGTTGAGGATGAATCTTAACGGCAGACGAAAATTCACATCTCAAGTAATCACAGACCTCAAGAGAGTTAACTATCTGTAACCCGAAATGAAATCATTCAAAGACTTAAAAAGGAATCTGAAACAGACCGCAGACTCGTTGCCGCCTGTCAGAATAGCTTTACTCGGAGATTCGGCCACTCAATTCCTGGCAACTGCTTTGAGAGGAGAGGGATATGACAGAGGCTACAATGTCAGCCTGTACGAATCAGACTATAATCAGATAGAACGACAGATCCTGGATCCGACCTCAGAGTACCATCGGTTTAATGCCGCATACACGATAATATTCCAGTCCACACACAAATTGCTGGAAAAGTACTCCCTGTCCACTGCGGAAGAAAGAATGCAACTTGCTTGTGAACGCATTGAGCTTATAAAAGAACTGTGCGCCAATGCCTGTGGAAAAGTCATCTGTTTCAACTACCCTGAAATAGATGATACCGTGTTCGGTAGTTATGCCAACAAGATTGCGCAGTCATTCACGTTCCAAATCCGGAAGTTGAATTATGAACTGATGCGACTTTCTTCTGAGATTCCCAATCTGTTCATTTGCGACCTCGCAGCTCTCCAGAACAAATTCGGCAGGGACTTCATATTTGATAGCCACATCTATGTAAGCACAGAGATGCTGCTGAGCCTAGACATCATTCCATACGTTGCCTCAAGATGCCTTGACATCGTTTGTGCCATTGAGGGGAAATTTAAGAAATGCCTCATTCTCGATCTGGACAATACCCTGTGGGGAGGAATTGTCGGAGATGACGGCTGGGAAGGAATACAAATCGGTCACAACCTCGGAATAGGAAAGGTCTATACGGAGATTCAAGAATGGGTCAAGAAACTCAAGGATAGAGGAATAATCATCGCCGTCTGCAGCAAGAATGATGAAGACAAGGCTAAAGAACCTTTCGAAAAGAATCCAGAAATGATTCTCCGAATGGAAGACATCTCCGTTTTTGTTGCCAACTGGGACAACAAGGTAAACAATATCAGACTAATACAAAGCATACTGAACATCGGTTTCGATTCGATGGTGTTTATGGATGACAACCCTTTCGAGCGGAACATGGTCAGAGAGGGCATTGCCGGAATAACCGTGCCGGAATTGCCGGAAGATCCGGGAAATTATCTTGAGTATCTGTATTCCCTGAACCTGTTCGAGACAGCATCATATTCAGAGACCGATTCTAACAGAACCGAGCAATACCGCCAGGAATCCGTGAGAGTGTCCCAACGAATTAAATTCACTAATGAGTCCGATTACCTCAAATCCTTGAATATGCAAGCAAGAGTGGAGGATTTCAATGAATATAACACTCCTCGCGTTGCACAACTTTCTCAAAGGAGCAACCAGTTCAACCTGCGCACGATCAGGTACACAGAGAACGACATAATTGCAATGCGCGACAATGCTGAATATGCCTGCTTCGCTTTTTCGTTGTCAGATAAATATGGAGACAACGGACTGATCAGTGCGGTGATTATGAAAGTCATTGATTCCGAGGCTCTTTTCATAGACACCTGGTTTATGAGTTGTCGGGTACTGAAACGTGGAATGGAAGATTTCATACTCAATACAATAGTTGGATATGCAAAAGATAAAGGATACGGAAAACTGATTGGAGAGTACATTCCTACAGTAAAAAATGGAATGGTTAAGAATCTGTACTCCGATCTTGGATTCAGAAAATCTGCCGACAAGGCGGGGAATGAATTTGAACTTGACACGAATTCTTATCAAACAAAGGTTTGCTATATCCACAAGGAAAACTAAAACATAATATATGGACAAAAGTCAGATTGTAGAAAAATTACAGGATATCTTCCGCGATATCCTTGACAATGAAGGCATTGTCTTGACGGAGGCAACATCCGCCAAAGATATTGAAGAATGGGATTCTCTGAGTAACGTTCAGTTGGTTGTAGGAATCGAAGATGAGTTCGGCATCAGGTTCACGTCCGCGGAGATTCCTTCCTGGAGGAATATAGGAGATATGGTTGAATGCATAAGTAAGAAACTGGTATGAGCATTCTTTCACGATTTGTTCACTGTTACAGGAAAACATATCTGCGACCTGTTCCGCTGGCAAAATTCATCAGGCTTAATTTTCTGCGCAAAAACACACTGCGAGCTCAAAGAGATAATTTCATAGTTCCCACTTCATACTCCGTCTTCGATCTGCACACGACAGCCAGACTTAACATCGGGGGGACATTGATTGTCGGATTCAAAAAATACAATGGTTCCCGATTGGAAACAAGTATCTGGATGGATAAAGAAGCATCAATGAGTTCTGACGGAGGGAGCATCTACCATGGGTGCGACATCCAGATATTCAACAAAGCCGCACTACATCTCGGGAAAGGCATCATAATGAACCGCGGAGTACAGATTATCTGTCAGGAAGAGATTACCATCGGAGATGGGTGTCTGATTTCACGGGATGTAGTAATACGCGACAATGACGGAGGTCACAATATCCTGACTGAAGGGTACAAGAAATCATCCCCCGTACATATCGGCAATCACGTATGGATCGGTCAGGGAGCAACGATACTCAAAGGTGTCACAATTGGAGATGGTGCCATAATAGGTGCGGGATCGATTGTTATGACAAACGTAAAGCCTAAGGCGATGGTTATGGCAGATCCAGCGAGGACTTTTGCAAAAGATATCGAATGGGAAGCATAGTTTACTCTCCTGATGATTGACATTAAAAGAAAAGAAGACTGCGTCGGATGCGGAGCCTGTCTTGATTCCTGCTCAAGGAAAGCGATTTCCTGGAACACGGACATAGAGGGGTTCTGGTATCCGGTTGTCAATGACAGCCTTTGTGTCGACTGTGGGATGTGTGAGAGAGTCTGCCCTGTGCTGAACGCCGGCAAATTGAACAGAACCAACGAAGGGTTTGTTCCAGAAGTTTATGCGGCCTATAACACAGATTCTGAGGTCAGGTTCAAAAGTACCACAGGAGGCCTTTTCTCCGCTCTTGCTTCGAAAATGCTCGAGAGCGGCGGACATATAGGTGGAGCGGTTTGGACTGATGACTTTCAGGCAAAGCATATTATTTCTGACACACCCGAAGATCTTGAGAGGCTTAGAGGCTCAAAATACTTTCAGAGCGACTCTACCGGACTGTATTCCGAAATCAAGGCTTTACTTAATACCGGGGAAAAAGTTCTTGTCTGCGGTTGTCCATGCCAGATGGCGGCATTGAGGAGTTTTCTTCATTTCAAAGACTACAATAATCTGCTGATCATTGACTTCATTTGCTGCAGCATCAACTCTCCGAAGCTTTTCAGAAAGTACATCGATTCCTTGGAAAACATATTCGGCGGGAAATGCACAAGTTATCACCCGAAGAATAAAGAATACGGAGGTTGGCACAACTTTGCATTCAAGGCCACATTCGACAATGGGGCCGTTTATGTAAAAAAAGGAACAGAAGACGATTTCACCAATTGTTTCATAGGGACACACATCGCAGCAAGGCCAAGTTGTTTCAAATGCAGGTTTAAATCCATCCCGAGAGTGTCAGACATAACAATCGCTGATTTCTGGGGAATTGAAAACATCGATCCGGAAATGGACAGCACAGCCGGAACCTCATTGGTAATCATCAATAATGCCAAAGGAAGAACATATTATAATTCCTTGGGGACATCCGTCATCAGTAAGGCTGAAACTCTCGAAAGTGCCGCCAAAGGGAATGGACATCTTTACAGGTCGCTTTCAAAATCGCCAATCAACAGAAAAAAATTCTATTCCATTCTCGATAAGGAAGGCTTCGATGCCGCTATGAAAAAATACGGGAGACCCAGAATGTCGTTTCCGCAAACAATAAGCCGGATATTTTCAAGTTTAGCGGAAAGACTATTCGGAAAATAGAACAAGCACATCCGGATCCGCCTCGTCCGTCATACGCTACAACCGAGCCAACAGATGACAATGAAAGTATAAACCGAGATAGCATTGGCATTGTACTGAACTAAATTCTTCTCGGAAGCGAGGAGAGAGGAAACTTATTTGGAATTCCGGTTGGTACGGCTTATTTTTGAGAGACATACGGACATGATGAGCACATGGGGCAGGAAACCCTAAAGAAAGCAGAACGTAACACTACAATTGCAAGCGATTATGAGTAACAACAAACTGAAAACAATAACAATACGAGGATTCAAATCCATTTCATACAGCAATCCCGTCCAACTTGAGATGGGCGATGTCAACATCTTGCTTGGAGCCAACGGAGCCGGAAAAAGCAATCTTATCAGCTTCTTCAAGATGCTCAGCTATATGATGAGCCGCAGTCTGCAGAGGTATATTGCGCAATATGGCTCCAGTCAAGAATTTCTGAATTATGGCGCAAAAAAAACTCCGACATTGAGTGCAGACATTAGATTTGAGAACGGTTCAAGTCATGACATATATAGCTTCAGTTTAACGTATGCAGTACCCAATAGGCTGATAATCAGCTCCGAGGAAATCGAATGGAATAATAGCGTCCAAGGAGATGGAATCCACAGGAAGCAGCTGCTTTCCGATTTCAATGAGTCTGCGTTGGCATCAACACAAGATGAGGCATGCAGGGTAGTATATGGTTTTTTGTCCAAATGTAAAGTTTACCAATTCAATGATTCCTCAGCGACATCACCGATGCGTCAGCCTTCCACCGTTGACTCCGCGCACTATCTGCAAACCGAAGCCAACAATCTGTCTTCATTTTTATACTATCTGAAAAACAATTATATAGACTCTTATAACAGAATCGTCAAATACGTGCAAACCGTCGTTCCACAATTCAAAGATTTTTACCTTTCTCCGGAAAAAGGCTACATATCACTGAAGTGGATTGATACCTCCCTAAATGACTATGTACTGTCGCCTTCGCAATTCTCTGACGGATCGATACGGTTCATCGCTTTGGCGACCCTGCTGCTGCAACCTGAGGGGACAATGCCCAGCGTGATCATTATTGATGAACCTGAACTTGGACTCCATCCGTACGCCATCGAACAGTTGGCTGAAATGATAAAGGATGCAGCTCTTCACGTACAAATCATAGTCGCGACACAATCTCCCTCATTAATAGATAATTTCAAGCCGGAAGATATAACTATTGTTGAACGCGATGATGACAATCAATGCACGGTTGCCAGAAAACTGAAAGAACCGGATTTTTCCGAATGGCTTAAAGATTATACCATTAGTGAGCTGTGGAACAAGAATGTGCTTGGGGGGAGGCCGGTATGAAAACAATAATCCTGAATATACTGTGCGAAGGTCAAACAGAAGAATTGTTTGTCAAAAAGGTTCTGAAGCCCCATCTTCTGTCAAGAGGTATTGCGGTCAAACACCGTCTGCTTGTCACTTCTAAAAAGAAGAACGCAAAAGGTGGAATAATCAGTTACAGACAAGCGAAAGGAGACCTTTGCAACTGGATGAAAGAAGTAGCCAGCCATAATTCCGAAACCCACTACTTCACGACAATGTTTGACTATTATGCGCTGCCTGATGACTTTCCGGGAAATGAACAGCCATGGTGTATAATGGATGCTTACACGAGGGTTGACAGAATTGAGAGAGCCTTTGCCAGAGATATTGATAAGGAAAACTTCATCCCTTATATTCAGCTTCACGAATTCGAGGCTTTGCTGTTCTGCGATATGGAGAAACTGGTCTGTGACTATCCTGACTGTAAAAAAGAGCTTGTAAGATTGAGTTCAGTTCTTAATGAATATAATGGCAATCCTGAGCTGATCGACAATAGCCCGGAAACAGCTCCGAGCAAACGGATTATCAAGGCAATAGAAGGTGAACGGAAATATCATTATAACAAGCCGAGAAGCGGGTCAGATGCTGCCGCCGCTATTGGCATAAGTGAATTGACCCGCCAATGCCGCCATTTCGGTAATTGGATTACAAAACTCGAAAGAATCTCACAATGAAAATAGCGATTCTCACGCAGCCGCTAAAGACAAATTACGGCGGAATCCTTCAGTGCTATGCGCTGAAGACGGTACTGGAGAGGATGGGGCACAATGTTACCGTGCTCAACCGCAGATATTCCGGACCCGGGATCGGGCTGATTATAATGAGATTCGCAAGTCTGGCAAAGTGCGTGGTCAGGAAGTGTCTGCTCGGCAGGAAAGACATCGCATTGATGAGTCCGTGGTCAGAGGACTATAATACTCACAAACAGTCGGAAGACGAGAAAAGGGGTGGCACTGAAATACTGCGATTCATTCGGGAGAATATTCATCTATCCAAGTCGTTGCGAAGCACCGGGGAATTGGCGAAATATGTAGAATCCAATGGCTTTGACTGCATTTTAGTCGGCAGCGACCAGGTGTGGAGGGAATGTTACAGCCCTTGCATCGAGGATTTTTTCCTCGGATTTCTACCGGAGGGGGACAAACACCTTAAAATCACTTATGCGGCCTCGTTCGGGACTGCTGATGAGCCTATTTCATCCGGACATATTGATGAATGCGTACGTCTGGCTAGGCGATTCTCGGCGATTTCGGTGCGGGAGGAGTCCGGTGTCGAGATTATGAAGAACGACTTCGGGCTCGATGCGAAGCTGCTGCTCGACCCTACACTCCTGCTGTCAGCCGTGGATTACGGGAAAGTGTCCGGGACTGCCGGGAATTGCGGGCTTGCAAGTTACGTGCTGGACGAGAACGAAATGAAAGACAGCATCCTTGAGGAGGCCGGCAAGGCATTGAACCTCAGGCAGACAAAGTTGAGAATAGTTGCAGGGCATCCTGATGCGGAAACTGTTTCTTCACCTTCAGTCGAGAGGTGGCTCGCATCTTTCGCGGGTGCGGATTTCGTCATCACCGACTCTTTCCACGGCTGTGTCTTTTCCATAATAAACCGCAAGCCGTTCATCGCCATCGCCAACAGGGACAGGGGGCTTGAGAGGTTCACTTCGCTGCTTGGAACGTTCGGGCTGACCGACAGGCTCATCTTCGGCAAGGAGGACTTCGATGCCCGCAGAGAGCGGCTACTCTCCCCTATCGACTACGCCCCGGTAATCGAAAGGCATCAGCAACTGATTCAGGACAGCCTCGGCTGGCTGCAAGAGAATTTGCAGAAATGACTCTCTGTTACCGTCTTGACTGCCAAAGTGACTTTTTAGCGAAATCACACTTTGGTAATCATTTTTATCTTATTTTTGTCAAAAGAAACACTGAGAATAATGAGAGAGTCATCGGAAAGTAAGCGTTCACTTCTCCGCCTTGCCCTCTGAGAAATAGTACGGACCTTTGCCGAAACGATAAAATCAAGGCAAATGGAAACATCGAACAAACAGACGAACGAGACAGCTGCCCAGGCGGGCGCTGTGGATTACGCGTCGGCAGCGGAATCGTCAGGGCATTCAGAGATTTCAAGGACATCACCTTTGAGAACAATCTGGCGACAGAGGAATTCGTCGCAACAATTTGGAGGTCAGAAGATAACAAGACGATTTCCGCTAAAGACCCAGAAAAAGACCTAGAAAAAGACCTAGAAAAAGACCTAGAAAAAGACACTCGCGGCCAAGTATGGCCAATGTTCAAGACATTATGGTACGAAGATGAAGAATCTTAATTGAGATTGGGAAAAATGGGAACGTTCATTGACAAATAGATATTATTCAATGCCACATATAGCTCATAAATATGGTAAGCGTTCATAGGCAGAGGGTTCAGTGTCTATCAGGAAATGAATAAAAAGAAATAATCATAAGAATATGTCAGCAAACAGACCCACCGTGTCCGTGATCGTGCCGGTGTACAACACGGAAAAATACCTGCGGAGATGTCTGGACAGCATCCTCGGACAGACCTACACAGATTGGGAATGCCTTGTCATCGATGACGGAAGCACAGATGGTTCCGCCGACATCTGCGATGAATATGCTGCCGGAGAT
>CAVFNP010000040.1:0-13759 GCA_963624185.1 Firmicutes bacterium CAG:460 | reverse complement strand
TTTCACGTAGTCTATAAAGTTGCTCTCTGGCATAAGTATATCTCTTGTCTTAAAAGTCTGTAAAGATAGTCATTATTTTCGGTAAGTTGAGAATGAATATTTCTCGAACTACTCTAATTCGTTGCAAAGCATCAATCTGTCTTGCAGGGTATTCTACGGCACATCCGTGATTTAGTAATTTTGATTATATTTGTAGTTATGCCAATTTGATTGAGATGAAGGATTTTGCTACCGTAAACAATACAGATACTTATCTTTGTGCCACTCCGATGCTGGATTATCGCTCGCCATCTATCGAGGCTCTAGTGCAGTCCAGGCATTGGCGGGACGAGTCCGAATTCGGGAGAATCAAGTCGATCTATAATTTTGTCAGGGATGAAATACTTTTCGGTTATAATACCGGCGACGACATTCCGGCATCTCGTGTTCTTTCGGATGGTTTCGGACAGTGCAATACTAAAGGGACTCTCTTTATGGCTTTGCTCCGTAGTTGCGGGGTCCCATGCCGCATACACGGGTTTATGATTGATAAGAAATTGCAGAAGGGAGCTATGTCGGGTATCGTTTATGCAAGCGCGCCGCAGGAAATATTTCATTCCTGGGTAGAGGTGTTTCTGGAAGGGGAGTGGTACGAGCTTGAAGCCTTTATTCTGGATTCTGGGTATCTGAATGTTCTGCAGCGGAAGTTCCCTGAATGCCAATCTTTCTGTGGCTACGGAGTGGCTGTCTGCGATCTTCAACATCCTGTCGTCGAATTCAATCGCAATTCCACTTACATCCAAAGTGAGGGCATCGTACGCGATTTCGGCATCTATCCTTCTCCTGATGAACTCCTTAGGGAGCATCATCAGAAAATGTCTGCGCTTAAAAATTTTATGTTCCGACATCTCGGTCGTCATCTGATGAACCGGAATGTACGATGTCTTCGTCGATTATCTGCAAAGAATTTGTAGCAATATTCTTAACGAGTCAATATTTTCTGCGCCAGGTATTCCCGCAAACCTTAGTCAAGATAGTCAATGTAGAGTATACCGTCGAGATGGTCGCACTCGTGCTGAAATATCACAGCGGTGAATCCGGTGATGGTCTCGGTGGTGTCTTTAAGCGTGACAGGGGATGTATAGGTGATGTCTATGTCACGATAGCGAAGTACGTCGCCACGTCTGCCGGGAATGCTGAGACACCCTTCGGCGCCAAGCTCTTTTTCTCCTCTACAATCAGAAACATGTATATTAGGGTAGACCTCGAACGGTTCGCCTTCTTTGTCGAATCTCTGTACGGCTATCACCCGGCGCTTGATGCCCACTTGAGGACCGGCGATTCCTACTCCGTCTTGTTCGGGAGAGGTGACGGTAGCGATCAACTTCTGACTTAATGTTTTGTATTCGCCACTCTGTATCTCTTTGCACGACAGTGTGCTGCACTTGCTTCTCAGTACCAGGGAATCGGTGCGGTCATTGATGGTGAGAACCCTCATTATGCTCTCCGGAGCATTGATCAGGCTTTTTTCTTCTTCGGTCCAGATGTCTTCGCTGTGGGTGCAGAATGTAAGCATAAAGAGTGCCGTTAATAATAAAATAAAATGCTTGTGATTCATAATCAAATTGTTAGAGCTTTTTTGAAAAAGATTCGCTATGCCTTTTTCTCATCAGTCATTTAGCAGCGCGCTATTACATATATGATTATTAACGCTTGCTAAAGGCACGCAAAAATACTAAAATTTTTGCCTAAATTTGCGGAGCTAAAACGAAAAGAACATGCAAGAAAACAAAGTGTCTGTCTATCCTCTTGTGGATATGTCAGAATTGAATAGGTGTCTGCTATGCAGTGATGCTCCTTGTACCAAAGTTTGTAAAAAAGGTCTTCCGGTTGGAGACATCCTCCGTTCGATTTATTTTCGTAACGGAATGGGAGCCATAGAGAAAAGTCGTGGAGAAACTTGTCTGGACTGTGATGCGCCGTGTGAGAATGCGTGCGTGCTTAATAAAAAGACATCTCCTGTAAGGATAAAAGAGATTATAGATGCTCTGTATGACGGAGCCAAGGCCACGGTGGATGCCGGCGTAGTAAGCGAGGAGCAGATACGCGGGGCTTTCATCGTGCCACAGGAACCGGATCTTACGATGGATATATGTGGAGTAAAGCTGGAGAATCCCTTCCTGTTGTCTTCGTCAGTCGTAGCCAGCAATTATGAGATGTGTGCCAAGGCATTCCGTGCCGGATGGGCAGGCGCTGCATTCAAGACCATCTGTACATTCCCTCAGCACGAGGCGTCTCCTCGTTTTTCCACTGTGTCTGACCATTCCAATTCCTTCTGCGGATTCAAAAACATCGAGCAGCTCTCAGATCATAGCGTAGAGGAGAATATGGAGATTTTCCGCCGTCTTAAGGCAGATTTTCCAAACAAGGTCATCATTGCCTCCATTATGGGCCAGAACGAGGCCGAGTGGACTTCGCTTGCCCGTCAGTGTCAGGAAGCCGGAGCAGATGTGATTGAGTGCAATTTCTCCTGTCCTAACATGGAATCAGATTCCCTGGGTGTAACCATTGGCCAGGACGCCGCTTTGATTGAAAAATTTACCCGTGCTGTGCGGCGGGGAACCACACTTCCCGTTCTGGCGAAGATGACTCCTAACATTACTGATATGGTGCCAATGGCTGAAGCGGCCAAGAGGGGAGGTGCAGACGGAATCGCTGCAATTAATACGATAAACAGTATCACAGGCGTGAACATCAATACTTTCACAGCAGAACCTGATGTCCATGGCAGTTCCATCGTGGGCGGTTATTCGGGACAGGCGGTTAAACCTATCGCCTTGAGATTCATCTCCGATATGGCCAGAAGCCAATCTCTTACCGGTATGCATATCAGCGGTATGGGCGGTATAGAAAACTGGGTTGATGCCCTTGAGTTCATCTCTCTTGGTGCGGGGAGTCTTCAGATTACCACGGCAGTAATGCAATACGGTTATCGTATCATTGACGACCTTCTGGACGGCTTGAAGTACTACCTTAAGGTCAAGGGATTCAAGAATGTACGCTCACTCGTGGGCGCGGCAGTGAGCTCCATAGTGCCTCATAATCAGCTGGAAAGAGACACGATTCTGCTTCCTAAGTTCAATGTCGAGAAATGCGTGGGCTGTGGCAGGTGCTATATCTCCTGCTTTGACGGCGGCCACCAGGCCATAGAGTTCGACATAGAGAGCAGAACTCCTCGTCTTGATGCCAAGAAGTGCGTAGGCTGTCATCTTTGCAGGCTCGTTTGCCCGTCAAAGGCCATAGGCGTAGCTCAGAGACGAATCGAAAGAGCGTAGTAGTCTGATGAAAAGAATTGATTTGTATGCAGTCTTGCTTCTTGCCGTAATTCTGGCGGGTTGCAAGACTTCTTCACGAGAAAGCCTTCGCAGCGGAGATCTGCTTTTTGTACAGATACCTGCAGATTATACTTTCTCAGACGGGTCTGGACTGGGGTTTGATTCCGGGGCGTTGAACATACACGTAGCCATTTTAGAGGTAAGCGCGAGCGACACGCTTATTATCGATGCCACCATAGCAAGGGGAGTGGCACGTTATCCTTTCAGAGATTTCAAAAAGGATTTTACGCTACGCGACGGCAGTCTTCCTCGAATGGAAGTGTATAGGGCCAATGTCGGCAAGGACCTCTCGGAAAACTTTGTGCAGAACGCAATCTCTTTCCTGGGCCAATCCTATGATGTCGACTTCGAGTATGATAACGGGGCTTTATATTGCAGTGAACTCGTCGATGAGAGCTTTGTTTTCCCAGACGGGAGTCATCTGTTCGCTAAAGGCCCCATTACATTCAGGGATTCTACGGGTCGTATTCCACAATATTGGACAGATATCTTTACACTTCTATGTAAGGACATCCCGGAAGGGCATATTGGCATTATGCCTGAAGAGATGATGCGCAGCTCCGCGCTCTCAAGGGTGGGACTGTTGAATCTTTCCGGGGTCATTTCCCGATAAAGGTCAGGAGATACTCTTCCATCTTTTTATAGCCTTCCAGAGTGGGGTGAACCGTGTCCTTGGAATATTTCGGACGTATTTTTCCGTCTTCTCCGGCAAGCAGGGAGAAATAATCGACGTATTCTATATGATTGGCGTGAGCGTAATCTTTCAGTAGGGAGTTGAATCGCTGAATTTGTTCATATGTGTCCGTCACTTCAGGACGCCAATAGCATCTGGTGGAGCATAACAGAGAGCATACAATGGGGGTGATTCCGTTTGCCTTGGCGATTTCGCACATGGATTTGATGCTTCCGACAGCGCTTTCAATGTCTATGGCGTGGCCGTCGTTGAGGGCGATATCATTCACTCCTGCCAGGATGACCACATAATCCGGGTGAAGATTTACAACATCATTTCTCATACGGACCAGAATCTGGGATGTTGTCTGTCCGCCTATGCCACGTCCGACACAGTTATTTTCTGTGAAAAAATCTGGATCCTGACTGGCCCAGCCTTCTATTATGGAGTCTCCGAAGAGAACGGCTCTCGGCTGGTAGCCTATCTGTGCGTTAGCCTCGGCATATCTGCTCGTTCCGGCCCAGTCCGCATTAGTCTGCGCCGAGAGTGAAAATGTTGAAAGATAAACAAATGCGCTGATGATCAATTTTTTTGCTATTCGATTCATATGTTTTTTTGTTGGCTATGCGTTCGTCCGGAAAACTACATCGTTATTTGCTCGAGCAGATGTAGAATTCGAATTCCAGCCCGCCACCAGGGTTGTGGCGTCGGGCTGTCACCTTACCGCCGTGTGCTTCCACTGCGTTCTTCACGATAGAAAGTCCAAGTCCTGAGCCCTCGGAGTAACTGTTCCCCCTGGCACGGTAGAACCTTTCGAAAAGTTGTCCCAGTTCCCTGTCATCCACTCCTTTACCTGTATCGAAATAGATGAATCTCGCTTGGTTTTCATCAACTGCGTCGCACCTGATTTCTATGGTGAAATCCTTGCCTGCGTATTTGAGCGAATTTTCGATAAGATTTCTGAATATGGCATAAAAGAGTGGCTGATTGGCCTTGACGCAGACATCTTCGCCTATAAGATTATTGACGGTGGCACCCATCTCTCTGATTCTTTTTTCGAGTTCAATCACTATGTCGTCTACGAGCTTTCTCACGCATATATACTCTTTTGAGAGTATCGTGGGATCCTGTTCTATCTTGGTTATAAGAGAGATATCACCAATCAGATTCGAAAGCCTGAGGGTCTGGCTGTACGCCCTTTCTATGAATTGGCGTTTGTGTGCCTCATCCATATCAGGCATTTCGACTAGAGTCTCAAGGTAGCCTCTGATGCTGGCTACAGGGGTACGGATTTCATGTGCTATGTTGTTGGTCAACTGATGCTTCTGAGCTTTTAATTTGCTTTCCATCTGCTCTTTGGTAGTCTTCACCACGTGGTAAAGAATTATCACGAAGAGTATCAGTACTGCAGTAAGAGTTAGGTAGAACCAGGTCATGTCTTTATGCGTTAATGCTGTATCCGAAGCCTATCCTATTGATGATTAGATTTTTGCAAGCCGCGCCAAGTTTGGCCCTTATCCTGGCTATGTGCACGTCGACGGTACGTTCCGTAATGTATGGAGCATCCTTCCAGAGGATGTTCATAAAGTCTGTTCGAGTGAAGCTTTGTCCTCTGTGCGAGCAGAGAAGAAGCAGAATGTCGTATTCTTTTTTAGAGAGCTGCACGTCTTCTCCGTCGACATAAGCCTTCTGCAGAAGTGTGTCTATTTCCAGCGCACCGATGATAATCTTTCTATTCTGATTATCGGAGCCCTTGCTCTGAGAGCGTTTTAGGACAGCTTTGATGCGTGCCTGTACTTCGTTGATGGAAAAAGGTTTAGTGATATAGTCATCTCCTCCGGCTGAAAACCCGGTGAGCAGGTCATTTTCGCTGGTGCGAGCAGTCAGAAAAATAATCGGGACTGAAAGTTTCAAGGTGTTTCTCACTTCGCTCGCGCATTTGTAGCCGGAAATTCCGGGAAGCATTACGTCGAGAAGGATTAGGTCTACGTGAGTTCCCGATTTTAAAATCTCCAGAGTTTGTTCCGCACTTTCTGCGCAGACCGTATCATATCCCCAAGCCTGAATGTTGAATTGGAGAATCTCCCTCAAATCGGCTTCGTCATCTGTTATAAGAATTCTCATAAAAAAAACTTCGCGGGAGCAATAATAGTGATTTTTTCCGGACTATCAGCCAATTCGCGAGAGGGCGGGCTGTTAAATTTCTGTTAAGAATGTTAAAATGACTATAAATAGCAGCATAGAGGTGATTCCGGTCCGTGTAAAGGGCGTATAATTGCGTCAAATAAGTTAGTAGAAAAAATATGATTCTTTCATTGTTAACACTTTTGGGCGCTCTTGGACTTTTCCTTTATGGAATGAACCTTATGAGCTCCGGTCTTCAGAAAGCTTCGGGCGATAAACTTCGCAATTTACTTTCCAGCATGACATCCACTCCTTTCAAGGGAGTATTAACGGGATTTGGCGTAACATCTGTCATTCAGTCGTCTTCTGCTACTACCGTGATGGTCGTGGGCTTCGTGAGCGCCGGACTTCTTACACTCAGTCAGGCCATAGGCGTCATTATGGGGGCCAATATAGGCACCACCATGACAGCATGGATTATTTCAATCTTCGGATTCAAGGCGGACATCTCCATAATAGCAGTGCCAATTATGGCAGTGGGATTTGTTCTGACTACTATGAAACGTGACAAGGTCAAATCCATAGGCGAGTTTGTGATGGGATTCGCTCTGTTGTTTCTGGGTTTGTCACTGATGAAAAATTCCATTCCGGACCTTCAAAGTACTCCACAAGTCTTATCATTCATCCAAGGTTGGTCCGGAAAGGGATTTCTTTCAATATTATTATTCCTGGTTTTCGGAACTGTTCTTACTCTTATCTTGCAATCCTCCAGCGCCACGGTGGCGCTGACCCTCATAATGCTCGATATGGGTTGGATACATTTTGATATGGCCGCCGCGATGGTTCTTGGGGAGAACATTGGCACCACCATAACTGCCAATATAGCTGCAATGGTGGGGAACATCAATTCCAAGCGCGCTGCATTGGCCCATACGCTCTTTAATGTGTTCGGCGTAATCTGGGCAGTGGCATTTTTCCATCCTTTCGTGCATCTGGTGCAGTCTGTCGTGGGCCTCATGGGTGTGGATGAACAGACATCCCTTGTTTATGGGATATCGATGTTCCATACAATGTTCAATTTGATCAACACCTGCATTCTGATATGGTTCGTAAAAGCTATTGAAAAGGCAGTGACATTGATAATTAAGGATAAAAAAACTACGGTCAAGGAGCCTAACCGCATCACATATCTGGATTCCGGACTTATCGACACTCCGGAGCTTGCCATCACGGAGGCTTGCAAGGAGACGGCACATTTTGCCAAGGTTATGAAGAATGGATTGGAATATATTAATTCAGCTATCGCTTCGTCTTCCGATATGTCAGCATACGAACCTTACAGGGAAAAACTAATCAAATACGAGCAGATTTCCGACAGAATGGAGTTTGAAGTGGCTACATTCCTTAATAGATTGGACAAGAGTCATATAAGTGACCGTTCGCTTTCTTTGGTAAGGGCGCTGCTGAGAATAAGCAAGGAACTTGAATCCATAGGGGATAGCGGGGAATCCATAGGTAAAAGTTTAGGCGCCATGATCAATTATTCAAAATCCTTGAGTGATGACCATAAGAATAAACTTTCTGAAATGGTGCACTTGCTTGATCACGCCTATGAGGTAATGATTTCAAATCTGGAGAATTACGCTTCCATTAAGGACATTACGAATGCTCAGGAGGCCGAGGGGGCCATTAACGAGTGCCGAAAGCGGTATCGCAAGGCGGAGTATGACAAACTTAGTGGTGATGACAATTCTTACTTCGAATCCGTATTCTTCTTAGATGTTTTAGAGGAATTGGAAAAAATAGGGGACTACATCATCAACATCTCTGAGGCTCTGCTGGACTCGTAAAGGTGATTTCGTCAAAAGTTGCGGGGTGTTGTATAGTAAGTGATTCTGCGTGCAGCATCAGGGTGTCGTGAGAGGCATCTCCATAAAGCGCATCACCCTTTATAGGTCTGCCGAGACCAAGGGGTGATGCCGCGTGTACACGCAGCTGATGTGTTCGTCCGGTAAGAGGGTGGAAACGGATGTCCATCTCACCATCCGGGAAAATCTCCAAAATCTCAAAACGGGTTATGGCCTGTTTACCGTTCTGTAAATCAACCATCTGGCGCGGTCTGTCATAATAATCGGGGCTAAGGGGCAGGGCGATGGTCCCTTCTCTTTTCCCTTTCCACGGTCTGGTGCCTGCACAAAGATGAGCGATATATGTCTTCTTTGTTTTCCTCTGTTCGAATTGGCCCTGAATACAAGATTGAACTTCCGGAGTTTTAGCATATACTATGACTCCGCTCGTATCCATATCGAGCCTGTGGCAAGAAAAGAGCCGGCCGTGCTCGCTCTCAAGGAATTCCAGTAGAGACTGAGTGCCCGTGAGCCCGGGGCTGCAAAGCATTCCTGAAGGTTTGTTCGCGGCCAGCAGAAAGTCATCTTCGTAGAGGATGCGTATCTGACTGTACAGGGGAGTGCGCTGCAGCGGATTGTCTTCCAACTCGAGCCCTTCGAGCATAAAAGAAAGAAGAGGGCCACATTTGCCTGTACAAGCGGGGTAGAATAGAGCATGACTTCTTACTTCTCCAGTGCGCGGGCTGTTCCCATACCAGAATTCACCCATTTGAAGTGGCTTGAGATTATGCGTATAGGCATAGTTGAGCAGTTTGGGTGCAGCACATTCCCCTGTTCCTCCTGGCGGAACCAATCCTCTTCTTGCAAAGACTTCCTTGATGCTGAGCTTTTCGCCATTGTAGTTGTGCACTATGTATTTACTGAAAAGCCAATTCTGAAGGCGGGCTGATTCTTCGGCGCTTTGTGCATGGTTTTGAAGTGCAGGCACTGTCGTGCTGTCGAAGATGGGAGGAACGAAGCCCTCGATGTGGCTTTTTCCTCCTGCAAGCCCGGAAAATGCATGTAGCGTCTGCTTTTGCCCGGATTCGTTTTCACATATCAGCACGCCCAACATCTTGCCTTCGCAGAAGATATCCCGAAGAGCAGCATTGGCATCGATATTTGAGATTAATTTTTGTGCCTGCTGTCTTACTTCTTCCGAAGGAACGTATCTGAACGGATATGTGAATTTCGTATAGGCCAATTCAGAATTCGTTTTTTAATGCTATGTAGACCTTGTGGACCGGGAGCCCCATCACATTGAAATATGAGCCGGATATCTTTTCTATGCCCATATATCCTATCCATTCCTGGATGCCGTAGGCTCCTGCCTTGTCAAATGGCTTGTAGTGAGAGATGTAATAGTCGATCTCAGCATCTGACAGGGCTGAGAAAGTGACGTAGGTTGTGTCTCTGAAAGAAACGGTCTTGCCGTTAGAGCGAAGAACTACGGCGGTAATGACTTTGTGATGCCGCCCGCTGAGGGTATGCAGCATATTTCTGGCATCTTGCTCGGAATGTGGCTTTCCCAAAAGAAGAGAGTCTGCAACTACGACAGTATCGGCAGTAAGCAAGATCTCGTCATCTTCCAGCGCTCTGTGAAAGCCTTGGGATTTCCCTTTGGCCATATATGATGGGACATCTGTGGCCTTCATGCCATCCGGCACTATTTCCTCAAATGAATTTCCGGTGTCGACCGTGAATTCCATATCAAGACCGGCAAGCAGCTCACGCCGTCTTGGAGAGCCGCTTGCCAGTATGATTTTATGATTTTGAACCATTGTTGCCCCCCATAAGGTCAGTAAGGTTTATGGTCCCTGAAGGCTTAGGTTGTTTGAAGTTGATGCCTCCGAATTGAGATTCGTATTTATTGACATTGTCAATCAGCGCATTCATCAACCTTTTTGCATGTTCCGGAGCCAAGATTATGCGGCTGCATACGTGTGCTTTTGGATTAGAAGGCAGCATCTGTGCAAAGTCAAGAATGAATTCTGTCGCTGAATGGCTGATAATGGCCAGGTTGGAATAATTTCCAGAAGCGACGTCAGGGGAGATCTCTATCTGGAGTCCGTTTTCTTTTTCGTTCATATTGTTTTTTGTCTAAAAATTCAACTCCGAAATTTACTCAATTTTCGGGAAAATGCGTTAATGATGTAGGGCTTAAAAGTATTTATAGAACAGTGCGAGTGACTCCATCCCTGCGAAAAATTGGCTTAAAAGATAACTTTCGTTAGGGGAGTGGATGGTGTCCCGCTCCAGGCCGAAACCCATAAGAAGAGGGTCGATGCCCAGAATCTTCTGCACTTCTGCGAGCACGGCTATGCTTCCGCCACCGCGACTTGGAACCGGTTCTATCCCGTAAACTTCAGCCATTGCGCGTGCCCCCGCCTTATAGGCGTGCGAACTTATAGGTATAAGAAATCCGTCTCCTCCCTCGCACGGGGTTACTTCTACCTTGACATCGCGCGGCGCTATGCTTTCAAAATAGTCTTTGAACAGTTCCGTTATCTCTTCGCTGCGCTGATTAGGAACCAAACGCATGGAGATTTTGGCGTGAGCCTCACTTGGAATGACCGTCTTTGCCCCCGCACCGGTATATCCTCCCCAGATGCCGCATACGTCCAGACAAGGCCTTATCCCCGTGCGCTCAAGCGTCGTGTAGCCCTTTTCTCCACGTACCTGCTCAATGTCCAGAAATCTTTTGTATTCTTCCAGATCAAAAGGGGCTTTGCCCAGCAGGTCTCTGTCTTCACGGCTGAGTTCCACTACCTTATCGTAAAATCCCGGAACTGCGACCTTCTGGTCGCTGTCATGAAGCGAGGCGATCATCTCGCAAAGCACGGTAATCGGATTGGCCACAGCTCCGCCATAGTGTCCGCTGTGAAGATCCTTGTTCGGTCCTGTAACCTTGACTTCCAGATAGCTGAGCCCGCGCATTCCGCAATTGATGCTTGGTACCTTGTCGCTTATCATAGTGGTGTCGGATACCAAGCAGATGTCAGCCTTGAGCAGATCCTTGTGCTCTTCTATCCATTTCGGAAGACTTGGGCTTCCAACCTCTTCCTCTCCTTCAAAAAGGAATTTGACGTTATGATGCAAAAGGCCTGCGCTCACCTCGTGTTCAAAGGCTTTGATATGCATGAATAACTGTCCTTTGTCATCATTGGCCCCTCGGCCCCAGATGGCTCCGTCGTGGATTTCGGGTTCGAACGGGTCGGAATTCCATTTTTCCAGAGGCTCCGCCGGCTGCACGTCATAGTGTCCGTAGATGAGGATGGTCTTGGCCTGCGGGGAGATTATTTTTTCTCCATATACGACAGGGTTGCCGTCGGTAGGGTAGACTCCGGCACGGTCAGCACCGGCTTCAAGAAGAAGCTCGCAGAGTCGCTGCGCGCAGAGTGTCATATCTTGTTTATGTTCAGGCTTGGCGCTGATTGAAGGTATGCGGAGCAACGAGAAAAGCTCCTCAAAGAAACGCTCTTTGTTCTGTTCGATATATGTTTTCATGTCTTTACGGATTAGTGCTTTATATGTTTATTCTTCTATGGTTGTGCATCGTGCGTTTTTCAGATGAAGCTCGAAGTAATCGGAGATCTTATCATAAAGATAGACTCTTTCCATCCCTGTCATGTTGTGATATGCCTTAGGGAAAGGAAAATAATCTACCTGCTTGCCGGCATCTATGCATTTTTGTACGAAAGAAAGTGAATGCTGCCATAGAACCACATTGTCGATGGCTCCTTGGCATATGAGAAGATGTCCGTCCAGTTCGCCGGCTTTGTTCAGAAGGCTTGACGAGGCGTAGCCCTCCGGGTTAGTCTGCGGCGTGTCCATATAACGTTCTCCGTACATCACTTCGTACCATTTCCAGTCGATTACCGGACCTCCCGCCACGGCCACTTTAAATATCTCGGGGTAGTTGAGTTTTAAAGATATGGTCATGAATCCGCCATAGCTCCATCCGTGTACCCCCACGCGCGAAGAGTCCACCCACGGCATCTCCATCAGGCGGCTCACACCCACCATCTGGTCCTGCATCTCCACTTTTCCGCACTCGCGGTTGATGGCCTTCTCGTAATCGGCTCCGTGCCTTAGTGTTCCGCGGTTATCCTGCACATAGACGATATATCCCCGCTGTGCCATCAGCATCTCCCACATGCGGATGTTACCGAGCCATGAGTCGTTTACCATCTGTGAATGTGGCCCGCCATAGACATATACTATAAGCGGGTATTGTTTCTGAGGGTCGAATCCAAGCGGATAGATAAGGCGGTAGTGGTTTTCATATTTGCCGTCAGCGGAAGGAACCGTGCCTAATTCCACCATAGGTGTAGCATAATCTTCCAGAGGGTCAGATGCCTCGAGAAGAGTCTTTTTCAGACGTCCGTCGGTATGGAATACCTTGCTCCATCCAGGATTGTTGAAACTGCTGAATATGTCAGTATATTCCCCTTCGCCCATTATTATTCTGTGCCAACCGCTTTCTTTGGTCAGTCTTTGGGCGCGACCGATTCTTATTTTGCCAATGTTTTCTCTGAAACTGACTTTCACCCTGAACAGGTGATTTTCGGCAGGGGAGATCTCGGCCGAAGTGTAATAGATATAATTCCTGTCCGCACCTGCCCATTCTATGTCTGCATCTGTATTCACCAGACGTTTTACTTCACACGATGACAGGTCTACCAAATAGAGATTCTTAAATCCGTCGCGATTATCCGTACTGTAAGCGAACACGTTGTCCGATATGAAATGCATTCCTCCGTAAGGTTCCACCCATGCGTCGTTCTTTTCGCTCAGAACCGTCTTTACGAATTCTCCGCTGCGGGCGTCGTAGAGGTTAAGGTGCATTTCACTCTGTGCGCGGTTGAGAACCTGTATAAGCAGCTGATCATCATTATGCCAAGTTACCTGCGTAAGATACCTGTCATCTTCGAAATCACTCACCTGCACCTTAGCGCGCTCCCCGGTAGCGGAATCATATATCCATAGGCCAATTTTCTCGCTTGAAGTACCGGCAAACGGATATTTGAGCGGATTCCCGGTGGCTGACGCAATGTCCAAAATGGGAAAATTATGCACGCAGGACTCGTCCTTTTCGTAATATGCACATAATCTTCCGCTTGGAGAAGGAAATAGTCCGCCATTTATGCCGAATTCGTTACGGCTCACGGTCGTTCCATAGCTGATATCCCCTTCCCGTATCGCTACGCTCAGCGTGTCAGCGCCTTCCACATAATATACGCTGCCTCCTTTTTCAATAAAAGGACTATGCCTTTCCGGGCTTTGATCTCCAGATGAAGTTTTAGGATAAACGCTACGCGTTATGGTAGCTTCTTTCATAGTGAGAAGTTTTCCGGAAGGATTGGCCTCAGGGCGGGTGGATATCACTTCCAATACCACCAGCAGGACAGATGCAAATATGTTCATAGAATGTAAAGATACAGCTTTTATCGCCAATTTGAAAATGCCAATGTGCATTTGTAATTTATGATGTCATATTGTCTTTAATGCAAATGATTTTTGCATCTTTAGATGTTGAATCTATTTTTGCTATATGGGAAAAATTTTGTTTCTGCCGCTAGTGCTCGGCTCTTTGTTTTTTGCCAATTCCGCATCAGGTGGGCAGATGTCCGGGGTTTCCGGAGCGTCCGACTTCACATACAGTCGCGGGGCGAGCATAGAGGAGTCTGTGTTGCCGTCGA
>CAVFNP010000039.1:0-14264 GCA_963624185.1 Firmicutes bacterium CAG:460 | reverse complement strand
TCTATGTCGATGCATCCAAGATTCTGAACTACATCTCTGGCGGAGATGAATATGAAAGAATATGTTTCAGAGTTTAAGAACAGGAAGTCAGGTGTATGTCCTGCACAAGGAGCGGGAGCCACGAATTGAAACGGGAACGGTAATCAGTGTTTCATCGCCGGTGCCTAAATATCCCGTTCCGCCGGTGTTCGGAGGTGCGCAAGAGATGTTGGTTGATCTTTCAGTAAAGATTGCCGGTCAGGATGTTAGTTATCAGAAATTGCCTGCAAGTGCCGATATCGCAGATTTCGGAACGACAGGGATTGTTATATCTGACAGCCGCGATGCTATGAACGCGGAGGTTCATAACCTAAAAACCAAGAGCGAAGAGATTCTTGGCAGCATAGACTATCATAGAGATATGATAGAAAAGTGTGAAGTTATTCTCTCGGAACTCAATCCGGATTATGCGGACAGGCAGAAGCAGAAGACGGAGATTGAGGAACTGAAGCAGCAGGTCTCGCAACTCGTGGAGATTAATCGCAAACTGATGGGTCGCTTAGACTCTGGGGCGTCTTCTTCTTAAAGAAAAAAGGAGAAAGTATTATGTCAAGAATGTGGGAAATAAGGGAATCCTATGGCGAAAAGCGAAAGAGGACATCGGCAGACGAGGCGTATGAATGCGGATATGAGGAAGGCTACGAAGCTGCCATGTCAGAGATGAAGGACCCTGAGGGGGATAGTGATAGCGCACGTTCCTTTCGGATGGGGGCCAGAAGAAGCGGTCGATATGAGACTAGACGATAGGGGAGTGTTCCCTTCTGGAATGGAGGAATACTTGTCGCAGAACGGGTGGCATTTCTCTTCGCGCATGGCTGAGTGGGCGGTGTCCATCATGAAAGATAGGAATAATGGACGGTTGGACAGCTGGACACGCGACATGGTGGATAATCTGCTTAACCGATACGGAATAGCCATAGACAATAATATCGGCTATGATGCGGTATATGTGGCGAATATGGCGAAGGCGGATTATTATGGAGATGCTTTGCCAGACGAGAGAAGCGTGGCGGTTTTCGTAAAGGATTACCTGGATGACAAGGACGGCTATGAAGGCAAGGCGTTCACCCGGTTCTATGCGGATTGTATAGGAAAGGGTATGCCGATTCCTTGGGAAGATGTTCTGTGAATCGGTAAGAATAGACCACTTTTATTAAAGTGGAAACATATCTTTGGGGCGTTAGTTAGTTGTGTTAATTGTGCCAGGGCATTGTGTTGTGGAGAACGATACGACTCTGGCACATAATTTTTTGTTTATGGAGATAACGATAAGCACGAAGAATCTGTTGGATGATCTTGGAGGGCAGTTCCTCGGGGAGTGTAATACCACTGATCCGATTCCTCCTAAAGGACAGTTGATTCAGTTTCTTAACGAAGCATACGCATCGCTCACTACGCTTCTGTATAGATTTCTCATACCGAACGATGAGACGAAGGCAGATGACAGTCTTGTGATTGATGAAGCCTATTACTTCAACCTCGCTCTGACACCGAGAAGGGGCAACGGAAAGATGTCCCAGATAGCGGACGTGCTTCATTCGTATCTGATTAACGCGGCTCTCGGTAAATATTATCTCGTCAACAATCTTGTGGAGTTGTCCAATAAACGCAATACGATGGCCGGAAACGACCTCCAGACGCTGAACGGATTACTCCGCAGTAAATACCCGCCTTCGCTATGATGATAGGACATATAATGAAAGAGCCGAGGGAGAAGGAGAGACGTATTGTCCTTCGCTCGGAGAATATAACCAAGGACATTGACAGGCTTACATATAAGTTGGCCGATACTGCAATCGAGAGACTTGCTAAAGACAGCGTGTCCTCTGACAGTGAGGACAATCTGGACGGTGCCATAATCAGCAGACTTCTAGGTGAAAGGGTAGCGGTACTACGTAAGAGATTGACTTTCTGTTTGAAAGAGGAAACCATTATCGAAATTGATAACGATAATGTCTCTGAAGCGGAGTTCGTGTTTGATTTTATTCTTCCTGGAAAGTTCAAGGATAACGAACTTCGTACTGCCGTTACGCTGATGCATGAATATCTTGTGCGAGGGACGCTGATGGATTGGTATAACAAGATAGGCGTGGCGTTCGGGCAGTCGATGGCTTATGAGGTTACGGAGCTTGAATCGAAGGTGGTGGACATCTTCCGCAAGCCGGGATTCGTCAAGCATCCGACCATGTATTATCAGCCTTATATGGGTGGAAGAAGGAGGTAGTCATGTCAAGGCCAAAAGGAACACCTAAGACCGGTGGGAGGGCGAAAGGAACGCCGAATAAGGAGAACGCCCCGTTAAAGGAAGCGATACGCAATATAGTGGAAGGGAATGTCGATAAAGTCATCCAGATGATGAATCTTATTGCAGACCCGAAAGATTATGTGTATCTTTACCTCAAATTATGTGAGTATGTCATTCCGAAGCAGGCGTCTGTTTCCATGTCGTTGGACGGAAAGAAGAGTGATCTGAAGTCAGAGCTTGAGGCATTGGCAGAAAAGGAGATATAGTTTGTCGTTTTAGAAATGTTTTACAAAAGGCGACGAAAAAGTAGTTAACTTATTGATATATAATAAAGGTTTGAATTATGAATATGGATTTAACGAAAGTAAAAAAGGCTGTTGAGCCAGAACTGAATGTGAACGATGTAAGTCGTATTTCTGCCGGAACAGCCATCAAAGGTGAGATTTCTTCAGATAACGATATCCGCGTAGACGGTAAAATAGATGGTAAGGTTTACTCCAAAGGTAAAATTGTAGTTGGTCCTCAAGCAGTTATCTCAGGTGGTCTCGCTTGTAGCAGCGTTGATTTTCTTGGAACTATGAAGGGCGATGCTTATGTGAAGGATCTTCTTACCCTTAAGGCTAACGCTGTAATTGAGGGTAACATTTATGTGAACAAGCTCCAGGTTGAGATGGGTGCTCAGGTTAACGGCTCCTGTCATATGATTACTTCAGAGGAATATGATAAGCAGTTGGCATCATTCATCACCACGCCTGTTCCTGAGAAGCCTGTCGCACCGGTTCATAAAAAGTAACAACTATAAGTAAGATATATTGAAGATTCTGCTTTTGGACATTTGGTATTGAATGTCATAGCAGTGGAAGATTCGATTGTTTTTCATACCTATAGTATAAGTGCAGTATAGGGTGTTGAATCCTAAAGCGTCCAGCTCGTCGAGCCGGGCGCTTTTTATATTGGCATTAAGCAGTTGGACAAGTATGGAGTAGTTCTTTTCCAGTGTTTTTTTTACAGCCAGGTGCATTTTGTTGCGGCGATGTTTGATGATGTTATTGTATTTGTCTTTGCAGGATGCATTGCAGTATTTTTTGTCTGTTCTTCCGTATATGGGAGAGTCGCAATAAAGACACCTGCATCCGGCAGCCTCCTCTTCAAAAAGCAGTTTCATAATTAGTGGTTTTTGCAAATATATGAACTAGTCCGTCATGATGGTATGTTGATACCTAAACCTTTATGAAAGAATAATTTTATGGTCAGAATTCAGATTTCTTAAAGGGCATTAAAAATTTTTCCCCCATTAAAGAATCGCGTTCTCTCTGAAAAGTATTTGTCATTTTTCGGATTTCTGTCCCAGAAGTGAGGAAATTGCAAAATAAGTATTGAATTTTGCCTTCGGTTATTCTGCGGGGCGCATCAGGATGGCCGGATATTAATAATAAACTATAGAACTTCATGGAAAATTTAAATCGAGTCGAACTGCGCGGAGTCGTTGGTTCGGTACGCTGTCAACAGACAGCAGAGAAAAAAGTCTACAAATTCACTCTTGCCACATCCAGAGCTTATAAGGATAAAGGAGGTAATGCCGTAATAGAAACTACTTGGCATCAAATAGTTGCTTGGGAATCTGAGTATCTGAAGGATCTTGATCAGATAGGAAAAGGTACTAAACTGTATGTCTGCGGAAGAATACGAACCAGAGAATATACAAATTCAGAAGAGGTGGAAAAGACCGTGGTGGAAGTTGTCGCTAACCGTATTGTGGTGGTGGATTGTGAGGAAGGTCTTCAGTGTGAAATGTAAATGGCTCTGTATTATGAAAAAAATGCTTTTTGCAATTCCTCTATGTGTGGGGGTTCTTTCTATGGTGTCTTGTAACAAGAATCTTTCCAGAGACGATTATTCTCTTCTCCAGAAGGGAGATGAATGCGTATTGACGGTAGATGCGGTCAGTGATGTGAAGGTGAAATCCACGGGGACTTCCACTGAGATTTCGGCGTCGGAGAACGGTATCAAGTCGTTACAGGTCTTTGTGTTCCGAGGTGATCTTCTGGATGCATATAAAACAGCTGACGGAGCTTCTCTCAGTGTGAAGTGTACTTCAGGTCAGAGAGATGTATATGCGATAGTGAATGCTCCCGATATGTCCGCAATCAACTCAAAATCAGTCTTGGAATCCACTATGATAGATCTTTCTGCCAATTCAAAATCGGGATTTGTCATGTACGGAAAATCTACGGTCACTTTGCCGTCTTCCAAATCGATAAGCATTTCTGTAAACAGAATGGTGTCACGTGTCGTAGTTTCAAAAATAAGCAGGGCTTTCGAGTCCGCTTCACTTGCCAAGATGGATTTCACGGTAAAAGGTATTTATCTGTCCGATGTGGCCGGTAATTGCAATATTGCGGGGGCTGTCAATACCAAATGGTATAACACATCCGGAAAGAAGAATGAATTGGCATCGTTATTATCGGATACGGTATCCTCTGCCATAGCAGATGGCGCTTCATATTCTACGCCTCATTATTTTTATGCAATGCCTAACAATAACAAGACGAAGACCACTAAAGTCGTGATTGAAGCGGTATTGGGAAGTCAGACTTTTTACTATCCTGTTCTTCTTCCCGCTCTTGAGAGCAATCATTCTTATGAGATTGCCAACATTACTATAAAGCGACCGGGTGCCGACACTCCTGACACTCCTGTAAGCAGTGAAGATATTTCGTTTACAATCAGCATTGTAGACTGGACAAGTGTCGCCGTCGATGATCCGATGATTTAAAAGTGTTAAATATATGTGCACCAGATTATTTCGTCCGTTGCTTCTTAGTGTGGCCTTGATGTGTTCGTGCAGCGTGAAAAGTGACAGATCTGCTTGTCCCGGCTTGCTGTTTATGAGCGTAAGCGGGGGAGATGATGCGGGAGTAAGCATCAGTGTGAGGTCGGCTGGAAGTGAAAGTGGGGAAAAGGTGCACATTGAAAAAATAGGCGGTGTAGCGAGGGCTGGTTTTGATCTTAACCGTGGGAAGAATTATGAGGTGTGTTGTTTTAATGGGGTGGATCAGAACTGGAGCGGTGAGGTTGAGTTCGGCAGTCAGATGCCCTCGCTATTTGCCTATGTCTGCGAAGTGGAATGTGTCAGTGAAGTTAATGAAGTGTCTGCATTGCTTGCCAAGCAGTTCTGTCGTGTGAATATTGAAGTGAAAGGTGTAGATTGCGCCGTGAGGCTGAGAAGCAATGTCTGTGGAGTGGAATTAAGTACGTTGGCTCCGATTCAAGGTCACTTTTGTGCACTTGCACAGCCGGTGATGAATTCGCAGTCGCCGAGATCACATTTTATCGTCAATGTGCCACGTCAGATAGATTTGTCATTGTCTCTTGATTTGCTTGATGCCCAGAGCCAGGAAGTCTTTTATACCCGGAATATTGGCTCTATTCTGGAGGAGGGTGGAATGGATTGGGACAAAGACTCGCTCCCTGATGTGTATCTGACGGTGGAGTATGTTGATAATTCATTCAATGTAAGTGTGCAAAATTGGGAAAAGATTGAACTATGAAAAGTTTTTGGAAAGCAGTAATCTCTGCTATATGTGTAATGGCGTTGACCTCTTGTCAGAGCGAATGGTTGGAGGATGCCAGCATATCTGTGGAATTTCGGGCTGCGAACAAGTACACGAAAAGCTCTGTCGATGTGCAGGAAAGCAGAATTTCGGACATTAATTTTTATGTCTATAGTCAAGGCGTTTTATATTCTTCTTCATACGGCGCTCAAAGCACTGCGACTTTCGTTCTGGACAAGTCCAGGGAGTATACAGTATATGCACTTGCCAATGTCGGTGAAGTCTTGGCACCTTATAAGGAGGAGGATCTTGGCTTGCTGTCAGTTGATTTTGCCCTGGATGCTCAAGGTTTGCTGCCAATGTGTCTGAGAGAAGGAAAGACGATCCGACTCACAGGGAAGGACGGTGTCATAGATATTCCCTTAACCCGTCTTGTCGCAAAGTATTCTTTGAATATCAAACCTTTGCTTGAACACTGTAGCGTCAATTTCACTTCGGTCAGAATATGCCAAGCTTCAAATGAATTGTTTCCTTTTTCAGGCAGTGGCAGCGCGTTGAGCGTATGTGATGGTGATTATGCCAGTGCCGATGATTTGGCCTGTCTTAATGATGGACAGACCATAGATTTTTATGTCCCGGAAAATTGTCAGGGCGTGTTGCTTCCAGGCAATACGGATCCTTGGAAGAAGAATTTTGAATCCGGACACAGGCAGGCCGGGTCATGTACATATATGGAGATAAAGGGGGATTGGACTACAGTTGGGGCCGATGCAGATTTGACGCTGCGGCTGTATCTTGGTAATGACAGCACGACGGATTTTAATGTCGTGAGAAATACAAACGTCTCGCTGACCTTGTCCATTTCTGATGACGGTACTCTGAAGAGCAATTGGAAATCAAGTCTTGACGCGTTTACGGACGAAAGAAAATTGGCGTTTGCCTCTTCTTCTCAGATAGTTTATCAGGAGGACGGATGGACACGTCTTCCCCTCGAAGTGTATCCGAGTGACATGACGTTTTACGCCAGCATTCTGACTGAAGACATCGATGGTAGCCTGGAGATAAAGACAAGTGGGGGAGACGTTTACATCAGAAGTAAGTATGATGGGAATCTGTTTCCGTCAGCTGTCGTAAAGGTTGAGTCCTGGGATGGCAGGCAAAAGAGCGAGACGGTGATTCAGGTGGCATATCATCCAAGTGAGTTTACCGATTATAGTGCACAGATTCCGCAATGCGTAGGTGAGTATGGCCATATAGTTGTAGAAACATCTTCCAGTGATGTGCAGATCATTACCTCGGACGGGCCAATCTGGAATCTTGATGACGGCTCGCTGGACGGTTGGCAGGAGTATTATGATTCCATATCTTGTGACAGGCTATATCTTAATCCTGATTCCAGAACGTTGTATATTTACAGAGAAGCCGAGGGAGGGCAGTCTTCCGTATGCTTGAAAAGTTTCAAGTCCGAAAAAATATTCGAACTGGCAAAGTCTTATCCTATAGGTCTTTCGGCTAATGACGGATTCATAACGGAATCGGGATGTTATAATGTGACTGAGTCCTCCCAATATTATGACAGTATGATTTCTCTGTATCCTGCATATTCAGACGGGAGCGCGGTGGGGATGGACCGGTTCAGGATGCCGGACAAGTTGATGGAATATAAAGGTTTGAGTGGGGTGAAAAGTGCTTATGCCACATTTGAAGAAATTTATGGATATTCAATATTTTCTGCCACGTGGGGTACAAAGGGATATTGTATTCCCGGTTTCAATCCTCTTGACAAGCGTTTCGAATTTTACGAGTCCACGGGTAAGCTTAACGAGGTCAAAGTGTTCGGGCGGGATGATTTGACTGAGAATGAGCAGTATAACCTGACGTTCAAATTAAGCGGAAACTCTGCTGTTGCTGTGGCCGCTATTGACTGCCGTAAGGCTTTTCCATCACAGGGCTTTCTGGGAGAGGTTTATAATTATCAGGTGGCGCCGGGGGATTTGAGAAGTCTGGTTTCGCTTATTCCATTTGGCTCAGGAAAGGAACCTTCCCGCTACTGTACGACATGGAGCGTGCGTCACAGCCTTGCCGATAAAGACGCCTCAGCGCAGCAGTCGTACGAGTCTGCCTCGGAGGATAAGTATACCGCGTTGGCTTCTGTAAAGGATAATTCGTTTTCATTCAAGCAGATGTCTTCGACTACTTTCCCGTCCTGTGGACATCTGGCGTTGAAGGCTCAAGTAACGAATCCGTACTCGAAGAAGACTTATACCGGATATTATACCGTTGATCTTGTATTATATGTAAGCATAGGATGCCAGTTCGACTATATATATGATTCCTCTACTGATAAAACTCAACTGGGAGTCTCTTATGTGCCTTTCTGCGAATTCTCGAAGAGAAGTTGGGCATCGATATGGAATGATAATCTTCCGGATTTTTTTCAGACACGTTCGTCCTATATGAATAAAATATATAGCATTAGAGTACCGTCTTCACCGGAAGAAAATGCGTGGAAAGTGGAGAGAAGCGAAAAACCTGTGGCCATTCTTCAGAATGCGATGGCGGATCTGTCTTCGCATAAGGATTATTTCGAATTCACATTTTCGCAGTTTTTCTCAGGTGGAACTGAACTTCTGTGTAACCGGGCTGGTTTCGGGAAATATCCCAGCGGATCAGGTATGGAAGATTATGCAGACGGAAGGAAAGGCTATTATCATTTTGTCCGACAATATGATTTGAATAATATCACGCCGGTGGCATACAATAAAGGCCTCGACAATTATCTCATCGAGGCCGCATATGGAAGCTTAAGTATATACTAAGACTGAGACTTCTTCGGATCTTTGAAGAAGATGCAGAAGAGAATTCCCACTATGAAGGCGTAAGTGGCGAATATGTACCAGGCTTTGCTCCAAGAAGGTGTAGCGGTATTGTATACGCAGGCATCTACAACAGCGCCGGCTGCAAGTGTTCCTATCGTGGCTCCGAGTCCGTTGGTCATAAGCATGAAAAGACCTTGGGCTGAAGACCGGATGTCTTTAGGTGCATTTTCATTGACATACAGGGACCCCGATATGTTGAAAAAGTCAAATGCTACACCATATACCACGCAGCTCAAGATGAAGAGTATGACTCCCGGCATGCTTGGAGTTCCCAAGCCGAAGAATCCGAAACGGAACACCCATGCGAACATGGCTATAAGCATCACTTTCTTGATTCCGAATCTTTTCATGAAGAATGGGATGAGAAGTATGCAGAGCGTCTCTGAGAGCTGTGAAAGTGAAATCAGGGCATTGGAGTTCTTGACGGCAAAGGTATCTGCATATTCTGGCACGCTGGCGAAAGAGCCGAGGAAAGTATTGGCATATCCGTTGGTGATTTGAAGAGATGCCCCCAGAAGCATGGAGAATATGAAGAATACTGCGAATTGTCTGTCTTTGAAAAGTGTGAATGCCTTGAGTCCGAGGCTGTCGGCAAAACTTTGGCTCTGTCCTTTCTTGGTGGGGCATTCAGGCATTGTAAGGGCATAGCCACAGAGAATGATTGAAAGAATTCCGGAAGAAATGAGCTGAGTGTAAGAGTCTTGCATATGTACTCCGTCGAAGGATACGAAATTTGTGGCAAGCATGCTGATGATGAAGCCCACAGTTCCGAACACGCGGATAGGAGGGAAGTCGTTGATAGGGTCCTTGCCGGCTTTTTCCAGGGCGTTGTATGCCACGGAATTGACCAGCGCTATGGTAGGCATGAAAAATGCCACGCTGATGCTGTACAGAACGAACAATGGGGCGAATTCAACAGCCGCACCGGCCTGTCTGCAATAGAGTCCTGCAGCAATCATGAAGATACCCGCAAGAGCATGGCAGAGGGAGAGTACTTTCTGTGCCTGGATTCTACGGTCGGCAAGAATACCCATAAGGGCCGGCATGAAGATGGACACAATACCTTGCATGGCGAAGAACCATTTGATCTGAGATCCCATGCCTATACCGCCAAGATAGCGTCCAAGTGAGGTGAGGTAAGCTCCCCAAACTGCAAATTCGAGGAAATTAAGAAGAATCAGTCTGAGGCTGATAGATGAAATTTTCTTCATTAGTTGTTTATTAGTTGATTGTTTAATTCAAAAATGTGTATCATACAAAAGTAAGAGTTTTTGCGGGATTATTGCTATATTTGGGCTATGAAATTTCAGATAGAGTCAGTTGACAGCGCTTCTGCAGCCAGATGCGGAGTGATTACAACGGATCACGGTCAGATTCACACCCCCATTTTTATGCCTGTAGGAACTGTAGGCTCGGTTAAGGGTGTATATCATCACGATCTCAAGGGCGACATTAAGGCGGAGATTATATTGGGCAATACCTATCACCTCTATCTCCGGCCGGGTCTTGACATACTTAAAGCCGCCGGCGGTCTGCACAAGTTCGAGAGTTGGGACAGGCCGATTCTGACTGACAGTGGGGGATTTCAGGTTTTTTCTCTTAGCCCTATCAGGAAACTTACAGAAAGGGGCTGTACATTCCGTTCGCACATAGATGGTTCACGCCACGAGTTTACTCCGGAGAATAATGTTGAAACTCAGCGCATCATAGGCGCGGATATTATGATGGCCCTCGATGAGTGCTGTCCTGGTGACGCCACGCATGATTATGCAAGAAAATCGCTGGATTTGACCAAAGGGTGGCTTGAACGCTACTCCAGACATTTTCATGAAACGGAGCCACTGTATGGTTATTCACAGACATTTTTCCCTATAATACAGGGATGTGTATACCCGGATCTCAGGATCGAGGCGGCAGAGCATGCGCTTCAGTTTGCTGACGCTGGTATAGCTATAGGCGGGCTGGCGGTAGGGGAGCCTACGGAGAAGATGTACGAGATGATTGAACTTCTCAATCCTGTAATACCACGCGACAAGGCACGCTATCTGATGGGCGTGGGCACTCCGGCCAATATCCTCGAGGGAATCGCCCGCGGGGTGGACATGTTTGATTGCGTCATGCCTACACGTAACGGCCGTAACGGTATGCTTTTCACTTGGAACGGTATAATGAATATGCGTAACGCCAAATGGGAAAATGATTTCAGTGAACTTGACCCGAGCGGGACGTCCTTTGTGGACCATACCTACAGTAAGGCGTATTTGCGACATCTGTTCATCGCCGGAGAAATATTTGCCGGAATGATAGCAAGTGAGCATAATCTCGCGTTCTACCTGGATCTGGTACGTCAAGCCAGGGCTCATATACAGGCGGGGGATTTTTCTTCGTGGAAAGACTCCGTAATGCCAAGAATAACCTCCAGATTATGATAAATCTTCGGCCTAAAAAACTGGATTGGTACATATTCAAGAGTTTTATTCTCACCTTTTTCGTAGCTCTTATACTTATCATCGGGATTGTCATAATTTTCGACATCTCGGAGAAGATAGACGATTTTGTAAAGAACGAGGCTCCGCTGAAGGCGATAATAGTAGACTATTATCTGAATTTCATTCCATATTTCGTGAATATGTTCAGCCCGCTTTTTGTCTTTATTACTGTCGTTTTCTATACTTCTCGTCAGGCTGCCAATTCTGAAATTATCGCTATCCTTTCAAGCGGAATCAGTTACAGGCGTATGCTTATGCCTTATATGGCTGCGGCTGCCATCATTACGGCCCTTTCGCTTGGACTGAACCTATATGTGATCCCTCATTCCAATTCGGTCCGTCTCGATTTTGAGCAGACATATGTAAAAAAACGAAGTTCCACCAAAACCAGAAACATTCATTATCAGATTGCTCCGGGCCAATTCGTATATGTCGAGTCTTTCAGCCAATGGAATAAGACTGCGTACAAATTCACCCTTGAAAGTCTGGAAGACAATAAGCTGGTAAGCAAACTTTCTGCTGATTCTGCAGTATGGGACAGTACTATGGACGGATGGAGACTGAGGCGTTATACTCTGCGTAATTACGCGGACGGATTGGCCGATCAAGTGCAGACAGGGGAAAAGCTTGACACGGTCATAGCACTTAAGCTTAATGATTTCTATTTCAATGAAAAGACGGTTCAGACTCTTTCAAAGCACGATCTGGATGCGCTTATAGATACGCAGAAGATGCGCGGTGACTCGAATGTGATGTATGCTGAAATAGAGAAGAACAACCGCTATGCGCTGCCTTTCTCCGCATTTATTCTTACTATTATGGGAGTGGCGCTTTCTTCGAGAAAAAAACGTGGCGGGATAGGTTGGAATTTGGGATTGGGCATAGGATTGGCATTCACCTACATACTCTTTATGCGTTTCAGCCAGATGTTCGTGTATGCCGGCACTTTGAGCGCTACGGTGGCACTGTGGCTGCCTAATTTCATCTTCGCAATCATTGCGATAGTCTTGTATAAAAAAGCACCGAAATAATAGTCTGATGAAAGTAAAGGTTATCAATAAGAGCGCTAATGCTCTTCCTCAGTATTCAACGCTCGCTTCCGCCGGGATGGATGTGCGGGCGGATATCGAAGGGCCTGTGGAATTGGCTCCGCTGCAGAGGATTATCGTCCCGACAGGACTGTTTCTTGAGATTCCGGTAGGGTATGAGGTGCAGGTACGTCCGCGCAGTGGCCTTGCCGCCAAGCACGGCATTACGGTTCTTAACAGTCCGGGAACCATTGATGCGGATTACAGGGGAGAGTTAAAAGTGATTTTGGTAAATCTCTCTTCCGAGACTTTTGTCATTGAACCTGCCGAGCGGATAGCTCAGATAGTGCTTGCCCGTCACGAATGTATTGAATGGGAAGAGTGCAGTGAGCTTTCAGACTCCCTGAGGGGCGTCGGGGGATTTGGCAGTACGGGTCTTAAATAGTATAAGCCTACAGATGTTCAGAAGGACGGCGGCCAATATGGCTCCTACTATGAACCCTACCAAGACATCGCCCAGGTAGTGCTTACCTACGAATATTCTGCTAATACCCACCAGTGCGGCCCAGATATCCAGACTCACTTTCCATATGATTTTCTTGAGTATTATACCTCCTCCTACCGCAAAAGCCATAGCGTTGGCGGCATGTGCTGAAAAGAATCCGTATGGATGCCTCTGACTTGCTCCGGCAAGCATATGCAGGCCTTTTTTTACTATACTGAGGTCATTGCAGGGTCTTAGTCTGCAGACGGCGTTTTTTATAAGATTGCAGAACTGATCGACACACAGTATCGCCAGCACAATAAACAGGACTGCGATCAGACCTTTTTTGACGCCAAGTCTGACGATAATAAGAACAAGCACCCATAAATACAGAGGAATCCAGATGAGTCTGTCGCTGAAAAAGGTCCAGATACTGTCTGTCAGAGGTGAGTTAAATGAGTTGATCCACAGGCTGACATTTTGGTCCAGATGTTCAAGTTGTCTTATAAAATCCATCATCGTTGATTAGTTTTCTTCATGCAGGGCCTTCCAAAGCAGGTCTTTAAGTTCCTTAAGACCGTCACCTGCCACGGCTGATATGAACATGTGTGGCAATTCTGAGGGAAGCGTAGGCTCTATTTCTTTTTCTATATCCTTGTCTATAAGGTCGCTTTTGGTAATGGCCAGAACCCTCTTCTTGTCCAGGAGTTCCGGATTGTACATCTCAAGTTCGCGAAGAAGTGTCCTGTAGCTCTCGTCTATGTTATCTTCTTCTACGGAGACCATGAACAGAAGTACGGAGTTGCGCTCGATGTGCCGCAGGAACCTGATTCCTATGCCTCTTCCTTCGTGTGCGCCCTCTATGATTCCGGGGATGTCTGCCATTACAAATGATTGGTCATCATAATATTGGACTATCCCTAAATTAGGTTCAAGAGTGGTGAAGGCGTATGAGGCTATCTTTGGTTTGGCGGAGGTGATTGAGGACAGAAGTGTGGATTTTCCGGCATTTGGAAATCCTACCAGACCTACGTCTGCCAGAAGCTTAAGCTCCAGAATATACCAGCCTTCCACTCCGTCTTCTCCGGGCTGGGCGAAACGCGGGGTCTGAAGTGTCGGGGTTTTGAAGTTATTGTTGCCCAATCCTCCGCGTCCTCCGCGACATAGAATACGCTCCTCTCCCGGCTCCACCATCTCGAAAAGCACCTCGCCGCTTTCCGCATCTTTGACGACAGTGCCGACAGGAACGTTCAGGACGATGTCTTCTCCGTTTTTACCATGGCACAGGCCGCCGCTTCCGCTTCCGCCGTCTTCTGCCATGATATGCTTACGATATTTAAGGTGTATGAGTGTCCAGAACTGCGGGTCGGCCTTAAGAATAATATGGCCTCCGCGTCCTCCGTCTCCTCCGTCCGGACCGCCCTTCGGAACATATTTCGCCCTGTAAAGGTGCATCGACCCCGCCCCTCCGTGTCCGGAGCGGCAGAAAATTTTCACGTAGTCTATAAAGTTGCTCTCTGGCATAAGTATATCTCTTGTCTTAAAA
>CAVFNP010000038.1:0-14468 GCA_963624185.1 Firmicutes bacterium CAG:460 | reverse complement strand
GAACACCTTCCCATTCTTGACGATTACCGCCGCCACCACGCGAATTGATTTCATAGAAATATTATTCAATGTTTGATGTTATATATTCATACAACTTATGGTCTACTGGCGTTTTAAGGTCGTACCCTATTTCAACGGCTGTAACACCTTTTGTATTAGGCATTACAAATTCTTTCAGAAAACCGTTAGGGATAATTTCTCCGAGATAGTAAAATTCCTTACCGCCGGTCCCTTTATCGTTTTTATTTTTTCTGACAAAAAGAGTTAGTCTCGTAGAATTCTTTTTGCTTTCAATGATTTGCTTTATATCGTTAGATGCCATGGTCCTTTTGCTTTTGGAAATGGCAATCAGTCTCTCACGTGATTCGAAACGATCGTTATAATTGTTCGTATCACTGACATCGCTTGATTTCTCGTAGTTGATGAATATGGGGAAGGTATTGGTATATGAGTCAAATTTATAACCTCCGATCAATTGTGCATTCATGTTATTCTTCCAACATAGTAGTCGGCATACATCTTCATACGTGTATTTTTCACCTATGATGAAGGACGAACCTTTGCCGTCACTATAATGTGTAAGGTATCTGTTCAGACCGAATTCTATGATTTCCTCGACATCTATTTTAAAGTTTTCGTCACTTAACAGGTCCTTGAATTCTTCATCTACTGTCCAGTGTCCGCAGGAATCGGTTTTTATGAATTTTATTTTGGCCAATTCCTCCTTGTTGCTTCCAGTCGCATAGAACTCTCCCGACATCACTCTGTAGACGTTTTCAACTGTAATAGAATCTAGCTGTCCCACCAGGTTTAACCAATCCGCATGCAGGTCCTTTGACTCAGGTTTTTCAAGAATCAGTTTTAAAAGTTGAAGCTCGTGAGCGCGCTTGCCGGCCATCAGTTTATTAGAAAGGAACCAGAGAATGATGTTTTGTTTTTCTGTATAAGTTTCTGTAAGTCCATCATATTTGACGAGAAATTCGTGATATGATTTGACTACGGATAACATTCTGAGCGGGTCCAGCTCTTTGTATAAGTCAAATTCAACCAGCTTTGGTCTGCGGCCAAGTTTCATTTTGAAATTAGCATATTCCTCTTTCAGAAGACGGGATGTAGTCAGATTAGTCTCGTCAATGGAACGAAATATCCGTTCTTTGGCTACTTTGTCAAAAAATATGGAGGATATACCCTTTATTTTATTCTGGCTTAAGTCTTTTCGAACATTATCTTTGTTCCCAGTCCTGTCTCCGAAAAGGGCTATGGGAATAAGATAGCTGTTATTATAGTTGCCTATGAAGTCTATGATGACAACGAATTCCTTATCTTTTGATTTGCGCAGACCTCGTCCAAGTTGCTGAACGAACACTATCGCGGATTCGGTAGGGCGGAGCATTATTACCTGATTGATTTCCGGGATATCGACGCCCTCGTTAAAAATGTCGACAGTGAATATGTAGTCCAGATAATCAGGAGAATCAGTAGAATATGTCAACCGTTTTACTGCCTCTAGGCGTTCTTCCGGAGAATTTTCCCCAGACAGTGCGAGGGTTTTATAAAGGCCGGTGTTGTTGAATTTTAATGATAATTCTTTGGACTCTTTAATGTTACGGCAGAAAACCACACCCCTGACCTTGTCACCGGAAAAACCGTAATATCTGGCTTGTTGAATAATCTGGCTTACCATTTCATCGGAGGTGAGTTCTGAGAAGTTTCCTAAGTCTACCTGTTTGCCGTCAATTTTCAAATCAGCTATTCCGAAATAATGGAACGGACATAGCAGTTCATTTTCAAGGGCGGTCTGCAGGCGTATTTCGCAGGCAATGTTGTGGTCAAACTCGTCGAAGATGTCGAAATCTCCGTTTCTCTCAGGTGTTGCGGTCATGCCAAGCTGGAATTCCGGCTTAAAATAATCTAAAATTTTCTGATAACTGGCAGCTCCGACATGGTGGCACTCATCTATGATTATGATTGCGAAGTGGTTTTTGTCCGGGAAGTATGATGCCCTAATATCATCTTTGGACATCATCTGGACAGTTGAGAATACGAACTGCGCAGTTACTATTTTTCCCCAGTCTTGGCTATCTCCAGAAAGCAAGGCGGTAGTGCGGTTATCCCCGAGAACTTTTTTGTAACTCTCAATCGATTGTCTGTTTATCTGGTCTCGATGAGAGAGAAAAAGTACACGTTTGCCGTTGAATTTTTCATTGGCTAGCAGTTTTCTGATTGCAAAGGCAGAGGCATATGTTTTACCTGTTCCCGTAGCGGAGATTAGAAGAGCCTTTTTCTGCCCATCTTCAACCAGCTTTTCTATTTTGAGGCAGAATTCCTGCTGCATGGAGTTGGGAACAATTATTTTGGTGGAGACGCTTGTAATGTTTTTTAAAGTCTCTCTTTCTTTGCTTCTGTCTTTGTATCCTTGTCTGTATTCTTCCCGATAATCAGAATAATTTACAGAAAAGGGTGAATTCCATATGGAGTCAAATTCGCCTACAATTTCTTGAGCATATTTACCTTCTGATTTTGATACTAAAAGGGTGTTCCATTCGTGATTGCGGGAGATGGCATTTTGTGTCAGGTTTGAACTGCCGACAAGAATCCTTAAACTTCCGTCGTTATTGTGGAACAGATAACCTTTAGTGTGAAAACCGACTCCTGCAGACTGAGTCTTGAACATTTTAAGCTCAATATTTTTCAATGAACTGATTTTGTCTAATGCTGCTGGATCGCTGAACATAAGGTAGTCTGTAGTGAGGATTTTTCCACGGTGTCCGTTTTTGTCCAATTCACTTAGATACCCTAAGAAGGGCACCAGGCCTCCGCTGGTAATGAATGCTACGGACATGAAGAAGTCGTCACAGTTGTTTAATTCATTCACGATTACATCTCTTACGGTCATATCGCCACCATTAAAGACAAAATGCGGAGCAAGAGATTCGTCTACCTCCTTGGTAGAGTCAACGAAAGCGTAATTATAGCCGTCAACGAGTTTTGCTGTATTGATTTCTGCAGACATTGTAATGTGATGATCGGTGAATGAAATTAGTTTACAAATTTAAAAATAATTGTCGTTTTTGTTGTGCTTTTGGCCGTCCGTCCTTGACCTCTTTTGCATTCTTGATGATTGCCGTCGCCACTACGCGAATCGACTTCATATGTGAATTTATCTGACTGTTAAGGCGGCAAAGATGACGTTTTTACCTGGAACGCGGATGTGCCATAGAACGCACTCAGGGGCAGATACGTGTTCCAGGTCCCTCTCCTATGGTAGGTACCTGGATCATCAAAGTGCCTCAGAGAGTCCTGCAGGGCATATCTGTGTTCCAGGTAAATCGCGGGGAGATAACATGGGCGAAAGTCAAGTGCGGGTACAAAGATAATGACTAACTTTGCGTACAGGAAGAAGATTTTCTTCCGGGCGCTTAACAGTTAGATGATATGAGCAGAAATAAACATCCGCATGTCAATCAATACAAGATTGACAACGAGAATTTTCTTGTAGAAAAAGCCAAGGAGGAGGGTATTATCGCACTTGACAATGGTGTTCTGATACAGAAACTGGAGCAGGGGCGGGGAACGGTGCATCCGAAACCGGGGAGCCTTGTGTATGTCCATTATGCCGGACGCCTGATTGACGGCAGGCAGTTTGATTCTACGGAAGGAGAGAGCCTTCCTGCCTTATTCAAGGTGCGTGACCTTATAATGGGATGGCAGATAGCCCTCACTCGGATGAACGAAGGAGATAAGTACCGGATATGGATTCCGGCGAAGTACGGTTATGGGTCAATCAAGATGGATGACATCCCTGCGTGGTCAACTCTGGAGTTTGATCTTGAGTTGGTTAAGATTGCGCAGTTATAATTGAGAATAAAACACAAAACAGGCCGGCGGAAAAACCGCTGGCCTGTTTTTGGTCGGGATGAGGCGACTCGAACGCCCGACCCCTACGTCCCGAACGTAGTACGCTACCAACTGCGCTACATCCCGTCTGCATAATTGCAGTCCCTTCGGGTCAGAAACCTCAAAGGGACTGCAAATATAAAAAATTATTTGTACAATGTAACACTATTCTTTCACGCATCTTACAGAATATGCGTCTGCTTTGCTTCCTGTTGCGATGGCAGAAACCGTGTCATAGTCACTTTCGTGGCTGAATGCTACGATTACATTGGCAGTGCCTTCCTGATAATACGATGAAGAGTCCTCTGTAGCAGGGGTGCAAGACCAGTAGTTTCCCCAAAGACCGCTCTTTGAACCGTAGAGCATAGCGTATGAGCCGTCATATCTGGCAGCTGCAGGGAAGAACAGACTGCCTTCCTTGACATTGAAATGCCATCCGTATGTGTAGTCGGCTGCGGTGATGGTTCCGTCGCCGTCGATGTCTGCCACGTCAAAATCTGTGTAGCTGGTGGTGTAGCCGCCTGTAGTGGTGAAGTAAGTGAACGCCTTGTGGTTAGGAACTTTGTATCCTGCCGGACATGGGTCGAAGATGGTTTTCTCTTCTGCCCAGAGATGGTCGTTCTTCTCTTCAGCTTTCAGCCAATCCCTTGATACTCCGGTGGCGTATTGTGCATAATTTGAAAAACATACGGTTGGGTGGGCGATTGCATTTTCGAGAGTGTTGTCATCTACGCTGTACCAAGAAGAATTTGTGATGGAGATCTGCTCACCTGCGGCATTGTAGATAGGATATCCGACGGTGCCTGTATCTCCTGTTCTGGTAGGGGCTGACGGGAAAGGATCTTTGCGCCCCCATTGGTAAAGAAGTCCATAGCATTTTGTGTCGCCATTCTCGCCAAGTTCTGCGCAGAGGGCACCCAGGTTAAGATTGCAAACTTCTACATCGCTTTTAGCGGTAACGGAGGTGAGCTTCTCTTCCGGGGCCCAGATGTGCCAGCTCCAAGCTATGTTTCCGTCTTTGTCAAGTGCAGCGATGACGGCATTACCTTTTGAACCGTCATAGTGGAAGTGGACGTCTATTCCGTCGAAAGATACTTCCGTAACGAGACCCTTGACAGATTCCCATACAAGAGAAGCTGTTTCAGTGGCAATTCCGGTTGCGGAAACAGGAATGTCAGATGACACTGCGCCATTACCTTTCACTGTTCCGTCGAAATGATAATCTCCCTCGTCGTAGAGAACATAGCAGTTTGCTGTACCGTTGGCGTCAAGGTCTGAAGGGTCTACAGCTGGTTCCTGGTTCTGGGACGTCTTTGTGCAGGATGCCAATATGGCCAATCCGAGCACGAAAAATAGTTGTTTTTTCATACTACTAACTTATAAATTGTAATTAAAATTTGGTTTCTGAGATTCAGAAAGAACCTTGGCAAGAAAGAACTTTGCTCCGGGTAATAGAGAAAACAATGCAACTTAGCGTTGCATTCGCATGGAAATCAATGATATGATGTTTTCTTTTCTCATCTTCGAAAACAAAGGTAAAGAGTTTTTTCTAAACTTCCAAATTGTAAGCGGTAAATTTATGTCAGCAGAGTGAAAAATATTGGCGTAGAATTATTGTTTTCTTGAGATCACGCTGACGCTTGCCTGATGTGTGGCCAATACCAGTACTTCGGCTATCTGTACGTGTGCAGGGGCGTTGGCGGCATAGACTGCCACGTCGGCGATGTCATCTCCACTCAGAGGAGTGATACCCTTATATACGTTGGATGCACGCTTACAGTCGCCGTGGAAACGGACATTGCTGAAGTTTGTCTCGACAAGTCCCGGTTTAAGGTTGGTCACCCGGATGGCAGTGTCGGCAACGTCGATGCGCAGACCGTCCGACAGGGCTTTGACGGCGGCTTTTGTCGCACAATATACATTGCCTCCGGCGTATGCCGCATCTCCGGCTACGGAACCTATATTTATGATGTGGCCGCGATTGCGTGCAACCATGCCCGGAACGATGAGTCTGGTCATTGTAAGAAGACCTTTGATATTTGTGTCAATCATCGTTTCCCAGTCATCGAGGTCGCCTTCATACTCAGGTTCCAGGCCAAGTGCAAGACCGGCATTGTTGACAAGAACGTCTATCTCCTGCCACTCCTGGGGCAGCTCGCTCAGGCATTCCTTGGCCTTTTCGCGGTCTCTTACGTCAAAGTTCAGGACCTTCACTTCAGTGCCTTCAGCGAAAAGTTCGTTACGGATTTGTTCCAGACGCTCTGCGTTTCTGCCTGTGATGATCAGCTTGTCACCGTTCTTGGCGAACTTGTGGGCGCAGGCGAGTCCGATACCGCTTGTCGCTCCGGTTATCAATACGATTTTGTTCATGTTCTTATTTTTTAGAATTGCCTGTTTTTCTGCCTTTTACCGCCTGTACTGCGCATTTTTGGCAGAGAATGGCATCTTTCTTAGTGATGCTGTATTCCGTGTCGCGAAGGGTGTATGGGTTACCGAGAACGGTCTTGCCATAGACGGGACGGATCAGGGCCTCGAACCATGTGCAGGCGGCGATGTATCGGCCGTATTGATGTGTGAGATGGTATCCGTCGCGGGTGAGGTCGTAAACCTTATTGTCGGACGGAACTTCTCCGATATTGTTCAGTTTTGTCCCGCGGGCGGCCTGGATGGCATCTCCGCACGGAATCACGATTGGCAGCTGGAATTCTTCAGAAGCTTTCTCTACGCATTGGCATATAGAGGAATACATCTGGTGTTGGTCGTTGCCATAGAACTTGAAGTGGGAGTGCGTGGAGTTTACGGCATAGGCCCAAGTCTGATGCCATACAATGGCGGCGCTGGGATTAGCAGCTTCCTTCCTTATTATGGATATGAGCTCCGGGATCCATTTCTCGTAATTCTCATAAGTTCCTGAGTATCCGGAAGCTTCCTGTATCGTGATTATGTCCCAGGCTTCATCTTTCAGCGCGTCCCGTAATCCTGCATTCCTGCTGATGGTGACCCACTTGTTCTCTGTCGACTTGTAATAGATATAGTTGGTAAGATTCTGCGAGTATTCAGTGCAGTGTCTTTCGAGGGAGCATCCGCCTATGTATAGCCTGGCTATTATGACATTGTGGATGTCGGCGGCTTCGAGGAGTCCGGGAAGGTAGTCCGTGCCGTCATCGGAGAAGCTGTTTCCTATCGCCAGGATTCTTAGCGTATCCTTTTCCGATGGCAGAGGATAGTTCGTGAAACGGTCTTGAGCGCTTAGCGCAAGGGAAAGAAAGAGCGGAAGGAGTATAAAGACAGTCCTTTTTTTAAGAGTTTTATTCATTATTGATATTGCTTTTGTTTGTCGACATACCTGTATATGCTGAAGAAAGCATAGCTGAATGTAAAAATATATAATTTTTTAGAAACACGAACGCCCCTGAGCGAACTCAGAGGCGTTTTGATGAGGTGCCTAGCGGAATTGAACCGCTCTAACTGGTTTTGCAGACCAGTGCCTAACCTCCCGGCCCAAGCACCAAATGGAATGCAAAAATATGGAATATTTCTCAAACTACCAAATTCTACAAGTTAACGAAATTGAATTTCCACGTGAGTCCTATGTTGAAGATGTTTTCGTTGAGAGCTGTCGTCTGGAGCGCATCGCCGTAGGTGTAGGCATAAGTGCCTTGTCTGTGATGGAATACGACGTGAAAGCGAAGATTGTTATGGTACCGTTCAGGGTAGAATTCCAGTCCAAGTCCTTCCGCAAAAACGTGTGTCTCTCTTTTGATGACACTGTCCAGATCGCTCATACTCCCGTTCATGTCAAAAACGGATTTGATGAATGCATATAGACCGCGGTCGAGTTCGTATGTGAATTTTCCTGCGAGTGTGAAATCGCTGATCAGATCGCAGTGGTCGCTGCCGTATCGAAATGTCGCATCCATCTGCAGGGCGCATTTGTCTGCCTTGAATTCATTACCAGTGGCCATAATCCCGAAGAATTGGCCTCGGGTGTATTCCATCGCGCTTAGAGAGTGCTTTCCTATATATCTGTCGTGGTTGTCTTCAAGCAGCAGGTTGTAGGCATATGTCTTGTTTTCCAGGCCGTAAGGGCTTTGGCATACCTGAAATGTTAGATAGTCTTTGCCGGTAGGAAACGAATATGTGAGGCTGGTGCCGAACTTGTAGCAGGGCATATCGCTCCAGAAGAGAGAGTGGAAGTACATATCCACAGGGGATGTGTGATATTCCATGCCTCCGATACATACGACTTGTTTGCCTGCTGACAATTTCCACTTGTCATCTATCCTGAAATCGAGATATGCCCAGTCCGTGGCTTCAAAGTTGCGCTTCAGGCCATTGGCTTTATTGAATCTATGTTTGAAATGGAAAGACAGGTCGGAGGACAGTTTCCCTTCAAGGGCGAGATTGAGGCTGTTGCCGGTAAATCCGAGATCGGTGGTATGATCCACTCTTACTTCCGCATCTATTTTTAATCGGTTGAAGTCATCTTGAGCGGAGGCAAGGATTGGCAGGACCGCTAAGGAAAGTGTTATAATCAGTCGTCTCATATTAGTCAAAGATAACTCTTTTTTGTATTTTTGCGCAGTTTTTTAAGAGTTGCGGCACGTTTTTGTTGTAATTTTTAAAGATGCGGCAGTTGCAGAATCAAACATGTCTTTTATATGGTAAAATTGGTGATTTTCGATCTGGATGGTACGTTGATCAACACCATCGCAGATTTGGCGGAGGCCTCAAATTATGCTCTTTCCAAGCAGGGGATTTCCGGTCATAGCGTGCAGGAATACACCCAGATGGTGGGGCACGGTGTGAAGAATATGCTTATAAGTGCGCTCGAAAAGTCTCTTTGCACGACTCCTTCAGAGGGTCAGGTGCAACAGGCTTTAAGTGATTTCACTCCATATTATGTGGAGCATATAGATGTTCATACGAGGCCGTATCCAGGTATGGTGGAGCTGCTTAACGCTCTAAATAGCAAGGGAGTGAGATTGGCAGTGGCCTCGAATAAATTCCAAGCTGGTGCGGAGAAGCTGATAGCTGAATTTTTCCCTGAGGTGGACTTTGTCGCAGTTCTTGGCAATAAGGAAGGACTGCCGCTCAAGCCGAGTGCGGAGGTGGTTAATCTGATATTGGCCAAGGCCGGAGTGGATAAGAGTGAGTGTTTTTATGTGGGTGATTCCGCTACAGATGTAAAGACAGCCAAGAATGCGGGCGTCGAATGTGCCGGTGTTACGTGGGGATTCCGTCCTGAGAGTGATTTGGTTCAGGCCGGAGCGGAGCATATAGTAAAAAGCGCCACCGAATTGGCAGCGCTTATAGGTGTTTAGAATCCTAGTCCGAAGGTGACCCAGAATTTAGATTCCATCTCTGACCATCGTTTGATTGCGTCGAGATGGATTTTTTCTGTCACGGCGTTAAGCTGCTTTTCGTCACATTCTTGCCGGCGGCTCTCTTCCGATATGGCCTCCACGGCGTCAAGTAACTCTTTTTCCTGCTCTGCGACATTTTCCATAAAGTAGGACTTGGTCTTTTGCCAAGCCAGGGTGGCGAGTTTGTTGGCCTTTCTGAACTGCCAAAGCGCTACTTCCGGGTCATATGTATTCTGTCCGCAAGTGCTGTAAGCTGATGGCAGGGTGGTGGTGCCGCAGAAGATGGGAATGCGTGGACTCTGACCAGGGTTATCCAGACCGAGATAGAGCACGCCTCCTACTGCGTCAGGCAGCCATTCCCGCAGCTGGATGACAGTGGAGTATGAACACCATGCTACGGATACGGTCCTCTGGAACGGTACCAGTCCGGGGTGCAGGTGATTGAGCGTGTTACGCATAGCGCCTGTCATCCAAGGGTTTGCAATAGGACTTATCTCTCCGTCCTTTATGGTGATGTCTTTGCACATATCCAATTCCGTTCCTTCGTACGTAGAGCGCAGCAGGGCGAAGACGTCGCTTACGCTGACGAGAGAGTCCGGTTTTACTGAGAACGGAATCTCGTCCATATCTTGATTCAGGCCAAGAGAGGGAGCCATGCTGCTGAGAATAAACAGGTCACGTTCGCGGTAATTGCGTCCGCGCGCATATTCCGCCTTATAGGCTTTCCAGAATTTGAATTCGCTTTTCCCGTCCCACAGGCCATATTTCAATGCCACTTGTTTCACATTCTTAGAACACAGGAAATTGGCAGGGTCCTTCTCCAGAGCACCTATCCTCGGTACATTGGCAGAGACTCCCACGTGCTCATCGGGAAGTCTTTTAGCTACCCACACGGCACCTTTTTCCTCTTTCCCACAGCCAATTATCTCGAAAAACCATACTTCCTTCGGGTCGGCTACCGTAAGGCACTCTCCGCTGTCGGCATAGCCGTATTTTTCTGCCAATTCTCCCATCAGCAGCACAGCCTGCCGGGCTGAAGTGCATCTTTCCAACGCCAATCTTTCCAGCTCTTCGATAAGGAACAGGGATGTCGGGTTCTGCAGAGTGTCCGGGCCGCCCCAAGTGGTCTCGCCTATGCCAATCTGCTTTTCGTTCAGGCACGGATATGCCGTGTTGACATATGCGTAGGTGTGACGTACCTGCGGGATATAACCGGATAGTTTCACCCCTGAAGTGTCGAGCCTGGACGAAGTATGCATGGTGTTTTTCAGGACCGCGCGGCGTTCCTTCTTGTTATGGTCCATAGAAGGTTCTATGCTTAGCCATGTGCGGTATTTTCCGTCGCAAGTGTGGGAGGTTATTACGCTTCCGTCGGTGCTTGCGTTGCGTCCGACTATTATGCTGGTGCAGCTGAGATTGGCCTGCTCTACGTAGTCCTGCGCGAAAATTGGCTGGACCAACAATGAGCCCGCCCACAGTAAGAGAGTAAGGATGGTGGTGCGTTTCATTCTAATGGGTGCTTGTTATATGGAAGCAATGTTCCTGTTTCTCGTATTTGACCAGGCATTTGCCTGCTTTCTTGCGGTCCAGAAGGACTTCGGCAAGGACTTTTGTGAGCTCGAAGGGCTGCATGAACTCTTCGCACTGCTCGTCATTGTCTCTGGTGTACATGGTGTAGGCGATGTCGAATGTTGTTCCGAAGCAGTGTGCGGAATTGGCCGATGCATTAGGATTACCGCTGCGCCGGAGTTTGTTCACGTCGTCTTTACTGCGAAGGATGGATGAAACTACCAGACGGTATTGCAATAGTCCTTTGCTGCCCAGTGAGTCTCTGAATGCGCGAGCTATCTCGCCTAGTTCCGCGGCTGCGCCTTTAGTCAGGTATGGTGAGGAATGGCTTAGTGTGTAGACTGTGTACAGGTCGTTGCTTTCGATTTTTACAAGACCTTTTATGCCGGGGATTTCCGCGCTCATCTGGGGAGGTTCCCGCAGTCCGACTTCTTTAGCCATAGCCAGGTGCTCTTCGTTAAGGTCGGCGAAGAGTTTGGCGTAATTTTTCCGTTTAGGCGGGTAGATTATCTCTTTCTGCTGCTTTTTCACCTCTTTGTTTTTAGAAGGTTTTGCGTTTTTTGAAGGCTTCGTGGTGGAGGCCGTATTGCCCCCATCATCCGCCGTCGCGCCTATGTATTCGGATTTTTCTGTTTGTGAAGTTTCCCCCCTGTTACAACTTCCCACGGCCAATCCCAGCAAGAAGCCCAGGAAAAATGGCGTTAGCAGGATTATCAAGGCTTTAGTTTCTTTACTTAATCTCATTTGATAAGATTCAAAAATTCGTTTCTTGTTTTTTCTGAATTTAAAAATGCACCGCTGAAGGCCGAGGTGCTTGTGATGGAATTGGCCTTCTCCACGCCGCGAAGCTGCATACAACTGTGATGGGCTTCGATGACCACTGCGACTCCGAGCGGCTGCAGAGCTTCCTGGATGCAGTCCCTGATCTGAACCGTGAGCCTTTCCTGAACCTGAAGTCTTCGGGCAAATGTCTCCACGACGCGAGCTATCTTGCTGAGTCCGGTGATTTTACCATTAGGGATATAGGCGATGTGGCATTTGCCTATGAAGGGCATCATATGGTGTTCGCAGGTGCTGTAGAGGTCTATGTCCTTGACGAGGACCATCTGCTGATATTCTTCATCGAAGATAGCGTCGCGTATGATCTGCACCCCGTCTTCCGAGTATCCTTTCGTGGTGTACTGAAGCGCTTTGGCCACTCTTTCGGGGGTCTTTTTAAGGCCTTCTCTTTCAGGGTCTTCGCCCAACAGGGAAAGGATTTCTTTTACGTGCGCGGCTATCTTTTCCGTCGTTCCGGCATCGTATGTATCAATTCTTTTATAAGACATGCCGCAAAATTAAGACACTCCTAAAACACTTCCAAATTAAGTAATCGTAAAAAATCGCTAAATTTGGCAAAATGCATTTTGTGTGGGATTAAAAATTGAGACATTTCCTTGCGTGGAACCGCTTGTGGGCCAAAGCCATTGGTGGGGCGCCCCGGACTTGCCGGAGGATGTCCCTTATCCGACGGTAACCCTTTGTGATGAGCACGGAGAGGAGTACGGGGAGCCGCTCACTTTCATCTGCCAGATACGTTGTTCTGATCTCGCCGCCCTTGATCCGGAAGGGCTGCTTCCTCACGAAGGGATGTTGTGGTTCTTCGCCCCGCTGGATTATTTTCTTGGCGAAACGGATTCGCCACTTGATTGGCATATCCCGCCGGTGGTGCTTTATCGCCCTGCTACGGAAGGGTTGTCGCCCTATGACCTGCATTGGGAAGACACGGGGGAGAGCGTATTCCGCCCAGCCGAAAAGATCTCGTTCATGGCCACTGACGATATCGAAGGTGACGGGCACGCACTGCTTAGCGTTCCTTATCAGGACGAGGTGAAGGATGCTCATCCAGACAAGATTGCTCTCCTGCAGATAGATGAAGATGAGCGCTATGGTCTTCGTTTCTATGACTGCGGTATGTATTATATACTCATCTCTCGAGAGGACCTTCGCGCCCGACGATGGGACAAGGTTCAGGGAGAATTGTTTTTCTATTAATCAACAAGACTATGACCAAAGACGACATCGACATCAGAAAAGAACTGGAGCAGTGCCTGGTCAAAGCCGAAGGCCTTGCTCTGAACGGCAAAGGCGATACTCTTGACCTTTGTGGAGAGATATGTGCAGGCTGTGTGCTGCTTGCCGAGCAGAATTGGCGTAACCAGGAAAGAACTTGGGAGATAAGTTCTCTTGCAGGGCACCTTCTCAGATATGCCCGTCATCTGGAAGGCTATGACCATGAATTGGATTATGTGAACAGCCTTACGCAGCGGATGATCGAAGTTATCCCTGAAGGGCATCCGCGTTTGAAACTCAAGATGTTGCAGTTCAGATTGTTGGTGCTGCAGAGGATAGAGGCTCTCGCAGACCGTGATCTTAGTGCCACCGAGGAGGTGGAGGAAGAAATCGGCTTTCTGAAAAGGAATATCGACTTGGCTGACCGGGGTGTCCTGAATGAGATAGAACAGGAAGGGCATCTTAAGGAAGACCCGGTGGAATGGACCTTGCGCTTCGAGGAGGCTGTCGATTCGGTGGAAAGAGAATTGGACCTACGGCTTGAGGGCGTACCGAGAGGAATGGGATTCTGCTTTGCTTATTGGGCAGAGAAAAAGAATATTCTAAAGGAGTTTTACGGCATAGATTGGAAGACCCCTTCAGAAATGAACCCTGGAGTGCTATTTGACTGATATGAAATACGAAGATATTTTCGGCCTGCTTCTTAAATTGGCCGAAATGGTCGAAGATAAATTCGAACTGTACGATCTTCTCGCCACCGAGGCCGAGAACGGCAACGATGCCGCCCTTGACCTTATGGATGAGATATGGCCGCCCGAGCAGATAATGGAGGAAGACTGAGTTTCAGTGCTTCTTGAGACGGTTCCAGATAGACCACACAAAGTCACCGATAGCCGACGGGTAATCGGCTCTGGTGTTCAAGCTTCCGCATTCGGGGCACCGGACAGGATAGCTGGCGGATGATGCGTTCCACTCCACATCCGCTCCGATGAATTCGTGCCTACAGTCCCTGCAGACATACTTGCCGATATATCTGATCATAAGAAATTGTTTTTGTGTGGTTTAGTCGCTGTTTTTCTATCAGTCATTGATGTCCCTTATAGTATCGATGACCTTGCCGGCGATGTATGCGACCGCTCCGATCGCGATTGTGCCGAAGGCGGCGATTTTCGCTGATTTCGCGACATTGGGGTCAATCATGATTTCCCCGCCCCAGTTTTCGATAACATCATTGTCAGTGCTTTCTAAAAAATCCATAATGCAGTTCGTTAAAAGATTATGTCGCAAAGAAACGGTTTCTGACTGCAAAATTCCGGCAGTGTGAGGAAATTTTTAAAAGATTTTCCATCAATGAATAGGAAGACAACGCGCCGGTGAGGTCATTCGGTTGTCCATTCCATTATTTGAGTTTTGTGATCTCGAGTTGGCTTGCGCTTAAGCAGCCTGCCTTTCGGAGCGAAATGCCGAAAACTCGCATGAAGGCATCTTCGACATACTGCCAGTTATTGACCTGAATTGTGTTGTTTAACGGTGTAACCACCTGAACCTCCATACCCGCCTCAATGTTCACGCCATTGCAACATC
>CAVFNP010000037.1:0-15353 GCA_963624185.1 Firmicutes bacterium CAG:460 | reverse complement strand
GAGCCGACTGTTACACAACTAAGCTCCGATTATGTCTAACTTTCGGATTTCGAGGTACTTACCCTCGCACTGTGCTCCTCACGGAGCGGGCCGGATTATGGCCCCTGTGGGGCGGTGGGGCATAGAAGGGTCGAGTCTTCTGGCTTTCGGAGAAAGACGGAAGTCTCGACACCTGCTTCTCTTTAATCCGGCGGCGGAAGCCGCCGTGTCTCTTCTTGGCGGCGCAGCCGACAGAGAGGAGACTTTTGAACAACAGCCGTGCTGTCTGCGGCTGTCTTGCAGACGCAGAGGGTGCGGATGACCGCTTTTGCTGATGCACATAGTCAATGATGAATCGGAGGCACGGAATGCGGAAGTCGGAAAGCAAGTCTGCGGATTTCCGGAGCGCAGCGGAGGATGTCCGCAGTCTTGCCCGACTGGAGCGGAATCAGAAGGGTCGGTGGGCCGGCGGTTGTGGAGTGGAACGGAACAACTGACTGCCGCCCGACACCGCTTCGGTTGTCCAAGCGGAGCGAGATGGAGAGGGTGGCGTTCCGCCAATGATGAATTGAAGGGCGAACTTTCGCATACGACGTGAGCGATAGCGAACTCATAGTGGCTGGAGGTTTGGCGCACGGAGTGTAGCGTCAGCGGAACGCAGGGCGGCAATCTTCCAGTTCCTCTCTGCCCGTTGGGGCAAGTCTTCCGGCATCGCAGCGGATGCGGAGATGACGGATGTCTTGCCGGGCGTTTGGTCGGAAGCTTTGCTTCCGTTATAGGGAAGCATCAGCGGGCTGACGTGAGGAAGCCGGCTGATACCTCTCTACCAATCCTGGGAAAGTCTGAGGGAATGGAGTGCGGCGGAATATTAAACCCTAAGACATCCACACTACATCGCACTTTTGTAGTTGCCTCTATAATATAGTTATTGACAGATATATAACAAATTATGTATATTTGCAGAAGCAAAGAATGATTTCAATATGGCGAGAAGAAAATCAGTCAATAAAACAGGGATATCGCATATCCCTGGCATCCCAACAAAAGATATATGGATCTCTTACACATGTCTTAATTGTGGACATATTAATTGTGAGAATATCGGTGAACATATCTTGCAGCCCGCTGATGCATTTGAAAGGTGTTCTTGGAAATGCTCCGAATGTGGTTTTGTTCATGCCAAGGACTCAGATCTTCCGAAAAAATTCAAAAACTGGGAACCTGAGTTAAGAAAAAATGACTCTGTAATATGCAAAAATTTTTGGAGAGCCTTCTTTACTCTTTCCACAGCAAATCCGGAGTACTATTGGAAACAATGTACGACTTGCGGTAGAGTGCTACCCAGTACTTCATTTGCAAAACATTCTGGCTGGAGCGAGATTGAAAAACAACAGGAATGTAAAGCCTGCAAAGCTGCTATTAACTCGCTTCTCAATCCAGAAAGAACTAAGGAACAATTACATGAGAGTGCCGTACGCCGTAGGCTTGGCGATTTACTTCAACCAAGTTCCAGTTTCAAATCGTTTAGTGATATTCAAGACCTATTTCAGCGTTTTGGGAGCAAGTGTTTTAAGACTGGCAAGCCACTTGACATTAATAAAAGGGATGAATGGGATATTGACCATATCCTTCCGGCGGCTTACTTTTATCCGCTTACTAAAGAGAATGCTGCACTTTTGTCTAAAGGAGCTAACGGAAGTAAGCGCGCACAATGGCCAAGTCAAGTATATACCAATCAAGAGCTTGTCGAACTAGCAAGGATTACTGGAGCTAATCTTTCACTACTCTCCAGTCCTGTGCCGGTTTATAATACCAATGTTGATCCGAATATGGCTGTACAACGTTATTTAGGTAATGTTCGCAGCCAAGGTGCGCTAAATAAACGTGTTCACGACATAAAAAAAATTCTCACCGAAGCTGGTCTTATAGACAAACTATCCGATGAGAACAAAAAACTTTTAGGCTTATTGTAAGCTTACTCCATAATCAAATATTGATGTGAAGTTACCGTTCCAAGGTCGGTAATTCCGAACTTGGAACACTCTGCCACATCTTCATTATATAGCCTTGCCCTATTGAACCAATGTCGGGCCCGTTGTTGAAGAATTTGACCCATATCACACTTATTGCTTTTCCCTAGGTGCATAACGAAATATCCACCATTGCGGAGACGTTCTCTGGCCTGCTGGAATATAGCATTATAAACATTAAAGCTTTCCTTTTGTCGTTCATCCACATATTTGCCGGGTTGTAAATTAAAGTCAGATTCATCCCAACCAGTAAACCATAGCCTTATCCAATTTGCCAAATAGAATCTGGTACTGTCAAAGAATGGCGGCGATGTAATTATCGCGTCTAACTGATTAAGCTCATTAGGCCATGTAGTTGTAGAATCACCTAAGTACATGTGGCCGTTAGTGAAACATTTAGGGTATGGGGCGGCAACTGCTCTTTCGACTTTCTCGGTCACTTTTTCGATGAGGCTTTTGTATATTGAATCACCGGTAGGTGCGTACGGGACAATGGGATGAGACTTGCGGCTTAATGCGTAAGGTCGGTTTCCATGCAATATGTGGAGAAGTGATGACATTACCATCATTTCCTCGGTTGTATGCGGATTATTTTGCTGAAAAAATAATCTAGCTGCCAATATTTCACGAAATGTTTGTTCGTTGTAATACTCAGCAAGAGTCTTGTTAAAACCGAATTGACTGTTTCGGTCAATATAGTCGCTTGGGATGTTAACGGTTGCAATAAAATCTCCCAATCGATCGATTACTGCGTGGCAATTCTCGATAGAACATCGCTGCATTTTTGCAGATGAAACATAATATGCAAGTGGACTAATATCCATGCCATATGCTTTTTTCCCATTTAAGCATCCTTCAAACGGGATTGTCCCGACTCCGGCAAATGGATCAAATAATGTCCCACCTTGAGGGACAAATGTACGTACTAGATGATATGCAATTGCTGGTTTAAGTTTCCCTTGATACGAGCACAAAGAATGATTGGGATGGCCCCAATTTTTCTTTGAGAAAGGGAGTTCCTTGTGCGGCAATTCCCTATAAAACCTGCTCCACTTTTCATCTATGTATTTTGTCATAACTTTATTTCTTTACGTATGAAAAACATATAAGGATTTCTCTAGAGTAGAGATAGTTATAATTAATCCTGTAGGACTTCTCAATTTGGCTGATATTTTATTACTAAAAGCACCTGAGAAAGGAGCGCCCCATTCCGAGACCTTCTTTGCCGAAGGATTTCGCGATTCTGTAGTTTAAACCCTAAAGGCTCAATTATTTCAAGCAGAATAAGATCCGTTTTGATATGAACATCCGAAAAGATAGAATCTCCTAAGTCGACGAGAATATCAGCTCCATCTTTTAGATTCTTACTCAGGCCTTGGAATATTTCATGCATCTCCTTGAAATAGCATCTTGCCATCAATGGAATTCTGCGATCATATGCTTGCTTATCCAGGATTGACATAGTCTCATCTAAGAGTGGGCTTGATAAATTGCATACTTTTTTGGAATATTCTTGTTTTACATCATTAATACCGCTAGTAAGTGCTTTGTCGCGGTATTGTCTTAAATCATTCTCTGAGTGAAGATAAGATAGAAACCAAAGCTCGAGTTTTGTGTTTCGGAAATAATTAGTGCCGTTTAGATAAGGGGGGCTTGTTATTACAGCATCAATCTTATTCTTCAACTTTGATTTGCCTATATTTTTTGCATTATCTTGAATGAGCTTATGGTTAAGGTGAATGGCAACTTGGCAATTCTGTATATCTTCAACGATAATGCTGATTTTAGAAGGCAAGATGTCCATTAAAAGCGCCATTTCATTTTGACGCTCTTTTTCAGTCTTAAATCGTAGATCTCCCTGCTTTTTCAAATAGGAGACAGGGATTAAGCATGAGGATAGAGCAATACTCAAAATTTTGGCAAGCAATGTGTTCCCTTCGCTAGACATAGTCTCAATTATGGTCTTAATTCGAAGAATTTGCTCAAATTGATCTTCTGGGAAGTATATGCTTTGTCCAAAAACCCGATAATAAGATTCTCGAAGATGTTCGGATGGAACAACTTTCGAAAGTGTATTGGTCAACTGGGTATTGAAGTCTATCAATCTTGAAGCTAATGCCAATCGTTTCGAAGGGCTGAGCTTCATTATGGATAGTTTGGTATCTATCAAAACTTGCAAAAGTGGATTGACCTCAGAATACAATGTTGATATTCCCTTTCGATCAGCGGAGAATATTGTGGTCCCAGTTCCTGCAAATGGTTCATATATTAGTTTGGCATTGGGACAGTATTTGTCGATTAAGGCATCTACAAATGATGGAGAATATCCCTCGATGTATGGATACCAGCGTTGGAATGGGACATCCTTACTATTCCCAAAAGTTACATCCTTGGTTTGAAAGGATGGAATATCAGTGTTATTTATGTGTTTAGAAATGAGGCGCTTTGCATATTGATTAACGGATCTACCATCGCGGTTTGCTTTCTTTTTGAGGGCACTATATGTATCGCACTTAAGAATCTTCTTGAGCGCATATGATGATAGCTGACTGACCTTTTTGTACAAATCGGTATCATCTTCCGTGAAAGCGAGCGCGAAAGATTTTGTCTTACCAGTCTCGCTTTGATAGTCATCAAAATAAATCGCCTTGTAAAATTGGGCTGCCATAGAAAGAACTATAATAAAATTATATTTACTTCGCAAAGATACAATGCGGATTTCAAATATACAAGCACCAAGAATCGAATCTATGCGGCTAACAATTGCGAAATTGATTTATTAAAGCTGGGAAGGTCCTTCCTTTTGAAAAACCTTTGCTGAAACATCCAGAAACATCATCATCCTCCCCACTCCAACGACTTCCAGCTCAAACTCCTCAATCAGTGCCAGTACATTGTCGTGGTGTTCCGGGGAGATGTACTTCTGAATCTGGAGAAAGACCGGATTGAGAGCATTGCCGGAAGGGTCATCGGCAGTGCCTGTTGTCGTGTCTGCCGAGCTGCCGGATGTGCGACTGGCCTGCTTCCATCTGATGAGCAGGTCGGCGATGTCGGCTCCCATCTGCCTGTCCTCTTCTGTTGCATTGTTCTGGAGGTAGTCTGGCACATGGATGTTGAGGTATGGCCTCTCGGCGCATTTCTCCGCAAACAAGGGCGTGTATAACGTGCAGATTAACGCGGTGGCTCAGATGTTGGAGGCAGGGCTGATTAGCCGTGTGAAGGTGGGGGTGTATGAGTTCCCCGGACCTCAAAAGGTGTGCAGCAAGGTGAGCGCGGACGTGTAGATGGAGTGCTTTTTTGTGAATGAGCCTTTGGCGAACCGTGAGGATACGGATGTACTGATGTATGAACCGTTTTTCAGGTATCTGGAGTGGAGTGAGTAGGTTTTACGGCAGGCATAATAGATTCAGCCCCGGCAACCGACGGGGCTGAATTGCGTCAGAGGAACCAGAGATTTCGCCGTCCGAATTCGGGCAGATAATCATCTTCGAAGTGCGGGACTATTTCGGCTACCATTTCTGGGTATTTTATTGTTATCGGCAAGTTCTGTTGCTTTACTGATTTCCAGTACATTCGACTGAGTTTGTATATCTGGCACAGCAGCTCGCGGACCTCTTCCATCAGGAGCACCTGTTCTTCTTTCGTTCCTGACGGGAATATTTTTGCCAATTTGACTTTGACGGGGAAGAGGTAATCCCATTTCCCTTCTTTTCCGTAGCGGGAGTTGTTGTAGAGCAGAAACTCGTTGTAGCCAAGCTTAATGTATGTGCCGCTAATCGGCATCAATCCGGGATGTTCCGTGTCAAAGCCGACATAATCGCTGGCTTCTGTCTTATTGATGGTTACGATGTAGAGCGGGATGTTGAAGTTGAGGCGCATCAGCATATCAGTAATCTTCTTGGAGTTTTTCTTGCTCATCGTCTTATAGTAATGGATGATGATTCGCTCGGCAGTTAAATCTTCCGCTATATATCTGCCGAGAGCCTTGCGGATGTCCTGTACAATGTGTTCAAGGTCGTCATCTTTGTAGCAGTCAAAGTTCTTGAAGATGCCGTCATTGTCGAAGCAGAAGGCACTTCCGATGTATCTCTTTCCGACTTTTTCTGACTTGAATGCTCCGACTCCGATTATCAGATCATTGGTGCGGTGTCTGTCTTGGAGCTGCCAGGGGATTCCTCCTATCTTGGCGAGAATGGCTGTGGCGATGTTCGGCAGGTGGTATTTGAATGATGTTTTGTCAGGATTGTCCTTGTAGATGACCTGAGATGTTATTTTCTTCTGAATCAGCAATTCTTTTACCTTATAATAGATGTCGTGAGCCGGGTTATTGATGTCATCCTTGCTTACCGGGCTGATGTATATGGCAACATATTGAGTGCCCTTGTTCAGTGGCTTGGTGTTGAGTTGGTTCTTAATCTGTTCAAGTGCCGTTTCTGGAGAGTCAAAAAATATGCTACCATTCCTTTCCGTGTTGAATGGCTGCTTTATGGTTTCTGCCAATGGTTTGAAAGCAGGATATAATTCAGCTCTTGAGGTGCCGGATTTCGAGCCGGTGGAAAATATGTTGTAAAGGTCGCGACAAAGCTGGAGGTCAGAGTTCTGAGCAATGAAGAAGAATCGGACATCTGATTTGTCTGATGGCCGATAAGGGCCGAAGCCTGTGCCTCCTCTGCTTCCGAAGAGCCCACTATATGGGTCGAAGCTTGTATTGCCGTTGGCGAACATAAGTTGGTTAGAACCTTTAGGGACTGCGTCGATGCGGTCAGCCGGAATAGTAAGCAGTTCGTTGGATTGGATGGAAATCAAATCCTCTATATCTCCGGGTTTGAGATATTCTTTGATGAAACCGCGAATGGCGCCGAGAGCGAGGACATAGCGGTTTGAAACTTTTTCATAATGTTCATTAATCTGCAACTCTCTGGAGAGTGACTTGTTTATGACGGGGAAAATGTGGCCAATATTCTGCTTTTGATATGGAGTTAGCTTTTTATTTTTGACGACTTCGCCGCCAACGATTACCCGGAAGTTTATTGTTGCCAGATCAAGTTGAGAGAGGGGAGTGTCGTAGACGATAGAGTGTCCATTGAATGACACAAGAAGTTCCCAACTATTGCTGATGGCCTTTTCTTTGGGAATGACCGAGAAGCGAAGGTATTCTGTCGCTTTTGGTGTCGGCTGTTCCGTGGCTTCAATCCATACTTCAATATTGTCGATGAAGTCGTAGCCGACAATGGCTCGTTGGCTGAAATAACGGTACAAACTCTGATTGATGATGTGCTTGGTGAGGCGGCGGTTTTTCGTTAAATCGACAGGAACAGTAAAACTCTCTCCTGCGCACTCTCGGGAGGTGTCAGTTGTGGAGAAGTAGAGTTCTTTGAGAGAGGACAGTTCGGGATGGGTGTTCCAAAATTCAGGACATTCGTCCTTGTGAATGCGTGCGATATGTCCGTACACGTCGCTGATTTTGGTTTTCACCTCAAGTTCAACTTTAGTGTTCCTCAGGTCGAACGAAATCAAATTGATGATCATAAAGCTTAAAATAAATTTATATTTATAAAATCAGAAACCCATATAGGGCATCTTCTCGCAGTTTATCAACAAGCAAGATGACAGATTCACGTAAATGCTCAATTAACCCGAATCAATTCTATAGATGAAATAATATAAACTTCTGTAAAGCTGCTTGTTGCTAACGACAAATATAGCTAAACATCAGCGATTGTGAAAGTGTCGTGAAGATTTCTTTGACAAATAGCAGAATCTAACGAAAAAAGCAGCCTAATGGCTGCCATTTTCAATGAGAACGCATTGGTTATTGAAGTTTCCTGTACTTCCCGTGCGAGACGTTCTCCAGTTTGCCTTCGTCGCACCATTTGCGGACGGTGCGGTCGAGGGATTTGGGGTTGAGACCGAGGGAGTCGGCAATCTGAGAGTATTCCTTGCGGTCGAACTCTGCGGGGAGCCTGTCCCAGAACTGCCGCTTCTGAAGGGTGCGTTCAGTGCCTTTCGATTTCTGAGCCGGGGCTGCGGTGGCGGGGAGAGTGAAGAAGACACGGATGTTGTGCCGGAGGATGACGGTAGCGATGGTCTTGGCTGTCCTGTAGTCTGCATCGAGGCAGGTGATGTCGCTTTCGAAGTCGCCATCTTCGGCGAGCCGGAGGACGGAGAGGCACATCGCGAGGCGGAACATAACGACTCCGAGCCTTCTGAGGGATGCGACAAAGTCTTCTCCGCAGTCGGCAAGGCAGTCTTCCTGCCAGCGGGCGAAGGTGTCATCGAAGTCCTTGCCCTGCTCCGGCGTGAAGCTGAAGTTGAGGTATTCGCTCTTTGCGTCAAGAATCTGGAAGAGTTCGTAGTAGTCGGCTCCGAGCTGCCGGAAGCGTTCGTCGAGCGTGACCGTGGACGAGGTGTCGCCGAAAATTCTTTTCCAGACTATTGGAGTATCGAGGCAGTAGAAGATGAAGCGGCTGAAGAGACCGTTTTCCGCGTCGGTGATGAGGTTGAGAATCTGTCGGGGCGTGCCGGTGAGGAGCGTGGAGAGGCGAGGACTCTTGATATTGACATATTCACGATCCTTTCGGCGGATGTAGGAGATGGTCTCGTGGTGGAAGGCCTTGCGGAAGCCGTCGGAGTAGTTGCCGTAGTCGGAGCCGAAGGTGTTGGCGAGGGTGTCGCCCTCGGTCTCGAACATCAGGCCTGCGCCGCCGTTGTCGCCAAGAACCTGATAGACGGCTGTGGCGGAGGAGTTGGCTGGGATGAAGAGCATCCGCATCGGCGGTTCCTCGGGCTTCTCCATAGAGGGTTTCTTCTTGCCGGCGGCATTGTACTCGGCGAGCTTCTGCTTGTATTCCATCACTTCGGCCTCGTTGATCTCGCGGAGTCGGTCGTGGACGGGTTCGACAAGGTGGCGGCAGAAGTTGAGACGGCCTTTGCCCGAGGCGGCCCTGGCGGTGACGAAGAGGAAGAGGTTGGGGTAGACGGTGCGGTCGTCATATATGCCCCGAATGTGCGGCATACAGGACGAGAGGACTGCGAGCGAGCCGAGGATGAGGATGTCCGCGTCATAGGCGGAGTCGCTCACGGCGGCGATTCTGCGGAGGAATTCGGGCAGGTTGTCCCTGATGTCCTGCGAGAATGTCGGGAGGGGTTCGCCGGAGGAGATTTCCGCAGTTTCCGCAGAATCCTCAATATCCGCAGTGGGGGAGTTTGCGGATTTTATCTTTGACCCTGTCGCCATATCCGCAGATTGAGGGGTTGCGGATTTTGCGGAAACTGCGGATTTTGCGGATTTGGTGGCGAGGCTGACGCCGGCTTCTTTCGCTTTCTGGAAGAAGGTCTTGACGGTGATGCCGGTGCCGTGGGCGCGGAGGCATTTGTCGTACTGGGCATCGCATTCGGCCTCGGCATAGCCGGGGTTGAAGCGGCTGACGCGGTGGTAGATGTCCCGGCCCGATTCGCCAAGCTCGGAGGAGAGGGCGAAGCCGATGTCACGCCAGTTGTCGTAGCCTGCGGTGATGTCAACGCGGGCGGATTCGATGCGCCGGGTGATGAGTTCGATGTCATCCTGAGAGTCAGGGTTCGGAGTATAGTTTCTTGTGGAAGTGGCAGGTTCTTTGGCCAGCCACTGTTCCGGATTGAATTTGTCCATATCTTAAACGAATAAAGGGTTGATGTAGGCTTCGGGGTCGTGCGGGAGGAAACAGGCTCTGGAGATGTCCTTGCCCGATTTGTCCGGTTCGATGCCGTAGGCCGTAGTTATGTAGTTGGCAACAGCTCTGAAGAAGTCGGAGTGGGAGAGAGTGCCTCTGTCGATTTCGATGACCCATTTGAGGCCGTCTCCGGAGGGGCTTCGGAATGCGAGCGCCGTGGTGAAGTAGCGGTCTTGGAGAAGCCGCAGTTTGAGCGCTTCAACATCGGGGAGATGGTCGAAGTCGAGGCAGAGGAGGCCGCTGGCGGATTTGACGCTGCAGTTGGAACGGACGCCGAACTCTCCGCAGAAGGTGACGTAGGCGAAACGGGACTGCTTGTAGAGTGCAGCTTTCTTCTTGTCCGGGATTGCTCTCAGTTCCTCTGTCTGCTGCTGCGCATAGGGGCCTGCGATGTAGTTGTAGGCATCGAGAAGGGTTATGCTCTTGAGCGGGAACTTGTTGGTAATCGGGGCTTTGAAGAAGGAGAATTTCGGGCCTTTGTCCACGTGTGCGGTTTGCGGGTCTGAATACTGCGAATGCTCGATATCCAGACGGAGGTACATCTCGCGGTTGAGCGTGGCGAGGAGTTCCTGACCGGACTGGTGATAGTAAAGTGCCGCGAAGTCGAGTGCGTCTCCGTCGGGGATTGCGCCGTTTTCGTCGTGATGGTAGGCGGTCTCGTCGGAGAGGCGTGCTTCCGGGTCGTTTTTGGCGAACCAGACGTGGAGGGACTGAACGCCCCCGGCGAAGGGGTTGCGGACGATGCCGCAATCCCTGCCGGTGACTTTCATCACAACTTCGCCGGGGTAGAAGCGGCGGAGGATGTGTGCGTAGATGTTGATGCCCCAGTTTGTCTTGCGGAGCACCGCCGAGCGGTCAAAGGTCTTCTCCATAGCGTTCGCGGATGTTGAACATTACATAGTTGCTGCGGAGTACACGCTCTATGTCAAGACGATGATACCAGATTTTGTGACCAATCTTGACATAAGGGATTGTTCCGTTGGAGCGAAGTGTCTGAAGAGTGCGCTGGCTGATGTGAAGTTTGAGCATCACATCCTGGTTGTCAAGGAGGTTGTCCAGATATTTGCGGTCGCATTCTCCCGGATGAGTCTCGCAGTGCCATTCAACCAGTTTGTCACATTCTTCATCAGTAAGGTCGTCGAAGCTCATCAGTCCCCGGCGCATCAACTCTGCTTGCATGAACGGACATTTACGGAGAATCTGTCCCCATTCATCTTTTGGATTGGCGGCTATCGCCGTCATAATATCCCCAAGTTTCATCGGTTCGCTCATTTCCCAATCCTCCTATGGTTAACGTAATCAAGAGCGGCTTCTTCGGCTTCTTCATCTGTCATCTGGCGAGAGGCATTGAGCCACTCGTCAATTTCAGACTTTTTGAAAGATAGCTTCTTGCCTTTCTTGTAATAAGGAATGATGTTGTTCCGCACCCAGCCATATACTGTGGTAGGTGCCGGGTGGTCAGGAAGGTACTCTTTGAGTTCCTTGATGTCCAACCATTTCTGTGCATCGACTTTTGACGGTGCAGGTGTTTTTGATTCGAGAAGGATCTCCAATTTTTCAACCCTTTCGATGAGATATGCCAGAGCCTCCGGCATATCGTTGAAGCTGATGGATTTTGTGTCCATAATTTCAATTGCATTCTAAATTTTTACAATTGAAGCCCTCACAAGCGACCCGGGCTTCGTTTGAGCCGCTTGCTTGGTGCGAAGATAGTATTGACTTATATTGGGTTATGGACTCAGTAGTACTCAGTACTGAGTTACTACTGAGTACTGAGTGTCGTAAGCGTGAATACAAAAAAGCCAACGGCAGATGTCGTTGGCTGTAATGAGTAAAAAGTATTTGCGACTAACTGAGTACGGAGTCCGCTATGATGATAATAATTTGGTGGCCCTTGACGCAAAGTCTTTGTGCGCAGATGTTGGGTGCTGGGCAGCAATTTGTTTTGGGGTTAATGTTGTGCCATCAGCTCTGATGAAAGAATGACAAACTTTTTCCCAAAGCTGTTCGTCCGAACTGAAAACGCCGTCGTTCTTCATTTGTTTGAACATTGCCGTCAATTCGGCTAAAGCCCCCGTCCATTTGATGGGCGCATTTGCAAAATCGCCTGTAAATACTCTTCTGAAATTCGTAAACTCAGTTGAAGCTTCTATTTTGCCCTCTTTAATCAGGAAGTTATAAAGGTCTTTTATCTGAATAGGCTTGGTTGCCAAGTATTTATATTTCAGTCCATTCTTAATGGAGGTGTCGTTTGAAATATAGTCGCCTTGTTTATGTTCCGCAGAATGCAATTGTGTGTAAAGCCATTCTCTCGTAAGGGAAGCCGCTGTTGTGATTGTGGAGTCCTTACATATGGCATCTACGGCTTCAATATCTGTCTCTATATTCTCAACAATAACGCTTTTTGATTGCGCTTTCTCATACGCAGATTTCTTCTTTTCACAGAAGAAGCGGAAAAGCTCTCTTGACCCCCGTTCTGTGTCAATGCTCTGTGACGTTGAAATTCCGAAAACTTCAGTAAAAATATAATTTGAGAGCCATATGGAGATGTCTTTTAACTGACTGAATGAGAACGATTGCTTAAGCATAACCGTTTGTGACTCGACATCATTATCCTCTGACAGAATGCAATATTGAATATGTGCCAGCAGTTTGGCGGATATGAATGCATTGGACACATCTTCGTCAGGGTAGGAGCCAAAGAGTTTGAAATAGAGCTCGTCAAATGGGGAAAACTTATCCTCTGGGAAGAGGTAGTCATATGAGTATGCTATTTCGTAATACAATCTAATCATCCGCTGCTTAAGATAGTATTTAATGACTTGTCCGTGAAGAACATTCTTTAGTTGGAGTGAAAGATGGTAGATTTCTTCCAATGTCCTTTCGACTTCGCCTCGTGTGTCAATATCGGCTTTGGCTTTAGATGAAAATTCTGCGAGAGCCAGTTTGATGCGAAGTGCTTCGGCATCGATTAGTCGTGAATAGAATCGATGATCGGGTGTGTCGTCAATATTGCCAAAAATATGTATCTCTACGGGATATTTATATTCTGGTTGCTGGTGATATTCATCGCCGGTAAGACCTAATGGGCAGGCTCTTTCTTCGTCAAAAGAAAAGTTAATATACTTTCCTAATTGGGTTGTAATCAGGGATTCAAGTTGCTGTACGGTGGCTGGTAATTTTCGTAGATTTTGGCTTATCTCACCCATTGGAATGGAGTTCTTCTCGGCTATAAGAGGAGATAGCGCACCATTGATTATGCTGTCAAATATCGAAGCTTTCATAGTTTTCCCTCCGTGATTTTGATGGTTTCTGCGGCCTCGCGTTTCTTCTCGTTGACGAGGTCGGCGTAGATTTGGGTCGTGCTGACGTTCTTGTGGGTGAGCATCTTGGAGACGGTGTAGATGTCCATTCCTCCGGCGATGAGAAGGGTGGCGTAGGTGTGACGGAAGCAGTGGAAGGTGATGTATTTGGTGATGCCGGCTTTCCGGAGCCACGGTTTCAGGCGTGAGTTGACCATATTCCTGTCAAGTCCTTTGAAGACGGGGCCTGTGCCGGGCGTGCCGCAGATGTCGAGTGCTTCGCGGCTGATGGGGATGGTGGCTTCGGTGTCGGTCTTCTCGGTGCAGATGCGGACGCATTTGCCGCCTCCAGGGTAGTCCCGGATGTCTTCCCATCGGAGGGCGAGGATGTCGCTTATGCGCAGTCCGGTGAGGCAGGAGAATATGGATGCGGAGCGAAGGACGGGGCAGTCGCAAGGGGTGTTGTAGAGTTTCTTGAGTTCGTCGAGGGTAAGGTATTCTCTGCGAGTTTCTTTCGCTTCTATCTTGTCGAGGTTGTCATTGATGTTGTCGCTGAGGTAGCCGTCTTTGTAGGCGGCGGCGAGGAAGGCTCTGAATGTGCTCCAGTAGGTCGATGCGGAGTTCTGTGAAATCTTGAGGGTCTTGCTGTTCATCCGGTTGGCGGTGAGGAGGTAGTCCCGGAAGCCGTTGCTGAGTTCGACGTCGAGCTTGTCGAAGGTGCAGCGGCCGTGGACGAACTTGCGGAAGTGTTCATAGACTATCTGCCATTTCTTGTCTTTGCCCTCAAGCAGGGAGTTGAAGTAGTCCAGCGCGTCGGCCCGGCCTTTGGTCTTGTCGAGAAAGCCGTATTGCTCGTTGATGAGGGAGAGTTCCCTCTGGGCGCGGATGGCTTCGGCCTGTTTGAGTTTGGCGGCGTTGATCTTTCGCTCCGCTGCGGTGCGGGGGCTTTTCATTATGTAGATGCCGAGATATTCCCGGCGGCTTTCGATTCCCGTTCTGGGGTTCTTGATGCCGGGGTAGAAGTCGAGGTAGAGCGAGACTTTGCCGCTCGGGTATTCGCGTCTGCGAAGTGTTACTTTTGTGCTGCCCATATTTTATTTCTCCTTTTGTTTTCTGTCTGCAAGGACTCTGTCCACATCCTGTCGTGGGAAATATACGAAATTTCCGCGCTTAATCCGGTTTATCTTCGCCTCTTTCAGCAGGGTGTAGAGGTGGTTGCGCGAGAGGCCGTAGGTTCGGCTTATCTGCAGGATGGTGTAGTAGTCGGCGGTGTCGAAGTTGTTGCCCCGGGCATCGTCCCAGTGGATTCGGGAGACGTAGGTGACGCCGTTCTTTTTCATCTTGGGAATTTTGTGTTCCTTGCAGAAGTCGCAGATGGATTCGGTGCGCATTCCTGTGGCTTGGCGGAGGTCGTCGAAGGTGTACCATTCGGTGATGTGGGAATAGTCCTGGTTGGCGAAGATCCGGTGCATCGTGTCCCGGTCGTAGAAGCCGAGAGAGCCTATCATCCTGGTCTTGACTCTGCGTTTTTTGAGCACGGAGTAGAACCAGCTGTATGTGACGTCATATTTCTCCATCACCTGTTCTCTTGTCATCCATCGGCCGAGGTCTTCTTCCTGAGGAGGCAGGGCTGAGCTGATGATGTCCTGTCTGCACTCGGCGGCAATCCGGTCGAGGTCTTCGCGTGCGATTCTTACGGTTCTGACGGTGAAGCGCTGAAGCTTGATGCCGTGTTCCTTCACTATCTTGTAAAGGGTGTTTCTCGACATCTGGAGCATCCGTGCGGCATCGCTGAGGGTGAGGTAGTCTTTGTCGAGCAGGGCGAGCCTCTCGCGTTCTCTGACTTCGAGCGCGGTGCCTTTCAGTCTTTCGTCCCGTCTGCGGTGCCGTCTTGCGATGTTGGCGCATCGGGAGGAGCAGTAGTGAGCCGTTGATTTCTGCGAGGTGAATTCGCATCCGCATTGCTCACAAGTCTTGCGGTAGGTGTTCTGCGAGTACATAGCCGTGTCACTTGGGCTGCATCACCGATTTTTGCCGTGTTTTGTTGTTCATCTTTGTTCAAGGTTGTTCAACGTTGTTCAGGGCGTGGACTTCCTCGGCTCAGTGGTCGATGGACAACGGATATTTGTACCGCACGCGGTACAAATGCGGTACAAATATAGACAAAAATCGGTTAAAATGCATCGAAATTTAACAATAAGTTTGAATGGTGTAAAAATTCAACTTACTGAAAATTAGTTATATTCCGATGAATGTATTCAGATGCCGATGAGGGGCTATTTTCCGATGCAGAAATGTGAGAAAATGTCACCGAGCACTTCGTCGGTGGTGAT
>CAVFNP010000036.1:0-15814 GCA_963624185.1 Firmicutes bacterium CAG:460 | reverse complement strand
TGAAGATTATTGCTGTGGAAAAGAAACCAATGGGATTCAGGACCGTCTGCGTTTTTCGGCGATGACGATGGCGGTGGTGACGCTCCTTTCTCCGGCGGCATCGCTAGGAGAGTTAAGGATCTTTCCTTCAGCTCCTACCATGCATGTGCTTCCGCCTCCGTCCAGATTCATGGCGTCAGTGCACCCCAGGCTTATGAATTTCTCTGCTAATTCGGAAAGGGTATATCCTGCGCTTCCTCTTTGCCCGCGTCCGTCGGCTACGATAAGGATGAGTTTCCCGTCCGCAGTGATTCCGGCCGCCGTGCGGTTAACTCTCGAAAGTCCGGATGTGCCGCCTGCGTCCAGACACTCAGCCCAATAATTTTCCACCGCGACATTCTTTCCGTTCTGGACCAATCTTGGCCCTCCGCCCACTGCTTCGTATGGTTCCCAAGTGAATGTTCCTTCCACATAGTCTGCCGTAGGGGGGTCGGGCAGGAATGTCTGTGTCTTTTCGTTATTGTCCAGCGCTGAAGGAAAAGCGGTGTGTGTCGCGAAAGGTATGTCTGTGCAGTATGCCCAGTTGATTTCAAAAGTGCCGTCCGTGTTCTGTCCTATCGCGGATCGTACCGGGTAAATGGTTTTCTGTGCGTTTTCGTCACTAGGCCAATTGAAACTTGGCCAGGCGCGCTGTTTTACTATGCCTTTATGTATGCACATGCTTACTGAAGTATAACCGGCGAAATAACCGGCGTTGGTGGCAAGACAGGCAGTCTCGTTAGTACTTGAAAAATCAGCGAAGATCTCGCTTGGCCTTTTCTTCCCTTTGGCAAGAATGCAGTTGAATGTCAGGTTTCCATTGGCTTTGAAATCTATGGTGGCGATGAATCCGAGGCATTTCTGCCCGTCAGTGAACCTCTGTTCGAACTCTTCTACGCTTACCCCTTTGGGATAGCCGTTTACCCAACTCCAGTCTTCTTCCGGTTCCGGATCAGGGTCGATTTCTTCGTCCGGATCAGGTTTTACCGGATTGTCATTAGAGCCGGTTTTATTACAGGAGAAAAAAAGAGGTATGCTTATGCAGAGAATCAAAAGCGAATGTAATTTACGCATGTCGTGTAAGTATTGGTTAGTAGTTATGTTAGGGGCAAATGTACGAAAGATATATTTGTTTCCAAATAAACCGCTATATTTGTTCTGTTATGGTCATCTCAGACAAGAAGACTTTTGAAGAATTGATCAGGGAATTTTATCCCCGGGTGGTGGGTTATGTGTCCCTTCTGTTCTCGGAAGTCGAGGCGCAGGACATAACTCAGGATATTTTTGCCCAGTTGTGGGAAAAACGTTCGTCTGCCGAATTTGTGGACAAGGCGCATTTTGGCGCATATCTTCTTAAAACGTCAAAATCCCGCTGCATAGATCGTCTGCGTAAAAAGTCAGGCAATGAAGCTATTTTGAGCGGATTGAAGCGGGATGAGTTGGTGTGGTTTCTGGATAACGGGGAGGATCTTTTCGAAAAAATTGGCCGGGAGGATCTTTATCGTAAGGTTCTGGAGGCTGCGGATGGACTTCCTCAGGGCAAGCGCGACGTTTTCCGGCTGTCCTATGTGAGCAATATGTCCTCCAAGGATATAGCTGAAATCACCGGACTTTCTGTCCGGACAGTGGACAATTATTTGTATCAGGCACTTAAATACTTGCGTGAGAGGCTCTCTCCGGCAGGCTTCGTGTGTGTTGTTATGAGTATAACCCATTTTATCTCTTTGTAGGGAATCTTGTTCCCGTGAAAAAATTTAGATTTGAGAGAAGTAATTTTTACTTTTCATTCGTTTATTATATAGATATGTCTTGATATGAATGTTTCGGATTTAATAGAATATATCAGCGGAAGAGATTTCAGTAAGGAGTCGGAAATCGAAAACTGGGCTCGGGAGAACGAGAACAACAGAAAAGAATATTTTCGCCTTAAGGAACTTTATGCCGTGAAGATTACCCAGGAGCACTCGTCGCCGGAAAGAATAAACGGGGCTATCAGCGGAATAGAATCGCGCATACGGGCTAATTCCGGGCGGAAAAAATATCGCAGGTCGCTGTTCGCTTCTTGGGCTGTGGCACTCTGTCTTGCTCTTATTATGGCAGGCAGAACGATTTATGACGCGATACCTCACGGAAAGGATGTTGTATTGGCAAATAATGACTTCCCGGTGGCCATTTATTCGCTCCCTGACGGCACGAAAGCCTTTTTGAAACAGGGGAGTGAACTTTCATATGATTCTTCCTTTAATTTGAAGGGCAGAGAAGTAGCTGTGATGGGAGAAGCTTATTTGGATGTGGCTAAAGATGAAGGCCGGCCATTTGTCGTTATGACACCGAGAGTGGGGGTGAAGGTGTTGGGTACCGCATTCAATGTGGTCTGTGACGAGCAGAGTACGGAAGTGGTGCTTGAGAGGGGAAAGGTGGCGCTTTGCAATGACAGGGGCGGCGTGATGGCGGAGATGCTTCCCGGGAACAGGGCCGTGGTGGCCGAAGACGGTGGGGTGGCCCTGTCGTCTGTCCAGACGAGTGCGTATACCAAGTGGAGATATAATTACAAGATATATGACAGCTGTTCTTTTGATGAACTGGTCGCTATGATGGAGAACCGGTATGACGTCAGGTTCGTATATGATCCGTCGAAATTCCGGGATAGCTATTTCCGTCTGGCCATCTCCGAAAGCGATACTTTGGAAGATATGCTCTCTATGATGGAATATATAGTCCAGGTGCAGTATGAGAAGAACGGAAGGAATATTTACGTAAAGTAGATAAAGAGTAAAACACTAAACATAACCAATTTATGAAGAAAATTTTCGCCTTGTTATGGGCTTTGGTTGTCGTTACCGGCAGTCTGTGGGCTCAGACGGGAAGAATTTCAGTCGACGCGACAGGGAAAAACCTGGAGACCGTATTGAATGAAATTACTTCCCAAAGCGGAGTTGTCTTCTCGTATGAGAAGAATTCTCTCAATATCAAAATATCGGATAAAGGACGCCTTGAAGGTGCTCTTTCCGATGTGCTTGATGAACTGTTTAAAGGGACAGGTATCAGTTGGAAAGAGATTTCCACTGAAAGGGTTGCTTTGACTTTTGACAAAACCAAGGCCGCCAAATCGTCCAAGGCTCCTGTGAAGAATATTACGATGGGAGGCTGTGTGACTGATGATACTGGTTTTCCGGTAGTAGGCGCAGTGGTGCTTGTGAGCGGCACTTCGCAGGGCACTATGACAGATAATGACGGTAACTGGACAATGTCCGTACCTGAGAAGGGCGTCACTATCGAGATTACCTGTATGGGATATGCCACGGAATATCTTTCTCCGGTGAAAAGCACTTCCGTACAGACTGTGCTGCATGACGACAGTCAATTTCTGGAGGATGCCGTGGTAATCGGCTATGGTACGCAGAAAAAGGAGATGCTTATCGGTTCTGTTTCCCAGGTTACCAGCAAGGATCTTATGAAGGCTCCGGTAACCAATGTCTCCAGCCTTCTGGCCGGCCGTCTTTCGGGTGTGACTTCGATTCAGAATACGGGAACTCCGGGTGCAGACAGCTCTACGCTGCTGATCCGTGGTATTTCCACATTCAACAGTTCCACTCCGCTTGTGATAATAGACGGTGTGGAAGGACTTATCAATTATTTGAACCCTAACGATATAGCCTCTGTTACGGTACTTAAGGACGCCGCTACGGCTGCCATTTACGGTGTGAGGGGCGCCAACGGTGTCATACTTGTGACTACCAAGAGCGGCGGAGAGGGAGAGACGAAGATTTCTTATGACGGCTCGGCTACATTTACGGGCAATACCGCCATGCCGGAATTCTGTAATGCCGAGCAGTATGTCTACTATCATAATCTTGCCCGCACGATGGACGGGTATGATCCTATCTGGACAGACGAGACGCTCTCTTGGATGAAGGAGAAGGGAATATACGCTCAGACCGATTGGCAGAAAGAGATATACAATAACTTCGGATTCCAGCACCAGCACAATATCTCCGCTACGGGCGGAACCAAGAGGATCAAGCATTATACTTCCGTTGGTTTTATGGATCAGGAAGGCATCTTGAAAGCAACTGATTATAATCGAATCAACATACGCTCGAACATAGAGGCCAATCTGGCGGAGGGTCTTAGCCTTACGCTGAATGTCGCTGGAAATACTTCGGAGCAGAATCTTCCGGGTTATGACATATCACCGGTTTATGAATTCAGCCCTATAACCGCGGCATATTATTCATTGCCTATTCTGGCTACGACCTACGAGGGATTACCGTTGACATATAATCACGGGACTTATTATCGTGCTGCGCTTTCTTCTCTCACGGATTCCGGGTATAAGAAAACCAGAAGATATAACTTTGACACGCAGGCCAAACTCGAATACGATTTCTCAAATATAGATTTCCTCAAGGGTCTTAAGGCCTCGGTCTTCGCCGCGTATGATTTTGCGTTTACCCAGAACGTGAATTTTATGCGTGCTTACGAAGTATATCGTTTTACTGCAGAGACACTTACTATAGATAAGAAAATCTCCCAGGGTATTCCGGAAAACAGTTACAACAAATCCGCTTCTTACGGATATAATTATACTGTCCGCCCTCAGATAGATTATTCGCGCACTTTCGGAGAGCATAGCGTGTCTGCGACAATAATCGGCGAGGCATCGACTGGCTATTCAGATACGATGACCTCATATAAGAAGGGCTATTTCACTGATTTTCCTGTTGATATCGGTCTTGGCATGACACAGGGTTCATCAAATCCTAGCGGTTCTCATGCCTGGAAGACTTCGCTGCTCTCCGTAGCTTCTCGTCTTGACTATTCTTATGCAGGTAAATATCTGGCAGGAGTCACGATGCGAGCAGATGCGTCTTCCAAATTCGCTCCCGGCAATCGTTGGGGATATTTCCCTTCAGTGGCGCTCGGATGGATAACAAGTAAGGAAGATTTCTTCTCTCCTCTCAGCGGAAAAGTTGATTTCCTTAAGCTGAAGGCGTCGTATGGCGTGCTTGGCTCGGATGATACATCCAAGGATTTGTATTATCAGACATATGGGGCAGTACAGAATACCATCATCATAGGCGGGCAGGAGAAGGCGTCGTTCTATTCACAGGGATATGTACATAATGACCTTACCTGGTCTCGCTCGCATCTGTGGAATGCAGGTTTTGAGTCCAAGTTCTTCGGGAACAAACTTTCCATAGATGCGGACGTGTTCTACAAATATACTTCACGTATTCTTGAATATGATGCGACCGGAATCTATTCTCCTTCTCTTGGAGGGTATTATCCTACTTGGATGAACTCCGGAAGAGTGGACAACAGAGGATTCGACATTACCGTCCGTCACGACAACTGGTTCACTAATGGGTGGAGCTATAATATTACAGGAATTCTTTCGTGGTCAAGAAACCGTGTGCTTTCCAAGAGAACTTCAGATAATCATCCTTCATACAGGGCTGTCATAGGTGAACCGATAGGCTCATTCTACGGTTTCCATTCTCTGGGACTTTTCCAGACAGATGAAGAAGCTTTGGCTTGGCCGGTGGCTCCTTCGGGATACAGCCAGGCGGGAAGCATCAAATACCAGGACATCAATGGCGACGGAGCCATAACTCAGGGTGCCGATTATGTCAAGATTGGCCGAAGTCAGATTCCTGAGATGACGTTCTCTCTTAACGGGGAGGTGTCATATAAGGGCTGGACCATGTCAGTGCTCTTCCAGGGAGCTACACTTTGCAATTATATGCTTGGAGGCGCGTATAACGGAACTACTGACAACACTATGTTTACAAGGGCTTTCTATGGCGGAGGCAATTCGGTTCTGTATCTTGTGAAAGACGCTTGGCGTCCGGACAATACATCCGGCAAATATCCGCGTTTGTCTTCCGTTACCAATGCAAGTAATGCGTGGGCCTCTGACTTCTGGATAGTGGATGGAAGCTATCTGCGCCTCAAGAATGCTCAGATTTCATATACCATACCTCAGAACGCGTTGAAGCGTTATACTTCCCTTAGCCGTGTCACTCTTTATGTGGCTGGAACTAATCTTCTTACTTTAAGCGCATTCAAGTATCTTGATCCTGAAAATCCTGGTATAGCGAACGGTTATTATCCTCAGCAGAGAACAGTGTCACTGGGTATGAACATAACATTTTAAGGCTTTATGAAGATGAAAAGAATATTATTGAATATAATCACCTTTGCTGCCTTGAGTATGGTGGCATCGGGATGTCAGGGTTTTCTGGACAAGACTCCGGAAGATAAGTTCACCAAGAATGTTATCTGGGGAAGTCAGGATGCCTTGGAATATAATGTATATAACTTCTATGCATATCTTAAGTATGCTACGGAAATAAATGACCCGGGGGCTTTTTCGGATGCTTATTCGGATCTGGTCAAAAGCAGTTCGTGGAATCAGTACAACCACTCTTTCAATAGAGCCCTTCTTGAGAGCGGAGTGTTTGCCAAGGAGACCGGTGCAGGTCCTTTCGAGTGCTGGAGTACCAACTACACCCGTATAATGAGATGCAATGAATTTCTGGTATATGCTCCTGATTACTATGCCAAGTTCGGCGAAAGTTGGATGAAGACAAGAGAGGCGGAGGTGCGTTTCTTCAGGGCGCTGAATTATTTTCAGCTGATACGTCTTTATGGCGGTGTGGTTCTGCGTACCGACGAGGGTGGACTTGACCAGGGCTATATAGAGGAAGGCAATCCAAATGACGCTAACGACCGCCCTCGCTCCACTGAGGCTGAATGTTGGGATTTTGTCATAAAGGACCTCAAGTTCGCCTCCGAGAATCTGCCCCGGAACTGGGAATCGACACAGAGCGGCAGAATTACCAAAGCCGGAGCTTATGCCTATCTCAGCCGTGCGGCTCTTTGGGCAAAGGATTGGCAGGGATGTATAGATGCCGCTGATTCCTGTGCCAAATATGGTGGAGCATTGTCATCGTCGTACGCGGACATATTCACTACGCAGGGCAATGTGGAAAATCTCATAACGGTGACATACAGCAAGGCTGGTCTCAGCGGACTTACTCATCGTCACGATGCATTCTTCCGCCCTATAGGAGATGCCTCTGCGCATAACAATGCTACTCTTTATTGCGCTTTCGGCCCGACAAGCGAACTGGTGGATGAATATGAGATGGCGGACGGCACTGCTTTCGACTGGTCTGTAAATGGGACAGACCCATATTCCGGTCGCGAACCACGCTTTTATGCCACGATACTTTATAATGACGCCACTTGGGAGGGTAGAAAGATACAGACCTATGCGGGTGGTACCGATGCCCGTCTTGACTTTAAACGTACAGGTTCGGTTCAGTCTACTACCACGGGCTATTTTTTCCGCAAATTCCTGGAGGAGAACGCATCGGGGTGGGATAAGAACGGAAGCAGCCATTTCGGAACCTTCATCCGCTACGCCGAGGTGGTTCTTAACAAGGCTGAAGCATTGGCACAGAAGGGCGATCTCGCGGGGGCTACGGAGCAGCTTAACCTTATCCGTCGAAGGGTCAGTCTTCCGGACAGGGCGGTAGCCTCTGACCTGGACGAGTTCATGAAGAACCTCAGACACGAAAGAATCGTGGAATTGGCAGGGGAGGGATTCCGTTATTGGGATCTGCGAAGGTGGCGTCTTGCAGAGGAAGTCATTAACGGGCAGGTGGTTCACGGTGTTGATGTGACCAGGAATTCAGACGGGACATTCTCTTATGCGCAAATCGATGTGGACAACGCTTCTGAGGGCACGAGGGTTTTCCCTGAAAGATACTACCTCTTCCCTATACCGATTGCAGAAGAGACTAATAACAAGAAGTTTGGTGAAAATAACCCCGGATGGTAAAATTATGAAACGAATCAGTATAATTATTTTAGCCGTGTTCTGCTTTTTTTCTTGCGCAAAGCCAGATGTGGACCCGGCGTATGACATGGACAAGTATCCTATAGACTGCTCGGTGATAGCTGCGTACTGCTTTCCTGTAGAATCTGCAGTGGCTACGCAGATAACTGGCGAAATCTCTACAGTTCCGGATGCTGACGGAAAGTATCTGATTGAATTCAAGATTCCACGCTCGGTAGCCAGGTATTATGACCTTACCAGACTCAAAGTGAAGGTTAACCTGGATTACGACGTATATGTTACGCCTTCGCTTGCCGGCATTCACGATCTTGATGACAGGACGGAAGAGATAAAGATCTATTCACCTATCTCCGGAGACGAAAAAATATATATCATAAAAGCATATAAGACAAGAACATAATTATTAACAAAAACAAATAAAGTATGAAAACCAGTAAATTATTATCGCTCCTTGCTCTTTGCGGAGCATTGTGCGCAGTGTCGTGTAAAAAGGAAGGCACTACTCCTGATCCTACACCTGAGAAGAAATCGGATGAGTGCCGACTTTTGAAGTTGGTGGCCGTTACCGCCAGCGGAGAGTTCGAAGCCAATATCTATTCAAACGAGAAAGTGGCGGAATTCGTTTATCTTCTGGATTATAAGGACGCTTTGAAGAGTGCTACCCTGAAGGCGGAGATTTCTGACAAGGCCGCTACGGATCTTCAGTCAGATAAAGTATATAATCTTTTCGAGGATAATGTTTCATTCACCATCACTGCAGAGGATGGCACGCATACTTCCACTTGGAAAGTAGAATGTAATGAGGCCCAGGTAAGTATATCTTGTGATCTGGCATCTCAGAATGTCCCAGGTAAATTCGGTATCAACGCGGTATCACCTGCCGGGGCGTCAGTGGCATTCTGCGGCACGGACAAGATAGCTACCATCAACGGAGAGATATATGACTTCGAGGCCAATCTTTTGGGAACACTTAATCGTGAGGGTCTTCCTGAGGGAGCTGTGATCCTCAACATAAACAATGATGTCAACGGTGTGGTCATAGCCTCAGTATGTTATGATAAGGAAGGCAATCCTACCACCAATAATGATGACATCAAATATGGTTATGTTTATGCTTGGAAAGACGGCTATGACAAGGCTCCTGTCTGCATCTATAATAATGCAGAAAGCAAAAGCGGCAACCTGTTCGGGTATATGAGCTGCGGCGGTGATGTGAACGGGGATTTCCTGCTTTGCACTATTTTCGGAGGTCGTGGCGCTGACCAGAGTTTCCACGTATTTGAGTATCACGGAGATCTTACAGCTCCGAAGTGGAATCAGTTCGCTACCAATTATGTCACTAACGACGGAAACTGGGGAGCTATGGTTTCTCCTGCAAGCGGTTCAATTGAGGGAACGTTCTTTATCGGTGACTCAAATGGAGACAATAAAGGTTACCACGTATATACCCGTGACGGTATAGCTAACAAGGGCGAAGATGTGACTTTGTACGGGACTACCAAAGAAACAGTTCCGGGCATTGCGGACGCCGGTATTCCTGAGGGGAACAATCAGTATGGCAATTATTCTACCGGAAACATTAAGGCATTCATGTATAACGGAAGCCCGTGTGTGGCAGCCGCTACTACAGGTTGGCCACAGGTATATCTTACCATTCAGACCAATGACCCTGCAGATGAGGAGAACCATTATATTTCGAAGACTCAGTATTTTGACGCATCGGCAGTGGTTCCGTCTGTGGCATATGTATATGACCGGGTTAATGATAAGGGTCAGGTGCTTCTCCTTGGTGGTACACTTGTTATAGCAAGATATGAGATTTCGCGCATCCCATCATAAAATAACATTATTGATTTTGTTTGTTCTTTCTGCTGCGGCCTTGAGCGGCTGTGGCAGAAAGAACATTTCCAGTCAAAAGCCCATTACGGCTTGGATTTGCACCGATGCCAATTTCGCCCGCTTCGCTACGCGCGATTCAGTCCGCTGGTATCTGGACAAGATAAAGCAGACAGGATTCAATCAGGTATGTGTGGATGTCAAGGGGGCTGACGGTCAGGTGCTTTACAACAGTGACTTCCTGCCTGTCATGACGGAACACGGGGGTGTGGTAATAGAAAACCGCGGATGGGATTATCTGGGATATTTCCTGGAGGAGGCTCATAAGAGGGGCTTGAAAGTGATGGTCTCGATTGCTCCTTTTTCGGTCGGTGTGGCCTGTGAACGTTTCGGTGCGGTTTATAAAAATCCGGAGCTGAAAAAATACACCTGCCTGAAATATACTCCATCGGGGATGATTAAACTTGAAGATGATCCTACCGAGGTTGGGGTCAATATGAATCCTTGCCTTAGGTTTACCCAGGATTATGGTCTGCGTACCATCTCGGAGGTGCTTTCGCGCTATGATGTAGATGCGCTGTGTCTGGATTATTGCCGTTATCCCGGCGGTCAGACCGATTTCTCTGACAGTTCCCGGGTCGCTTTCGAAAAGTTCCTCGGCAAAAGAGTGGAGAGATTTCCGGAAGATGTCTATACGTTCGGTCCTGACGGTGAGAAGATTCCTGGAAAGTATTACCGGCAATGGTGGACTTGGCGAGGCACGGTCATAAAGGATTTCATCGCTCAGGTTCGTGATTTGAGAGATTCTCTGAAGCCTTCCTGTAAATTGGAATATTGGGCTGCCTCATGGCTTCACGCCATCTATGTCAATGGGCAGAACTGGGGCTCGGAGGACGTGAAGTGGTACGAAGGTCAGAGCTGGGCGAGCGAGGATTATGACAAGGCTGCGTTTGCCCAGCTTCTAGACGTGTTCATCACGGGGACTTATCTTGAACGGGTATGGGACCTGTCGGATAATGAATCCATAGAATATGGTCTTATGCGCACCAATCGCGATATAAATGGAGCCTGTAGTGTGAACGGATCTATCTATGCCGTCAATCATCTCGACCAGTTCGATGACGCTTGCTATCTATGCCTTCGTGACACTGACGGACTTATGGTGTTCGACTTGTGTCAGATAGCAAGCAATAATCTGTGGGATAAAATCAAAAGCGGTATTGACCGCTATTATAAAGAGAACAAATAGATGAAAAAATTATTGTTAGTTTTCCTTTCCTTGTCTTTTTTGTGTCTTTCCTGTGAGAAGAAGACCGATCCTTCCCCCGACCCTGATCCGGATCCGGTTGTTCCGACACCTGACCCCGAACCCGAGCCGGAACCTGAACCGGAAATAAAAATTGAAAAAGACCGTTCCATCTGGGTGAGCGCCACGGCCAACTGGTCCCGTCTTGCCTCCAAAGGGGATATCAAGACTTGGATAAAGAAGATAAAAAACAAGGGCTTCAATGAGATAATCATAGAAGTGAAGCTGATGGAAGGCGGGGTCCTTTATGAATCCACTCTGCTTCCTATGCGTACCACTTATGGCGGTGTGACACGTAATTTTGATTATCTGCAGTACTTTATAGAACAGTGCCGGGCCAATGATATGAAAATCGGTGCGGCCATGACCGTGTTCCCTACCTATAATATCGGGGAGACGGCCAAGTATAAAGATTCGGATTTTGAAGGCAAATATTGCCAGGAGATTCTTTCTTCAGCCGGGATGACTGATATCAGAAATAATCCGAGCAGTGATATATTCCCATTCTTGAATCCGGCAGACCCTTTTGTCAGACAGTTTATTATGGACGTGGTGGAGGAGATCGTGTCCAACTATGACATAGACTCCTTTACTCTTGATTATTGCCGTTATCAGAATTATCATTCTGATTTCTCCGAGACCACCCGCAAGGCATTCGAGCAATGGGCCGGTGTGAGCGTAGCTTCTTGGCCGGATGATATTTTCAAGGTGACCGAAGACGGCAAAGAGGAGTTCGGCTCATATTATAAGGAATTCTATGAATGGCGCTCCTGGGTTATCACAGGCTATGTGGAAGAGATCGGCCAACGTATCAAGGCCATCAAGCCGGATGTGAAATTCGAATATTGGGCCGCTTCCTGGTGGCCGCTCTGGAGCACGGGACAGAATTGGGCTTCGGACAAGAGAGATATCACCGGCACCTATTGGTGGGCATCTGCCAATTACTACAAGACAGGATTCGCCAAGCACCTGGATGTATTCCAGGACGGAGCTTATCTTAAACAGCTTTACCCTGAGTATGACGGTAATTCCATCTCGTTCCAGTTGAATCAAGGGAAGAAATATATCCAGGGCGACTGCAAGATGTATGGCTCATTCAATGTCTATCCTAATATGGATTTCGATCCGGGCGATGCCGCTTACTGGTGTCTGAAGAACACGGACGGGGTGATGATATTTGAACTTACCCATATCGAGGCTTCTTCTTGGTGGAACAGCATCAAGGCTGGCTTCGATAAAGCTTTGGAGGACGGAAGCGCTTATATTGTTCAGTAAATTGCGTATATTTGCGCGCAATGAACGAAGAACTGAAGGAATTAACTTCCAAAGAATATAAAGAAGGTTTTGTTACGGATATAGAACAGGAATATGTGCCCAAGGGCCTTTCCGAAGACATTATCCGTATGATTTCTGAGCGGAAAGGGGAGCCTGGATGGCTTCTCGATTTCCGCTTGGATGCGTTTAGGCGCTGGCAGAAGATGACTCCTCCCTCTTGGGGACATCTGCGTATCCCGGAGATTGATTTTCAGGATATAGTATATTATGCGGCACCTAAGAAAAAATCGGAGGGCTCGCAGGAAATTGATCCTGCACTCGCACAGACATTCGACAAACTTGGCATTCCTATAAAGGAGAGAGAGTTTCTTTCCGGCAAGGCCTATTCAAATGTGGCTGTGGACGCAGTGTTCGATTCTGTCAGCGTCGCCACCACTTTCAAGAAAACGCTGTCCGAGAAGGGCATCATATTCTGCTCGTTTTCTGAGGCTGTGCGCGATTATCCTGAGCTGGTGAGAAAATATCTCGCTTCAGTGGTGCCGGTCGGCGATAATTTCTATGCGGCGCTTAACAGTGCCGTGTTCTCCGACGGGTCATTCTGCTATATTCCCAAAGGCGTCAAGTGTCCTATGGACCTTTCCAGCTATTTCCGCATCAACGCCAGCGGTACGGGCCAATTCGAACGCACTCTCATAGTGGCGGACGAGGGTTCTACGCTGAGTTATATGGAGGGTTGCACGGCTCCGCGTCGCGATGAAAACCAGCTTCACGCCGCCGTGGTGGAGATAGTGGTGGAGGCCGGAGCGGATGTTCGCTACAGTACGGTGCAGAACTGGTATCCCGGAGACGAAAACGGTCGCGGAGGAATACTTAACCTGGTTACCAAACGTGGGATTTGCCGTGGTGAGGGCTCGCATCTGAGCTGGACGCAGGTGGAGACAGGTTCCGCCATAACGTGGAAATATCCGTCCACTATCCTGAAGGGCGATAACAGTTCTTCGGAATTTTACAGCGTAGCCCTTACGAATAATTATCAGATGGCCGATACTGGCACTAAAATGATACATCTCGGGCGCAATACGAAAAGCCGCATCGTCTCGAAAGGCATAAGTGCAGGCCATAGCGAGAATTCCTATCGCGGACTTGTTCAGATGAGCCGTCTTGCGGACGGCGCGCGCAATTATTCACAGTGCGACTCTCTTCTGATAGGCTCCTGCTGCGGGGCGCATACTTTTCCTGTCATCAAAAGCGCCAATCCCCGGGCCATCGTGGAGCACGAGGCTACGACTTCGAAAATCAGCGAGGAGCAGATGTATTACTGTGCTCAGCGCGGGATAGACCCGGAACAGGCTGTGGGGCTCATCGTCAACGGCTATGCCAAGGACGTCCTTCAGCGGCTTCCTATGGAGTTCGCGGTGGAGGCGCAGAAACTTTTGTCCGTTTCTCTTGAAGGATCTGTCGGATAGTTATGAATTGGTTGGATATAATATCATCTGTCCTGGGCCTGACCTGTGTGTTTTTGGCCGGAAGAAACAGTAAGTATAATTTCTGGGTGGGATATCTCTATACGGTAGCCCTTGCCCTGCTTTTCTGGAACAAGCATTTGTATGCAAGTCTTTTCCTGCAGCCGGTGTCTTTATGTATAAATATTCTGGGACATTGGCGTTGGACCCATCCGTCCGAAGGGGAGCAGTCCAAAAAAGACAGTTCGTCCCTTAAGGTGACCGGCCTTACGTGGGCGCAGAGGGCATTGGCAGCAGGCTCCGTTTTCGTGATAGCTGGCATATGGGGCTGGGGGCTTGAACATCTCGCATCCGCTGATCCCGTGCCTTATCTGGACGCTTGCGTGACTGCGCTTATTCTGATGGCGCAGCTTCTCTCGGCCCTGAAGAAATGGGACTGCTGGGTGGCTTGGCTTATAGTGAATGTCACGCAGATTATACTGCACATCAAGGTGGGGCACGTGTTTATGCCTATAGTGTGCACGCTGTATCTCATTAATGCCGTATGGTCATTGGCGGGATGGATAAAAACCTATAAAAGAGGTGAATAGTTATGAGTAATGTATTGTTGGAGATAAAGGGGCTCAAGGCCAATGTCGAAGGAAAAGAAATTCTTCACGGGGTGGACCTTACGATAAATCATGGGGAGGTGCACGCCATAATGGGCCCGAACGGAGCCGGGAAATCCACTCTCGGAGCTGTGCTTACCGGAAAGCCCGGTTATGAAGTCACTGCCGGGAGCGTGCTTTTCGATGGGAAGGATCTTCTCTCGATGAACGCCGAGCAGAGGGCCTGGGCAGGAGTGTTTCTCAGTTTTCAATATCCTATAGAAATTCCAGGGGTAAGTCTGGTGAACTTTATGAAAGCGGCCATCTCGTCCAAGAGAAAGGCTCTCGGGCAGGAGGAACTTTCTGCAGGTGAATTCCTTAAATTTCTGAAGAGCAAGATGGCTCTCGTGCAGATGCGCCCTGACCTTGCGAAACGCGATGTCAACGTGGGCTTTTCCGGCGGAGAGAAAAAACGTTGCGAGATTTTTCAGATGGCCATGCTTGAGCCTGTGCTTTCCATCCTCGACGAGACGGACAGCGGGCTTGACGTGGATGCGCTGAAGGTGGTGGCGCAGGGAGTCAATACGCTGCGCACTCCGCAGACTTCCTCCATTATAATCACTCACTATCATAAACTGTTGGAATATATAGTTCCGGATGTGGTTCATGTCCTCAAGGACGGGGTGATAGTGAAGACAGGCGGAAGGGAACTTGTCGCTCAGATAGAGTCTAACGGATTTGAAGGTATAGATGGATAGCGTTAATCAAGTGGTTGTTCTGGGACGCGATGTCCTGCCTTCAGTGATTCGTCTGGAGAAGGAAGTGTCGCGTGAGGTGGTGTTCGTGGCTCCTAAAGGGGTGAGCGGCACGTTCGACGTTACTTTTGAGCTTGCCGGACCGGGGGCCAATCTCGCCTTATACGGGCTTTATCTTTGTGAAGGCGAGCAGAAGGTTGACTTCAGGGTGAACGTGCGCCATCTGTGCGGTGGATGCACCTCGCATCAGCTGTTTAAAGGATTGGCACAGGACAGCGCACAGGTCAAATTCGAAGGCCTGGTATATGTCGCTCCCGGGGCGGAGAAGACCGAGGCTCTTCAGGAGAACCATTCGTTGCTTCTTTCACCTCTGGCTATGGTGCAGAGCCAGCCGCAACTGGAAATCTATGCCGATGACGTAGTCTGTTCTCACGGCGCTACGATAGGGGCGCTTGACAAGCAGCAGCTTTATTACATGCGTTCACGCGGCATCTCTGAAGCCCTGGCACGAAGCCTTCAGATTACTTCATTTCTCTCACCTGTCCTCTCTCATCTGCCGGAGAATCTATCTCAGGAACTTTTGTAAGATTGGCGGAATTCAGAAATTATTGTTATATTTGCCCCCGCTCTCGAGAAGGGCATATTACTAATTATTAATTTTTAAAACAGATTCACAATGGCTGTTAAAATTCGTCTTCAGCGCC
>CAVFNP010000035.1:0-17692 GCA_963624185.1 Firmicutes bacterium CAG:460 | reverse complement strand
TATCACATGGCCTTAGCGGTCGCATACAAAGATACAAATAGCGACATCCCCGGTACAAACAACGGGTTGTAGGGCATCCTCTCCGACATTAAATCAAATGTCAAGGTGCATGTAAGTATAAGCCATGAATACAGGAAGAAGCTATTAGATAAATATATAACGTAATACAGCTAGGCAACGCCGCCGGAATAAACGACCTCCGGCGGCTAAAGATCGTGCGCTGTGGGGGGGCTCTATGAAATGGCCCTCCTCGCGCCCGACTTTTGCCCTTTCATCGTAAGCGTCTCCAGGTTGACGTGTCGTGGGTAAAAAGGAAGCAAGGTCACTGGCCCTGCTCATCTTTTGTCCACTTGTCCCTACTTTTTTCCACCCGGCCTTGCATACCTTTCCGGCTCACGCTGGGAGTGGCCTATCTGAAATCAAGCAAGAACCGCAACGTATGGCGCGTAAACTTAAAAACACTATATTCGTAGTCTAATTGCGAGCTGTCCTAAAAAGGGGAAGTTTACAGCAATAAATCAAGTTCAGTATGTCCAAGAATCAGAAGATCAGTTTTTCAGAAATCATAAAAAACGAAGAGCGGCTGGCAAGAAAAAAGCTTGAAGACAAGCTCCCGCAGTGGGCTGAGTGTGAAGGGATAGAACTCCCCGCTTCCGTAAGTCTGGAGCAGGCGTCGTCTTTTCTCACTGCCCGGTTCAAGGCCAATCTTCTGAAAAAGATTCTTCCGGACGCGGGTTGCATTGCAGACCTTACAGGAGGGTATGGGTCAGATTCATGGGCCTTTTCGAAAGTCTTCGGCCGTGTGCTTTATTTTGAAAAAAATAACGACCTATACCAATTGGCCCGAAAAAATTTCACGCTTTTATGCGAAAAAGAAAATAGAGACCTGAACATAGAGTGCACCTGCCGAGAAGTCAGTGTCGAGACTCTGGGCGCACTGAAAGTCGACTGCATCTACGCCGACCCGGCAAGGCGCTCCGAGAGCGGAAAGAAGGTATTTCTAATTGAGGACTGCCTTCCGGATATGACAAAGCTTCTTCCTGCCATATCCAAGGTAAGTCCTTATCTTTTAATCAAGTACTCCCCTATGGCCGATATTGCGATGCTTCGCGAAAGACTCTCTGTGGTAAAGGATTATCCGGTGAGAAGTATAGGAGTCGTGGGCCTCGGCGGAGAAGTAAAGGAAGTGCTGGTGTTGCTCACACGATCTTACTCTGACACTTGCCAAGACTCTTGCTCTGGCGTCGCAGAAGCGGTTTTGCCGGAGCTGTTCATCGCAGATGTAAAGACTGAAGAATGCGTGCCAATTTCGCTTGACACGCTGGACAGAGAAGCTGTACTTCTGGAAAGTACAAATGAACTGAAATGCCTGAATAAACCGGAAAGTCCAAATAAACGAGACAAAGCCGATGGGCAAAAGCCTGGCAGTCTTGACAGCGTCGCAGGCCATGATGGCAAAGTCACAGATGTTCCGTCAGGTACATTCATGCCTGGCAGTCTTGACAGCATAGCGGACATTGAAGGCAAGGTGCTGCTGGAGCCGAGCGCCATTCTGCTGAAATCGGGGTATCAAAATGCCATATGCGGAGCGTTTGAAGCAAAAAAAATCGGACAGGATTGTCATCTTTATATTGCTCAGAAAGCGCCGGACGCCGGGAATGAATTGGCACGATTTGTTAAGAGTTTCGAGATAGTGGAATGCTGTACGCTTAGCAAATCGGCACTTCGGGAGATCGGGCGAAGATACCCGAAGGCAGAAGTAACGGCCAAGGGGCTGCATATAAGAAGCGAAGAATTGGCTTCGATGATAGGATGCCGGAGCGGAGTGGAAACGGATGGCAGCCATTACCACATATTCGGAGTAGGCAACGGCAAACAGAAATCCATCATAGTGACACGAAGTATCTAAGTGATGCGTAAAACAAATCAACGGTATATCAAGATACCGGCGTAAACAATTTCAGCTGAAGCATCTAAGCAAAAGACCTACAGCGGGTCGACATCGATGATATAGAGGGCTCCGTACTGAACTTTCAGACGGGCCTTGTTTTCCTCGAGATGCGAATCGCGTTCGAGAGTCTTGCGCTCCACCAATTGGCCTGTTTTCTTATCTTTAATGTCCACCAGACGCGTGTATGGCGGCATATGGAAAGTTTTTCTTTCCTGCAGAAGCGCATCCTCGAAGGCTATGTCACGGATGGCGGAATATACAGGAAGAGATGATGCGGTGCATTGAACGACAAGCTGCCTTGTATGCGAGGCGAATGAGCGGAGCAGCTGCAGGGCCTTCTCGTCTGAGCGGAAATCGTCTTTATCGAAAAGAGAATCGGCGTTCAACACAGCAGTGAGTGCAGTGTCCGCAGTGTTATGCTTGGCAGAAAAAGGCGTAAGAATCTGTGGATCGAGCCCCGGGAAGCGTGTCGAGAAAAACTCGACTATTTCCTCTTCGCTTTTATAGGAGCGGATAATGCACACTGTTTCTTTACAGTCTGTCTTTTTCAGTTTGAGCAGCAGTTTTTTAGAGTAGTCGCCTTCCATCCCCTTTTTCTTCTTCTCCGAGAGAATGTCTATGATGTCCAGCTTGCAGGCGGGGGTCAATTGGCCTTGAAGGAGGGTGTATTTTCCTGTCTTGCAATTATAGAGGCTTTCAAGAGAGGGCGTAAAGCTTCCCAGTATGACCTGTGCGCAGTGGATGGAGCCCAGAACAACGGCCGTGTCCCGGGCGTTATAACGCGGAGCGGGTTCTATCTGCTTATGCGAAGGGTCCTGCTCTTCGTCCACGATAATCACGCCCAGCTTTCTGAATGGCAGAAAAAGCGCACTTTTGGTTCCTATCACGACCACGGGCTTGTCTGCCCTGCGTAGCGTTTCGCAGAGTTTTCGCTTTTTGGCCGGAGTTATGAGACTGTCATAGAGGTGAACGTCACCTGGAAATTCGTCGTTAAGCGCCTGCTGGAGAATAAAGGTATATTCCAGTTCCGGAACGAGTACCAGTGCGCTGTAACCTTCAGACAGCGAAGCTTTTATCTTCTCTATATAAAGGGAGGTGCGTTCGCTGCCCTCGTAAAGAATGGGCTTTCCCGCGCGAAGGCTTTCCGGCCTTGGGGACAAGGTGCAGACCACCGGTTCAGCTTCTGTTTTACGGCGCTTCCTTTCGCTTTCCGTTTTATATTTGGGGTATGCGGCCGCGTAGACTTCACCGAGCGTGCACAGATAATAGGACGAGATGAACCGCCATAATTTGAGTTCTTCCGCGGTGATATCGGCTACATGCGGAAGAAGAGCGGAGATCTCGTTGATTTTATACGAAGCGGCGGCCGTCTGCTCAGAGCCGACCACCACCGCCGTATAATCTTTTCCACTGAATCGCACTTCCACCCTCTGACCTATGCGAAGCGGCGTCTGGCTGCTGTACAGAGGAAGCCAATCAAGCTTGAGGGGAAGAAGCAGATTATATAACATGGATGCCTTTTTATTCAGGCATAAAGATAGCAATTATTTTTGTGTCCTCAAGTGGCAGACGGCCTTCTTAAGCCCTTTGGCAGAAACTTCCACCTTGATGTCTCCTTCACTGCGACCGCTGCTTACGATAACGGTAAGTTTTCCGCTGAAGAGGTGCATATGAGGCTGCTGGAACGACTCCAGGCAGGTGGGATCGCCATTGGCAATGGCCTTGAACGAACCGGCCCCGCTCACTTTGACGCTTACCTCGCGGCTGTCCACAGGAACAGGGTTGCCGTCCTTATCCACGACACTTACCGTGATGTAACACAAGTCTTTACCGTCGGCAGCAAGTACGCTGCGGGCAGGCTCTGCGACCAGCGCGTAAGATTTTCCTGCGGTACGCACCGTCTTCTGCTCCGCCACTTTTCCATTTTCATCATAGGCCACGACCTTTATCTCACCACTTTGATAAACCACGTCGTTCCACATAAGGCGGTAACGCGGCATGGCGGCCTTCCCCGTACATGGCGTCTCTCCATTTGAAGCGGCGAAAGTCCTTACCCCCTGCGACACTCCGTTAACAAAAAGCTCTGCCGACGGATAAGACGTGTACACATAGACAGGAGTCAACTCCCCTTCCCTTCCGGGCCAAGTCCAATGCGGAAGCACATGAAGAGTCGGCGACGCGATATTCCACTGACTGCGATAAAGATAGAACCTGTCTTTAGGAAGAGATGCCAGGTCTATGGCGCCGAACACCGAAGCGTGATTTGGCCAGGCGTCCGTATCATAAGGCGAAGGCTCGCCCAGATAATCGATTCCGGTCCAGATGAATTGGCCTATGCACCAAGGATAATCCTCGTCTGCGGCGAAATCATCATCAGGAATGTTTGACCATTCGCAATACTCCGTATCGTACGACGAGCTCTGGTGGTCCGCATTCAGACGGTCCGGCCCCACCACGACAGGGAAATGATATACCCCGCGCGAACTGACGGTCGAGGCCGTTTCACTGCCAAGTATCAATTTCTGCGGAAGCACGCTGTAGGCCTGAGGATAACGGGCTGGTTTATAATTGAATCCCGGAACGTCGAAGACTGCGGCGAAGCCCCTTTCCAGAACGGAGTCGAACTGGTCCATACCGCAAGTGACACTTCGGGTAGGGTCTTCCCTATTGCAGAGTGAGCGAAGCCAAGAAGCGGTCTTCACGCCTTCGGCGGTAGACTGGGACGGCACCTCGTTACCCACGCTCCACATCACTACGGACGGGTTATTGCGGTAGTGACGTACCATATTGACTATATCCTTCTCCGCCCATTTGACTCCATCGCCGCTATCCACATCGAACCAGCGATGATAGCCGTTCTCACATTTGGCATCGTTCCACTCATCGAAACTTTCCACCATAAGCATCAGGCCAATCTCATCGCAGATGCGTACAAGTTCTTCAGCCGGGACATTGTGCGAGGTTCTTATGGCATTACATCCCATATCCTTAAGGAGGGACAGCTGATGGCGCAAAGCGGACTCGTTAACGGCCGCACCCAGAGGGCCAAGGTCATGGTGCAGGCAGGCGCCTTTGAATTGGACTTTCTCGCCGTTAAGGTAAAATCCCTTACCCTCGCGAAGAGACACGTCTCTTATGCCAAAACGCGTGTTCACCTGATCTTCAAGGCAATCGCCGTCCTCGACAAGAGTCTTATAGTGACGGTAGAATCCGTCTGCCCAGTCCGTATAAATCTTTGCTCCTGAGAGAACCTCTGTTCTGGCAGTATAGAGTGATGGAGAGTCCACATCCCAAAGGGAAGGGTGCTCCACGGTGAGAATCTGCGTAATCCGAGAGCCGAATACCTTCTGAGTAACGGTGTTCTCAGCCACCTTCCCTCCGTCGGGGCCGAATATGCAGGTGCGCAGCGTAAGCGGCTGTCCGTCAGGGACTCCATCTATCTGCGTGCAGACCTTGACCGTAGCGTAATCTTTCCCTACATAAGGAGTGGTGATATATGTTCCCCATACCGGAACACTGATTTTCGGGAGAGTAAGGTATCGCACCTTGCGGTAAAGTCCGGCCCCGGGATACCAGCGTGAAGAACGAGGTCTGTTCTCGAGGGTTACCGCCAGAGAATTTTCTCCGCCCCTAAGAGCGGATGTAACATCGCACCAGAACGAATTGTAACCGTTAGGCCAGAAGCAGACCTGCTGTCCGTTTACATAGACAGTGGCTTCACTCATGGCGCCATCAAAATACAGAATGTGCCTGCGTCCGTCGAGCGTGGCCGCATCCACCGTAAGAGTACGCCTGTAAGCCCCCTTTCCTACATAAGGAAGTCCTCCGGTGCGACCGGTTTTCACAGTAGCCACGGTCTCGCCGTTCTGTGTAACAGCCACTTTCTGAAGGTCATTGTCCCTGTCGAAAGGTCCGTAGATGGCCCAGTCGTGAGGAATGGTAACCTTTTGCCAACCACTTTTCGCCTCGATGAGATGGTCGCGGCGAAATTCCCACTCTTCGAGCAAGACCTCGCTCCTTTTCACCTCCTGCCCAAGGCAGGTGAGACTGGCGAGAAGCAGCATCAGAGCCAACACTGTTCTGTTCATATGAATCATTGATTTTCAAAAAAAGCAATACCTGCAAAACCTAAATATAACACCCAAATCCTGCAAGTATTGCAAACAAAACTACTTATGACTAATTACTGAAGGCATCGAGGGCCACTGTCGGCTTGCCGTCGGAGAAAGCTCCGAGAGCATAACCGTCATTATATCCGAGCGGAGCTTCCGGCTCCCAATAGAACACTCCCTTGCAGCAGGACAGGGCCTGCGTCTTTTCGAGCAGATATGAAAGCATCTCCTTAGCCACCTCCGGCTTGGTTACAGGCATACCCGTCTCACAGATGATGACCTCCTTACCGTAAGAGGCATTGACCTTGCTTATGTTGGCAAGGCAGGCGTCTGTCGTTGACTTCCAATCAGTGCTGTAATCACCTTTCTCGTCATCCCACCAGCAAGGGTAAAGAGACATTCCGATCATGTCATACTTGGCCCTGTTGGAATTGAGAACAGGGAAGATCCTGTTATAGAGGTCTATATTGTTGCCGCTGTCAAGGTGAACTATGACCTTGGCATCAGGGAAGACAGCTTTGGTGGCATCGTAGCAGGCAGTGGTGAGTTCAGCGTAGTTCTTGCCACCGTTCTGCTTATAGTCACCCAGAGGCTTGAGCATTCCGCTGCGGGTCTCGTTGCCGGCCTGCACCCATTCCACTTCCACGCCGTTGTTCTTAAGAAGAGTGAGAACCTGCGTAGTGTGCTCCCCTACGGCCTTTTTAAGAGCTTCAATATCGTACGAGGCCCACTCGGCAGGGACGCTCTGGTTCGAAGGATCAGCCCAGGTGTCGGAGAAATGGAAATCTATCATGATTCTCATTCCCAATTTCTGGGCACGGATGGCCTTGACAAGCACATCTGAGGCGTTGTTCCATCCGTTTTCCGGATTGACCCATACGCGGTATCTGACCGAGTTCATGCCAATCTGCTTCATAAGAGCCGTGCATTCGGTCTGCTCACCGGAAGTATTGTAGAACTTCATTCCCTGATGCTCCATCTCTGTAATCCAGCTGATGTCAGCTCCCTTGGCAAAGGCGGTGCGGTCTATTACAACCGGGTCTTCTTTTTCTACTGGAGTATGAGGAAGCGAGGAAGACGTGCAGGAATTGCAGGACGCACACAAGAGTGCGCCCACGCAGATTCCAGAAGAAAGTATAGATTTAAGTTTCAACATATTACTCGAATTTGCAAGTCATTTTCTGAGGATCGTTAAGATCTATGGTGATCTTATATGTGCCGGCTTCTACCGAAGGCATGAAGTCACTTGTGCCGGTGTCCAGAACGCCGTCCACGTCCGCATCGGAGAAGCACCAGTTCCAATCGGAATTGACTACGAAATGTATTCCGTAAGTTCCCCAAGACGAAACCGTTACATCTGCGGAGTAGGTCTTGGTCTCAGGATCGAAGGTCATCTGGTTGTCGGTGAGGCTCCAGTTGTTGAAATCTCCTACGATACTGATGGTCTCTATCGTCTCGTATGCCCAGCTGCGCTCAGCCATATTGACGGTCACCTTGGCATAAGCCGCATCCCCTGAAGGGAACCAGATATTCCAGCGCGATGAAGCGCAGAACAGTCTGTAAAGACCCGTGTCAGATACCGGTGCCGAGCCATATACCTTAGTGGTGGAAGCATCGGAGGTGTCTCCGAACGCGAAATTATACCATCCGGTGAAGTAGAAATAACCCTGATAAAGATTATCTGCAAGAAGAAGCTTTCCGGTCACTTCCGTAGGATTCTTGTCGCCATCTGCAGTGTAGATATAAAGAAGATCTCCCGTGGCGGCTGCCCAGTCTGAATCTTCCGGCCACTCGTCTTCGTCACCGCCGTCATCTCCGCCGCCTTCTCCTTCGGTGAGAGTCCAAGAGTAATCAGTTACGTTGAATACAAGAGTGTAAGTACCTGCCTTTTCTACAGTTACAGTATTGCCCGCAGCATCTGACCCTTCGACGAATTCAAATGTACCGTCAGCAGAAGGAACCAGAGAGAAAGGATAAGAGGTGCCCGTAATGCCGGCATTAGTTCCCGTGGTGGTGTCGAACCTCTGACCTTCGCCGCTGATGGTAACCACTGTTGCGTCGGTCGAAGTGGTGATGGTTCCGCTATATCCGCCTGCGCTATTGAGGTACTTGAGTTCCACTGCGGTTCCGTCCACAGTAGCGTTTACGCTCGGAGCATATACCTGCCACCAGAGGTTGTTCTGAGTGTCAGCGAAGACGTATTGGCATCCTGAAGGCTCGGCGAACCAGCAGTTGTTGCTGGAATTGGCTACAAGAGAATATGTGGTCCAATCCGAGTTACAGCCCCACTGCACGCCGTCGGCAGCGATGAAGAAGCAGTTATACCACCCTGACGGGGTGACGGCAAATCCTTCGAAAAGTGAAGGGATGTCTGTCTTGCAACGAAGCGTGGCGAGAACGGTTTCGACGTTGTTCTTGTCGACAATCTTCATGATTCCGGTCTCTACCGCATAAGGAGTAACCTTGATAGTCAATGTATTACTGCTTGTGTAAGTCTTTCCCAGCGTTACGCAGAGACGGACATAAATATCATATTTCTTGACTTCCGTCAGGCCAAGCTTTACAAGAATCTTGCTGAGCTCGTCTCCGGTGAGCTGGAGCGTATTCCGGTCCGTATCCACAGATACCTCGGTGCAAGGAAGAAAATCTTCCGTGTACGAGAATTGGACTGTCTGCTCCACCAGGTCCGAAGGAAGAGCTACCGTAGGATCGCTCGCTTCAGCCTTTTCCACCTGATCCCAATAAAGCGTGAGGACCAAAGCGGACGCTTTGTCTGTAGTAAGGACTATGTCCGTGTCGCTCGCGTTTATCTGCGAAGGAGCCTCAGGGTTTTTCACTATAAGCTTTTCTCCGTCCTTTTCACAGGCACAGAGTATTGTCGCTATGGCTAACGTACTATATATAAATCGTTTCATATAATTATTATGCACTAAAATCCGTATTTGGTGTTAACAGCCTTGAGAGCAGGATTGGCAGAAAGCTCAGCCTCAGGGATAGGTAGATATTGGTATTTGGCATCCACATCCTTTCCGTCCTTTACGCCGCCTTTCCAGTTCCAGGTATAACCTGAAGTGAATTTTCCGAAGCGGATAAGATCGCTGCGGCGAGTGCATTCGGTGTAAAGTTCACGGGCGCGTTCATCGAGTATGAAATCGAGCGTGAAATCAGCATCACTCACCTGACCAAGGCCCTCTCCGAATGCGCGGCTGCGCAATTTATTGACATAGCCCAGAGCATCGGCGCGGGAAGCACCTTCACCACCACGAAGCACTGACTCAGATAGCATAAGATAGACATCTGCCAATCTGAACATAGGGAAATCGGTCTCCGCACCGTTCACACGGGTATCGGAAGCTGTGGCTCCGTCGTCTGTGACATTGGTCCATTTATTTATTAGCCAACCTGTCGTGGTCTCGTCGTGACCGGAGATGGTCTTTTCCCTATCCTGGTATACGTATTTGGTGTCACCCTCAACCTTATACCAGCCTTCGTCAGGAGTCTCGCTGTACGCGGCTCTGTTACGGCTGCCGAAAAGCGCACGGCCGTCACCCGCCTCGAATTTGTCCACCAGCTCAGGACGGGTTCTAAGACAGTTCCAATAGGTGGCCACGCCGAAGTCCTCGGTCATACCGGCATCGTTATCGAATCGCGTGGCGCATACGAGGTAAGTACCTGCTCCCCAAGCCACAGTGTTTGTAGCATTGCAGGCGAGAGCAAAGATTATCTCGTTTGTGCGACGGTCGTTGTCGGCATTGAAAAGTTTCTTGTAATCGGGCTCGAGACTATATCCGAGTGCGATGATCTTCTGACAGGTCTCAATGCATTCGCTATAGTGCTTTTCGCCTGTGTAGACTTCGGCATTAAGATACAGTCTGGCGAGAATGGCGAGGGCTGTTCCCGTCGTGGCGTGTCCGTATTTGCTTACAGGCAGAGCTCCGTCCTCGGAGAGTTCGGTAAGTTCACCCTCCAGGTATTCAAAGAGCTGGGAGCGATCGTATGTTGTAGGGATATATGATCCTACAGGGTCATTCTCCGTAACGAAGTTCATCGCCGGGAAGAGATCGATGGCGTGATAATATGCGAGGGCACGCAGGCAGCGCGCTTCATTGCGCCAAGACACTATCTTGGCCTGATCCTCTGAGGAGAATTTGGAGATGGCCTCGGACGAAGAGTTGCGGATGAATTCATTGGCCAGAGCCACTATATTATATATATGGTAGTATATGGCTGAGACCCACGCGTCACCTGCCGTCCAGGACAGATTGTTGAGGTCCGTGGTGCTTTCTCCGGCAGCCCATACGTTGTCCAGATTGTCCGTGGTGGCTTCCTGGAACATAGTAAGAGCGCGGGTGTAGTTCTGGAACCTGTCATCTGAAGATATGGATGAAAGGTTCACTATCATGGATGTATATATGCCGGACAGAACGCTTTCATAATTGGCAGGGTCCGCATAGATGTCCTTGGAAGTGGTATCAGTCTGCGGATATTGTTCCAGAGAGCATCCGGCCAGAGTGAGCGCTGCTATAAATATTGAAATTATCTTTTTCATAATTGTTCTCCTTTAGAATTCAAGACCAAGACTGAGCGAGAAGATTCGTGGACGCGGATAGAACGAGCTGTCGAATCCGTTAGGAACTTCAGGGTCCACTCCGGAATAATTGGTCAGAGTGAAGACGTTCTGCAGAAGAGCGGAAACTCTCAGACCGCATACATTGTTGATCTTTCCGAAGTTATAGCTTACCGAGAGGTTGTCCATCTTCAGGAAGGACGCGTTCTCGACATAGTAGTCAGAATAGAATTGGCGTGCCTGGAATCCTGTCTGCAGATAGCTTGAATGAAGGTTGTTAAGCTGTGGAGCACTGTATTTCATAGTCTCCAGAGCACCTGTGTTCACAGCCATGGCGTTATATACATAATTGCCAATGCTTGCGCGGAATGCGGCCGAAACCGTGAGAGCCTTCCAGGTAAGAGAAGTGTTGAATCCCATAAGAAGGTCAGCCGCAGGTGAATGATAGCAATATCTGTCGTCTATGGTGATGACTCCGTCATTATTAAGGTCGGCATAGGCGCCTTCGATAGGACTTCCGTTCTCGTCATAGAGCTGTTTGTAGACGAAGAACGAATATGGAGCCTGGCCTTCCGTCATAACCTGCACGTATTTGCCGTCGATGGTAGGTCCGACCAGAGTCTGTGTGACATTTCCGTTGTCTACGAGCGTGAGGTTGGTTATCTTCACGTTCTGCCAGGTGAGATTGGCCCCGAGTGTCCATGTCAAGTCTCTGGTCTGCACGGGAATAAGGTTAAGCGAGGCCTCTATGCCGCTGCTTTCCATATTGCCGACGTTGGTGGTGATGGTCTTGGCGAAGTTGGTGCCGGCAGCCGTAGGGACTGTGGCGAGAAGGTCCTTGGTCTGACGGGTGTAGTAGTCCAGACTTCCGGAGATTCTGTCTTCGAGGAAGCCGAAGTCGAATCCGTAGTTCCACGACGTGGTGGTCTCCCACTTGAGGTCAGACACGTAGGCTGATGGAAGCCAAGTATTTATGAATTTGCCGTCAGAGCCTATATACTGATTGTTCGTGGTGCCTGAATAATATACAGGCAGATAGTTGTAGTCACCTATTCCGTCCTGCTGACCGGTGACACCGTAGCTTGCGCGCAGTTTCAGATTGCTGAGAACTTGCGAGTCACGAAGGAACTCCTCTTCTGTGAGGTTCCATGCAAGCGCTACTGAAGGGAATGTACCCCAGCGGGTGGAAGGAGAGAAACGCGACGTTCCGTCACGGCGCACGGTGGCTGTGAGCAAGTAGCGCGAATCGTATGAAAGGTTTATCCTACCGTAGTAAGACATAAGCGAGTGCCTGTAGTCTGTAGCTTTGTATGCCCCGTTAAGGCTTTCTCCTGCAGCGTTATAGATATCCCCGGCCGAGCTTGTGGACTTCCAGTACTGCGTATCGTAACCGGCAGTGGCATCGAGTCTTATCTTGTCGAAAGAGGTGCTGTAATTAAGGTATGCCGTAAAGAGGCTGTTGTATTTGCGTGCAGGACCGTAAGGTGCGTAATAACCTTTCTGGTCATAGTTGGATGCCGCAGTCTCAGGGATGGATGTATAACCGCTTCCCTGCGCGTAGTCGTAGCCGTAGGCCATATGAAGCTTGAGATCCGGCAGGAAATGCATACGGTAGTCGAGTTCACCGTTGGCTATGACGCGATAGACTTCGCTCTGTGCATCTGTCTGATTGATAAGTCCTACAGGGTTCTTGACAGCCTCAGGATTAGGCTTTCCGCCGGTTGAAATCTCGGTGTAGCCGCCGAACTCGTCGCTTCCCGAATAAACCGGGAGCGTAGGGTTGAAGGTGGCCGCGTTCCAGATGGCGGTGGTAGGAGCGAAATGGTTCTTGTTGTATGCGCCCTTCACATTGAAGCCAAGCTTGAGGTAATCTTCAAAGAATGAAGGATTTATAGAAAGATTGGCCGTGGTGCGCTGAGCGTTGTCGCTCTTGAGGATACCGTCCTGGTTATAGTAGCCGAGCGAAGCGCGTATAGGCACGTTCCTGGCGATGCGTCCGTTAAGGCTGACCAGATTGTCCGTTCCGAATGCCGGAGTGTAAATCTGACTGTTCCAGTCCGTACGCGTAGTTCCAAGAAGTGAGGTGTAGCCCTCCCCTTGCGCATTCACGACATTAATGAACTCGTCCGTCGAGAGCATATCTGCCAATCTGGTCTTCCACTGCACTGACTGTGTGGAGTTCACGCTGACAGATAGTTTGCTGTTCTGACCTTTCTTGGTGGTGATGATGATGACACCGTTAGATGCACGCGAGCCGTATATGGCCGTAGATGAAGCATCTTTAAGGACAGTCATGCTTTCTATGTCGGCCGGGTTGATAAGCGAGAGGAAATTACCGTCGTTACCGCTGATGCCTCCTATCTCAAGAGGAATGCCGTCGAGCACGATAAGAGGGTCGTTGGAAGCGTTCAGAGAAGCGCCGCCCCTGATTCGGATGGTGCTTCCGGCTGTAGGCGAACCGCTTGAGGACATAATCTGCACGCCTGCGACCTTACCGTTGATAAGCTGCTCTGGAGAAGAGACCAGTCCGTTGTTGAAGTCTTTGCTCGAAACGGAAGACACGGACCCTGTGAGGTCTTTCTTTTTGGTGGTACCGTAACCGATCACCACTGCGTCGCCGAGCACTTCTGTATCAGAAGCGAGGATCACGTCAATGCGGCTCTTTCCGTCCGTCGGAATCACCTGAGTCTTGAATCCCAGAAACGAGAATGTCAAAGTGGCACCTTCCGGGACCTGTATGGAATATTTTCCGTCTACATCTGTAGGAACACCTGTCGTGGTTCCAGTAATGAATACAGTCATTCCGACCAGAGGCTCCCCCGTATCTTCCAATACGGTACCGCTCACGGTATGGCTTTGACAGAAAGCCGCGGCACTGACGAGTGTGCCCGAGAGAATGGCTAAAAATTTCAGAAACGTTTGTTTCATATCTATACTGTTATTAGTTAATGTCTAAATCATGCGATTTTTTAACATGCAAAAATAAAAAATGTGGATTTAACGCAGTGCAACAAATCGGACATAAGGTAAAACAAATCGGACATCTTGCGTTTTTGGCGTTCAAATTCTATATTTGTCTGCGATGAAAAGACTTCTTCCCTTAATAATAAGCCTTTTGGCCTTTATGCCAATTCCACTTTCCGCCTTGAGCGGAAAAGGTGGCGGCGCATCTTCTGAAAGGTTCGATACAATAGTGCTGCCCTCCGGTCAGGTCACATCCGTATTTGCGCTAACCCAGGATCCGTCTGGATTCATCTGGATGGGAACGGATGACGGGCTGCTCCGCTACGACGGCTACGATTTCAGAAGCTACCGCTACCAGAAGGATGAGCCGGACTGCATAGTCAACAACATGATTAATGCCTTGGCCTATGACAGTTTGCGCGACAGATTATTTATAGGTACGGATAAAGGGATAAGCGAATATGATCCGGTCAGCGACCGTTTCAGGACTCTGGACGGGAGCACCGGACTGCATGTCAAAGGATTGCTGGTGGAAAGCGACGGCCTTTACGCCGCCACTACAGCAGGACTTTTCCTGTTTGGCGGAGAAGACCGACTCAAAAAACTCTCCGACGCTCATTTCACGGCCGTAAGAAAAGCCGGGACGAGCATCTGGGCCTGCTCTTACGACAGCATCTGGGAGCGAGATGACAAAAAGCATTGGCATAGATATGAACTCTCAGATATCCTGAAAGGCAGGAATACTCTTGTGTTGGACATATGTTCTTCTGCGGACGGAGAGCTGTGGATAGGAACCGAGAACGGACTTTTCCGCTATAACCCGCGGAAAAACCTTTCTAAAGTGCATCTTATCGACGGGATTCCGGTCAAGACCTTCCTTCAGCACGGAAAGGACTTGTGGATGGGCACGGACAACGGCGTGGCGGTTCTTCGCGAGGATGGCAGTCTGGATTTCTGCAGACACAGCGTGAGCGACCGCAGTTCCATCCCCAACAATGTAGTATGGGCTCTCGCCGAAGACAAATCGGGCCACCTGTGGTTCGGAACGGATCACGGAGCGGCTAAGTGCGACCCGGCGCAGACTTTCCGTTTCACCGGTGTGGGCAAGATAACCGGGCTTGACACAGGACTGGACATAGGTCTTATGGATGTAGGAAGCCACGACAGACTGTGGCTTGCCGGACGCGACGGTCTTATATGCAGCAATTATTCTCTGGACCGGGGGTTCTTCCTTACGGCCGATTCACGCTCCGTTCACGGAAAGCTGTCCCATAATAAGGTGCGCGACCTTTTCGATGACGGCTCCCGCCTGTGGATAGCATCGGACGGCGGACTGGATTATTACGATTACCGCTTGCAGAAAGTGTATTCGTGCCGCATTGCGGAGCCTAGCGGGCGCTACAGTTCCAACTGGATGTACGCCATAGCCGAAGATCCTTTTAACCGGCTGTGGCTCGGAACTTATGACGGAGGACTTTTCTGCGTGGATAAAAAAAGGCTTGCCTCCAGTGGCGGAAAAGCCGTCATGTGCGGAAGGCATCTTAACGCGGAGAGTTCGATCCCGCAGCTCCGGAGCAACATCATACGGGATCTGGTGTGCCGCGACTCCCTTCTGTATGTGATATACGGCAATTCACTTGATATCATATCTCTCAGGGACCGTGAGAGCGAAGAGATACTTTGCAGCATCGCCATGCCGGACGATGCTTTCATACTCACGGCCAAGGAAGACAACGATTGCCTGTGGCTTGGAACCGACAGCAGTCTGTATCGTCTTTCGGGTGAAGGAGAACTTGAAAAGATCGAGGGCCTTCACAGCTATATGATGTCTCTTGACATATACGACGGCAAAGTCTGGGTGGCCGGAAAGTCCACATTGGCCACTTATGAGAAAGAAGGCGGAGTATGGAGTCACTTTCCCACGGCCGGACTTCCGCTGATGAGCGTCTGCCATATCGGAGACAGGGTGATTCTGGGCACGATAGACGGTCTGCTTGAACTTTCCGGAACGGATGTGGGGCACAAAAACCACGACAGCGCGGACATACGCATCACGGAACTGCGTGTAAACGACGAGACGCTCCAGCCAGGCTCGCTCTACGACGGGACACTGGTTCTGGAGAGCAATACGGATTTCGCCACTGAAATCAATCTTCCAGTGGGCCGCAACTCGTTCTCCCTCTCCCTTTCGGCATTTGATTTCGGGGGCTCGGACAAGACCATATCATACCGTCTCGCGGGATTCGATGACAATTGGCACCAGTTGCCAGGTGGGCAGAACAGAGCCACGTTCATAAACGTGCCGTCGGGCGATTACCGTTTCGAATATGCTTTCAGCGATGAGTTGAACGGCAGCACTCTCCCGTCAGTTCGCATTAACATAGAGAAGGCCTGGTATCAGAGATGGTGGGCGCACTGTCTCTTCCTGTTTCTGGCGATATTGGCAGTGCTGGCCATCTATTATATGTTGGCCACAAGGCACAACCTGAAAATGGAGCGTGTCGAACGTCAGCGCGCCATCGATATGGCCAACAGCAAGACGGAGTTTCTCGCCAATATAGCGCACGATTTCAAAAGCCCGTTGAGCATCATACTGGGTTTCATCTCGCAGATGACGGCGCGGGAGTCGGACGCCATGAAAACACGCGAGCTGCAGACCGTGCAGAAGAACGCAGAAAAGATGAATCTGCTGCTGCACAGTATGGCGGAATTCAACACCGACGGGTCTTCCAAGTTTTTTGTTCCTACTCCGGTGTCGATTCCCGACTTTGTGAAAGACGTTTGGCTGAGATATTGCCAAGTATTTGCTGACAAAGGCATCAATTGCAGGTTCGTGGCCGACGACATAGCTTATCTCTTTCTCGTAGATAAGGTAAGAATGGAAGCGGCGCTTCAGAATCTGCTTTCTAACGCCCTGAAGTTTACTCCTCGCGGCGGGAACGTCCTGGTGGGAGTGAACCTGGCTGAGCAGACTTCCGATATGGTATATGTGGATATCAAGGTGGAAGACAGCGGTTGTGGAATTCCGGAGGACGAGTTGCCGAAGATTTTCAACCGGTATTACTGCGGGCCGTCATCGAAAGGGGTCAATCCGGCCGGAACGGGAATTGGCCTGGACATAGTGAAACAGGCAGTGGAGCTGCATAAGGGGCATTTGAGCGTGAGCTCGACCCCGGGAAAGGGAAGCGTGTTCACAATAAGGCTGTCGACTATGAAGTCGGACTCTTTCGCCGTAAAGAATGACGCCGAGGCCAGTGCTTCCTTCTATAACCTGTCTCAGGTGTGGAGACACGAAAGAAAGCCTATCATACTTCTGGTCGAGGACAATTCCGACATCAGGGATTTCATTATCGCTTCGCTTGGCAAGGATTACGGCTTCCTGACCGCAGACGAAGGAAAAGCCGCATTGGAACTGCTCAAGACGGAGAAGATAGACCTTGTGATAACAGACATCGTGATGCCGGGAATGGATGGCGTTACACTCGCCCGCTCCATACGCGGTAATCTGGACACCACGTTCCTTCCCGTAATAATTCTTACCGGTAAAGATGACAAGGACACCCGCATGAGCACGTACGAGTATTGCGATGCGTTCATTACCAAGCCTTTCGACATCAGTTACCTTAACGCGACCCTCATACGTCTGCTTATCAAGCACGAGCATTATCTGGAGAACAGCCGCAGGCAGAAGATGCTTTCGCTCGGAGCGGAAGAAGTTGAATCTCCTGACGAGAACTTCCTCAAAGAGATGATCTCCATCATCTCGGCTCATATGGAGGACAGCGAGTTCTCGGCTTCAGTCCTTCACGAGGAGAGTCACTGGTCGGAAAAGCAGATTTACCGTAAAATCAAGCAGCTTACGGGCAAGACGGTATCCGAATTCATACGCGACGTACGTATGGACAAGGCCGCGGCATATCTGGCTCAGGGAAAACTGACGATAAAGGAGGTAATGTTCAAGGTGGGATATACCACCCAGTCGTATTTCACCAAATGCTTCAAGGAGCGTTTCGGCGTGCTTCCTTCCGAATATGCCGATGGTGGCGCCGATTCGAAATAGCTCGCGCAAAATTGTGTTCTGGTGTTTCTTCAGGTAGT
>CAVFNP010000034.1:0-18363 GCA_963624185.1 Firmicutes bacterium CAG:460 | reverse complement strand
TGTCCTCACCTGTACAAGACAGGTGCCACAGAGAACTACCTGGACTGTAAGACGTCTGGAAAGCTGTTGGAAATTCAACCGGCCGCCGCATCGACAATCTCTACATTATTGAGATTGCCGACAAACGGCAATCCTACATAAAAATTACCCTTCTAACAAGTAGTCAGAAGGGTAACTTTTCCGGATAGAGGTGTAATTTTTATTTCTTTATCCTCTGCGGCAAGCGCCAGCGCACATTCGCCCGGCATCAGATGTGTCTGTCCGGAAGACGACTCCAACACGACTTCACCCTCAACGGCTATCAGCACCTTGAATTCAGCGTCAACCCTCTGAGTAAAAGGCTTGTCCAGACTGAGAAGGTCAGTGCGGAACTGAGGGCAGTGAACCAGCTTGCTCGCAGCATTCTCCCGCACGGTATAGTGCGTTCTGTAATCATCGTGAACAGTGTAGTCAATCGCATCCTTGGCCTGCTCGGTATGCAGCTGACGAGGCTTTCCGTCAAGCCCGAGACGGCCGTAATCGTAGATACGATATGTAATATCGGAAGTCTGCTGAATCTCAGCCAGATAACATCCACCTCCTATGGCGTGGATCCTTCCCGCCGGAAGGAAAAACACATCTCCCCTGCTGACCTTATAGTCCTGAAGCACATCGGTAATCCTGCCCTGCTCCACCAGGGATACATATTCCGCCGGAGTAATCTCCTTCTTAAGACCGCTTATAAGATGCGCCCCCTCTGAAGCCCCTATGATATACCACATCTCGGTCTTGCCCTTGCAATGGTGCCTTTGGGCGGCCAATTCATCGTTCGGATGCACCTGTATGGACAGGTCTCGCTTGGCATCGATGAATTTAATCAGAAGAGGAAACTCCCCGGGGTATATGTCCGTTATCCTGGCTCCCTTCCTGGGACCTTCAGCGACTACGGACTCACTGCCCGGGACAGAAGAAAGCACCCAGCTTTCCGTGCCCCAGACAAGAGTTTTAAGTATCGGTGTAAATTTGTACATCGCCTATCTTTCAAACAATCTATAACACCCGCACACTATCCTATATCAGCGGCTCAGCGGTCATGCTCTCAGGCTGAGGGATGCCCATAATCTTAAGGATAGTAGGCGCGATGTTGCAAAGCGCTCCGTCCTTTACGGTCTTCACCTCGTCGCCGGCATTGATGACCACAAACTGAACAGGATTAAGGGAATGCGCGGTGTTAGGAGTGCCATCTTCGTTGACAGCATAGTCGGCATTACCGTGATCTGCAGTAAGAAGAACAGCATAACCGTGCTCTATAGCCGTATCCACCACCTCTCCCACGAGATTGTCCACCACCTCGACGGCTTTGCAGATAGCGGGATAAATACCGGTGTGACCCACCATATCACCGTTGGCAAAGTTAAGGATGATGGCATCCTCCTTCTCGCTTTTGAGCACATCGATAAGTTTCGAAGCCACCTCAGGAGCGCTCATCTCCGGCTGAAGATCGTATGTAGCCACCTTAGGAGAGTTGACCAGAATTCTGTCCTCGTTCTCGAAAGGCTCTTCGCGTCCGCCGTTGAAAAAGAAGGTCACGTGAGCGTACTTCTCTGTCTCGGCTATGCGGAGCTGTCTCTTTCCGGCCGCAGCAAGCGTCTCTCCGAGAGTTCCTGTAACCAATTCCTTATCGAAAAGAATATGAAGTCCCTTGAAAGAAGCGTCATAAGGAGTAAGACAGCAATAATAAAGCGGAATGGTATGCATCCCCTGCTCCGGCATATCGGCCTGAGTAAGGACAGATGTCATCTCACGGGCGCGGTCATTACGGAAATTGAAGAATATGACGGTATCCCCGGCCTCTATCCTGGCAAGCGGCTTTCCGCCCTCGGTGATAACCACAGGCTTGATAAACTCGTCGGTAACACCTTCATCATAAGAAGCTTGAATAGCCTGCTGCGCACTTGTGAATTCAGCTCCGCGGCCGTCGACAAGCATATCGTAAGCAGCCTTGATACGGTCCCACCTCTTGTCCCGGTCCATAGCGTAGAACCTTCCGCAGACGGTAGCCACCTTACCGGTAGAGCCGGCCATATGCTCTTCGAGTTCTTTCACAAAGCCAAGTCCGCTATGCGGATCAGTGTCACGGCCGTCCATAAAGCAGTGCACATAGACCTTTTCCAGACCGAAACGCTTGGCCTCGGCGAGAATCTCATACACGTGATCAAGCGAAGAATGCACTCCGCCATGAGAACAGAGTCCCATAAGATGAAGTTTGCCGCCGCTCGTCTTAGCGTTCTCGAAAGCCGCAGCTATCTCCTTGTTCTGAAGAAGTTTATGCTCACGGCAAGCGATATTTATCTTCACCAGGTCCTGATAAACGGTACGACCTGCACCTATATTCATATGTCCCACCTCGGAATTTCCCATCTGTCCGTCCGGCAGTCCGACATACTCTCCGCAAGCCTGAAGAAGAGAATGCGGATATTTGGCACGAAGAGCATCTATATGAGGCGCCCCCTGTGTATAAATGGCATTACTGTGGTCGTGACGGCCTTCGCCCCAACCATCCAGAATCATCAAAAGTACTTTTTTATTCATATCTAATTACACTACTGACAAAGTCTTATTCCAATCCGCGTGCGTGAAGCATGGCCTTCGAATCCGGCTCACGGCCGGCAAATTCGCGGTAGAGCGTCATCGGCTCCTCGCTTCCTCCCCTTTCCAGGAAGGTGGTCTTGAACTTATATGCCAATTCCTTATCCCACACTCCATTCTTGGAAGCCTGGAAAATACTGAACGCATCCTTGTCCAGAACTTCGGACCAAAGATAGCCATAATATCCGGAGTCATAACCGCTTCCACCGAAAATATGGTTGAAGTACGTGCTCTGATAACGGAAAGTAATCTCCTTAGGAAGGCCAATCTCCTTGGCCACCTTTGCCTCGAACGCATCTATGTCAATTCCCTGAACGGAAGTAAGTTCGTGCCAGCGCATATCAAGGATGGAAGCCGCACAAAGTTCGGTGGTCATAAATCCCTGATTGAACTTGAGGGCGTTGTTTATCTTGTCAACCAACTCCTGAGGAATCACTTCCCCCGCGTCATTTTTAGCATAAAGGGCAAGCAGTTCCTTCTGGAAAGCCCAGTTTTCGTTAAACTGGGAGAACATCTCTACGAAATCACGCTTAACGTTCGTGCCGCTCACCGACTGGTAGTGGCACTTCGAAAGCATGCCGTGAAGGGCGTGCCCGAACTCATGGAAAGTGGTCTGCACGTCGTCTATACTCATATACTCCGACAGATTGCCCACGTTCACGATGATAGGACGGATGTCATTGCCCTGTGCGTCCACCCATTGGCCACGAACATTGTTCATCCAAGCCCCGCCTCTCTTGCTCGGACGAGGAAAAAGGTCCGTGGTGAGAATACCCACAAGCGATCCATCAGGATTGGTCACCTTCCAAGTGGTCACCTTATCCGGATTATAACTCGGCACGCCTGAAAGTTTCTCCACATTCACGTCATAAAGCATCTTGGCGGCAGTGAATATTCCGTTCAGCACGTTCTCGGCCTTGAAATATGTACTTACAAGATCTTCATCCAGGTCATATTTGGCCCTGCGTACTTTCTCGGCATAATACCACCAGTCCCACTGCTCTATTTTCGAACCCTTTGGAAGAAGCCCGGCCTTTATGTCCTGATCCATGACGGCCTGCATATCCTTGATCTCCTCTCCTGCTTTAAGCACAGCCGCATCCATTATGCCCTGCAGGAAACTATCCACCGTCTGAGGAGTGGAAGCCATCTTGTCCGAAAGAGTGAAAGCGGCACTGCTTTCATAACCCAGGATATTGGCCTTGCGGGTACGCAACGATACCAGTTCAAGAATCAACGCACGGTTGTCATTCTCATTACCGTTATGTCCGCGACTGCGATAGGCCTCGTTATACTGCCGGCGAAGCTCACGGTCAGCCGTGGAAGTCATCTTCGAAGGATAATCGCTTACACTGAAACCGAAACGCTCCTGAAAAGCATTGCTTTCGGCGAGGATATTGTTTCCTATCTTCTGAGTCAGTTCAGCGCAGCGGGCATTTATCTTACGGAGTTCTTCCTGTGCCTCCTCGCTAAGGCCAATTCCCTCACGCTCAAATCCTTCATACCAATTTTTCAGGACCATCTGTTGTTCGCGGGTAAGAGCACTCTGATCACTCTCCCATACGGCCTTCACCCTCAGGTAAAGGGCTTTATTGAAATTAATGTCGGCGCTATGGTCACTAAGCATAGGAATCACCTTTTCCAGCACGGCGTCAAGTTCAGGGGTCTGATCGGTCTCAGCCACATTAAAAAGCACGCCCTCCACCTTCGAGAGAATATCCCCCGAAAGTTCAAGCGGAGCTATGGTGTTGTCAAATGTAGGAACGGCAGGGTCAGACGTTATAGCCTCTATCTGCTTTCTCTGCTGCTCTATGCCTGCCTGCACGGCAGGAATGTAATCTGAGGTTCTTATCTTATCGAACGGTGGGATACCGTAAGGGGTATCCCACTGTGTAAGAAATGGATTGCTATGACAAGACATTACGGAAACAGCCATTACAATTATTGCTAATATCTTTTTCATCATTATTCTACCACTATGTCGTCCAGACTGTTAACTATGAACTGTATACTACCCTGATAAAGAGTAAGCACACCGGTAAGAGATACCGTGGCTGTACCGTCAAGCACTGACTGAGGAATCTTCTGATCACAGAATTTCGAATATCCGCTGGTGCGAAGCTGTATCTCAGTGCTTCCAAGCTTGAAATACTGGCTGACAGCATAACCGTTCGCGTTCTTCGCGAGACAGTATCTTGGCCACAATTTCACGAGATTGTCCGGTTTGAGCCTATCTTCTGCGAGGGCCGCATCTTCCTCCGCCTCCGGATATTTACCATATACCCAGTAATATACATTACGGCAAAAGGCCGCATCCTGAAGGTCCACCACATTCTCGTAGAATGGAGCGTCAGCGCTTTGAAGATACTTGAGATCCACGCTGCCTACGGTTCCGTAAATATTGTCTCCGGAATTGCCTATGCTTGCAGAATCCCAGTCTCCCCTCTGAAGATGAGTAAGGAAATTGGTCTTGCTCATGGCCCATGTATCTATTCCCCAAGTCGCATCCGAAAGGAAGACTCGGTTATTGGAGTTCTTGCTTGACTCCGAACCGCTCAGATACAGAAGCGTGAAAATTTCTCCTCCATATTTGAGACCCTTGATGGTTACAAGCGTTCCAAGATACGGACAAGTGGAGATAGTGGCGTCTTTTGACGGGAGCTGAGACTCCGTTATGACTTTAGGCTCTACAGGCTCAGCATCCGCAGGAGCTTCCCTGAAGATGTGCTCCTTAATCACACGGCCGGAACGTATGTAAGACGTCTCGTATTCGGTCCCATATGTTCCCTTGTAGAACTCGGCACCGATCTGGGTCATGCCGTTACCACCGTAACTTCCTGATTTATAACCGTAACTTCCCAATGAAAGTCCGCCGGTATGCTCTGTCGGTCCGCATTTGACATATACCTTCTGGCCAAGCTTGTACTCATTGTAAAGAGCATTCTTGGCTATCTTGACTTCGATGCCGCCCGTTTCATCCTGGATGTAAATCTGATTATAAAAATTACCCGGCTGGTCGTTCGAGATGACCCGTCCCGCGATGACGATATCATCCTCCATTACAAAAGGCTGCCCGTTGGTATAAAGCTGCGAAAGCTCCTTTATGGTGTGGGTCACCTCGATGTCCCCCGGCTGCACTATCTGCGAACCTTGTTCATCTTCATAATGGGCAGGGTCATCGTATTTGAAGGTGAAGACAGGTGAGAACTCTTCACAAGAAGTGAGAAGAGCGCATAGAGCGATGGCTGTAAACAATTGCTTTTTCATATTATACTCTCCTCCTTAGAATCTGAAATAAAGGTTCAACATATAATTGGCTCCCTGCATGTAGAAATACTTGCTGTCGAAGCGATAATATCTGGTGTAGCTTCCGCTGTCGACAAGACGGGTCTGTTCATAACCGCCAGTCTTGATATTACGGTTGTTAAGCATATTCTTCACCTCCAGAGAGAATCCGAACTGGTACTTCCTCTGAATATACCACGATTTACCTACGCTGCAATTAAGCACGAATGCCGGGTCGAATTTCTCCTGTGAGGCCATATACTCTATCTCCTCGGCGCTAAGACCCTGGTTCACTATATCTTCTGAAAGATACCACGTTTTGCGGTGCTCATTGCGTGAAGCGGAAGTAAGTGAGTCATCAGGGCCTACGACAGCGAGTTCCGTGCGATAAAGAGGATTCATGCTCAGATATGAATTGGCATAATAATTCACGCCAAGCGAGAAGAACCAATATGAAGGGAGACGGTAGTTAAGTCCCAAATTGGCGGCAAGCTGCGGGGTGGAAGGCACATAGTGTTTCTGAACCTTGGAGAGCTGGTATTTGCCGTCCTCGCTTATGATGTAATTGCCGTCAGCGTCTTTCGCATATACCGGATGCTCCTTCCAATAGGTGATAGGCTCGTTCTCCACCAGTACGGCAGAACTGTTGTCCACGGTCTCGGTCATGGTAGGAGTCGAAGTGTATATGTATTCACCAAGGCTCAAAGCTCCCTGAAGGGTAAGGTTGGTTATGAAGAACGGCACCTTGAATCCGAGCTCGATACCCATATGCCTCTCGTCAATTCCAGTCATGGCGAAATTGGTGAAAGAGTTATATGAGTCATCGTAGAAGCTCATCACCTTGCTCTGGTCATTGATGGTGGTGTAGAACGCGCTGGCACGAAGGTTATATCCGCCGTTGCTGTACTGATAATTGGCGTCAGCAGAGAAAGTCTTGGTGTTGACAAGACCGTCCACCAGGGTGTTACGTGTACGAGGTGAAAGGAATGCTCCGCTGAATTTAGGAGCGTCCTCGAAATAACCGACATTGGCATAGAAGCGGTGTCCTCCGGTGAGAACATACTCGGCTCCGGCCTTGATTCCGCCCACCACGAATCCGGCCACGTCGCTCTTACCGTAAGAAGTCTGGTAAGCGCCGTCCTTGGTAAGGTTCACGCCGTCTATTATATAATCAGACCCGTCTGCCTTCTGTCCCGGGAAAAGACCGTTACGCATAAGGCCTTCGCGATAGAAGCTTTCATATCCGATGCGACCTGCCACATTCGCCTTGAACGGGCCGGCCTCGAATTTGCCGTTAGCCCAGAATTTGGCACTGCGCACGTGAGCATAGTAATCGTAACCGTACTTATCGCCCTTTCCAAGCACCTGAGCGGTACCTTTGTCAAGCCAATAGTCCAGGTCGTTCTGTATCTTGGCTTCGGAGAACGCATAGTCACGCTCCGCGAAATTATTGATATTCAAGAAATACTCTCCTCCGAGAAGGTCTTTCACCGTCTGGAAATACTCCGTGCGGTTAAGTCTTCCGTTGAAGCCGCCGTTAAGAGTGAACCAGCTTACAGGAGACCATTTTCCGCTTAGCGCGAGGTTAAGGTCATTCTGATCCGTCCGTCTGTCCTGAAGAATATATTTTGAACGCCCGTTAGCCGAGTTGTAGTTCACGTTATACATGAAATCCCAGTTGAGATGCTGAGTTTCGGAATCGAAAAGCCAAGCCTCTCTCTGCTGAGCGGCCTGGTATTCGTCATACCGGCCCATGTCAGGATTCTCGTCGTAATAATAGCTCGGCAGATTACGGTAATAATCCGGACGGGGATCGGCAGAATCGTACCAGTCAAGGGCAGAATAGCCGTTACGTCCCGTTCTGAAAAGAAGAGCCGCGTCAAGTTCCAGCTCCGTGCTCGGAGTGTAAGCGTATTTGGCCACAAACACAGGCTCAAAGGTTGAACGCACGCGGGCATTACGGATCTTGCCGTTCTGATAACCCCAGTTGGAATTATACATATTGTCACCCATAAGATCATAAACCTCCTGAGTGGAAGCATTCTGCGCTCCTCTCTCGCCCGGCGTGGCGAATGTCATGAATGCCAATCTGTGCTCATCACCGAACTTTTTCTCGGCACCTGCGTAGTATGACAGATATTTATAATACACGCCCTTAACCCAGTCGTTACCGCCAAGGCGAGCGGACACGTTCACCGCATAGCTCCAACCATTGTCCATCACGCCCGAAGCGTAATTGGCCATAAGACGGAGACGGTAAAGCGCGGAGTTCGAAAGCACGCTGAAGCGAAGGCCCGGACGAACGGATGAAGGAGTACCGTCTATGGAGGTGACGCCGTTATATCCGCCGAATGACAGATCATGGGCGTCAAGTCCTATGGTAGTCTCCTTGGAACGCGTAGCCTCGTTAAGACCGCTCCATAGAGAGTATGGAGAATAGCCGGTGAGCGCGTCGTTAATGGGAATTCCGGCGAAAAGCACGTCCTGCGCCTCGCTGTTATAACCTCTGTTCTTGAAGCGCACATCGCTGAAGCCATAACCTACTATATTGTTATATGGGTCATTGGCTCCGAAAAGAATGGAAGGATTATCCGAATACCCGGAGTCCTCCATATCGAATTCGGCATAGCTTGAATCATCCGCCTCTTTGATGGCCTGTTCAGGAACCAAAGACACGAACATCAAATCTCTTACGAAACCCTCGACCGACAGGTTGATCTGCGAAGAAGCATATCCTTCGGCCTCAACCGTCAAGGTATATTTTCCGTCTTCAAGTCCAGTAATTTCAAACGTTCCGTTTTGAGAAGAGGTAGCCGTACTTACAGGGCTGCCCGAGCGCAGAACGGTGATGGTGGCATCTGCAATAGGGGCTCTTCCGGCACGGCTCACAACCGTCGCCTTCACGCCTCCCACCTGCTGTGCAAAAGCACACAACGGAAGCAACAAGGCCGCACAGATGCTGGTTAGTGTTTTTTTCATTATATAAGAAGCTGTTTATTATTTGCCAATCACAATATATGTAGGATAGTGGTCTGAATACCCGCCCACGAACGCTCCGTTCGAATATGTACGGAACGGATATCCTTTGTATGTGCCTTTCTGGGTGGTCATGAACGGACGCTTGAAGATGACTCCGTCATACCACACGCCGCGCCCCTTGGTCACGGGCTGTATCTTGAGTCCCCCGTTGGGAGCGAATGTCAAGTTATAGTTCACAAGTTCCTGGTCATAGATGCACCAGACACCCTGGTAGCAAAGCGAACCGTAACCCGCCTTTATCATGGAGATATAAGGGTTGTAGTAATCCTGAGGCCCTACCTCTTCACGAGTTTCCTTACCGTGAAGATAGGTGCACATGGACTCGTCGAACGGATCGTCATTCATGTCGCCCATCATCACTATCTTGATTCCGGGATGGAGAGCCTCCATCTTCTGCGCGTGCGCATAAGCTATCTCGGCACCACGACAGCGGAGATTACCGCCTTTACCGCCCAGACGTGAAGGAAGATGCATCACATAAAATGCGAACTCCTCTCCATCTATCAGTCCGTAGACCATAAGAATGTCACGGGTGCGGAAATAATCCGTGTCCGTATCCGAGAAATCTATATCCGACCCCTCGAATGTGAACGGAATGGCCTCGCTGTCCAGGTATGTGAATTGATCCGGTTTATAAAGAAGAGCCACGTCCACTCCACGCCTGTCCGGGCTGTCATAATGGACTATCTGATAATTGGCATCCATGATAGCCTCCTGACTTACCAGGTCTTCGAGAACCAGCCGATTCTCCACTTCGGACACTCCCAGAATAGTGTGATATCTGCCATTATTTTTAGCCATCTCGGCTATGACCTTGGCCATATTGCGCTGCTTGATATCATATTTGGCCTGAGTCCACTTGTTTTTTCCTTCCGGAAGATACTCGGCATCGTTCTTTACCGGGTCATCGTAGATGTCAAAGAGATTTTCGAGGTTATAGAACCCTATTACGTAATTCTGCTTTGTTTTCTGTCCATAAGCGCAAAGGAGCGTGACGAAAACACAGATTACAAGGATTAACGATTTCTTCATATTCTCGCGTTAATTAATTATCAGTCAGTAGTATTTACTTCCAGCAGGCCACATTCGAAGGATCCTGGGCCTCCACCTTCGCTGCCTGGCTTTCCCCTATGGCCGCGGGAAGATTGACAAACAGGTCTATTCCTATCTTCTCTTCCAGAGCGTCTATTGAGATAAGATCTTCCTGATATATGCCGCTTTCAGAATAATACTTATGTTCGAGATAAATGGCGGCACCGCAATATCCCGAATACCCGTAAGTGCTTGAAGACTTGCTGTAGCGAAGCACTGCCTTATAGTATGCCACAGGAACGGCTACCTTCTTGCCGTTATTATCATAAACATAACCGCCGACAGCGTACTCCCCGCCGGAAACAGTGGAATTCTCCTTTACAACGCAGCCAGTCACCACATAAAGCGTGTCACAAGTGCGCGACCAATCCCTCACCTTGCCTTCAAGCGCAGCCCAAATATCCTGATTGAAGCCGTGACCTATCTGCGGGGTCATATTCGTGCCGTAAAATGTCTTGGGGTTAGCATCTGCAGAAAGCCTGTCGGCAGAAGGAATCTGATGTCCCCTGTCATAACCTCTGTTATAGCCGCTGGAGAGCACCGCCTGCTGTGAAGACGGCATATTGGGGTCAAGAACACCCCAGGAATTAGTCCTGCTTCCACTCCCTATAAGAGAAGTGTTAAGCGGATAAGCCACCCAGTGCGACACGAGATTATCATAGTCGTAATAATAGGAATAATTACGGATGGTGCTTCCGTTATAGGACATGGTCACTTTGCCCCACTCCAGGCCGTCGTCCTCCTTAGTCTCAGGAAGTTCCATCCAGCGGGCCTGTGCTGTAGGATACATGGCTGTGCTTGCAAGTCCCGCCTGGGTGACGGTCACCGTTCTGGAATCGCTCCCTGACGAAAGAACCACATCCGCACTTCTGGCCTCTCTGCCGCTATAAGCCTCATAATAAAGAAGTATGGCGGATTTGCTTCCGTAGCCGCTTTCCTGGGACAGAGTAGCCCAAGGCGTCACGCCCTCACCGAAACGCAGTTCGAGCGTCCACTCGCCTTCCGCTCTGACATTCACAAAGACACAGTCTTTCGATCTGCCGAGTTCGGTAGTCTGAAGCGTCAGGTTAAGTTCCACCTTATTATTCGGCTCAATGCCGCCCTCCTGGCAGGAGGACAGCATTGCCACCGAAGTAAAAAGTATAATAAATGCTTTATACAAAGCCTTCATCAATTATCTGATATTGATTTGTTTGAAACAGAACTGACCTGCTTTTGTCGGGCCGTCCGAGCCGTAATCTGCAGTAGCCCCAACCGTAAAGACAACGCTCTTTGCAGAACCAGTCCATGTAACTTCTGTATCTCCGGTTGCCTGAGCAGCAATCTCACCGCTATCTGCGGTTATTACACAATATCTATAAGCAGCCTTTGCGGAAAGAGGAAACACGACTTTAGTCATCTCCGTTTCCGAAGTAATGGTAACCGTTCCCTTTGCATAAACTCTTACTTCTCCATCTGCCGTATACGGATTAGTGGTACCATCCTGCTTATCCAACACAATTTTAAATCCGGATGCAGTAAGGGTCAATGGGTTATTTGTACCTGTCCAGTCTGTCTTCACCCAAGTAATCTCTGTCAGGACTGCGGCACCAGGATACAGCTGAGAAAGAGTAAGCTCCGCTTTCTTCCCGTCCGCACCGGTGAAAGTAATCTTAGCGGTGCGTGTGGCAGTGCCTTCATTAGCGGTATAAGAGACGGTGACTGTCCCGTCATTCTCTCCTGATGCGGCAGAGACTGTAGCAAATTCGCTGTCAGACTTAACTGTCCAGCTCTGATTGGAACTTACCGTAACATCCAGGCTGCCGGCCTCGGAAGTAACCTCCTTACTTTTAATGTCTATTGAGATGTAATCAGACACTTCCTGTCCGCCGTTTACAGACACGAGCTGTCCTCCCTGGGTCATCTCCGGAGTGTTGCCGAAATAGTTGATGAGCTTACCTTTGACCACCACTTCATCGCCTACCTTGATCTGATCTTCTGAGACGAACTTCTCTCCATTGAAAGAAAGCACACGGTATACATAGAATTCATCTAGAGTAGTGCTGCCGTCATCTGAAAGATAGAACGTAGCGTTACCAAAACTAGGGTCAACGCTTACAATCCTGCTTATTATGCCTTTAACGTAATACTCTTCCGTGCTGGCCGTAGTTCCTATCTCCACACACTTGGCGTTAGCGGCAGCGGCATTGAACGGATCGTCTTCTGTCCCGGTTCCCTTAGGATCGGTCTTGGGCTCCTCGCCTCCGCCGCTTGTCTCTCCGTTCAGGCTGTAGATATATGCAGAGCCCTTACCATTGGTTTCAGGAGTATTACCCTTATAATTAACTATCTGGCCATAGACAACGACCTCGTCACCCACTTTGATCTGATCTGCAGATGTGAATTTGACATTGCCAAGATAGTAAACCTGGAACGCATAAAATTTAACATCACTTTCCGTACCGTCTTCAGTCATATAGAAGTTGGCATTACCATACTGCGAAGTCTCAACGGAAACGATGGATGATATCTTACCCTTGATATAATACTTTTCCGTACTTACAGTCTGTCCCACTTCCTGACATTTGGCGATAGCCGATGCTATGTCGAAAGGATTCTCCTTAGTCCCGTCAGGAGCCGAGCCGTTACCTTCCTGCGTGAGAGTCACTTTCTTGCTTGTTACGCCTATGGAGATGGTGATGGTGGCGTTACGCTTATAAGAATAGTTAGGCTTCACCGTCACCGTCACCTTCTGCACATCGGAAGATGCACTGCCGGAAGCCGGGTCTATCTGAAGCCAAATATCGTCGGTCCCCGCCTTGGCCGTCCAGTCGCGGTTGGTCACGAATTCGATGTCAAATGACTGCTCCTTGCTGTCCACATTTACAGTAGACTCGCTCTTCAAAGTCAGAGAAGCCTCCCCTGAAGTAGGGTCGTCCTTTTCGTTACACGAGGCCAACAATGTGAGAACCGTTGCGGCTACGAAAAAAATTCTGTTGAATTTCATAATTTTTGTGATTTATAAATATTACTTATAATTATATTCTGCTTATAATTTATGACTTGCTCGCTTAAAGATACTTTCAAATCTTCATCGCTCCTGCTTTTCCGCCGTGAAGATACTAATAAATTCGTTTTTTTTCAATAATTTCGTGCTCCGATAAAGACATGTTATATGAAAAAAGCACTATTTGTAACACTACTGATCATTACTTCACTCATTTCTCGCGCGGAAGTAAAACCTCTCGGAGGAACATTCATCAACTTCTTCTGGCAAGACGAAAGGAACAACTACACTAACCAGCGCAACGTGGACCAGACCGACCCTGACCGTTGGGCGTGCAAGGTCACCGAACTCCACGAGATGGGAGTGAACTGCCTTATAATCGTAACCGTGGCCAATGAAGGCTTGGCCATGTATCCTAGCGAATTTATGCCACGCGGCTATAAGGAAGGTCGCAAAAGTCCTGTAGAAGCCATTATGGACACGGCCGACGCCCTCGGGATGAAAGTATTTCTGGGCTGCGGATGGGCCAAGGACCAGCTCGATGACCTGTCGGATCCGTTCGTAATAAAGACCAACCGCGCATTTATGGATGAATTGGCATCCCTTTACGGGAAGCGCCCGTCTTTCTATGGCTGGTACATCCCTGTCGAAGGCTGCTTCATCCCATATCTGGGCGACTACGCCGTTACCGGAGTGAACAAGATCGCCGCACACGCCCGCGAACTGACCCCGGACGCGAAGATGCTCATCTCTCCTTACGGACTTTTCGGCGCGGAGATAGACAACCCTAAATTCGAGGCCTCCATCCGCGCGCTTGACGTGGATATAATCGCCTATCAGGACGAAATAGGCTGCGTGCGTGAACAGTTCCCTATGAAAAACATGAAGGAACATTTCAAACAGGTGGGAGAGATTCACCGTCGCGCCGGCATAGATTTCTGGGCCAATATCGAATCCTTCACCTGGGACCGCAAGCCGAACAACTGGTACTCCACCCTTATCCCGGCATCATTCAGCCGCATACTTTCACAGATCGTGGGAGTGAGCGAGGCCGGAGCCGAAGAAGTAGTCAGCTTCATCGTCTGCGGAATGTTCGACAAACCGGGCTCAGATTATCCTGTAGGCCAGATGATTTATGCCAATGAGCTCTATTCCGATTATATGGCATGGCTCGCAGGCGATCCGAGATGGAAGACTCTTGAGAGAATCTACCGCGGAGAAGATTTCGGGACATATAAAGTAGTGAAGGGGCCTAAGGAACTAAGTGACGGCGCCTTCGGCTGGGAGAATCCGACGGACGAGGCTTGGCAATGCTTTGAAGGAGGACAGATGGAGTGCGTGCTGGACCTTGGAGCCAAGAAGAAGATAAATAAGGTGGCAGCGCACTTCTGCAACTACTTCCCTGATGATTACACCATCCCGCAGTGCATGGAAGTGGAAGTATCTTCCGACGGAAAACATTTCAAGAAGGTAAAGACCGTAGCTTATGAAAATTGGCCGAACAAGCTGCTGGACTGCTGGACCGACATTCTCTTCGCAGACGGGCTCGATGTGCAGTGCCGCTATGTAAAAGTTACCGCTCACCTCGCAAAGGGGAACATCCTCTGCTCTGAAGTAGTAGTGGAATAATCAGACTTGAGGGCTGCAGATTTGCAGAATAAAAATAAAGTTGTATATTTGCAGTCCTTTTATGGTGCGATTAGTTCAGTTGGTAGAGCACTAGATTGTGGTTCTAGGTGTCGTGGGTTCGAGCCCCACATCGCACCCCTAAGCGGACAGATTTTTTCTGCCCGCTTTTTATTTTTACCTTTGCAGAAAACTGAACTATGAAAATCAAAGATCTTTCACTTTGCGAAAGACCTCGAGAGAGGCTTCTTTCCTTCGGGCCAGCGGCCCTTTCCAATGGCGAACTGCTTGCCATTCTCTTACGTACGGGCACAAAAGAAATCAACGTACTGGACATCTCCAGAAATCTGCTGAAAGAATGCAACGGAAGTCTGATCGCCCTGTCACGATTGGGAGAACGGGAGCTATGCACCTTCACCGGGATAAAGCAGGACAAGGCGGCCACATTACTTGCGGCCTTTGAAATAGGGCGCCGATTTTTCTCGGAAAGCAAAGACCCTGAAGACAAGCCTATCCTATGCGCCAAGGATGCCTACGAGATTCTTATATCAGCCCTGAAGGGGACACAGCACGAGGAAGCCTGGGTAATCTTCATGAACCGTGCGCATAAAGCCATATTCGTCCAGGCGCTTGGCATAGGAAGTGACGATTCGGTGTCCATCAACACTAAACAGATAGTGAAGATGGCTCTCGAAAAAGGTGCTGCGGCCATTATCCTTGCACACAACCACCCGAGCGGCAACCCTTCACCGTCCCGTGCCGACCTGAGCGTAACCGAAGCCCTGCATAAGGTCTGCTCAGCGTGTGACGTGGACCTGCTGGACCACATAATATTGTGCGACCACTCCTTTTACAGTTTCGCTGACGAAAAGATCGTGGACATATGAAAAAAGCGACCTGAAATTCAGATCGCTTTCCGGTGCGGATGATGAGACTCGAACTCATACAGGCCAACGCCCACTACCCCCTCAAAGTAGCGTGTCTACCATTTCACCACATCCGCAGTTCTACTTTGGGACTGCAAAAGTAACAATTTTTATCAAATTCACAAAATATTTTTGTTTTTATTAAATTTGCAGTCCTGATTTTTCTGTTATGCTGGAGCTGACACCACCATCCGACGGACGGATACTGCTGCACTGCTGCTGCGCGCCGTGCTCTTCTGCCATACTTGAGTGTATGTTGCAGAACCATCTGGATGTGGCGGTGTTCTTCTCCAATTCAAACATAGTTCCCAGAGAGGAGTACGAGCATAGAAAGCAGGAACTGATTCGCTACTGCAACACTCTCGGAGTATCATATTTCGAAGATGATTACGACCACGAGGATTGGCTGGAAAAAGTGGGATATTCCCGCGAACAAGAGCCCGAACGAGGAGCGAGGTGTCTGCAGTGCTTTACTTTCCGGCTGAAAAGAGCGGCGCGATTCGCCTCACAAAGCGGCTTTTCTATCCTCACCACCACACTCGCTTCTTCCCGATGGAAAAACATTGAGCAGATAAACGCGGCAGGAGAACGCGCCGTAGCTGACATCAACGGCGAAAGCCTTGGCCTTCAGCAATATGGGGCGTCCGATATGCCGGCAGAAAAAACAAAACTGATATGGTGGGGTATGAATTGGCGCAAAGGAGGGTTGCAGGACAGAAGAGTGGAGATTATACGCGAACAGGGATTTTACAATCAGCTCTTCTGCGGATGCGAATTCTCCTGCCAGCGCGACAGCGTCCTTCTTTTTCCGCCTGCTAAAATCAACTTGGGCCTTAATGTCATACGTAGACGCGAAGACGGCTTTCACGATATCGAGACGCTCTTTTACCCGGTCTACTCTCTGCACGACACTCTCAAGGTAGAAAAAAGTGAAGAGTTCAGCATAGAGATTGAAGGAGCTACATGGAACGTAGAAAAAGACCTCAGTGTCCGGGCCTTTCGTCTGATGCAGCAGATATACGGCATAGGGAATGTGCACATCCATCTGAAAAAACAGATTCCCACAGGTGCGGGGCTCGGAGGGGGCTCTTCAGATTGCGCCTATACCATTAAAGCCCTGAACACCCTTTTCAGACTATCCCTGACCGAAGAGCAGATGTGCGCCTTGGCACAGACGCTTGGCTCGGACTGTGCATTTTTCATACGCGCCACGCCTCAATGGGGCGAAGGAAAGGGCGAGGTGCTCAGCGCAGCTCCTGACCTTCTGAAAGATTATGAGGTGCAGGTAGTGATGCCAGACTCCGAATGCATCTGCACAGCCGAGGCCTATAAAGGAATCACCCCGAGAAAGGCAAACCCGTCAATCAGAGAAACAATATCTTCACAGGGAGTGGAAACGTGGAAAAACACACTTCATAACGATTTCGAGGACAGCGTATTTCCGCTGCACCCGCATATCAAGGAAGAAAAAGAACGGTTATATGAGAAAGGCGCAGTATATGCTTCAATGAGCGGAAGCGGTGCTGCGGTGTATGGTATATTTAAAAAGACAGGGAGATGATAATAGGTGTACTTTTCATACTGATTTACCTCAGCGGATGCATTGCCAGTGCAACGCTGCTTAAAGAAGTCGCACGAAGGAAAGACCTTAAAGCCGCCGGAAAAATCGGCTTATGCGCGTATCTGCTGATATTCAGCTGGATAGGATACTTCACCTACACACTGACAATCAAAGTGATGCTTGACCGGCGCGCTAGCAAACGCTCCTAATAAAGGCCTTCCGGAAGAGTCAGGAAAAGCTCCATGGAGTCCGGCTCGAGAGAATCGATAAAATCCTCGTGCAGAGGTATCATTACTGAAGCCTCTCTGCCCTCTGACAGTTTCACGTCCAGACAGAAATTCCCCGGAATAGGCTCTATATCCTCAACAACCCCTATCGGCGAGCCATTATCATAAACCTTCCACCCTATAAAGTCGAATTCCGCTTCAGAGTGCGCCCCTTCACCTGATTCAATAAAAATGTCGCGACCTACCATCTCTTCGGCATCTTTAAGGCAGCTGACATCGGTGAGTCGGACGATATATTTATTCACCCCGCGCGGAGTGGATTCTTCAATAAAAAAAGGAACCGGAAGCCCATCAAAACAGATGAGCACCGGTTCCGTAAATTCTGCCGGGTCATATTCCGGAGCGCTGACAATCAAAGCTCCGTCTGTCCCGTAAGATTTAAGAATTTTAGCTATGCCAAGCATTAAGCCTCTGCTGGAGCTTCGGTCTCTGCCTGAGCCTCTGCAGCCTCAGCCTCTTTTGCAGCTTTTTCTGCAGCAAGTTCAGCGGCACGCTTTGCGATAGCCTCTGCTCTGGCCTCGTTAACCTTGACCTCCTCTGCCTTAGCCGCGTTAGCCTTAGCGATAGCGTCGTTACGAAGACCAGCCACCTTAGATTCTATCTTAGCATCGTGCTGTAACTTCCAGTCGTTAAACTTCTTGTCAGCAGCCTCCTGGCTAAGAGCACCCTTAGCTACACCGCCATCAAGATGATTACGGAGAAGTACTCCTTCATAAGAAAGGATTCTGCGACATACCAGGCTCTGCTGAGCACCTACCTTTACCCATGCAAGAGCTCTCTCGAAATCGAGATTGATGGTAGCAGGGTTCGTGTTAGGATTGTAAGAGCCAATCTGCTCAATGTAACGACCATCACGTGGAGCACGTGTGTCTGCCACTACAATGTGGAAGAATGCGAAATTCTTCTTACCGTGGCGCTGAAGACGAATTTTAA
>CAVFNP010000033.1:0-19465 GCA_963624185.1 Firmicutes bacterium CAG:460 | reverse complement strand
GTTTGACAGATCAAGAGTAGACAGACCATTGCCACCAAGCGTCAATTTCGTAAGAGTTGGATTGTTTGACAAATCCAGTGTCGTCAGACTGCTGTTATTGTAGCACTCCAGCTCCGTGAGCGCAGGACAATTCGACACTTTAAGAGTCGTCAAACTGCTGTTATTGTAGCAATACAGCCCTGTAAGCGCAGGATTGTTCGACAGATCGAGAGTCGTCAAATCCGTTCCGCAACAAGACAAGGAAGTTAAAGCCGGCATTGCGGCAAAAAGTAAATCAAAATACGACTTCAACTCCGGATAATCCCGTGTGTTGAAACTAATCCTTTCCTCCAGATCATCAATAATTTGCCCATCGCCATTGCAGTCAAATTCCTGCAACATAGTTAGAACGACCGATTCATCAACAATAGCACCTGCACGAATAGAACTACTGATTGGCTCTTCTCCATACATAACCTTGACCCCTCCGCACCCCACTCCTTCTATGAAATTCCTCGGGAGACTATCCGCAGATATGGAAATCAGCAATAGACCAGCACTGTTTACCGACACATCCGTTATTGCCAAGTCAAATTCATCACCATCGTATATCGCGTGCGCAGAAAGGGAGGTTTGCCAATTCTCGGCAATGGAGCTTGCGGATTCCTGCGGTTGTGCAACAAATCTTAAGGTTATGTCCCCTATAATTTTCAGCCCATCCAGATGATAGTGCAACGAATCCGGACGGTCATCGTATTTTGGGACATAGATAATCTTTTCAACACCACCGCCATCAGTATCGGTAGCATCTGCCTTCAATTTCTGTATCATCACTCGAATTGACGCTATCTCCGAATCCAGCGACTCAAGGTCAGAATTTATTTCTTCAGCTTTTTCGGTGAAGGACGAAGAAGAATTCTCCAATAGGGCGACTGAGTTTCTTATGTCTGATAACCGTTTTGAGGCTGCGGAGATTTTCTCTTCGAGAAGGCGTAAATCGTCCTCCTTATACTTTTTAGAAGTTCTCATCGAGGCGAGTTCATCTTCAAGAGATGCGATCTGTCCATCAACATTTTTAATGTTCTTGTTGATTGAAGCTATAATGCTTCTTCTTAAAGAGTCCACCTCAGTATTATCAGAGACTTCGGTCTTATCGCAAGCGGCTAACAACATTACCGATGCGGACAGGATGGCCACTAAAATTTCGATTCGGTGTTTCATATTGATTATCATTTATTTTCGTTAATCTGATGGATTGATTTAAGACTCCTCGCGGTTGTCGTCGTCTTATGCGAATGAAATGCACGGCAAAACAACCCGGACGGTAAGCCGTCGGGCTGGATGCGTTCAGCGGTTGTTATGAATCTTAACGGTTCAGAGAGAAATGGCGAGCCTTGGAAGGAGTGGTTATATCCCCCCATTTGATTGCTTATTGCAATGATATTAAGCAGATTGGCCATTTTCAACATGTGGCATTTCTACATTCCTATGCCGGAGCATATAACTTGCTGAGTGAGTTCAGAAACCCTCTTTTGACCTCCTCGTTGGGATAATCGAGTCTGTAGGTCTGAAACTCTGGATTGTAGCCGATTATGGTCAGATAGCCCGACTGATACATCAGCGTGATGGGATCCGGACTTGAATCGTTGACTCCGGTCAGCGTCTCGACAGGAACTCCATCGTGGAGACCAGAAGACTCTTGCCGAAACGGCGTGGACGGCTCAAAAAGTAATAACATCCTTTAGATGTAAGGTTGTAAATCTGTTCGGTCTTATCCACGTAAACAAAGCCTTCTTTGCGAATCTTTTCAAAATTCTGTATTCCAATCGGGTATAGCATAGCTGTCAAGTGTTTTATCCGATCTGCGAATTTAACAAAGATTTTTCACAACGAAAAACCTCATCGCGGCATCCATTTGGAAGGGGGGATATGACTATAATCTCGTGTGTCGGGACAAAGAGAGGCGGTTAAATAAAAGATTGAATTGCATTTTGCAGTGAATTTTACTAAATTCGCAGCGTTTTTGAGCCGGACAAGGTTCAATTGGCATACAAAGACATAGATTTTAGATCAATTTTTATAAAAATGAGAATTATTCAAGTTACAGGTAGAGAGATCCTCGATTCCAGAGGAAATCCTACAGTGGAAGTAGAGGTAACCCTCGAATCAGGCATCAAAGGTGTAGCAGCTGTTCCTTCAGGAGCATCTACAGGTGAGAATGAAGCACTCGAACTTCGCGACGGCGACAAGAAGCGCTACCTCGGAAAGGGCGTGCTTAAGGCTGTGGCCAATGTAAACGACGTAATAGCTCCTGCCATCGTCGGTCTTTCAGCTCTCGAGCAGAGAACCATAGACCAGACCATGATAGAGCTTGACGGCACTCCTACAAAGAGCAAGCTCGGAGCCAACGCCATCCTGGGTGTCAGCCTTGCAGTAGCACACGCCGCTGCCAATTATCTTGACATTCCTCTTTACCGTTACATCGGCGGTACGAACACTTATGTTCTTCCTGTCCCTATGATGAACATCATCAACGGTGGTGCTCACTCAGATGCCCCTATCGCATTCCAGGAGTTCATGATCCGTCCTGTAGGCGCCAAGAACGAGGCTGAGGCCGTACGTATGGGCGCTGAGGTTTTCCACGCTCTCAAGAAAGTGCTCAAAGACCGCGGATGCTCTACAGCCGTAGGTGACGAAGGCGGTTTCGCTCCTGCACTCAAGGGCATAGACGACGCTCTCGACTGCATCATCGAGGCTATCAAGGCTGCAGGTCTTGAGCCTGGCAAGGACATCACCATCGCTATGGACTGCGCCGCTTCAGAGTTCTGCTTCAAGGGCGAGGACGGCAAGTTCTACTATGACTACAAGCAGCTCAAGGACGGCAAGAAAAAAGACCCTAAGGGAAAGAAACTTTCTACCGACCAGCAGATTAAATACCTCGAGAAACTTATCGAAAAATACCCTATCGATTCTATCGAGGACGGTCTTTCTGAGGAAGACTGGGATGGTTGGGTCAAGCTTACCAAGGCTATCGGTTCACGCTGCCAGCTCGTAGGTGACGACCTCTTCGTAACTAACGTGAAATACCTCCAGAAGGGCATCGAGATGGGCGCAGGTAACTCTATCCTCATCAAGGTTAACCAGATAGGTTCTCTTACCGAGACTCTCGACGCTATAGAGATGGCACACCGCCATGGTTACACCACCGTAACTTCTCACCGTTCAGGCGAGACTGAGGATACCACCATCGCAGATATCGCAGTAGCTACCAACAGCGGACAGATCAAGACCGGTTCACTCAGCAGAACAGACCGTATCTGCAAATACAACCGCCTTATGAAGATCGAGCTCGAACTGGGCGAGACCGCTAAATACGGATACAAGAAACTCAGGTAGTTTCTCCTATATCAAAAAAAAAGACCGGAAGCGTAAAAACTCCCGGTCTTTTTTTATCTGAGCGCAAGACTTAAAAACTATAGCCGAGACCTACCATAAGGGTTCCAGCTATCTCGCCTCCAAAAAGATAAGCGAAGTTAAGCGTCAAGCCTTCATATCCGCCGCCAAGTCCGACAGCGGCATACGAAGGAATCAGGCACTTTTCTGAGCCGTAGTGATATCCGGCTCTAAGAGAAAACAAATCCTGATATCCCGCCGTAGCCCCAACTGAAGCCCCGAAGCCTTGACTCGCGAAATAATAATCCGAATCAAAATAGGCTCCATACGAAAGAATCCCAAGAGAACATCCTTCATAGCCGGCAGCCAATTTAATTGAACTTGGGAGTGAGAATTTCTCTCCGCTTTGCGATTTCACTTTCCCGCCAAGAGACATAGCTCCCACGGCAAGCTTCAACCCCGAAAATTCAGCAGCAGCGACAATATCCGTAGAAACAGAGCCATAAGTATAATCCTCGGCCAAAGTTTCCGATAAATAATGCACATTAACGCCCAACGACAGCACCGGAAGAACCCTGTAAGATGCTCCGACACTGAAATGGAACTGAGACGGAGCAAACGTTCCGGTCTTCGCCCCATCGGAATTATACACATCCTGCGAAGCCCCCATTCCATAGACAGCACCGGCACTTAAAGAGAAGTTCTCAGAGAACCTATAAGCCAATCCTGCACTTCCATACGATGTCCCTGACGCGGCCCATTTATTATAGGACAGCGCAGAATTCAGGACATACGGAGAATCCAAAGCCGCCGTAGGGTTTGACATAGAAGAAAATGCTGCAGTCGACGCACTTACAAAACCGGCCCCCGCCAAGCCCTGATTAAAGACATCCTGACAGATACGCCCGAAGCCCAAAGCTTCACTTGACTGCGCCGATGCCCCGAAAAGAGGCACCAACGCTAAAGTCAAAGAAATTATTTGTTTTCTATATTTCATCTAAAATTATTTAGTCAATACCTGACCTCCGTTTTTCAAAACAGGGAAATCCAAGTTCCGACATCCAAAACTCTTCTCAGTTGCCTTGACTGAAGATGTGGACCCATCTACCACCCTGGTGATATTCGTAGAGCCAGTGAAATTAAACAGTGCAGTCATACCGATCCTCTTGAGTTTTCCGTCTGCCACCTGACATATTGTATCGTACCAATGCATTGTTTCCCCGCCTAAATCATTAATAAGGCTGAGAGTGTTATAATCTTCTGACCAAGAATAGTTAAGAGTTTCAGGGACAACAGCTTCCTTAATCAAATTACCGTCCTCGTCTTCCTCATCTTTTCCTATCTCAACATAAAGGGCCATACCACAGTTAGAGAATTTCTGAGTCCCCATAGAGAATGTCCAAACGAAGCCCTCTGAGCCGAGATTAACATTCGGCAACACGAGCTGCTTGTTTACAGCGTCATAGTCCAGCTCGAACGAATCGATATAATTCCCGCTTACAGGGCCGAAGTTTTTGTCTGAAAATGTCAATTTATAAGTCTCATTAATATATTGAGGCTCAATTGTCAATGTCTGACTCGTAAATTTTTTAGCACTGGCATTCTGTCCCTCACCCGTTATGGTAAACGTTCCTGCCAGAGCAGCATAGGCGTCGTCTGCCATAGGGGCCGCGGTAGTCGAGAATTTCTCAATGGCAGGAAGAGTCGAAGCTACGAATGAATTCGCCTCTTTATCATATGCCACACCGAACACCATAAACTGAAAATCAGTCGAAGAAGGCAACTCAGTAAAGTTGATCACGTCAGAACCTTCTGTCAAAAGTGAACTACTGATAACATCTGCAGAATATTTCTCAAGATAACTGTTCATATATGCTATACAGTAATCTGCAAGAGTATAACCCATACCTGCAATTTCATCTACCACTTCCTGAGTGAATGCATTTGCATACCAAGCGATTCCTTCTTCCGGTTCCACCTTGATATCAACATCACAATAAGGATGCTCCGTAGGAACATTTGTGAGCGTGAATTTCGCAGAAGCATTCTGCTTAAAAGGGACGACGAGAGGCTCTACATCCTTACCTTCAAAACGGAGAGACCCTTCACGCGCAGCATCCGTATCATTAAGTGAGAGAGCGACAGTTACAGTTACATTCTCATTATCTCCATCAAATTTATTTGATGAAGGAGTAACAGTAGCCCATTCAGGAGCAGTAGCACTCCAGTCGACATTGGCATGGATAACCAGCACAATCTCCTGCTTGGTAAAATCAGTCGTAACTGAAGGATCGACTACCGGTTCATACTTGTCCATATCCCACACTCTGATATTAGCAGCCTCTGCAGCAGCCTGATTCACTGTAATATAGACCACTTTATCGTCTGATCCCTTAGGAGCGAAAGTAAGTTTGGAGGTACGAGCCTCGGACGTTTCATTTTTGGATATCGTGAGTTTAACCGTGGTGGTAATTTCCTTATTATCGTCGTTATCTACGAAATACGGATCAATCTTAACCCATTCCTCCTCACTTGAAGAGATCCATGAAACGTTGGATTTAACAGTCAAAGTAACCGTTTTTTCTGCAGCCGTAGCTGAAATAGCGTTATTCTTAGCGCCAGACACAGCAAACGACACAGCTACCGGAGTGTTCTCCTTTTTGTTACAAGCCGCAAGCAAACTCAATGCAGCAAAAGCCAAAACAATACTACGAGCTTTCATAATTCTTAACATTTATAATAATTATAGTTTCACAATCGACCTTACGGTCTCTATTCCATTAATTGTCACCTTTACGGTATATACTCCGGGAGCGAATCCGCTCATGTCTATCTGCGCAGGATTAAAGGCACTGGTAGAGACACTTGTGTTATAAACGAGCGCTCCGGTGGAAGAATAGATTTTGATAAGAGTTTCCGCCTCAAGCCCTCCTGAAATCTTCAGAACATCAGTTACCTGTGTCGGGTAAATATCCGCACCGGCCTTAGGGTCACGCACGCTCACTTTGAATGAACGTGAGATTTCAGCCTTTCTAGGGTCCTGGGCCTTGATGGTTATCACATCATTACCATACCCAAGCGTGGTAAGCGTAATCTCACTGCCAAGCGGATTGACGTGAGCGACTTTAGAATTAGTGTGCTCAACTACGAATGTCAGCGCATCGCCATCCGGATCCGTAAAGTAATCCGCCACATTAAACGTAACCTTCTGGCCAATCTTCTCAAAAATCAGATTATCAAAGTCTTTGAGTGCCTCCGGAGCCCTGTTCTCAAGCACGGTAACAGTATACTCCACATTAGTCGCAGCGCCATATACATCCTTTGCAGAAACCCCTACAGTGTACTCACCCGGTTCTTCTTCCAGACCATTGACAGTGATATAATAATAACCGTCCTTATTCTGTCCGCTGGTTGCAGATTTCAATTTAGAGTCCAACGAAAAAGTTACGTTGACAACATGATTGTCCGGGTCAGTTATATCCAGAAGGAATGTTTTCTTACCCGATGCCATCACCTGCCAAGGAAGAGCTGTAACAGTCTCTATTTCAGGAGCATTGTTAGCCGTCGTGGAAACTGGGATGACATCTGAAATCTCTCCGTAATTCTTATTGTAGTCAAATCCTACTATTGCCACATAATAATCCGAAGTAAACTCGAGATTCTCCATAAACGCGGAAATATCGTCTCCCTTTGACAAATCCCCGACAACCACACGTGTGGTTCTCATAGTTGAAGGCAGACGGGCAAGATTAATGTCCGTAAAATCGGACTCATTCTTGCTTGCCATAAGCAAATAAGCATAAGCAGGGCTACCATCTTCCGTACCGCCCACAGTCCAATTGAACTCCAGGCTTCCTCCTCTACCTACTACAGTATATTGTGAGACCTTCTCAGGAACATTTTTTTCTCCATAAGTGAATGAGCCATATGCATCCACAAGCGGGCCGATTTTTGAGTTGCTGATAAACTCAGCATTGGCTCCTCCCAGGAGTCTTTCGACAAGCATGTCGTTAGTGAAGCCTTCACCGCCAAAATATGAGACGATAAGAGCAGCCACACCGGACACGTGAGGACACGCCATAGATGTTCCCTGGTATTCATCATATCCGCTAGGAACAGTACTGAGGACCTGAGGTCCTACATATGCATCCCCACCGGGAGCCGCAATATCGACCCAATCACCGTAATTGGAATAATACGACTTATTGCCCTGAGAACTCATCGCTCCCACCGCTATCACCTTATCATATGCACAAGGCCAGCCAATGGACCAGTTATCATTACCTGCGGCAAATATGACCACTCCACCCTTCATCGGCCCGCTTTGATTACCGTTTTTATCGGTACCGGCATATTTAATGAAATAATCTATCGCAGCCTTGTCCGAACTGCTAATGGAACTGCCCTTAGCGGCAGACTCCGTGTCAAAATCATAACCCCAGCTATTCTGAGAAATGATAGCGCCATGATCGGCACCCCAGACAATGGCGCTTGAAGTATTTCCGCCTATGTCCTTTTTCTGAGCCTCGTCATAACGGAACACCTGGGACGAAAGAATACGTACGCCGCCGTTCCCGTCTTCACCTCCGGCTACACCACAAACACCGATGCCGTTATTATTGATGGCGGCAATCGTTCCTGCCACATGTGTTCCGTGATCGTGTGCGACAATATTGGACGTGCCGTCCACAAAGTTCCAACTGCCATTACTTCCTCCGGGAATAACTACAGAACCCAGATCCTCGTGATCTGTAGTGACACCTCCATCTACGACAGAGACTATCACATTGGATGAACCTGTCGTATACTTATTCCACACCGGAACCACATTGATGTCCGCGCCAGCTTTATACCTAGTACCGGAACCGGTATTATAATAATGCCACTGACGGGAAAGATAAGGGTCGTTAAACTTAGGCGTCTCCGAGAGAAGCTTTATCTTCGGAGCAGTCTCTGCACCGGATATTCCGCTTACCCCTTTGAGAACTTCCCCGGCCTTTGTCTGCACTGCAGAATCCGTATCATAAGTCACATAATAAAACTTATGAAGGCCTGCCTCGCGATGCCTCTCTTCCCATTCACCGGCATCAGGAAAAACCCTTTCGATAGATTTAACTCCCAAACTGGAGAAAGCCTCATCTATATTGTTAATGCCCGTCTTGGTCACAGGACCCGACTTGGTGGAAATTTTTGAGAGCAACGCCTCGGAAGTCTGCTCATCGAAAGTCACTATCAAGGTGCTCTGCTGTTCTACAGGCTCGGCACTTGATATAACGACTTTCTGCGCCTCCTTTTTACAAGAGGCGCAGAAGAAAATCGTTATGACTAATAAACTGTTAACGACGTTTATTTTCATCAAGATTAATTTTTAACAATTTTAGCTCCTGCCAGGTAATATCCGCAAGTATATTTGGACCAGGTCATAGAACTGTTGTAAAGTGCAAAATATGTCTGCGTCTGCAAAGTCAACACACCATCTTCCACAGCGAATACAACATCTTCACTACCTCCCTGCAATGTAGCTTTTGTATCCAACGCTACATAAAGCACGCCAAGTTCATCTCCGAAATTTCCTCTATCGAAAATCTGCTGAGGGAAAATATGAAGCGTGTTGTCAGAATCATCATAGCGCGCGTAAATATCAAGTTGCGAACTCCAATCATTACCAATTGCATCCTTAATCTCTGCACCGGCAAGAATCTTAACATTTGCCGTAGGATAATTTTCAAGTCCGGAATCACCATCAGAAACAAGGGCAATCTGCCAACTTACTGAACCTGCATTCTTGCTTGTGGCAATATCGGTTCCTGTCCAAGAGCCGGCCAAAAGATTAATACCGCCATCAATATCTATGATGGTAACAGTACACTCATCGATAGCTCCTTTATAAACACCATCTTCAGTAACCTGCCCAATAGAAAGAGCTATCGTCTTATTTCCCTGGAGAACACCTTTCTGAGCGATAGGCTTTATGACGATGCTGTCACACACGGCGCCCGTCTCATTAGAAATGGTCAATACACCATCACCCTCAATAGTATAATCCACCCCGGGAACTGCATATCCATCACCTGAAGCTACCGTATATGTAACCGTGGTTGAAAGAGTCTTGCTGGAATGAAGAGTCACAGGAATCTTCAATTCCCCCGCATCCTCTTTAACCGTATATGTAGGATTAGAAAAGTTCACATAATCGGCAGTATGAAACTCGGCCTTATTGGAACAAGAAGAAAGTCCCAATGCCACAGCTCCTGCCACAAATGCTTTATATAATGTTTTCATACTAGTTTCGTTTATTTCCATTCACTGTTTTGCACCAGATTCGAATTGCACCTCATCTCATATGAAGGGATAGGCCATACAACAGACTTGCTTCCTGCCTCTACTACTTTACCCTGATAAGAATCGTTACCGTCTCCAAGCACACAGATCAACGATTCAGACACTGCGAGATCCTGACCTATACGCTTTACCGTTCCGATATTCCACCTCTTAAGACATCCGATATACAATCCCTCGCCTATAGTCTCGCGGAACCATTCTGCCTGGATATTCTCCGGAGTGGCTGTTTTGATAGTAGCACCACGACCGTTCTGAAGCTGACCAAGATACTTAGAGGCATTAGCAGTATTACCGGCCTGGTAATATCCTTCGGCAGCGATAAGATAAAGCTCGCTGACAAGGAAAGGCTTAGCTGCAGTCAGACCATTCTGAATGGCAGCAGAAGAGTATGCACTGTTTCCTCTGAACTTGGTGAACACATTAATACCGGCATGATAAGACGTATTAGATGAAAGATACAAAGGAGTAGTGCCTGAAGTGATACCTGTCAGTTCAAACCAAGCTGTTCTTCTATAATCAGAGGCCTCATATGAGCTGATCAGCGTCTTACTTGGGATAAAATACGGATTGAAATGATCTCCTGTTTGCGACTTGCTGTCTTTAGCATATCCTATGAACGCAGAATAGCTGTTCGGAGTTTCCGAGATTGAAGCAGCGCATTGCATTATAGCTTCCGTTCCTTCATCTGTCGTATTAAGGGCCCTAAGAGCAGAAGCCGATTCGCTCAATGCATATTTTCCACGACCAAGAATAGCGACAGCCGTATCTGCGGCAGCCTGATAATCTCCAGTATCCAGAAGAGCGCGAGCCTGCAGGAAACTGATCACGTCAGTTGTGAAATAATTTGATGCTATAGAAGGGTCACTAACCCATTCGGCAGAGTTTTCTGATTCGAAAATCACACGAGCGTCCTCAAGATCCTTTACTATCTGAGCATATACCTCAGCACTGGTGTTTCTCGCAGGACGGGCATTCTGATCGTATACTAATACCAGAGGAACACAAAGTGTCTCAGAAGCCGTGGTCTCATCGTAAGCAGGGGCATAAAACCTTGCAAGCTGAAGATAAGAGAAAGCACGGGCTACAAGAGCCTCACCCTTGACAAACTGAGCGTGATTGTATAAATCGCTCTCGCTGTTCACTTTATCAGCCGCCTCTATTATGATGTTATACTTGGCGATGGCTGTATAGAATGAAGACCAGTAACCTTCTACATTTTCATCGGATGTGGTAAACGTGTCGTCCGTTCTGTGGATAGGGCCATAGTTGTTACCGAAGTCCACCTTGGCATTGAACCCCTGGAACTCCAAGTCGGAAATGAAAGCCATACCGCCACCTACCGTGCTTCTAAAATATGCATATATGGCATTATGAGCTCCTTCTACATCGGCATCAAGTTCGAAGAGAACCGTATCATCGTCGTAATTTCTAGTTGCTTCCGGGTATAAATCCAGATTACAAGAAGAGAGACTTACTCCCAGCACTGCAACTGCCAATATCTTATTAACTATTTTTTTCATCTTTTTTCTCTTTTAAAATTAGAACTTAAGCTCTATACCTCCAAGAACCTGAAGAGTATTACCAGGAATACCGACAGTAAGGTTAGAATCCACTTCCGGATCAAGTCCCGTGTACTTCGTGAAAGTAAGAAGGTTACGTCCTGTAAGCGTGAAAGTGGCACTCTTGATTACGTTCTGATTCTTAAGCCAGCTCTGAGGAAGAGAATAACCAACTACCAACGACTTCAAACGAAGGAATGAAGCATCCTCAAGAAGGTGAGTATCGAACTGCATCTGATAACCCTTGCTCCAGTCCGGGAACTTGGCGTTCGTATTGTAAGGAGTCCAGAAATCAGAAACCATCTTATGCTGGTTATATACGCTGAAAGCAGTGGCGTTAGCATAGAAATAGCCATCGTTATTATACAGATACTTGCCAAGTATATATGAGAAGTCTGCTCTAACTGAGAAATTCTTCCAGCGACCTGACAGACCGAAACCACCATTGATAGGCTCATGACGACGTATTCCGGTATTCTGTGTAAGCGCATCCTCGTCATAATTCTTAGTGACTCTTGAAGGATCCTTTGTAGTCTGATCCTTAAGAATAGTGGTCACAACAGTCTCTTTTCCGGTAACGGGATCCACTACTGTGGTCTCTTCTTCTGCTGGAAGATACCACAGAGGAGCACCGTCATTCTGATCGATTCCGGCAAAAATAGGACCGTAATAATAAACAGGACTGCCCACGAGATAAGCCACGAAAGTATTTGTTATCTCCCAACGGTTAAGTCCGTTGAAAAGTGACGTCACTTTCTCGTTATTGTATGCGAACGTTGCGTGAGCGCCCAAATATGCATCTTTGGTCTTGAGAATATCCACATTAAGTGAAATATCTATACCGTTATTCTGCATAGAACCGACATTGGCAGATACAGAAGAGAAACCTGTAGTATATGGCTGAGGCACACTCATAAGCATGTCGGATGTGCGACGGTCATAGTATGTCAAGGTCAAATCGGCCGCGTCAAAAAGACGTGTGTCTACACTTACCGTAAACAGACCCTGCTTTTCCCATGTGATATTCTCGTTGCTTGGGCTGGTAACGATTATACCGTAACCGCTGTTGTATGGAGTAGAAAGCTGCGAAATAGTTCCAAGGTGAGTATAGTTACCTACGGCAGCATTTCCCTGGGTACCATAACTTGCCTTGAGGTTCAATCTGTTAAGCCAGCTGACATTATCCTTGAGGAAATCTTCGTTATATGCCTTCCACATAAGACCTGTAGCCCAGAATATACCCTGTCTGTTATTCTTACCGAAACGTGACGAAGCATCACTACGGACGGTTGCATCTATAAAGTATTTGTCTGCGTGAGAATAATCTGCGTGAGCGAAGAAAGAGAGGAATCTGTATTGTGTCCTGCTCTGCGATATCTGACGATGAGTCTCATCCGCATAATTCAATGACAGGTACCTGTCATCTGTAAGTCCGTTACCGAATGCAACTTGACTTTGGTAATTATAGTCCAGATACTCCTGACCGAGAAGGAAAGAAATATCATCACTGTCATCATTAAACGTCAAACTGTACTCGAGAGTATTGGTGAGAGTTGTTTTGGCAGAATAATATGTACTCTTCTGCACCATACCTGAACCATTGGCAAACAAAGCCGATGGTTTCTGGTAACGATCCATGAACTCGACATAAGCGTCAGTACCTACACGAGCCGTGTAAACGAGATTCTTAACAGGCTCTATCTCTGCGAAAGCTGACGCCAAAGCACGATATGTAGTATATTTATTGACGTAGTTCTCAGTATAATAGTACTGGTTATACATTCCGTTAGGGAATTTGTCTGCGTATACGTTCCCGTTCTCATCCACTGCCGGGATAAGAGGGTTAAGCATATATGAAAGACCTCCGGAGATATAGTTGGCACCTTCTGAAGAGTTTCCCCAGTTCTCATTCGCCATATCCTGACTTATGGAAGCGTTAATGTTTACACCGGTCTTTATCCACTCTTTAGGACGAGCCTGAAGATTGGTACGAAGAGTATAACGATCATAAAAGTTACCAATGGTGTTACCATCCTGATGGAACTGGGAAGCACCGATAAGGTAAGCTGTCCTGTCACTACCGCCTTCGATAGTCACATCGTTCTGATACTGAGGGTTATTAAGTCTCTGGAAATACTTGTACCACTGAGTATTGGCATCATATCCAAGGTCTGTATAATTCTTCTTGATGGCATCTTCAGAATAAAGTCCTGCGCGAACCCAGAAATCCTTAAGTTCGTCGCCGCTCATCATATTCTTGTAGAACTGCTCATTGGCAAGAGTAGATATACCGTAAAGAGAGTTTACGGTGATGGTGGCATCTTTATTATATGAACCTGACTTGGTGGTCACCACCACGACACCGTTGGCACCCTGTGCACCATAAATAGAAGTAGCGGATGCGTCAGAAAGCACAGTGATGTTAAGAATGTCGTTAGGGTTCATGGCCATAACGGCAGAACTTGATGACTGGATACCGTCTACAATAAACAAAGGCTCAGAAGAAGACGTAAGAGAACCCACGCCGTGAATCTTCATAGAGATGTTGTTGTCTCCGGCTACACCACCTGTAGAAAGAACCTGCATACCTGCAACCTGTCCCTGAAGGAAGTCAAGTGCAGAAGCGGCAGGCGCGTTCTTGACGGCCTCTGATTTGACTGTCGTTACATTACCGACAATGTTACCCACTTTCTTCGCAGAACCGTAACCTACAGATACCGCACCTTCAAGCATGATGGCATCTTCCTGAAGTGTCACGTTAATTACGGTCTTACCGTTTACCGGGACTTCCACTGTCTGGAAACCCATAGCGACGAACACCAGAACAGCGTCCTTTGGTACGGTAATTGAATAATTTCCTAAATCGTCTGCGAGAGCACGATTTGAATTGCTGCCTTTTTCCTGAATAGCAACACCCGGTACCTCAAATCCTGTACCTGCTTCCGTTACTACGCCCGTAACCTTAACGGTAGACTGTGCAAAAGCGACAGTACCGGCAAGGAAGAGCGCAAAGGCTGTTGATAAAAGTCTGAATTTCTTCATAAGCTTAGACTTTACTTAATTAATAATACACTATAACTTTTCTAGTTTTTCTAGTCGATTAAGGACAAAACTATGAAATATATTTTTTAATTACAAATTTTACGATAGAAAAATATTGGTTATAATAGCTTTAAACCCCTATTATACCATCTGCATATATTAAAAAAGCCCTCGCTTTGATTGCAATTCGCAAATTCAGCGGGGGCTCTTTTAAAATATTTTAAGTTACAACTACCTTAAACTTTCAATTTTAAATTCTTTAATTTTTTAAAAAATTTCTTCTTTATTATCATTAAAGGTATCGTGTTGTTCCTCATTCTTGGCCTCCCTCCGGAAAGTGCGTTTCGGGCCTCGCTCGGCCCCGTCCCGTCTGGAACTCCTGTCGAAATCTCTGCGAGGGCCGCGGGAATCTGAATCTCTGCGAGGACCTCTATCTGCACGAGGTTTACGTTCAGGCTCCACATAGCCTTCCGGTTTTTCAGTAAGAGCACGCATAGAAAGACGCATCTTGCCGGTCTTGGCGTCTATCTCAAGAAGCTTGACATCCACTTCATCGCCTACCTTAAGAACATCTTCCACTTTTTCAGTCTTGGTCCAGGCGATCTCGCTTACATGAAGAAGACCTTCCTTGCCAGGGAGAATCTCCACGAACGCGCCGAAATCAAGTATGCTTACGACCTTTCCATGATAAACCGTTCCGGCTTCCGGTACTGCGCATATTCCCTTGATCCAATTAAGAGCCTTCTCCATAGCCTCCTTATCATTAGAAGCCACATCGACAACTCCCTCTGTACCTCCGTTAGGAAGAGCTTCTTCGGTAATGGTAATGGTAGCACCGGTCTCTTTCTGTATCTTCTGAATGGTCTCCCCACCCTTTCCGATAACTGCTCCGATAAATTCGGCAGGAATGCGAAGCTGCTCGATACGAGGAACAAACGGTTTGTAGTCCTCACGAGGTTCAGCGATAGTCTTAAGCATCTCGCCCATAATGTGCAGACGTCCCTGACGAGCCTGCTCAAGTGCTTTCTCGAGAACGTCGTAAGAAAGACCGTCCACCTTTATATCCATCTGAGTGGCAGTGATACCGTCCTTGGTACCTGTCACCTTGAAGTCCATGTCTCCGAGGTGATCCTCATCTCCGAGGATATCGGTAAGAATGGCATAGCGGTCATTAGGGCAAGTGGCATCAGTAATAAGACCCATAGCTACACCGGCAACCGGCTTCTTAATCTTTACTCCGGCATCCATAAGTGCAAGACATCCACCGCATACAGAAGCCATAGATGAAGAACCGTTTGACTCGAGTATGTCTGAAACGACACGTACCGCATAAGGATTCTCAGGAGCGAGAGGAACTACCGGTTTAAGAGCGCGCATTGCGAGGTTACCATGACCAATTTCGCGACGGCCCACACCGCGCTGAGACTTGGCTTCGCCCGTAGCGAACGGAGGGAAATTATAGTGAAGCACGAACTGCTGATCGTCCTGAATCAGAACTTCATCAGTCTCTTTCATATCCATCTTGGTTCCGAGAGTAACGGTAGCCAGCGACTGAGTCTCACCGCGAGTGAAGATGGCACTACCGTGTGCACAAGGAAGATAGCCGACCTCGCACCAGATAGGGCGCACTTCATTACATACACGTCCATCGAGACGCTTGCCCTCATCGAGGATAAGGTTACGCATAGCCTCTTTCTCCTCTGCATGGTAATATCTCTCCACGAGAGTGAGTTTAAGCGCATAAGCTTCTTTCTCCTCTTCGTTGGTCGGTTCCGGAAGCGTGGCTATAAAATCATTCTTAATGGCGTCAAAGCCTTCCTGACGCTCCTGCTTAGGTTTTGCAGCCTTGGCCAGAGCGTAGCACTTGTCATAGCAGAAATCGTGAACGGCAGCCTTGAGAGCCTCATCTTCAACATCATGAGGATAATCTCTCTTGTTGACATCCGTTCCGAGTTCGTGCATAAGTTCCTTCTGAACTCTGCAGTGCTTCTTTATCTCTTCGTGAGCGAACTTGATGGCATCGAGCATGGTCTTCTCGCTTACCTCGTTCATCTCGCCTTCCACCATCATGATGTTCTCTTCAGTAGCGGCTACCATAAGTTCAAGTTCGGCACGCTTCATGTCCGTAAATGATGGGTTGATGACGAATTGGCCATCAATCAGGCATACGCGGACTTCTCCGATAGGACCTCCGAATGGGAGATCGGATGTAGCAAGAGCTGCAGAAGCTGCGAGACCTGCCAATGCATCAGGCTGAATATCCTTTTCCGCTGAGATAAGCGTTACATTGATGAAAACCTCCAGGTGGAAATCATCCGGCCAAAGAGGACGTATAGGGCGATCGATAAGTCTTGAAACAAGAATCTCATAATCCGATGACTTGCCCTCTCTTTTCATAAATCCGCCAGGAAAACGTCCTGCGGCATAAAATTTTTCCTTATAATCTACAGTGAGCGGCATGAAATCCGTGCCCTCCTTAACTTCTGTAGCTGCTGTCACTGTGGCTAAAAGCATCGTGCCACCCATCTTCACGACAGCTGAGCCGGCTGCCTGCTTGGCCAATTTACCGGTCTCGATTTCGATCACGCGGCCGTCCGCGAGTTCAATCTTCTTTGTAATTACGTTCATTATTTTTTTCTTTAACTGCTTCCATCAAAAAGGGGTGGCGCTACTTAGCCCACCCCTGTATCCTATCATCGCTTATCGACGGAGACCGAGGTCTTTGATAAGCTTTCTGTATCTCTCGATGTCAACTTTCTGGAGATAATCCAAAACCTGACGACGCTTACCTACAAGACGAAGAAGACTACGACGTGTAACAACGTCCTTCTTGTTCTTCTTCACATGCTCGGTAAGGTGAGCGATACGGTAGGAAAATAACGCAACTTGACTCTCAGGAGAGCCGGTGTCCTTATTAGACTTCCCGTACTTCGCGAAAATCTCTTGCTTTTTCTCTGGCATAAGGTATTCAGCCATAGTGCAAAAAATTTAATAAAATTATATCGGGTCACCGTGACCCAAATTGGTTGCAAATATAAGGAGAAAAATTCTAAACTCCTAATTGCTAATTGGCATAACCTACAATATTTTGTCCCTCAGACTGATCCTTGAGCTTAAATGTGAGTTTCTGCGTTCCGGCCATCGCTGTCTTGATCCTTACATCGACAGCCTCCTTATCCAGAACAAGAGAGTTGAATTCAGCATAAGGAATTGATACCCAGTGCCAATATTCATATCCGGCACTGTATCCGTTAGTATTATGTGCAAATGTCAGATTAAGTGTAGTGCTGGAACCGGGATCATCTTTGACATATACTAATGAATAAGAGTGCTGGTAATGCTCTCCCCCAAACACGCCGACATAAAGATTGATGTATTTGGGAGTGATGGACGGAAAATATGGACTGAGATTCACATCTATGGTCGAATCTCCTATTTTCTTACATTCCTGCTCGTTGTCCACAAAATACGTTTTACCTATGACGACCGCGGTGTCAATCTGAACAAGACTTATTTTCACAGGGAGATTATCCGTAAGGTCTCCCCCGTTTTCAGTCAAGTCGAAATAAGCCACGGCTCTCTGTCCGTCTTTCACCTTTTTATATAAGGAAGCATCGTTTGTTACTATCAATTCTTTATCTGTATCGGTCAGGAGCGAAACATTCTTAACTGAACTGCCCTCCTGACTTGAGTGGTGAGCTGTAACAAAAGCATAATACTGCGGGCTGTTCTCTATAGTGCTGTTTCCAAGACAAGACGAGAAAAAAACTGCCATACTCAGGCAGAGCGATAAGGTTTTAATCAGATTTTTCATATCCATATTATTAATACTCAGTATGTTCTATAGACAAATACTCGTTAAACAAATCAAGGCAGGCATCTCTGTCCATTTGCTCCATATATCCCGGAAGCTTTTCCCTTCCCCCGAAGATTCCGTCGAACTTGGCGTCTCGAAATCCTATCAGAGCATTATCCCCAATTGTACAGCCGTAATATATCTTATTGATATTAGCCCACATACAAGCACAAAGGCACATATGACACGGCTCGCCAGTAGTATAAATATCACAGCCACTCAAATCAAAAGTTCCTATATTGTGACAAGCCTCGGTAATGGCAACCACTTCGCCATGCAAAGTCGGATTCTGATCCCTTACAACCTTATTATGGCCCACGCCAATTACCTCACCATTTTTCACTATAACAGAACCAAATGGCCCTCCGTCTCCGTTTCTGATTCCCTTCAAAGCCTCCTCGATGGCCAACTGCATAAATTTATTTTGTGCGTTCTTCATGTTTTAAAAAATATAACCTAATTTAATTTGTATGTCCGAAGTGTTTTCGCAGGCATTCATATACGTACCCAAAGTAATGAAATTCTGTTTGGAGGACAGTCTCCATTTGGCCCCCATCCCCGTAGAATAATAGAATGACCCATCCAATGCATCGACCCCCAAATCAAAATCAAAATATGGACGTACAAGATGCGAACCCAAAGTGACGCGGCTTCTCATAAAAACAGGTAAATAATCGTGCGTACTCTCAGTTCTGGTAAAATGATAGCTGTACGAAGCGCCGGCACCCACAAAAAAATGACGCGAGAAATTATAACCTAAAACAGATTCAGCAGTCAAAGCGTCAAAATAAGACAAATTAAGCATTATTTCGAAACGCTTGGCTTTATCATCAAGAAATCTGGTCGGGGCGGAATCGTTGGAAGAAAGTATAATCTCGCCCGGAATCCAAGCCAGAAGACCTGCCGCTCCTATGATGGAGCCATACCCGATAGCTGCAATAGAGAGAAAGATACCGCCGAAAACCTGAGCAGGTTCGAGTCTTTTGTCAAATTTAATCATCGCCAGATATGCCCCTCCAACATATGCAAACCCACAACCTACATAAGTAATGGATTTACCTACATCGGTCATAACCCTGGCATAATTCAAATTCTTGACAGGAGCAACAACTGTAGAGTCGCTTTCAGGAGACACTTGCTGAGCATTTGCGAAAGAAACCAGCAAGAGCAATGTGGTTAGAATGCATAATAGCCGTTTCATATCAGCAAATATAAAAATTAATTCACAAACACTCATATAATAAAAAAGATGCCCGGGTGAAACAAATCACTCGGGCATCCGAAAAGCGGCAGC
>CAVFNP010000032.1:0-25601 GCA_963624185.1 Firmicutes bacterium CAG:460 | reverse complement strand
CGTCCTTAGGGATTCGAACCCTAGACCCACTGATTAAGAGTCAGTTGCTCTACCAACTGAGCTAAGGACGCAAAAATATTTCAACTACGTGACTCGTTCGGGGCTCGAACCCGAGACCCCCACATTAAAAGTGTGATGCTCTACCTACTGAGCTAACGAGTCTTCCTCCCCCCGAAAGGGATTGCAAATGTAGGTAATCCTGTTGAAATATGCAAATATTATTTAATAAAATTTTTTGTAAACTCGCGACTTCTCGAATATCCGTCACGTGGAGCACCCCACATGAAGAGGAAAATCAAGATTCCCAGCACCCCTACGGCGATAAAAGTAACAAATACTGAATCCCATCCGAAGTGGTCGGCGATAAATCCTACCCCCAAAGCAGAAAGAGCTGAACCTATATATCCGCAAATACCAGTCAGTCCATTGGCAGTAGCGGAAGCTTCTTTTGTAGCCTGATTGGCAGCGTTTATACAGATTAAGGCCTGAGGGCCATAGATACAGAAGCCGCTCAAGGCCAGCACAATCGTGGAGGCCAGAGGTCCAAGGGACTCGTCGAAAGCGAAAAGCGACAGGAAAGACACCGCTCCTATCATACAGAAAAGGCACATCCTATGAGATTTTCCTTTGAATATATGGTCAGAGGCCCATCCGGCAAATACGGTCCCGAGCACAGCCATAAGTTCAAATAGCGCCACAGACCACGCCGCGCTCTTTATATCCATCCCCCTGTCTTCGGTAAGGAATTTCGGTCCCCAGTCCAGTACGCCCATTCGGAGGACATAGACAAAGACATTGGCCATGGACAACATCCACACCCACTTGTTCCGAAAAACCATGTGCTTAAGATACGCCTTATGTGAACCAGGAATTCCTTCCAACTTTTCTTTTCCTGTTTCAGAGCCTTTCACTTCAGGGAGTCCAACGCTTTGAGGCGAATCACGAAGGCCAATCACACAAAGCAGAGCACCTCCGAGCGCCACTATGGCAGGGATGATGAAACACCAGCGCCAAGCCCCATAGTGCGAAGCAAAAGACAGAACCCTCTCACTCTGAACCGTCTCCGATAACGAATCCCAATTCTTTATGCTTGAGGACAAGTTCTCCGTAATGCGCGAGAGCACCTCCGGATTATCTCGCATATCAACCCCCAAAGCGGTCATGATAAGCCCGCATATCAACACGGCGGCGAACGAACCTACACTATGAGAGGTATTCCATATGCTCATCTTAGTGGACAGCTCACCAGGTGCAATCCACTGCGGAAGCATCCTGGCACAGGTCGGAAACCCGAAGCCCTGGAAATATTGGTTCAGTACTATCGTAACTCCCATAAAGAGAATCAACATATTGACAAATTGCGGCCCGTTATGCTCTCCGGTGATAAGATAAGTCAGGTCGACACCGAAACCGAAGCAGAAATTGGCCAATGCACACAAAACCAACCCTATAGCCATAAACAGACGGGCACTGACCCTCTCAACGATAAACCCGTTGACAAAACGACTGAGACCATAAATCAGCGACCCTATGGCTATCACAATTCCGAAACTCGTATTGGTGATGCCATATTCGGCGGTAAGACCGGGCATTGCAATGGAAAAATTCTTTCTGACAAAATAATAGATGGCATAAACCACCATAGAGGTCAGAATAATACGCCATTGCCAGTACTTGAATGATTTTTTAGTGGGATTCATTATATTTTGTGGTTTTTTCTATATCAAGAGCGTTAAGCAATATGCTCACCGGGTTAAACACCGGCAATCCGGTGCCGGCTTCAATCTGCCATTTACAAGTCTCACAGTCAGTTATCACTGCATCCACCGCTTCGGTGCGAATAGAGTCAAAGAGGCCCTGGCCTATCTTCTGAGACAAGGCATAATTCTCCTTCTTGAAACCGAATGTCCCGGAAATGCCGCAACATTTCTGCTCCAGAACGTGAAGTTCCAAGCCAGGTATCATCTTCAGAAGTTCTATGGAATAAAATTGCGTTCCCATACGCGCCATATGACAAGGCGTGTGATATGCGGCCTTGAGATGAAAGTCGTCTCTGAAAAACAGCTTCACCTCCGAGCGGTCTATCTTATCGTAAAGCCACTGGACTGCCAGTTGTACTTTCTGCTTGGCTGCGGCAGTGTCCAGCCCGAGTATATTCTCATACTCTTCTTTAAGGGTAAGAGTACAGGACGAGGATGTCGTAAGCACGGCATTATAACTTTCATTTATGCTTTTAAGATTGGCCTTGGCGGCTTTCAACGCCTGAGAGGCAAAACCGTTGGCTATCTGCGCCACACCGCAGCACTTCTGGTCCGGAAGAAGATTCACCCCATACCCGCAGGCATTTATCAGCGATAGAAAATCCCTGCCCAGCGAAGGAAAGTTATAGTTGACATAACAGCCGTGAAAATAATCCACACTCCTTCCAAAATGGCTCTGGTCAGGAGCATGACGATTAAACCACGAAGAAAACTTGCCCTTTGAATACTTTGGCATGGCCGCTTTGGAACTTACCCCTATAGTGGCATCCAGAACAGATTTGGTTAGGCCCAAAGAAAGTGCCGTATTGGCAACAGGAGCAAATGCTGTCGCCATATTCCCGACAAAGTCAGTAGATGAGAGCATCCTGTCACGCAGTTTATGCTCGGAGTGAGAATAAAGAATCTTCGCCCTCGTTATGATATCGCCAACCTTTACCCCAGATGGACAGGCCACTTCACAGCGCTTGCAATTAAGACAATATTTTATGCTTCTGTCGAAAAAAACAGGATCCTTGATTCTGTAACGCTGACCGTCAGGGCCGGCCTGCTTAGGCCCCGGATATAGAGGATTAGCCTCCATCATCGGGCACACCTGCGCACAGATGTTACACTTGAGGCATTCTTTCAGATTATCTTGCATATCCATTCTTTATTGTCCTGACCATCACACAAGATGTCTCCGCAGACATATAGATTCTCCACCGCGCGACCGTTCTTAAGCGCCTTGCCTTCCATCGACTGCACACCGAATGATTCAAAAGGCTGAGCGGCGAAAAAATCCTCCGCGCACCACCGGCTTCTGTCGCTGTCATACTTGACATCCAATCCGAATACAGGCTCATAGATTCCATTCATATCCGAAATCAGTCCACGCGAAAAAAACCTTCCGGAGCATAAAACATATTTATCCGCCGACAAAGAAGTAGAGCCTAAATTGGCAGTGTTCAGGCTTTCTATTTTTGTATCCGACGTCCAATTCACCCTGCTCACAGAATCAGAAAGCAGCAGAATACCGCCTTTTGATCGAAACTCCTCCCTCGAAGTATCCTCACTGATTCGACCCGGGCAAATCAGAACACAGCTCAGGCCTTTTGAAAGCACCTCCATACCCAGAAGAGCATCGCCTTCACCCCCGCCAATTATTAACACATCACTTTTCATCTCCGTACTTTTTTCTTAAATACTCAGCCTGCGCAAGTTGCGCTCCCCAGCACACAGGGATAATCCCCTTCCATCTCTGCTGCAGAAATTCCCTTAGAATTTTCCCTTCTTCCTGCGGCCGGCCAAGTTCATTAGCCAACACACGTGCTGCATTTTTTACGCAGTAACTGCTCTGACACGGTCCCATTCCCACACGGGTGCGGCGTCTCAAATCATCAAGGGTCCTTACACCCAACACTTTAACCGCATAAGAAATCTCCGCTCTGCTGACATGTTCGCACTCGCAAACCTCCTGCGAGCCATCCTTAGAGAAATCCATAGCCTCAACCTGACTCCCGTGCCTTCCGTATGCCGCTTTCTGTGCCAATGTAAAAGTTTTGACCGTATTTTTTTCAGAACCGGGAAGAGCGCACAAATCTGTACTGCAAGTCTTCTCACGACCCAGTTTCTGACAGATAAGATCCGTGGTCTGCTGGGCCATAAGCCTATAAGAAGTGAGTTTTCCTCCTGTAATAGTGACAAATCCTCTGACCCCGTCGCGCACTGCATGGTCCAGAAGCACTATTCCGCGGCTCACGCTCCTTCCGGACGGATCGCTGTCATTAGAGACAAGCGGGCGAACACCGGCATAAGCTCGTATGATCCTCGCGGAAGCAAGAGACGGCACCATCTTACAGCCTTCGGAAAGCAGGAGCTCCACCTCTTCAGGGGTAACCCTCATATTATCACACTGTTCAAAAGGAACTTTATCCGAGGTCGTGCCAATCACGCTCACGACATCGCCGGGAACGAGAATATCCGCATTGGCAGGCTTACGGCAACGGTTGATCACCATCCTGGCCATTCTGTGCTCGAATACCAGAAGAGAGCCCTTGGAAGGCAACATACCTATCTTGATGCCAACCATCTGAGCGATATGCGCGCCCCATATTCCCGCCGCATTTATAACATAATGAGCATAGTAATTCTGCGTGCCGCCAGTCGCCTTGTCGTAAACTTTTACCCCCTGAACAGTTACATTTTCTTTAAGAAGAGAAAGAACTTCGCAACGGGAGAGAACCTGCGCGCCGTGAAGACGGGCATCAAGAATATTGGCAGAGACCAGCCTGAATGGATCCACCGATGCGTCCGGAACCTTTACGGCACCTATCAGCGACGGATTAATCTCCGGCTCCAGTGCCAATGCCTTCTGCGAGGAAAGCTTCTCGCATTCTATACCGGCCTCAGTACATTTCTTTATGAAATTATCCTGATATTCCAACCCGTCTTCCGGAAGAGAAATAAAAAGGCCTCCGGTAGGCTCCACGCAATTGGCAGCCACGCGGCGAAGAATCATATTCTCCCGTATGCACTCCCGAGCCGATTCCGGATCAGAGACGGCATAACGGGCCCCGCTGTGGAGAAGCCCGTGGTTGCGGCCTGACGCCCCGCACGCTATGTCATCGCGTTCTATCAACAAAGTCTTCAGACCGCGCATGGCACAGTCCCTGGCAGTTCCGGCTCCGGTGATTCCTCCACCTATTATTATAACGTCAAATTCTTTCATCTCCGCAATTACTTAATTCTGTAGGGAGCTTCGTCATAAAGCATATAGCGTTTGGCCTTGCGAATCCACTTCTGTTCCTCCCCCTTGACATGTTCCTGGACAATGTCAAAAGTAATATGTCCTTTGAGGTATTCTTCGACTACAGGGTCAGCCACTTTGACGAAAAGAGCCGGAGTCATTTCAAATTGCGAATAATGCTCCGCGAAATATCGCATCAGCTCAAGAGTATGAAGCAGACTGTGGTATTGTGCCCCGGGCTTGAGAATTATCTGATAGCCCCTGCAAGGCTCTCCCCGGTATCGTCCCGCCGAAGGTGTGAATGAACAGGAGCGCATTATCACTTCCTGCGGATGAGGAGGCCGCCCTGTCCCACTGTTGTTTATCCACGGTGCGCCTATATATTCATAGGGCCTGGAGGTGCCTATGCCAGGAGTAATGCTCGTATTGTTCCAAAGACCACCTCCACTGTAGAAAAAAGAAGAAAACATCCCCGGAAGGTCAGGCGATGGCGCTATAACCCAAGGCATTATGTCTCGGCCCATACAGTTGCATTGCGCCGAAATCACGTGCAGAGGAAAACGCGCTCCTATCTCATCATAATATAAAGAGCACAGCTCCGCAAGAGTAAGCCCGTGTCTGTGAGCCACTTTAGCCGTCCAGATATCCGATTCCACCGCGCTTTGAGTCCCCTCCACGATACGTCCGAGAGGATTGATGTGGTCTATTATGTAGATTGATGGTGAACTTTCCATACGGGCACAGGTACTCAAAAGCCTACACACGTCACGGGTATAATTGAAATACCTCACACCCACATCCTGTATATCCACCACTACTGCGTCCAGCCCTTCAAGGTCCGCTTCACTGAATTCTATGTGTGACGTACCCGGAGTAAGTTCCGTGGTGGAGGGGGCAAAAACTTTCGCAAGATTACCGCGCTGGGCGAACACTTCGTACAGATAGCGCTCCGACGAAGTATCAAAGCAGCTCTGCGTGCAAAAGACCGCCACCTTTCCTTCCCGAAGCGCCCTGTCAAGCTGCTGCTCAATTGGCGTGGTTCTGAAACTGAACATTACTGCGCGATTATTCTTTTGGCCAATTCAACCACCTCTTCTCCGAGTTTTTCGGCCTGCTCTGCGGTAGGAGCCTCGCTATACACCCTTATGATAGGTTCCGTATTGGATTTTCTCAGATGAACCCAACTGCGGGATTGCTCAAAATCTATCTTCACCCCGTCTATCGTATTTATCCTCTCACTCTTGAAGTGCTCCTTCAGGGCCTCCAGGATTTTTTCTATAAGGGAGCTGTCCGACAGATCAATTCTGTTCTTGGCTATATGATACTGAGGAAGAGAAGCCTTCAACTCACTCGCGCTGCATCCTTTATGTGCAAGATGACTGAGGAACAGGGCCACTCCCACCATGGCGTCCCTGCCATAATGAGATGCAGGATAAATAACGCCACCATTGCCTTCTCCGCCGATAAGCGCACCCACCTCGTGCATCTTCGTGGTGACATTGACTTCTCCCACGGCAGCCGCATAATATACTCCTCCGTGCTTTTCCGTGACATCGCGAAGCGCACGTGAAGAAGACAGATTAGAAACCGTATTACGAGGCGTAACGCCCTGCTGCTCCGCTCTTTCAAGCAGATAATCAGCCACGCTCACCAGCGTATATTCCTCCACGAACGGCTCGCCGTTCTCACATATGAATGCCAATCTGTCCACGTCTGGGTCCACACTTATGCCCAATGCGCAGCCTTCCCTCACCACAGTACGACTCAGTTCTTCAAGGTTCTTTGGGAGCGGCTCCGGATTATGCCCGAAATCACCTGTCGGCTCTCCGAATATGGTTACGCATTCAACTCCCAATTTCTCAAGAAGACGCGGCATGATAATGCTTCCCACACTGTTTATCGCATCAAGAGCCACTTTGAAATGAGCATTTCTTATAGCTGGCACATCTACTGCTTCGAGATCAAGAACCGCCTGAATATGCTCGTCCGTATAATCGTGGCATTCGATATGACCCAGCTCCTCTACCGGAGCGAAATCGAAATCCTCGCTATCCGCCAGGTCAAGAATCTCCTGACCCTGGGCCGCAGTAAGGAACTCTCCGTGCTCATTGAGAAGCTTAAGGGCATTCCACTGCTTGGGGTTGTGTGAAGCGGTAAGGATTATACCGCCGTCGGCACCGGAGAATCTCACGGCCAATTCTGTCGTAGGAGTGCTTGCAAATCCGCATTTGACCACATCCACACCACAGGCCACAAGTGTCCCGCACACCAGATTTTCCACCATCTCCCCACTCAAACGGGCATCGCGACCTACCACGATCTTATATTTTCCCTCTTTTGGCGCGCCCCTCCGTGAAGGCAGCGTAGCACAATAAGCATATGTGAATTTAACGACATCGACAGGAGTCAATCCCAGAGAAGGTTTACCTCCTATTGTTCCTCTGATACCGGAAATAGATTTTATTAGTGTCATATCAAGTAACTTTATTACTAAAGATACAAATTTAACACTTTATTCCATAAAGAAGAATACAAGCCGAACATATGGAAAAATTATTATCTTTGCGCAATTTACATGTCATGTTCATGAAAAACGAATATATCTGCCCAAAATTTGAGATAGTGGATATCACAACCGATTGTTGTTTCGCAACTTCCAATACAAATGAAGATTATGATTATGAAGAATTTGAATGGTAATATCTTTATAATCACCATAATGGCCGTAATATTGGCCTTGAGTGAAAGCGGATGCAAGAAAGAATTGGCTGAGAGCTTTCAGCCGATAACGATCACTGCAGTAATGGATAATGACGCACCGTCCTCGAAGGTGGACATCATCATAGACAAGGAAGCGGCCAAAGCGCAAGTGCGCTTCACCGCCGGGGATGTGATCATAGTGTGGGACGGCTGGCGCAATACACAAACGGTCTACCTTACAGAAGACAACATCAACTCCGACGGCACTGCCACCTTTACCATTACGATAGATACCACCAGCGGAACTTATTATGCATTGGCCACAGACCAGAACATACTCAGTTCCTATGGTACGGGCGATCTGGGAATCTACGGTTCCAATTCCGCTTTCAACAACATAGCACAGGGGCGCATACCCCACGCATCCTGGGCGGAATGTTCCAAAGATGACAGGAAAATGGTCTTCAAGAACAAGATGTGCCTGTTCAGGTTCGACACCATCAGCGATGACGCCACCACGATGGTGTTCACCGGGAACAATGACGAAGACATTACAGGCTGCATAAATTTCAAGAAGACCGGATCAGCCAAGCTTTTCCCCAACGCAACTGTCGGATGCGAGGTTTATAAAAGCATAACTGTCAACCTGTCCTACTGGGACGACGACTGCTACTTTGCCATTCCAGGTGGGATCACCTTCGAAAAAGGCTTCACCATGATCGTTTATGACAGCAATAAAGAGGAGATCTTCCGCGCCAGAACGACTAAGTCATTCACTACGACGGCGGGTAAATTATGGGATCTGGGCACTCTCGAGATGAATTCCATGACCCCATACGAATTATGGCAGGAAGGCTACAGCCTGGATATAGGCGGAGTCAAATGCAACAAGGAGACATATGGAGAAGGCACATTGGTGGAAAAAGGCGGGGTAGCCTCCGGAGCCGGCGTATTCTTCATCCAGGAAGAAGCCACGGTCGCTCCGGCCTACGCTTCCGGCACGACCTTCTATATCAGCAACAACCCTTACGCTTATGCGAAAATTACGGGGGATCTGCAGTTTGGCGCACCGGAAATTCTCGCCTTCAACAACATAGAGATGTGCTCTCCCGTGGAGAGCACGCTTCTGGACATCAACAATAAAGTGGAAAAACTCGTCTTTGATGATTGTAAAGTGACTCTTCACAACGGCGTTCTGGACAGGAACACCGCCTCCAAATACATCAAAGAGCTGACTGTCCTGTATTCAAAATTCATTATCGACATAGCTGAAGCTCAAAAAGATAACGCCTACTTCATAAATACGGGGGCAGCGACCAGCGAACATTACAAGATGTCTCAAATCAAGATGAAGCACAACGCTTTCTGGAGCAGTCAGCCAAGCGAATTCCGCATTGTCCGTTCAGACGGCATAACGGACGCGAGTGCAAGCGAGCCTACAGAGATAGCCAAAGGAGTGAGGGTAAATAATCTATATGTGGAGAACAACACCTTCTATAATGTGGACAACTCCACCTTTAAACAGGAGTCAAGTTCCGGCTACAGGCCATTCTTCATGCTCGGCACCGTCTCAGGGACGCTTTCCATCAGTGCAAATCTAATATATTCCACACTGCCCCTGGACGTTACGTCAGACGGCACGCCAGTGGACGCCGCCAGAGTGGCCAATATTCTGAGATGCTATTATGACACAGAGACTGACAACATCCAGGGTAAACTTTCCTCGGCTTCCTCTTGGTATGGACTGGACTCCAAGGTATGCCGACTTTGTATCTGCACCAACGGCAGCGGAAATCCTACTACCGTTGTAGACATAAGAGAAGGGCTGCAGACCTTGACGGAAGACCCGTTCAAAGCCATAGACCTTTCCGAAAACATCTATAAGAAAAAGAGTGCCTACGCCAATTACGGAGCAGACCTGTAGCAGTATGGAAGAGAAGAAGCATATTGGCCAATTATTTGACAACATAGCTCATACTTATGACAAGTTCAATCACGTCTTGTCACTGAACATAGATAAAAAATGGCGTCGAAAGGCCGTACGCCCTATGGTCCCTGCAGAAGAAGTGCTGGATGTCGCGATAGGAACGGCCGATCTGACAATAGAACTTTTACATCAAGGCAAAGCGAAACACATCACCGGAATAGATCTTTCCGCAGAGATGATGAAAATAGGTGCTCAGAAAGTTGCGGCATCAGGCTTGGAAGACAAAGTGTGTTTCCGTCTGGAAGACGCCATGCAGATGAGTTTTCCGGACAACAGTTTCGATGCCCTGACCTGCGCGTATGGTGTCAGGAATTTTTCCGACCTGGACAAAGGGCTCAGTGAATTTTACCGTGTAATGCGACCGGGAGCGGAAGTGATGATTCTGGAGTTCTCATATCCAAGTTCACCGATAGTACGCCTTTTTTACGATTTTTTCTTTACGCATATAATGCCGGTAATGGGAGGGGCCATAAGTAAAGACAAAGAGGCCTACGTCTATTTTAAGAACAGCGTAAAAAATTTCATCTGGGGAGAAAAAATGGTAAAACGTCTGGAGAAAGCAGGATTCAAGAACTGCACGTTCAGGGCCATGAGCTGCGGCATATCCACCGTATATTATGCAAAAAAATAATTTTCATGCAAATGAGAAATATCATCTTATGGCTTAAGATAATACGTCCTCAGACGCTTTTCGCCTCACTCACTCCGGTGCTTGTAGGCTTATACTCCGTAGGAGTCCAAGACTTTCCGGTCGCCTTGTTGACGGCAATTTGCGCGCTGAGTCTTCAGATCCTTTCCAACCTCATCAATGACTATTATGATTTCAAGCGAGGGGCAGACAAAGCGGGAAGAGTCGGAGTCAAACGTGCATTGGCAGAAGGACTGGTCAACGAAAAGCAGATGCTGCACGCATGTGTAGTGGCAGCCATTCTGTCCGTTGCCACCGGCGCCTTTCTGGTATACAAAGGCGGCTGCATAATCCTTCTCATAGGCCTGTCCGCACTGCTTTTTGCTTGGCTGTACACGGCGACATCACACTCGCTTTCATATTTGGGGATAGCCGACATATTCGTATTTCTGTATTATGGAGTGGTGGCTTCAAGCGGCACCGCATTTCTGCAGATTCACGCCTTTTCATGGACTGCGTTTTATGCCGGTGCCGTATGCGGACTGATCTCCATGTCCGTTCTTATGGTCAATAACCTAAGAGATATTGAAGACGACCGGGGTGCAGGCAAACGCACCCTTCCGGTACGCTTCGGAAAGACTTTAGCGCTCTGCCTTCTTTTTATAGAAGTGATGCTCACCCCTGTATTTGCATACCTGGCATTCGGGTTCTCCCCTGCCATGCTTATAATAGTGCCGGCCCTGCTGCTCTATTTTAAAATTCTACGCTCCCGTGGCGCAGAATATAACAAATGTCTTCTTCTTTGCGGACTTGTCAATGTTTGCTATTTTCTTCTCTGCCTTGTCCCATCAATCTAACACATTAATAATCAAACGATGAATTGGAGCGTAATCTGGACAGTGCTGCTTTTGATAGGGTCAAATATCTGCATGACATTTGCCTGGTACGGTCATCTCAAGTTGCAGCAGATGCACATTTCCGACAGCTGGCCACTTATATTGGTGATTCTGTTTTCCTGGGGGATAGCGTTTTTCGAATACTGTCTGCAAGTTCCGGCGAACAGGATAGGTTCGCAGATCAACGGCGGGCCATTCTCCCTTATTCAGCTGAAGGTCATACAGGAAGTGATCAGTCTCACGGTATTCACCTTGATAGTCACCGTCGTGTTCAAGGGCGAGAGTCTCCAGTGGAACCATATCGTGGCATTCGCATGTCTGATACTTGCCGTAATATTTTGCTTTCTTAAATAAATTTACTATCTTTGCGGTCCAATTTTTAAACACTAGTGTAATTATGAAGACAGCAATTCATCCCGAAAACTACCGCCTTGTAGCTTTCAAGGATATGTCTAACGGAGATGTATTCATCACCCGCTCTTGCGCAACTACGAAAGAGACCATCACAGTGGACGGTGTTGAGTATCCTGTAGTAAAGGTCGAGATTTCAAATACTTCTCACCCTTTCTATACCGGCAAGACGAAGATCGTCGATACCGCCGGACGTGTAGACCAATTCTACCAGAGGTACAAGGCAAGAAAGAAGTAAAATACTTCTCCAAAATAAAAAAGGCTGCGGAATTCGCAGCCTTTTTTATTTTTCACTACTGTCCTCTACTTTGTAAAGTTCAGTTCTATCTGGAATTCAACGGTATCATTCCACAAAGCCTCAAAATCCGACGGCTTCTCCAGACCGATCATGGTAAGAGCCAGCTTCACGCTCTGGGCTGTCTGCTTCACACTCTCATCATCTGAGTTAAGCAGTTCTTCAAGCAATTGGTCACAAACAGGCAACGCCGGGATAAGCGCATTTACGATAGGATCGCACATGGCCTTGTCCACATAGATCTTCAGAACTTCACCCTGCTGATCATATTTGAATGCCACGCCGTTCTTCTGTATCTTGGCCAATTCAGCGCCAAGTGCATCTACGTCTGCGCCAAAGCCCTTAAGAACCTGAAGGACCTCCTTAATACTTTCCTCAGTAATGGCATCCTCTCCTTCAGAAGCGTCAGAAAGCACATCAGCATTAGGAACTATATAAAGGTATGAGTCACGACAGAACCAGAAAGCCTGATTGTCCGCATCTGTGCTTACCCACTGATCATGAGTGCTGCCATAAATGTAATTTTCTCCACTCTCATCCACGGTCGGAGTATTGTCCTGGTCAGCATCCTCTGTCCAGCATTTGAGTGTCACGTTACCGTCGGCAAGCAAAGAAATCTGATCCAGGCAATTGGCATATTCTGCGCCAAGCGTTATAGATGCGACTTTGGCTATGTTTGGAATCAATGCATATGGAGAGGAGTCCTTGATTGTCCATTCAATCCATACAGGGCCGGTAGTTGGAGCCTCATTCTCGATAGGAGCCACCCTGTTGACTTTCCATGTTCCTTCAAGTGTCCCCTTGGCCTCCGGAGTAACGGCGGTGTTAACTTTCGCTACGACCTTACCTTCAAGTGAGATGCTTCCGTCCACCGTTATTTCATACACTCCGACAACTTCACTCGTTTTTGTTTTCAAAAGGATAGACGGACCTTCCGGCATAATGACAGAACCGGAGAAAGAATAGAGACCTTCCTCTTCCGCCTTTGACAGACTGACAGGAACAAGTACCTGCTCATATCCGGGAACTATTCCATTTAACGTCACCGTGGCGGCAGAGGCACTTTCCGCCTTGACGCTCACCGCACCGCTTTCTGACTTGACGCCGTTTACTGTAAAATCCGCACCTTCGCTTTCTGCAGTAACTTCCTGTGAAGGAATGGCTTTCCACGCTGTGTCGCCCTTGTTTTCTTTATCGCATGAAGCGATAAGAAAAAGTGAACATACCAGTCCACTTAAAAGCAAAATGTTTTTTCTCATAATAGATAATATGTAATATGTTTTCAATTTTCCATTCCGGCCAATTGCCTGACAATTTGGCACAAAGGTATATAATTATCGTTATGTGCAAAAACTGGCCCATGCAAGATAGATTTTATCTCAAATGATTTTGCATTTTTCAATTTTTTATTTACCTTTGCACTCCCTTAAAGGAGAAATGCTGGGTTCGTATAACGGTTAGTACTCAAGATTCTCAATCTTGCAATAGGAGTTCGATTCTCCTACCCAGTACCGAAGAAGCCGACTGTTTTTCAGCCGGCTTCTTTTTTATCCGGAGTATGCTTGGAAAGATTTTTGTTGTACATTTGCACTCGTATACTTAAACCTACTGTTATATGAGACAATTTGATTCATTAAATCAGTTATATGATTACTCCACCTCCGCTTTTGCATCGCTGAAAGCAAATACCACATCTGACGGCACCGGAGGTTACACTTATAGAGAATTCAAAAAAGCTTGTGATGGCGTGTCAGAGACTCTGAGCAGTTACGGAGTTTCGTCAGCGGACAGAGTGGCCATATATTCGGGAAGCACACCGAACTGGGCCATAGCCTTTTTCTCCGCTACCGCATTCGGACGTGTGGCCGTGCCTATTCTGCCGGATTTTTCGGAAAATGAAGTGACCAACGTTCTGACACACTCGGAGACCAAAGCCCTTTTCATATCGGAGAGATTACTTTCCAACATAAACGAGACGTGCAGAAAAGCCGTTCACGTAATCATAGACATAACTACACTGAAACCCATCTTTGTGGACGGGGTTCAATTGGCAGAGCCGGTGAACGGAAACGAACAGGCTACCATCACGAAACCCGCAGCGGACGATCTGGCCGCGCTTATCTACACATCCGGCACGACAGGAAAAGCAAAAGGAGTGATGCTTTCACACCGCAACTTCACAAGCAACATCTACGGAGCATATCGTTTCTATGCCATCAACAGCAAGGACGTATTCCTGTCCGTACTGCCTTTAGCGCATACTTATGAACTTTCCATAGGGCTGCTGTATCCATTCTCTGCCGGTGCGTGCGTAGCGTATATGTCCAAAAAACCTACACCAAGCGCCCTTAAGGAGGCTATGCCTGTGGTCCGTCCGACAACTATGCTTACAGTGCCACTCATAATAGAGAAAATATACAAAGGCGTGATCATACCTAAGATCAAGAAAAGCAAGACTCTCTCGTGGATGAGCCGTCATATGAGCAGAACCTTCTGCAAGATGGCCTGCAAGGAGATCAAACGTTACTTCGGAGGGAGACTCAAATTTTTCGGCATAGGAGGGGCGCCTCTCAACAAGGACGTGGAGGAGTTTCTCTATAAGGGCCGCTTCCCGTATTATATAGGATATGGTCTTACAGAATGCGCGCCTATGGTGGCAGGGTGCAATTTCAAAAACACCAGGCCAGGGAGCATAGGATTCCCGTTCCCGGGTATGGAACTCAGACTTAACGACATCAACCCACAGACCGGAGAAGGCGAGATTGTGACAAAAGGTCCTAACGTAATGATGGGCTACTATAAAGACCCCGAAAGGACCAAAGAAGCTTTTACCGAAGACGGGTGGTTCAAGACCAACGATCTGGCCGTTGTGGACAAAAAGGGTCGATATATCATCAAGGGACGCCTCAACAATATGATACTCGGAGCATCGGGAGAGAACATCTACCCTGAAGAGATAGAAAAAGTCATCAAGAATGAAGAAGGCGTGGCTGAGGCCATCGTGATTCAGCGCAACAAGACTCTTATCGCCCTGATTGAACTGAGCGACGAACTTGTAAATGACGTAAGCCAATTCAAAGACAATCTGTTGGCAAAGGTCAACTCCAAAGTGTCGAGCAATTCCAAGATAGGTGAAGTGCAGGTGATGAAAGAACCTTTCATTAAAACCGCCACCCAGAAAATCCGCCGTTTCCTATATAAAGATTCCGCTCCTACAATAGAAGAGGAAACCAAAAAGAATGAAGTCGGAAAAAACTAATGTAGCCAGGCTTTTGGATGCCGCAGGAATCAGCTACGCCCTCATACCATACGAATATTCGGAAGATGATCTGGGGGCGCAGCATGTTGCGGACTCACTTGGAGAAGATATAAACCAAGTATTCAAGACTCTGGTCCTGAAGGGGGACAAGACCGGAGAATTCGTATGTGTCATACCGGGGAATATGGAGGTGGATCTGAAAACTGCCGCCAAGATTTCAGGGAACAAGAACTGTGAGATGCTGCATATGAAAGACCTTCTCCCTACCACAGGATACATACGCGGAGGATGCAGTCCCATAGGGATGAAGAAACCTTTTCCTACATACATCTACGAGTCCGCCCTTCTGTACGACTATATCTTCATAAGCGCAGGGAAAAGAGGACTGCAAGTAAAAATCAATCCTCAAGACCTGATAGATTATGTAAAGATGGGAATCTACCCGCTTTAAAAAGATTATTCCACGTAAAGGACCAGACCTTTAAGGTATTCTCCTTCAGGGTGGAAGATATTTACCGAGTGGTCAGCGGGCTGATTGAGCCTGTCTATGATACGGACCTTTCTTCCGCATTGTGCCGCCGCACTGAACACTGCCAGAGCGAATGCTTCCTTATCCACCACCTGTGAGCAGGAAAAAGTAAAAATGATTCCTCCGCTCGCGATCTTCGAGATAGCCATGGCGTTTAGCCTCTGATAGGCTCTAAGTGCGTTTTTCAACGCTCCGCGATGCTTTGCGAAAGCCGGCGGATCCACTATCATAAGGTCGAATTTGCCTTCTCTCACCCCGGCGAGAAACTCCTTGGCATCCGCCACGTGAGAGACGTGATTGGCATATCCGTTAAGTTCGACATTTCTGTCGACAAGCGAGATGGCCCTTGCAGAGGAGTCCACGCTTTCAACGCTCACAGCACCGCCTTTAAGAGCATAAATGGAAAAACCTCCTGTATAGCAGAACAAATTAAGCACATTCTTTCCCTCAGAATATTTGCCGACAAGAGCTCTGTTGTCCCGCTGGTCCAGAAAAAATCCTGTTTTCTGTCCTTCGCTCCAGTTGACCCAGAATTTGTTACCGTTCTCCGTGACCACTTTCTCGTTTACATCGAACCCCTCAGCCTTATAAAGATACCCGTCCACCAGATTGAGCCCTGCCTTGAACGGGGCCGTAGCGGAACTTTTATCATATACAGCCTTGAGACGGTCGCCATAAACTTTTTGAAGCGCTTCGCAGATCTGCCTTTTGGCCCGGAACATACCCACACTATGAGCCTGCATCACACAGACGCCGTCATACCAGTCTATTATAAGACCCGGAAGACTGTCTCCTTCCCCGTGTACCAGACGATAGCAGTCAGTGTGCGGATTATCCGTAAGAAGAAAGGCCTTTCTGGCATCGTATGCGCTCTGTATACTTGCCCTCCAATATTCAGGAGTAATGTTCTCCGAACTGAATGAAAGCATTCTTACGGCTATAGAGCCTATCTGGTAGTGTCCGCACCCCAAAAGAGTCCCCTGGGAGGACCATACGCTCACGACATCCCCCTCGTTTACATCGCCTACGCACTGTGCGATGGCACCGGAAAACACCCACGGATGAAATCTCAGGATAGATTCCTCCTTACCTTTCTTTAATATTATCTTGCTCATCTGTGCCTAATGGATTTTTAGGAGAGTTCTGCAATTTAAGATACATTTCCCTGCATACCCAGGCATCTGTGGCCGCGTACATCTGCTGAGAAACAGTAAGCGTGTCATTCTCCCAATTGGAAAGCTGTTCTTTTTTCGAAATTCTGAAGCCCAGGATAATGGCCGTCATTTTCTTGACACTCTTATCTTTTATACCCCATTCCCATACGATTTTCTGAAGGTCCACGAAATCGTGGGCTTTGAATGGGCAGAGCCGCTGCAGACCCTTCACATCGTCATTGGAAGCGGCTCCCACCTTCACTATCCGCTCACTGGCTAAAATAGAGCAGAGACTCTTCCTGAGCCCCATCTTGTTAAGTCTGAAAAGGTATGCCTTTTCCGGACCGGAGAGCTGCAGCAACGCGACATCGTGATGATAGTGATGAGCCTCGAAAGAAGGCCTGGTTTCCGTATCAAAACCTATGACCTTTTGTCTCTTCAGATATGCCAATGCCCTGGTATAATGAAAGCCGACATGGTCTATCACCTCCACATGCCCCGGAAAGGATTTCAACGGTAGGACCTCAAGCTCCTTGGCTTCTATGCTTTGACTAAATACTGTCGACTCCATCTGCTTTCCTTATGACTGCCTTCCCATCCGTATTATGCGAAAGGACATACGATTCGCTTTGAGGATAGGCGATTCTGTGGGTAAACGCATTTCTGAAACGCAAAACCCTGTAACATTGAACGACCTGAGCCCTGACGGAGAGAAAAGACGTATCGCGGGCTTCTATAAAATATTTTCCTTCAGGTATCAGAAGGGAAAGAGAATCCGTGCAGACCGAAGGATCAAGGTTGACTTTCAAAATAACTTCTCCTGCAAAATCGGGAAGAGAGTCAGAAACCGCCCTGCCGCTGACATTGTCGAAATCGTCGCAACTGAGCATATAATCTGAAACGGCCCGAACACAATCCGCTTTACCGAACACGACTATACCCCCACGCGAAGAAGGAATACGGCCTGCAGGCTTCACATCCCCTCTCTCATTACACGAGGCGAGTAAAAATATGACTATAGCTATTAAAAAATGATAACTTACCTTTTTCATTTGCGCCGCAAAGGTAACAAAAAAAAGAAGTTTTTGACAATATACAGCAAGACCGACAGGAACACTGCTATCATCCACGACGTCCTGACACAGAACGCTCCAAGCAGAAGCACCAGAACATCTACAAGAAAGAAAATTCTTCTGGTCTTAAGAACGGCGCTGTCATCCTTTGAAAATTTGAACGAAAACATTGGCACGTCGCACAGCATAAGCGCAGCCATCGTCACACTTACAAAAGGAATGAACCACCCGTATGAGCATAGCGCTCCGAGTACGGAATTAGGCTCCATATCCACATAGCAGCATAATGAAGCGACACATATGGCGGCGGCCGGAGCGGCAAGTCCGCGAAATGAATTTTTCTGTCTTTCGTCCAGATTGAACTTGGCGAGTCTAAGGGCAGCCCCTATGCTGAATATCAGAGGGATAAATGACAGCACCTCCGATGACGTCCATACATAAGTGCGCATATTGTCGAGCATTATAATTGAAGGCAAAACTCCAAAACTGACCATATCGCACAAGCTGTCAAGCTCCTTTCCCATAGGAGAATAAGCCCCAAGGGCACGCGCCGCAAGTCCGTCACAGAAATCGAACACGGCAGAAAGGAGCATCATGTAGAACGCCAAATCGGGCCTTCCCTCGAACGCAAAAACCACACCCACGATGCCGGAGGCAAGGTTGAGTGTGGTGATAGTATCAGGAATGTATTTTACAATAGACATTATTTGGACAATACATTAGGATGTTTCTCGACGAAATCCTTAGGAAGAGCGCTCTTGTGGATGCAGATATCCAGTGTCTGACCCTTGACGAAAGCTTCGCTTGCATACCAGATGCCTTTGTATTTGCCTGTTTCTCCCCAAGAATTCTTGACAAGATAGTATTTGCCACCCCATTGATCTTTAGCTATACCATAAATCTGCATGCCGTGATCATCGGTAATAGTCTTGTTAAGGAATCCTTCCTGGCGTGTTTCCTGTGTAGGCACAAGCTCCACGATAGGATTGGCCTTGAGTTTGGCGTCTTTCTTGGCCTTAGCCTTTGCCGGCTTGTCTTCTGCCTTGCCAACCCAGTGCTCCTGATCAGAACCGGCTGTAGATTTGGCATTTACGTCAACCAGAATTGCGAGTCCGTCACGTGTGAAGCCCGGCTCGCTCACGTCGCTTCCCCAAGAAATGGTGTAACCGTTTTCAAGAGCGTAGTCAAGAATGGACATCATCTCGTCGACAGGAACGTTGTAGAACTCGTCCCAGCGCCAGTTGTCAGCGACTTCGAACGGGAAATAAGTGTAGAACGGATGATGGGTGAAAGATGTGAGGGTGATATAATCGTCCGGATTAAAGTTCAATGCATCCCTGTATGATTCAGGAGTATATTCGACTCCGTCCACAGTGAATTTTTCCGGATAATTCCCAAAATACTCGTTAAGAACCGCCTGATAACCTCTCTTCCATGCCGTAGTGAGGGTTCTGTTAGGGTTCTTCACCACAGCCTCGACATAAGCGCGGAGCACGGCATCAAGTTCACCCTGTGCCGGAAGTTCAGTGCCATAGTTCATACCGGTCATCTCGTTCTGTGGTACGATACCATACAGACGGATGACATCCAGCACGTCCTCGCCCTGAGAACCGGCAGAAAATGTAAGATTACCGTCCAGCATCACGTATTTGTCCGCCCTGTCAGAATAAGAATGGCTTACAACGAAAAACTCCGAAAGATCAGGATATTTCTCAGGATCGGTGATATTGTTTATTCTGATGATCTCACTTTCTACGAAACTTATAGCCGAAAATGCCCAACAAGTACCGCTTCTATACTGGTTCTTGATGGAAGTTACAGGATTCTCAACTACTGTGGTGAATTTATACTCAGGAAAATCCACCTTTGCCTTCTGCGCGTTAACTGCCAATGAAACAGCAAATACAGCGCCCAATGTTAAAATTACCTTCTTCATATCTTTAAAATATACTTTTTGCCAAATCATTCAAATTTACAAAAAAATCCCTACTTTTGGAAAAAACGAACGAAATAATAGCATTACAATTATTCACTTAAACTGTATAAATATGAGTAAACGACTCATTATCGCCATTTTAGCATTTTTGCCGTTTGTTTACTCCTGTAAACATTCAAACAAGACTTCCGGAAACGACACTCCATCGACTTACACCACAGCATTCATTGAACAAGAAGAATACGGAATCTATTCCCTGAAAGATGACCTGAGTAAGGAAGCCCTTCTTTTTGACATGGAGGCCAACCAGTTCATCTCATCTGGGAAAACATCCAAACTCTTCTATAAAGTCTTGGATTTCAACAAATCAACTTATCTGCATCTTGATTTCGCATCGGGCGTGACCTCCCTTAAGGAAGACACTACAGTCCTTGCCGATATTGTAATCGACGGGGTCGACGGGATTTCGGGAAAATATGAGAGCTCCAGTCTTGAGATAGTGAAAGTCACTTCGGGAAAGACATACCTTCGTGACAACATCAATAACATAGGATATATAATTGCCCAATAGACAGTTTATGAAAAAGACAATACTTTCACTGACCATATTTTTCATCTTTTCCACCCTAGCCTGCCGTGCAGATTTCGTAAGCAGGGAAAAGATTAACGAAATAGCCATCGAGTGGTTCGGAGACGACGATTTCACCGTCAATCTGGACGAAAGCTCTTCTTTTTACTACGTCAACGCCGCGAAAGGAGGCTGGATCCTGGTATCTGCCGAGGACGCCACGATTCCGGTATTGGCATATAATGATACGGGGGAATTCAAAACGGATAGGATGCCGTCCAACATCAAGAAATTCCTGGGAGGCTACACTAAAAGCATTAATGCAGTGCGCCAGGCCGATCTGAAAGGTTCGAGCGAAGTGAAAAAACTTTGGAGAAACGCCGGAGTAAGAACCAAAACCAGCTCCGGAAAACTTCTCCAGACAGCAGCATGGGGCCAGGAAGACCCCTATAATCTTTACTGCGTAAAAGTGACCGAAGGCGGCAGACAATACACCGCCCTGACCGGTTGCGTAGCTACGTCCATCGCCATAATACTGCGATATCACCAGTGGCCTGAACACGGTAAGGGAACCATAGGGGGATATGAGTATACTTCCGACTACAGAAGAAAAGTGACCATACCTTCCTACAGCATCGACGACAATTACTACGATTACTCTTTGATGCCAATGACTTATACATCATCGGCCACAAGTGCACAGAAAAACGCCGTAGCCACTCTCATGCACGATCTGGGAGTAATGTTCAAAGCCGAATACAACTACCAGAGCGGAACTGGGGCATACGCCGAAGACATACAGCAGGCACTTTTCGAGCACATGGGATACAGCGGCAACGCCTATCACCTCTACCGCAGCGTCTGCTCATCGGACGGACAGTTCCTGCGCATAATCAAAGAAGAGATAGATGCCAACCGCCCTGTACCTTACGGTGGCAGCGACGAAGACGGAGGACACCAGTTCCTGTGTGACGGATACGACAACAAAGATTATGTCCATATCAACTGGGGATGGAGCGGAGAAGACAACGGATATTTTACACTCACGCTTAAAATTCCTAACAGTTATACTTTTTCTGACGACCAGTCCATCATAGTGGGGCTTGAACCTGACCGCGACGGAAGCACCGTAAATAACGGCGGGCCTTTGTGCTTTGTCTCCGACACCGATATCAAGGATTATGCTGGAATAACCATAAGCGGCGGAAGCATTGCAGACAAGAATTTCACCGCAAAAGTGGGCGGCATCTGGAACCTGGATTCCAATGTACCTTACAAAGGCAGCGTACGAATGGCTATCATAGACTATCGCGGAGCACTAAAAGAGATCATTTCCGAGACAAAGCAGATAACTCTCGCGGGCTCCGAATATACTGTCATCCCTTCCATCAGCTGTTCTTTCGAAAAAACTCCGGTTCTCGGAGACAGGATAGTGGCACAATTTCTATCAAAGAACGGCAAATGGGAAACCATAAACTGTATGGCAGATTATACCTCTTATAATAACGCCATATCAGTAATAGACACACCTTATCTGTTGATAGAAGATTCCTATAAGACAGGCGACAGTTTCATCCTCGAGATTGTCCCCGGCAACAGTCTTATCTCAAGTTACACATGGACATTCGACGGATTGAAACAAAGTCACGTGAGTGTCAGTCCGCTAACCAAGGGAGAACATACGATAAGCGTAAAAGTCACCCTCAAGGACGGCACCATAGAGGCCATCACACAAAAGATTAAAGTGGAATAGTTATCCCCTTAATCTATCAATCATATCCCTCGCATAAGCTCTGGACGCACCACCCTGCCCCAGAGCTTTTTTAATCTGCGCATATCCCTGAAGCATTTTTTCCGTATACGAGCCATCACCCAGAATCCGCAGCGTCTCAGCCCAAAGATTGTCGATATTGAAGTCTTCCTGGATAAATTCCTTAAAAACAAGCGAATCCACTATCAGATTACCCAGACTCACATATTTGATTTTGTCCATCACGTGAAGAACGTTTCTGGCAAAATATGCGGTGAGCGGCGAAGTTGACCAGCAAACCATTTGCGGTGTGCCGATAAGAGCAGCTTCGAGAGATGCCGTGCCGGAATTCACGACTGCCATCTTCGCACCTTTCAATACAGAATAGGTCTGACCGTACACTACTTTGACATACTCCTGTCTTCCCTCCAGGAAAGGAGCGTAATCGGATTCGTCTCTTGACGGAGCACCAGCCACTATGAATTTATAGCCGCGAAAACGATTGTCGGCGTGCATCTTGTCCGCCAATTCCATACAAAGAGGCATAGTACGGGATATTTCACCCTTACGTGAACCTGGCAACAATGCCACATAGTCCGAATCCTCACACGCGGGAGCGTAAGAATAATTTTCCACCGCCTCCACTAAAGGATTCCCTTTATAGACAAAAGGAATCCCGCATTTGGTAAAGAACGGAATCTCAAACGGAAACACTATATAGAGCATATCCACATAGCGCTTCAAAAAATTATTTCTGTATTGGCGCGACGCCCAAGTCTTAGGTGCTATATAATAAAAAACCTTTATACCTTTTTTATGGGCAAATTTGGCCATCTTCATATTGAAGCCGGGGTAATCTATAAGAATCAGCACATCCGGAGCGAATTCCACTATATCCTTTTTGCACTGCCTTATGTTGCGCAATAAAAGTCCGGCCTTTGAAAAGACATCACCAAGCCCCATTACCGCACCTTCTTTATAATGATGCAGCAACTGTCCTCCGACAGAGCACATCATGTCCCCTCCCCAATAACGCATCTGCGCCTGAGGGTCACATTCAAAAAGGCCTTTCATCAGATTGGAGGCGTGAAGATCTCCAGAAGCCTCGCCCGCTATGAGAAAATAACGCATCAGTATCCTAATTTTTTAAGCCTTTCCACTTCGGCATAATCGGTATTGTCCAGAAGATGCGGCGTAATGGCTATGTAATTATTCTCATTGGCCCAATTGTCCGTGTTCTCGTCATTGAAAGAAGAAGGGACCACGTCTCCGGCCATAAGGAAAAGTTCCTCGCCGTCTTCCAGCAGTTCAGCCTTGACCTCCCGCCCAAGGGAAGAAGGCGGCACAAACTCGTTGATCCAGCACTCCACGCCTTGAGTACAGGCCTTGACGCCCTTAATCTCACTGGCTAGGACATCAGGGAAGTTTATATTATATAGTATCTTGCCGCTGATGGGAAAATTTTCAAGCAGATTATCCAGAATTCCCGGCAGCAGTTCTTCAACCACCGTGAAATCGGCATCAGCGTGCATATTGTCCAAAGATACGCCAATGGCGGGCACACCGGCAAGCGCAGCCTCCCTGGCCGCCCCTATGGTACCGCTGTACCACATGGCAGTAGATGCATTGGACCCGTGATTGATTCCGCTGAGCACCAGATCCGGCTTTTCATCCGCAAAAAGAACATCCACGGCATATTTGGCTGCCGTAGCGGGGGTTCCGTCCACATAATGCCAGGACACGCCGTCTATGACTCCCATATTCTTTACCGCAATCGGCTTATAGCCTAAAGATACGGCCATGGACATACCGCTCTGATGATTTTTAGGGGCCACCACCGTCACCTCTCCATAGTTTTTCATAATCTTCACCAGGCTTGCAATGCCCTTGGACTGATAACCGTCATCGTTTGTAATCAGAATTTTTCGCATCTTCTCAATTTTTTCGCAAAGATATTGATTTTCGAAGAGTTTTAACTAAATTTGCACGCGAAAAATCGGACAAGATTTTATAACTTTATTTAATATACTTATTAAGAAAATGATTAGACTTGGTATTAACGGATTTGGCCGTATCGGACGTATGGTCTTCCGTGCAGCAGTTGAAAACTTTGGCAACGACATCCAGGTAGTTGGTATCAACGACCTTCTCGATGCAGATTACCTTGCTTACATGCTCAAATATGATTCAGTTCACGGAGAGTTCAAGCACGACATCAAAGTTGAGGAGAACTACCTCATCGTCGACGGCAACAAGATTCAGGTTTTCGCTGAGAAAGACCCTTCACAGATCACTTGGGGTGCTCTTAACGTAGATGTAGTAGTTGAGTCTACAGGTTTCTTCCTTACAGAAGAGCTCGCTTCTGCACACCTTAAGGCCGGCGCTAAGAAAGTCATCATGAGCGCACCTTCAAAGGACGCTACTCCTATGTTCGTTTACGGAGTAAATGACAAGACTTATGCTGGTCAGACCATCATCTCAAACGCATCATGCACAACCAACTGTCTTGCACCTATCTCTAAGGTCCTCAATGATAAATTCGGTATCGTTCGCGGTCTTATGACCACAGTTCACGCTGCAACAGCTACACAGAAGACTGTTGACGGTCCTTCAAAGAAAGACTGGAGAGGTGGACGCGGTATTCTTGAGAACATCATCCCTTCATCAACTGGTGCAGCTAAGGCTGTAGGTAAAGTTCTTCCTGAGCTTAACGGCAAACTTACCGGTATGTCACTTCGCGTGCCTACATCTGACGTTTCATTCGTTGACCTTACATGCGAACTCAAGACTCCTGCAACATACGCTGAGATCTGCGAGGCTATGAAGGCTGCTTCAGAAGGCGAACTCAAGGGTGTACTCGGATACACTAACGAGGCTGTCGTTTCTACAGACTTCCGTAACGACGCTCACACCTCTATCTTCGACGAGAAGGCAGGTATCCAGCTCGATCCTACATTCGTAAAGGTTTGCGCTTGGTACGACAACGAGTGGGGTTACTCTAACAAGGTTTGTGAAATGGCCAAGGTCATCACAAAATAATTTGTGAATACATAACAGAAAAAGTCGGGCCCCCGCAAGGGTCCGATTTTTTTGTGCCGCGCGCGAGCTTGTTCAAGTAATCGTTAAAAACTTCGGAAAAATCTTATTGTGTTTGCACAGTAAAAATTTAAGTGTAACTTCACATCAGAAATTTACGTGTAACATTAAAGTATATGACCGCCTTGGACACAATGAAAGTTCATATTTTTCATACCGGTGAAGTCCACGTCTCACCCTATCTGCCATTCGGAGGGGATGATTGCTGCCTTATCAAGGCTTCCGGCATTACGACCCCAAAGAAAGATTGGCTGTGGCTGCCGGTCAGTTCATATCTAGTAGAACATCCGAAAGGGCTGATTCTCGTCGATACGGGTTGGCACCGTGAGATGA
>CAVFNP010000031.1:0-25802 GCA_963624185.1 Firmicutes bacterium CAG:460 | reverse complement strand
TTGCATGTGTTAAGCCTGCCGCTAGCGTTCATCCTGAGCCAGGATCAAACTCTTCTTTGTATATTTCTATTTCTCTAAGCTCTCTCCTGACACTCTTAATTCCTTAAAAGAATTAACGCTCTCGATTAAATTTTTCTTGAATTCTCTCGGTACTTGCTTGTACTTATATCTTTCCAATATTTTCAATGAACTTTTTCGCTCAGCGCGAAAGGGATTGCAAATATAGGGACTTTATTTTAATCTGCAAACTTTTTTAGAAAATATTTTCACTTTTTTTGAATTCTTTCCCTAAAGCCCTCTTCTTCCGGGTACCGGAGGCAAATTTATCCGACTATTCAGCCACGGGCATTATCCGATTGGCATAAAAATATTAAATTTGTAAGATAGGTTTGAAAGTTATGGCATCACTGTGGCAGATTTTCGGAGTCTTTGCAAAAATCGGCACCTTCACCATAGGAGGAGGCTATGCGATGATTCCTATAATAGAAGAGGAACTGAAAAAACGCGGTTGGGTAGACGAGAGCGAGATTGAAGACGTGATAGTGCTCGCCCAAAGCGCGCCGGGATTATTGGCCGTCAATATGGCCATATTCTCCGGATACAAAATCCGCGGGCTGAAAGGCAGCATAGCGGCCACCATAGGCGCGGTCCTGCCGTCCTTCCTTATCATACTGGCCATCGCAATGGTGTTCACGTCCTTTAAGGAGAACGTCATAGTTCAGCGCATATTCCAGGGGATAAGGCCGGTGGCCGTCGCACTCATTCTAGTGCCGGCCGTAAATATGGCCCATAAAGGCAACAAGACTTGGTGGGCATGGGTACTGACTTTCGTTACGGCCTTTCTGGTGGCTTTCCTTAAAATCTCAGTCATCTGGATACTCGTATGCCTTCTGAGCGTTACCATAGTAATAGAAATAGCCAAGGAGGGGCGCAGAAAGAAACTATGATTACCCTTCTTTTTCAGCTGTTCTATACTTTCTTTATAATAGGGCTTTTCAATTTCGGCGGAGGCGGGGCTATGATCTCCCTCATCCAAAATCAGGTGGTGGGAATACGCGGATGGCTCACCGAGACGGCTTTCACCGACATAACTGCCATCTCACAGACCACCCCTGGTCCGATTGGCATCAACTGCGCCACCTACGTAGGCTATCAGGTCATGCACGATGCGGGGTTCAGTAACCTGGCAGGGATAATAGGCAGCGCGACGGCCACTTTTGCGATAGTGCTGCCTTCGTTTCTGATTTTCTATCTGCTGATGAAGCTTTTCACGCATTTTCAGCACGACCCGCGCTTCATAGCAGTGATGAATGTGCTGAAACCGGCCGTAAGCGGAATGATCCTGGCCGCCTGCATAATACTCACTTTCCATATATCGTGGAACGGGCTCGCCCCTCAGGTAAGCGTCATAGAGGAGAATTTTCCCGACTGGAAAAGTTGGGCGCTGTTCGCCGGAGCATTCGGGGTCACATATTTTTTAAAGGCCAATCCTATCGTCGTAATTCTCGCCTCGGGCGTTCTGGGGCTTATACTATACTAATAATCAAATAATTATTATATGAAACTATTGCTTATTTCTTGGCTGCTTGCCAGCGCTATCAACATTATACCTGCGCCACTGAGCGTAAGGGAGGATGCCGGGACCTTCAAACTCAAAGGCGTCGCCATCAACTGCGACTCGAAGATGGGAGAGAAAGCCTATCAGGCCGTAACGGAATTTTCAAGCCAATTGACTCTGTGCGCAGGGCACATTTACCCGGTGGGAAGGCCGAGCCGACTCGAGCAGAGCGTTCGTGACGGGAACATCAAAGGACTTGTATTCTGCGTGGATCCTACGCTCGTAGATGAGGCTTATACCATTAAAGTGACCAAGAAATACGCCCTGGTCACCGCATCATCAGACAACGGCTTCCTCTATGCCCTGCAGAGTATCAAGCAGATGCTTCCGGTGGAAATCTATGGAGACAAGGCCGCCGAGGATAAAAAATGGGAACTCCCCTGCTGCGAGATCAAGGACAAGCCGAGGTTCGGATATCGCGGACTGGAGCTTGACTGCTGCAGGCACTTCTTCAGCGTAGACGAAGTGAAGAAAGTGCTCGACATGATGGCTACGCTCAAATTGAACCGGTTCCATTGGCATCTGACGGAAGACCAGGGCTGGAGAGCGGAGATAAAGGCTTATCCGCGCCTCACCGAAGTGGGAGCTTATCGCAACGGCACCATGGTGGGATATTACGACGGACCGTCGGACAACATCCGTTACGGCGGTTATTACACGCAGGAGCAGATGAAGGAAGTGGTGGCTTATGCAAGCAAATTGGGCATAGAAATCATCCCGGAAGTGGATCTGCCGGGACATATGGTAGCGGCTCTTGCTTCTTATCCCGAGCTCGGATGCTTCGGCGGACCTTATGAAGTGTGGTACAGATGGGGCGTGTCTCCTGACGTGTTGTGCCCCGGAAAAGAAGCCACTTTCGAATTCCTGGAGGGCGTTCTTAGCGAACTCTGCGAAATATTTCCAGGAAAATACTTCCACATAGGAGGAGACGAATGTCCGAAGACCAACTGGGAGAAATGTCCTGACTGTCAAGCAAGAATCCAGGCTCTTGGATTAAAGGCAGACGAACACGCAAGCGCGGAGCAGAGGCTCCAGAGCTATGTGACATCCCGCGTACAGAAGTTCCTGGAGAGCAAGGGCAAAAAAATCATAGGCTGGGACGAATTACTCGAAGGAGATCTTGAGAAAGGCGCCACCATCATGTCGTGGAGAGGCACGAGCGGAGGCATAAAGGCTTCCAACAAGGGGTTCGACGTCATCATGACCCCTACTACATATTGTTACTTCGATTATTGCCAATCTCCTCTCAAGCAAGAGAGCGATGAACCTATCTGCGCATTCTGGGGAGATCTCACCTTCAAGAAGGTATATTCTTTCAATCCTACCGACGGTCTTTCAGCAGAAGCTGCAAGTCACATTCTCGGGGCGCAGGGCAACGTATGGACAGAATATATTCCTACGGATGAGCAGCTTGAGTATATGCTTATGCCTCGTCTTTTCTCTCTGAGCGAAGTGCAGTGGTGCGAACCTGCAAACAAACATTACGAGCAGTTCTGTGAAAGGGTGAAAGGCTGGGGATTCCAGATGTTGGATTTAAAGGGATTCAATTACCGCAACAAGCCGAATTTCACTGAGGAATAGATATAATCAGAAAGGGCCGCATCATCACGACGCTGCCCTTTCCTTCTAACCTAAAATTTAACCTATGAAAAAACTATTCGGTTATTGTTATTACAATACCCGTGCCACAAAAATATACAAAAAGATTGATTTTTTAGACTTTTTTTAATTTTCTTATGTATAACCTCGCAATTATTGGCGCCGGACCTGCCGGATATGTAGCCGCACAAAGGGCCGCCGAGGCCGGTTTGAAAGTTATCCTGTTTGAAGACAAGGAATTAGGCGGAGTGTGTCTGAACGAGGGGTGCATTCCTACGAAAACACTTCTTTTCAGCGCCAAGCTTTACGCCCAGAGCCGAAGCGCTGACAAATTCGGGGTACAGAATGCAGAAGTGTCATTCGACTACGGGAAAATCCTGTCGCGTAAGGACAAAGTGACGAAAAAACTGGTCGGAGCCATACGCGCCTCGATGAAAGCTCTTGGGGTGGAAGTGATAAAAGCTCACGCTGACATAGACGGGGGAGAGAAAGGCGATTTCACGATTTCCGCCTGCGGAGAATCATTCCACGCGCAGAATCTTCTTCTATGCACGGGAAGTCACGCGTTCACTCCACCGATAGATTGGCTTAAAGGCTGTGAAGACAAACTCATAACAAGCACCGGAGCGCTTGGCCTGCAGGAAATCCCCGAGAGTCTTGCCATCATAGGCGGAGGAGTCATAGGAATAGAGTTCGCAAGTTTATTTCACTCTCTCGGAAGCGAAGTGACGATATTCGAGATGACAAGTGAGATTCTGGGCACGTTTGACGCCGATATTGCAGGGAGTCTACGCGAGACGCTCACCAAACAGGGCATAAAGTTCTTCCTAAGCGGCGACGAGGCGGGCAAGGCGGAGGTTCTGAAAGCAGATAAGATACTTCTGTGCATAGGAAGACGAGCAAATGTGGAAGGATTTGGTCTTGAACGTCTTAACGTAGCTCTTTCACGCGGAGCGGTCCTTACGGACAATCATATGCGCACAAGCGTCTCGGGAGTATACGCCGCCGGAGACATTACGGGCCAAAATATGCTCGCGCATTGTGCCAGCAGAGAGGCCGAAGTGGCAGTTAACGACATTCTGGGCATGGAGGACGAGATGTCTTACCGGGCAGTGCCGGGCGTGGTTTACTGCAAACCGGAAATAGCCTCCGTGGGACTTACGGAGAAATTGGCCAAGGCAGAAGGAAAGGAATATGAGATCCACTCCCTTCCGCTCACTTACTCAGGACGCTTTGTCGCAGAAACGGAACGGGAGAACGGTCTGTGCAAGATAATCTGTGAGAAATCCGAAGGACGCGTACTCGGATTACAGATCTTGGGAGGGCCCGCCTCGGAGATGGTATCACAAGGGTGTATGGCTATAGAAAACAATATGACCCTTAAGGACCTGCGCAAGATTATATTTCCTCATCCAAGCGTGTCGGAGATAATCAAGGAGACAAGCTGGTCTAAAGAGGTAGAGTCGAAGTAATCTTCGGCTCTTTCTTTTTTCAAAGTCTGCAGCAAGGCTTCGCTGTCGTATTTAGTTCCACGAAGCGCAAAGGCGAGGTCTTCCGCTTTCCTGGCACCCAAAAAGTCTCCTGAGAAATCGATGTCTTCAATCCGCCCATCGCTGTCAAGAGACAGGGACACGTTCACGCTACCACAAGGAAGATGGGCCCTCCTTACTATGGAATCGGAACACAGATGACGATATATCCACTGCGGAGAAGAAAACTTAATCTCATTCAAACCAGATATCTGCCCCAGCTGCTCTTCAGAGAGGGCATATTCTTCAATTGGCTCAAAATATGCCTTAGCCGCGGAAGCAAAATCCTCCACTCCCACTATCTTCGGGAGATAGTCTTTAAGATTGGCTACCGCGCTTCTGACCGACTTCACGCCTTTGCGTCTGAGTTTGCTCTGCGGAGTATCCAATACGTGCTGAAGCGTGTCAAGGTCCACATCGTAAAGCAAAGTCCCGTGAACAAGCCATCTGTCACATTCCATGCGACGGGCATATCCGGACACTTTACGTCCGTCCACGAAGATGTCGTTTCGTCCTGTCTTTTCCGCGCTCACTCCCAACGAACGGAGCATATCCACTATGGGCTCCACTCCGACTTCCTCACCTATGAAGGAATAATTAAGATTATTGAGGTCGTGATAAACGGCTCCTCCGCCCGTGGTCCGGCGCGCGAGAGTTATGCCGTGACTTGTGAGATATCCCAGATTGACTTCCGTATAAGGGTCCTGGTTCTCCCCTATTATCACCGAAGGGCGGTTGCGCCAAAGATAAAAATAGCTTTCGCCCTTGGGCAGGTTTTTCAGCGCCCAAGACTCGAAAGCCATATTATAACACGGATCAGTAGAGAGAAGCGTGATATATTTCATTATTCTACCAGTTTGACTGTCACTATCTTAACCGGACTGAGCGGACGGTCTCTCTCATCAGTGGATACGGATGCTATCTTATCTATCACATCAAATCCTTCTACGGTTTGGCCGAACACGGTGTACTGTCCGTCAAGCTGGGCGCAAGTCTGCGCATCCTGGACCACATAGAACTGTGAACCGCTGGATTCGCGAAGCGGATTGGCCCTGTCGCCACGGCGGGCAGCCGCAAGTGCACCCTTAAGATGCTTGTTTTCAGGGACTATCTCGGCCGGAACGGTATAACCTGGCCCGCCTGTTCCCCACGACGCTTTCTGTGATTCGTCCTTGGAAAGAGGGTCACCTGTCTGTATCATAAAGCCGTTTATCACCCTGTGGAAAAGCACTCCGTCATAGTAGCCTTCGAAAGCGAGACGAGCGAAATTGGCACGATGCTTAGGGGTGTTGGCATAAAGTTTTACGCGGATCGTTCCAAGAGTGGTGATAATGTCGAATTCAGGCTCTGCAGGGAGCGCCTTTATCTTATCTTCGATTTTCTGTTTTTTCTCTGCCAATTCCGTCGAATCGGCTACGGCAGAAGCGACCTGCTTCTTTGAGGCTTTTTTGTTCCCTCCGCCACAGGATGTCAGCAAGAGCGCCGACAAGGCTACAAACGTAATCATTCTCTTCATTTTACAGTATTGTGTTTAACTTTTATCTCTTTATAAATAAGAAGCACATACACTCCGAGCAGCAATGTCCCCACCGTAAGGGCCAGGGCAAGCGGACACTTCGCCGACACGCCTTCGTATGCGAAGTATATGAGGGCTCCGCTTCCAATAAAAAGAAAAATCTTTTTAATGTCGTATGGCACAGGATAATACTTCTGGCCGATAAAATAACTCAAAAGCATGGCTACTCCATATCCCGCAAATCCGCCCCACGCACACGCCATATAACCTGCCCTGGGAACGAATATGATATTGACGGCAAGCATTACCGCAGCCCCTATGGCGCTCATTATGGCTCCCCACCATGTGCGGTCGGTAAGTTTATACCAGAACGACAAGTTGAAGTACACGCCCATAAAAATCTCGGCGCACATTACTATTGGGACCACTTTCAAACCTTCCCAATACCCTGGCTGAATGAAATGGCGGAGAATCGGGAGGTAAATCATCACGGCGAGCCAGGCGAAAACGGAAAAAATCACAAAATACTTGGTACCGTCGGTTAAACTGTCCGTTTTGTCTTCTTTATTACGTCCGTTGAACACGATGGGTTCATAAGCGTAACGGAAGGCCTGTGTGAGAAGCGCCATTATCATCGCGAGCTTTACGCAAGCTCCGTATATGCCGAGCTGCACCTGACCTTCGTGGCCGGGAAGAAGATACGGGAAAAGTATCTTGTCCGCCACTTGATTAAGAATTCCTACGAGCGAAAGCAGCAGCAGAGGGAAGGAGTATTTGAGCATTCTGCGTGCAAGCGCGGAATCAAAGCCATAGGTGATATTCTTGAATTCGGGAATAAAGAGCAGTCCGACAATAAAAGTGCATAGAAGATTGGCAAAGAAAATCAGTCCTACACCGTCGTCGAATTCACGATAAACCTGCTGCAGCGCCGGAATTGACGGCATAAGCAGGAATATAAAAAGGTTAAGGGCGATGTTCAGAACGATGAACGTCATCTTCAGCGCCATGAACTTGAGCGGACGCCTGCTTTGACGAAGCCGGCTGAACATTATGGCCTGGACGGCATCGAAGGAAGTAATAAGCGCAAAACAGGCTATGTACTCCGGATGTTCGCCGTACCCCATAGCTGTACTGATGGGAGCAAGAAATGTTATGACCGCTGCGAGAAATACAGCTGCGACGGAGCTGACCATCCGAAGGGCCGTCGAGTAGACCATACGCGGTTCCTCTTCGCTTTTCCCGCTGAAACGAAAGAACGTGGTCTCCATCCCGAAAGTCAAAAGACAGAGAAGCAGCGCCGAATAGGCATAGAGATTAGTGACTATTCCGTATCCGCCACTCCCGGCTGCAATCTTATATGTATAGAGAGGCACGAGCAGATAGTTTAAAAACCTGCCTACGATACTGCTCAGCCCATAAATGGCCGTGTCCTTAGCCAACGCCTTAAGATTCATAGGGCACGAAGATACAAAAAAAGAGGCTAACCTTAAAAAGGAAAGCCTCTTCTTTATAATGTTCAGAGTTTAGTCTGAAAGAGAGAAGCGCTTGAAAGAAACTATCTTAGCTTCCTTATCGGCCTTAGCGAGAGCGTCTTTGACACTGATATGATCATCACTCATCTGATACTCCTGCTCTTCGAGAGTCTGCTCTTTGAAGAACTTCTGGAGACGTCCGTTGGCGATGTTCTGTATCATCTGCTCGTTAAGATTAGCGGCCTTCTCTGCAGACACGGTCTTGATGATCTCGCGAGCCTGTGCGGCCTGTTCCGGGGTAAGCCATCCCTTGGCTGTGTTTGACTCGATATGATCCTCGCTGTCTACATGTGCAGGATTGATGCCGGCTTTCTTGAGGGCAGCCTCGACCGCCTTGAGAACCATCTCTTCGCGTGTCTTCTGAACGGCTACCGCAAGCTCGTTGTCAACCACCTCTTTAGGGCAGTCTGCCGCGCTTATGGCTACCGGGTTCATAGAAGCGACCTGCATTACGATACCCTTAGCCAACTCCTCGCTTACAGGCTTGTTGAAGCCGACCAAAGCACCGAGTTTTCCGTTAAGAGTATGTACGTAAGCTGCTACGTAAGGAGCGTCTACGATGGCATAGTAGCAAAGTACGTGTTTCTCACCAGTTTTACCTGTCTGAGCCTCAACTGCCTCCTCTACGGTATAGCCATCAGCCATCTTGCAAGCCTTGAGGGCCTCGAGATCTGCAGGTGCAGAAGCGATAGCCACGTCTGCAATAGCTTCTGCCAGGTTCTGGAAGTCTGCGTTACGGGATACGAAGTCGGTCTCACATCCCAAACATACAAGAATAGCCTTTCCGTTAGCGATGCGTGATTTAACCGCACCTTCAGAAGTCTCGCGGTCAGCTCTTTTAGCCGCTACGAGTTTACCCTTCTCACGGATGATGCCGATAGCCTTGTTGAAATCGCCTTCGGCCTCCTCAAGAGCTTTCTTGCAGTCCATCATACCTGCTGAAGTCATCTTACGTAACTTCATTACGTCTGCTGCTGTAATTGCCATAATGGATTATATTTCTAACAGTTTAACAAATGGATTATTCTGCTGCAGGAGCCTCTGTCTCAGGTGCAGCGGCTGCTTCTTCTGCCTTGCCGCCTTTACGTGAGCGGAGTTTGCGCTCAGCTGGCTTTCCAGCTACCTCTTTAGCTTCTGCTTCAGCTTCCTTCTCTTTTTCGAGTTTACGCTCTTCGAGACCTTCCTGGATGGCGCCGCAAAGTGCATTGACAACACACTCTATGCTCTTGGCAGCATCATCGTTAGCCGGAATCACATAATCAATAGGGCTAGGATCGCAACAAGTATCAACCATTGCGAAAACCGGAATATTCAAACGGTTAGCCTCTTTAACGGCGTTAGCCTCCTTCTGTACGTCAACCACAAAAAGTGCTGATGGAAGACGGCTCATATCTCTGATAGAGCCGAGGTTCTTCTCAAGTTTAGCTCTCTGGCGGTCGATCTGGAGACGCTCACGCTTAGCGAGTTTCTCGTATGTGCCATCCTCTTTCATCTTGTCGATGGTAGCCATTTTCTTGATGGCTTTGCGGATGGTAGGGAAGTTGGTAAGCATACCACCGGCCCAACGCTCGGTGATAGATGGCATACCCACTGAAGCGGCTTTCTCGGAAATAATCTCCTTAGCCTGCTTCTTGGTAGCTACGAAAAGGATCTTACGGCCTGACTTAGCCAAATCCTTCATTACTTCCGCAGCTTCGTCGATCTTTACGACTGTCTTGTGCAGGTCGATGATATGGATACCATTCTTCTGGTCGAAGATGTATGGTGCCATTTTAGGATTCCACTTACGGGCAAGGTGTCCGAAGTGTGCGCCTGCATCAAGCAATTCTTGGAAATTTGTTCTTGACATAATGTCTTTCTTTTAATTTTCTCTTTACTTCAATTTCCGGGTAGTGGCCTCGGGCCAATCTCGAAAATTTTCCGCAGTGCGGCAACCTCCACTATGGGGACGGTTTGACAAACCGCATCTGTGCGATAAAACAGTAATAATAACTAACGTTTACTGAACTGGAAGCGTCTGCGTGCGCCAGGCTGACCAGGTTTCTTACGCTCAACCTCACGAGAATCGCGGGTGAGAAGGCCTGCTGCCTTAAGTGCAGAACGATAAGCTTCCTTATCAATCTCGCAAAGTGCGCGAGCGATACCCAGGCGAACGGCTTCTGCCTGACCCTTAGTACCACCACCGAAGATGGTCACTTTAGCGTCAAACTTTCCGAGGGTCTCAGTTACGCTGAAGGCCTGCAGAACGATGTAACGAAGAGATTCCTCCTTGAAGTAGTCTTCAAGAGGACGATCGTTAACCGTAACGTTGCCGGCACCTGCTGAGAGATAAACGCGAGCTACAGCTGTCTTACGTCTTCCAAGGGCGTGTGTCTGTTCCATTTGCTCTGTTTAAATTTCGTTCAACTTAATTTCTTTAGGGTTTTGTGCCTGGTGAGGGTGCTCAGGACCTGCATAGATGTAGAGGTTACCGAGTACCTTGTCTCCAAGACGAGTCTTAGGGAGCATACCCTTTACAGCTCTCCTAATGAGTTCTGTTGGTTTTTTGGCGAGGATGTCTGCCGGTGTGCAGAAACGCTGTCCTCCCGGATATCCGGTGTAGCGTACATACACACGATTGGTCATCTTCTTGCCTTTAAGTGCCACTTTCTCAGCGTTGATGATGATGACGTTGTCACCACAGTCAACGTTAGGGGTGAATCCAGGCTTGTTCTTACCGCGAAGGACAAGAGCAACCCTTGATGCAAGACGACCAAGTGCGAGATCTGTCGCGTCAATGACCAACCACTTCTTGTCCACAGTAGCCTTGTTCAGGGATACTGTCTTGTAGCTAAGTGTGTCCATTGTCTTGATACTTTAATGATTAATACTTTAATAAAAAATTGCGATCCCTCCTTTCAAAGGGGTCGCAAAGATAAACATTTATTCCGAATTAACAAAAATTTTCTTATACGGAGAGGATGTCCTTCTCTTTAGCCGATACCAATTCGTCCACTTCCTTCACTCTCTTGTCGGTGAGTTTCTGGATTTCTTCTTCGCCTTCCTTCTGCGCATCCTCGCTGAGGCCTTCGTTCTTTACGGCTTTCTTGAGGGCGTCAACAGCGTCCCTGCGGACGTTGCGGATAACAATCTTGGCATTCTCGCCTTCAGCTTTCGCATTTTTGCAAAGCTCCTTACGTCTGTCCTCAGTAAGAGCAGGCACGCTGCAACGTATGGTCTCTCCGTTGTTGGAAGGGGTCAAGCCGATATTGGCATCGATGATGGCCTTCTCTATGGCCGGGATAAGAGATCTTTCCCAAGGCTGAATGGCAAGTGTTTTAGCATCAGGGGCGGTAACAGATCCCACTTGTGGAATTGGGGTAGGTGTGCCGTAATAATTTACAAGCACCTTATTGAACACCTGTGTATTCGCTTTGCCGACTCTATAATTCTTAAGGCTTTCTTCGAGGAAGGTCACAGCATCAAGCATCTTCGCGCCGGCGGAGGTGACAATCTGTTTTGCGTTTTCTGTCAACATATCTGTAATAATTGGTTAAGCGTGTACAATAGTTCCTGTCTTTTCTCCGGCAAGCAGTTTCTCGAGAGCCTGCGGATCATTTATATTAAACACCACGATAGGAATGTTCCCCTGCTCACACAGGGCAAATGCCGTAGCGTCCATTACTTTAAGATGGTCAGCAAGAGCTTTGCTGAATGTAAGGGTGTCGTATTTGACGGCTGTCGGGTCCTTTTCAGGGTCAGCAGTATAGACGCCATCCACACGCGTGCCCTTTAAAAGAGCATCCGCACCCAGTTCAAGAGCACGAAGCGCCGCTCCGCTGTCCGTGGTGAAAAACGGATTGCCGGTACCGCCTGCAACCAGTGCCACGCCTCCTTCTTCCATAAGGCGAAGAGCGGCATCCCTGACATAATAGCGAGCTATCGGCTCCATAGGAGTGGCAGTAAAGACTTCCGCCTTCACCCCGCGAAGGCGGATGAATTGACACAAAGCCATAGAATTTATGACCGTGGCGAGCATACCCATCTTGTCGCCGTCCACACGGTCGAATCCTTTTCCTTCCCCTTGAAGCCCACGGAAGATATTACCTCCGCCGTTGACGATGGCTACCTGAACTCCGGAACGCACCGCCTTCACTATCATATCGGCAAAAGCTGCAATACTGCTCTCATCAAGACCTTTACCTGAAGGTCCTCCGAGGCTTTCGCCACTCAATTTTAAAAGAACTCTCTTATACATATCACAAAATTACTCGTAAAAACTTAAACTTGCAAAATATTGTTTTTGTATTCCTTCAAAGACGGGGGTTGAACAATAATTATAATATTTGAATTATATTTGTACGCTTTATTGAAAAAACAGACAAAGATATGTTCATGCTAAATTCCTCTATCGGCAAGAAATTCGTGCAGGCGATCAGCGGCGCGTTTCTTATTATTTTCTTGCTCCTTCACGCGACTATAAACTTCTTTTCCGTAATTGATTCTTTTACGGGCAAATATGGCGTTTGTGCCGCAGATGAGAAACTGTTCTCTGCAGGAGACGGACTTTTCAAACTGGGATGCGACTTCATGTCCACACCCGTAATCAGCATTATGGTTCCTGTCCTTGCACTCGGATTCCTTATCCATATCATCTGGGGATGCTGGCTGACAGCGAAGAACGTATCTGCACGAGGAGGCTGGAAACGCTACGAGGTATCTTCCAAGGCTTCTGCTGATTCTTGGTCTGCTAAGAACATGTTCGTGCTCGGTATCGTGATTCTTGGATTCATAGCTTTCCATCTTACTCACTTCTGGGCAAAGATGCAGATGCCGGAATTGCTCGGCATAGGCACTTTCGAAAACAACCCTTACCTTCTGCTCAGCTTCACATTCAGCAAATGGTGGGTTCTCGCGCTTTACATCATATGGTTCGTAGCCCTTTGGTTCCACCTTACACACGGATTCTGGAGCATGTTCCAGACAATAGGCTGGAACAATACCATCTGGTTCAAAAGGCTTAAAGTAATCGGCTGTATCGTATCCACCATCATCGTATTGGCATTCATCTCTGTAGCCATCAATGCTTTCATCCAGGCTCCGGAGGTTCTTTCATTAATCTAATCGCTGCTTTCCGATGAAGATCGGAGACATCGATCTGGGCAGACGCCCCTTGTTATTGGCCCCTATGGAAGATGTGACAGACGCATCATTCCGTATTCTGTGCAGAGAACAGGGGGCGTCTGCCGTATACACCGAATTCGTGCCAAGTGACGGCCTTATCCGCGATGCAGACAAGGCTATAGCCAAAATGCGTACGCTTGAAGAAGAAGCGCCTGTAGGCATTCAGATTTACGGGCACATTCTCGAGTCCATGGTGGAGGCCGCCAAGATGGCCGATCACGCGGATGAGATAGCCGGTGGACACGGAGCGGACGTGATTGACATCAATTTCGGATGTCCTGTCACCAAAATCGCAGGACGTGGGGCCGGAAGCGGGATGATGAGAGACCCCGACAAACTGGTTGCCATAACTGCGGCTGTAGTGAAGGCAGTGAAAAAACCTGTTACGGTCAAGACCCGCCTCGGTTGGGACGACAGTTCGAAAATAATAGTGGAATTGGCTGAAAGACTGCAGGATGTAGGTATTCAAGGGCTGACCATTCACGGGCGCACCAGGTGCCAGTTATATAAAGGTGATGCGGACTGGACACTTATCGGAGCCGTAAAAAACAATCCACGGATGCATATCCCTATTATCGGGAACGGGGACATAACCGATGCGCACAAGGCTAAAGACGCCTTTGACCGATACGGAGTAGACGCCATCATGATAGGTCGCGCCACGTTCGGACATCCCTGGATATTCAAAGAAATCAGGCATTTTCTGGACACCGGAGAAGAACTTCCGGATTTGGGTGTAGCACAGCGAGTGGACTTGGCAAAAAGACATCTGGCACTGTCGTTGGCCCTGAAAGGAGAGCCGCGCGGAGTTTTTGAGATGCGTCGGCATCTGTCATGCTATTTCAAAGGGCTGCCGGATTTTAAAGAGACCCGCATAAAAATGGTCACCACGTTGGACGTCAATGAATTATATTCCATCCTGGACGAAATAAAGGAACGCTATGCTGCTATATAAGACATTTCTCAAACTGCGCCACCGCGCTTACGACAAGGGCCGGAAAAGAAGTTCTTCTTCCGCTATTCCTTCCGTATGCATAGGGAATGTCACAGTCGGAGGAACAGGAAAAACGCCTCATACCGAGATGCTTCTCCGTCTTCTGGAGGATAAGGACGGGGTTTGTGTCCTGTCACGCGGTTATGGCAGACGGACTAAAGGTTTTCTGAAGGTGGACCCTGCGGAAGGGAATTCCAAGGCATTCGGGGATGAACCGCTGCAGATTGCCCGCAAGTTCCCGGAAAGAGTCGTAGCCGTGGACGCAGACAGAATAGAAGGGTGTAAAAAGCTGAAAGAGCTTGGACAGAAAATTGTCTTACTGGACGACGCGTTCCAGCACCGCAGGCTCAAGGCCAATCTCAACATAGTGCTCGTTAATTACAGCCGGCCGGTTTTCGAAGACAGGCTTCTTCCCCTCGGACGGCTTCGCGATCTGCCGGAAAGAATTTTCAAGGCGGACATAATAATAGTAAGTAAATGTCCGGAGGATATTACGGACCAGGAAAAGAGCGCATTTGCACAAAGGCTGCATCTGAAAGACTACTCAGGGGCCGAATGCAGCGCCATCAATCCGGAAGGGCAAAAACAGAGCCTACTGTTCTCCACCATAGAATACCTCCCCTCACAAATGGTATTCCCTGAAGGTGATCATAGATACACATATTCGCATAAGGTGATGTATATGAGCGGTATAGCTCACGATCGAAGACTTCAGGACCATCTTCGTGGACAATACAATATAGTCAAGTGCTTCGAGTTTGGAGATCACCACGATTTCACCAGAAGTGAACTTGCGCGCATAGAAAAAGACCTGAGAAAAACCAAAGCCTGTCCTTTAGTAACTACGGAAAAGGATGCGCAAAGACTTCTGTCGCTTCCTTTTGTGAGCGATTATCTTAAGGAACGCACCTTTATGGTGCCTATTCAGGCACGTCTGACCTCTCCACAGGAAGAAAAGCTACTCCTGCTCAGGCTCGAAGAATTGTGTTAAGCCGGTATCCAGACGGACAATGTCCTTTGAGCGGCCTTCAATAGTGTAGCCACCCACCACTCTTTTGAAACTTACCGAATCTTCCCACATCTTGGAAATCCTCTCCAATGTGGATGCCTTTCTGTATACCAGGTCTTCACCTTCTTTTTTCACCAGGACATAGTGGTGAGAATGCATGAATTCATCGAGTTTGGGCTCAATCTCCTCGCTGCTGCCAAGCACACGGACATTCCTGGTGGTATAACCAAGACGCGGATACACCGCGGCGAATACGGCGACGATGACCAGCATTTGAGGAATAGAGGCCGCTCCGTGAACAAACATCAGGTTTATATCTTTAGGGATAAACCCGGCTATGGCCAATATCAGCACAAAAAGCGTCAGAAGAATCAACAGATACACGAAGTATTTCAGTGCGCGGATGATATATTTCATAATAATTTTATTTAGACTTTCTTTCCGGGGCAAATTTAAGCACAATATTTGTACCTTTGTCAGTGTTTGCTAACTTTAAAACTATATAATTATGCCAAACGAAGATCCTATTGCAAGAATTGACAGAGAGAGGGCCGAGAAGAAAGGGTCCAAAACAACGGTAACCGTCCTGGCCGTATTGACAGGTGTATTGGCCTGCGTATTGGCGGTAGTCGCCATTAAGGACTATAAGATGGTGAAGGAACTGGAACAGGATAAATCTGATCTGGAGCAGCGCATCACCGTACTTAAATCGGATTTCGATAACCTGCAGTCAGATTATGACTTTATAAACAGCCAGCTTGATTCGTCTCGCGAAGAAGTGAACATCCTGGTGGATCGCATCAAAAAAACCGAGGCTACGAACCGCAAGAAAATGCGCCAATACGAAAAGGAACTGGGCACTCTTCGCAGCATTATGAAGAACTATGTAGTTCAGATAGACTCGCTTAATACTGCCAATAAGAAATTGGCCGAAGAACTTTCAACCTCACGCAAGGAATTGGCCAAGGCTACCGGAGAGAACAAGGCTTTGAATGAGAAAGTCGAGAATCTTTCATCTAAAGTGGCTACAGGCTCTATCGTTAAAGCCAGAGGCCTCAGCGTAAAAGCATATAATTCTTCGAACAAGGTTACGGACCGCAGCAGCCGAGTGAAGAGGCTCGCAATATCTCTTTCTCTGGTGGAGAATGAATTGGCAAAGAAGGGTCCTATGACAGTGTATGTAAGAGCTAAGGACCCGGATGGAAACCTGCTGCTTGACGGAGAGGGTGCTACTTTCAAGATAGGAAAAGACGTGGTGGCAGCCAGCGCATCACGCGAAGTGGATTATCAGGGCTCCGAGGTGGATATGATTATCTATGTGAACAACATAGAGGATTATGTCAAAGGCATTTACACTATTGACGTATATACGGATAAATCTCAGCTCGGAAGCGCGGAACTGCTGCTCAGATAATGATTTACGTTCACGTTCCTTTCTGCAAAAGTTTCTGTGTCTATTGCGATTTCTATTCTGAACTTGCATGTTCGGACCCTTCCTCAAGGGAGCTTTACACAGAAGACCTGCTGAAAGAAGTGGCAGAGCGTAAAGAAGAGATTTTAAGCACATCTAAAGTTAATACTTTATATATAGGAGGAGGCACCCCATCGGTGATGCCTCTTTCTTTTTTTGAGTCCGTTCTGAAAGAATTGCCGCTGGGCGGATTCGATGAATTTACCGTAGAAGTCAACCCCGAGGACATCGTGCGTAATGGGGAGCAGTATGCGTCCGGGCTGAGAAATTTAGGGGTGAACCGTATCAGCATGGGGGTGCAATCCCTGGATGACACGCTTCTGAAATGGATGGGCCGAAGACACGACAGCGCACGCGCCAGGCAGGCTTTCGGCATACTGCGTCAAGCCGGATTCTCAAATATCAGTCTGGACGTGATTTTCGGGATAGGGTCTCTGGACTACGACACGCTGCTTCGCACCATAGACGGAATAATAGAGCTGGGTCCTGAGCATATATCCGCATATCAATTGTCCATAGAGGAGGGTTCGGCTTTAGCACGCCTTGAAAAAGACGGCAAATACGTCCAGGCGGACGAAGACACTTGCTCGGAGCAGTATTACCTGATATGCTCCAGACTGCGCGAAGCCGGATACGAGCACTATGAAATCTCCAACTGGGCGCTCCCCGGCTACAGAGCCAGGCATAACAGCGCCTATTGGGACAGAAGTCCTTATGTGGGACTTGGCCCGGGGGCACATTCATTTTTAAGGCAAGGAGGGTCTCAGCGTCGCAGCTGGAACAATCAAAGGCCTCACGGATGGTCTTCCGAAAGCGAAACGCTCACTCCTGAAGAAATCAGGGAGGAGACCATTATGCTGGGGCTTCGCCGTAAAGAAGGGGTCGAAGTGGACGGGAAACGCCTGTCAATTCCGGAGAACAAATGGTTTATCGCGGACGGTATAATCGCTGATCTTATCTGTGAGAATCCTCTTCCAACACCGCCATCTCACAGTTACGACAGTCAAAAAGCAGAGGAAGACGCCGACCGTTATTAAGCAAATACAGACTAGATCTGCGGCCTCCCTTTTTAAGGCATTGACCAATCTGCGCCCTGATACAGTATTTTGAGCGGAGCAGTTCTCCATCCCGGCGCCCTATATCATAGGAAATCTCTTTCTTTTCCTGCGGATTGCACATCTCTATCTTCCCGCAAGGCTGAGAAAACAAGTCTTGTGCAAGAGAACGCCTTACGGAATTCAGCTCGGCCGCACTCAGAAACGCCAGCGGAAGATTTTCTTCTATCTGGTCCAAACAGAAAGAAAACTCCCCTGTGTGCTTTTCTATCTGAGAGCGATACATAGCCCTCGCACGCTGCGGGTTTGTCGCCTCACAAGAGGCCTTCAGACGAACTTCCGCGCTTCTTCCGTCTTCACTTTGAGCAGAAAAAATAACCTCTTCGAAAGGAATTGTGGCGTTGTATCGCACCTGCACACCGATGTAACGGTGGCACGGGCATTCCTGCATATATTTTTCGAACGAGCGGTTGAGATTACGGTAAAGTTCCACTCCCGGGCTCAAGCCTTCCGGCAAGCGGCATATAATCTTGCCTTTATCACAGATATCTGCCCTGAAACCGATTATTTTGCTTCCTGACACAAAAGCAAATCCATCTCCGTTACTAAGGTCAGGAATCGCTTTGTCCAGAACAATCTCCACCTTGCCCCCTGATGGGATTACCCTTTTTACCCGGGCCACTTTCTCGCCCATTGATTTTGGAGCATCAAAATTGGCCCAATCATCATTATGATTTTCAAGACAAAGACGAGTATAGCCCCGGTTGAACGTCTTGTCAAGGGACGGAGCGAATCCAGCTTCGACTTTGCCGAAAGACGCTCTGGCGTATCTGTCCGGATATGTCGAAATTATCTTGTCAAGAGCTAGCGAATATGCACGCACGACATTGCGGACATAGGAAATGTTCTTAAGACGCCCTTCGATTTTCAGCGAGCTCACACCTGCATCGAGCAGACAGAGCAGATCATCGCAAAGATTAAGGTCTTTTAATGAAAGCAGCGCCTTGTTTTTAGCCCAGAGATTCCCGGCGTCATCTACCAGATCATAAAGATTCCGACAGGCCTGCACACATTCTCCGCGATCTGCGCTGCGTCCCGAAAGATACTCCGAAAGGATGCATCCACCGGAATACCCCACACAAAGGGCGCCGTGGACAAAACACTCTACCTCACAATTTACTGAAGAAGAGATCTCTCGAATTTGAGGAAGGGAGAGCTGACGCTCCAGCACCACCCTGCCACATCCGGCTTGTTCAAACTCCCGTGCACGCGCAACGCTGCGGATAGAGCATTGAGTAGAAGCATGAAGGGGGATGGTTATGTCATCAAAAAGACAAAGGCGCGGGTCTCTTATGATAAACGCCGATGCTCCGGCCCTTTGGCATTCAAGCATCTGAGAATGAACCTCAGGGAGTTCGTCGGAGCGAAGAAGAATATTGAACGTAACGAAAACACGCACCCCGTAGAGCGATGCATACGAGCAGAGACGCTCTATCTCGCTTACCGGATTACCGGCATCTTTTCTGGCACCGAACTGTGGCCCTGCGATATATACGGCATCGGCACCGCAGTCAATAGCCGCGATGCCGATATCTGCGTTTCTCGCAGGTGCGAGAAGTTCGATTTTACGCATTATTATTTGTTACCCTTCTTCAGAGCCTCTACCACCTGGCGTACAGCCTGTGAATTGGCAGCTGCAGGTTTGAGTTCGAGATATTTTTCGAACAGAGAGATAGCCTCAGCGTTCTTGTTAAGGTTCTGAGCGGCAATACCCCCGATATAGTAAGCATTGGCCTCGGTAGCGTCGTAAGAGAACGACTTCTTAGCACTTTCAAGTGCGAGGGCGTAATTCTTCGCGCTGCTGGCAGCCTTGGCTTCTTTCAGATAGGTCTTGGAAAGCTGACGCTTTGCAGCCTTCTCCTGACCATTGGCAAGAGCCAATTCATAAGCTCCTTGTGCCGCATCGATATTACCTGTAGCCTCAAGCACCTGACCTTTAAGAAGGGCGGCCTTACCATTTGTAGGATCAAGGGCAAGAACATTGTCAAAAGCCTTCACCGCTTCATCGTAATTCTTATCCTTAACTGCCTGCATACCCTGCTGGAGATAGAATTGAGGAATCTTTTTCTCATATTTTGCGGCATCCTCCGCAAGTCCGAGTTCCTTACACTCCGCTACCACTGCCTGAAGCTGTGCAATAGCCTCTGTGAATTTATCTTCTTCAGCATAATTGTTTGCTATCTGTCCTCCCAGAAGAGGAATGTAGTTCTCACAATCAGCCACAATCTCCACACCGTCTTCTCCGCACTGCTTAGCGATTACCAACGCCTTCTTGAAGTAATCAACAGCTGAGCTAAGGTTTCCTGCAGAATAATACTGTACTGCATTATTAAACAAATCCGTCGCCTGATTTACATCCTGCGCATTTGCCAACGTCACTGCGGCCAACAGTGACCAAAAAGAAAGAAAAATTTTCTTCATATTTATCTGTAAATTAAATTCTTTATTAGAACGCGACTACCACGCGAACCACAAATTTAGGAAAAATATAATATTACTCCAAATTCAAAGGCTTCGTTTTATTGTCGAGCCATTCACGCTGCGCTTCATCAAGAAACGGGCCCAGATTGTCAAACACCCGCCTGTTATATGCATTCAACCATTCTATCTCCCATTTGTCAAGAAGAGAAAGATCAAGAATGGAAGTATCGAAATGGCACATGGTAAGAGGTTCGAATTTCAAGAAATCACCAAATTCGCTACTGCCGGCAGATACTACCAGGAGCAGATTCTCGTGTCTTATTCCGAACTCTCCTTCACGATAAATGCCAGGTTCATCGGAAAGAATCATACCCTCGCACAACGGTGCGGAGTTCAAATCCTGCCTTATCGAACAAGGACCCTCGTGAACACCGAGAAAATATCCGACACCGTGACCGGTCCCGTGTCCAAAATTCAAAAGGTTCCGCCACAGCGGAAGTCTGGCCGCAGCATCCACCCGGCACCCTGCCGTCCCTTTCGGGAAAACTGCCGCCGCGAGATTGATATGAGCTTTAAGGACAAGCGTATAGTCTCTCATTTCAAGTTCCGAGCACTCGCCAAGGGGAACGGTTCGGGTAATATCTGTCGTTCCGCTGAGATATTGGCCGCCAGAATCATTAAGATACAACCCTTGGGCAAAAAGTCGCGGAGCATTATGATTAGGCGTATGATAATGAGGAAGCGCAGCACCGGGGCCGTAAGCCGAAATGGTTTCAAAACTCTCGCCCTGATAATCCTCCACGCGCGAACGGAATTCCCTCTGCTTTACAGCAGCGTCCCACTCGCTGATGACATCCCCTCGTTCGATGCTTTTTTCAAGCCAATAGAGAAACTCTTCCATAGCCACTCCGTCTCTTACGTGAACCTCTTTCATATTCTCTATTTCCAGAGGGTTCTTTATGGCCTTTCTTCTCTGAACAGGACTCGGTTCACTATAAATGCCGCATCTTATCGACGAATAGAGTTCCGCGTTAACAGCATTCTCATCCACCCACAGGAGTCCTTCACTAAGGCTTTGCACCTCTATGGACACTTCATCGTAACGGCAAATCTGTATACCCTCGTTTGAGAGCATCTCAAACGTATTCTCCGTAACATCGTCCTCCACGGTGTCCTTAAGGACAAACCACTTCACTTCTTCCTGTCCTACAAGAAGATATGATATCACAAAAGGATTATATTCCACATCGGATGCCCTCACGTTAAGGCACCATGCAATCTCATCCAGCGAAGCGATAAGAAAATAATCACATCCGCGTGAGCGCATCGTTTCTCGAAGCCATTCTATCTTTTCACCTCTGCTTTCCCCGGGATTTATCGTGAAGACCGGGGTCTGCACCACTTCGGGGCGATCCGTCCAGAAAGCATTAAGGAGATCCGGAATGCAAACGACCTGAAAAGAGTTCCGCAGGCTCTTGTATGCCTCCACAGACGCACACAATGAATCTATGGCCACCGCCGCCTGAGAGTCTGTATTTTCCCTTAACCAATCAACTATGTTCACTTCTCCGGGGACTCTGGTCTTATGCAGGACTACACCCGTACCCTGAAGCTGGGAATTGGCCTGGATGAAATAACGGCTGTCCGTCCACAGCCCGGCATGCTGCTGGGTCACCACCAGATCCGCCGCCTCGCCGGTAAAGCCGGTAAGCCATTCCACCTGCTTCCATCGAAGCGAAGGGTATTCACTTATATGTGGATCACTCCCATAAATGACCACCGCGTCGATCTCGCGACTCCGCATAAAAGCTCGCAAATCCTCTATTCTCTGTGCGTATGTATTCATCTTGACAAAATATGTTTTGCTGCTGCATCCAGCGCTTCGTAAAACTCTTTACCATAAGAATTTATAAGCGGGGTCCTGAGGAACTGGTAAACCCTTACACCATCTTCGCGTCCCTTACGGAAAGCGTCTTTACATATATGCCAGCGGTGCAGATTAAGCGCGATTCTTCCTCCTCCCAACTGCGTGACTCTTATCGGATAAAGACTGCAGGATACCGGTTTTTTCAGCTTGCAGCACTCTATGGCGCAAAGACATTTACCGTCGGGCAGAAAATGCGTATAGGCACATTCGCAAGAGCCTTCCACAAGAGGAGTCACTATATCGCCGTCCCTGTCTATAGTAAAAAAACCATTCCTGTCTATGGATTTTTTTCCGTCCTCGCTCATCAAAGCACTATATACAGGGTATCCTTCCTCAAGAGAATCAAGTTCTTCCTCCAGGACAGGGGCGCCGGAATCTCCCTCCACACAGCAAATGCCTTTACACTTTTCATAATCACAAGCGAAAAATTCGCTGATCACATCTTCCGAGACCAAAATGTCCCCTATCTCTATTATAGTGCCAAAACGATTATCGAGCATTACTTTACAATATATTCAACTATCCCAGATGATATCACCTCTTCAAGCAGCCACCTTAGATCATCCACAACCAAAGCTTCCAACCTGCTCTGATAATTCGTAGTAAGATCCCTTCCATAAGAATAACGGCAAAGCGCATAGTCCATCATGCCCTTCTGTGAAGACAATTGAGACGATATCGTCTTTTTAACTATCTCTTTATAACTGTCCAGTTCCTCTGACGTTATCGCCATATACTGCATTCGGGAGAATTCCTCTCTTACGACATTAATGGCATCCATAGGATCATAGGATTCCACACCCTCCGGCAAACCGTCCTGCGGGCAGGATTTGAGCGTGACATAATATGACACCTTTTCCATAGGATCCACATCCATCTTACCTTCCACCTGAACATACATACCTACCGGCAGCAGGGATTTGGCCAATTGGCGTGAAATGGCCTCCTTGGCAAGAAGGAAGGTCAAATAATTGTCGATAGTCACAGGAATAAATCCTGTAGCGGCGAGATTCACGCTTTCGTCTTCACCTTTTTCGATAAATGTCGTGCGGCCGCTGTAAAGATTATATCGCACCGATTCTTTCACGGCATATGGTCCAGAAACATCAAAAGAGCCCAAGTGCCGGCACAATTCGTTAAGCAGATCTGCTTCACTCAAGTTCCCTATGATAATGAAGACACCGTCGCTTGCATTCGAGAAACGCTGATCAAGAAAAGCGTCTGTGCGCTCCAGAAGGGCGTCCTTGATATTATAAGCCGAACTGTTCGCCTGATAGGCATAATCCCGGCACATAAGACTATCCATAACGGCATGTATAGACGGAAGTTCTGTGTTTGAACGCAACCTTTGACACTGCCGATAAAATTCGAATGCGGCCGGATCAGCTTGCCTGCCGTATGCAAATTTCAAAAGCGCCTTGAGGACCGTGGATATCTGTGAACTTGGCGCATTGCCCGCAAAAATGGTATTGCCGAGATTTATGTCAAACTGGAATTCAATGCCTCTGGCCCTGAGAGCCCTGTCGAATTCATATCCTTCTATGCCGGAAAACCGGTTAAGCAGTACCATATCCGAAAGGAAACGGCTCTCTCCCGGATAAAGGCTGTCCATGGAAGAAGCTCCTCCCCGCTGAGACATACAAAAGTTAAAGCCCTCAGTAGAAGGAAGATACTTGTATACCACTTTCATTCCGTTGGAAAAAGTCCAGTGCTTGCCTCCCGTAAGGGGATCCGTGGTTACATTGGCAAGCTTTACGCCCTTCTGCGGGACTTTAAGCGCCGCCTGAAGGTCAGGATATGATTGTCTTTTATATTTGAATACGACGCCCTCGCCATCACTTATTGAAGAGAGGAGTGCTGAAGCGTAATTATTGAAAAGTTCCAACTCCCTTTTCGGTGAAATCTTTCTGCGGGAAAAGAAGCTCCGAAGAGTTCCTTCTGATGCCAGATTACTTCCGCTGATTATCGAAGCGATACATCTTTCCACATAGAAAGAGTTACTCTTGCCAAGCTTCAGTCCGGTCGATATCACATCCGGAAGTGCCAGATATTTAGCATATGTAAGTTCCTCTTCCGTTGCTCCGCCTTGACAAAGGTCAGATACCGCGTCACTTATTATCTGTCGCGCCTGCTCATCGAAATGCTGGTCGAAGCAGACATTCATCTCGTTTCTGGATAAGTCTATGTAATATGGAATCCGTTCTGTCTTAAATGCCAATTCCACCCTGTCTTTCAGGATGTTTCTGACCTGCAGAAAAAGATATTCCGACATCAAAGGGACAGCAGTCCCGGCCTGTTCCCTATTGGCCGTGCCCTCTTGAAAAGAAAACGACACGCATCCTTTTTTCATGTCATTTCTTAAAATAGCGCCTTCCTTGGGAATAGAACTGACATATTCCTGTTCCTGTACCTCCGGCACCACGAGCGAAAGAGTGCTGAATCTTTCCTTGAAGCTCGCCTGGTCAATATCTCCACACACGATGATGGACTGCGGACCTGAAGCCTGAAGCATAAAGTCGAGCATCATCAAGAAAGTGCTGTCTGTCGAAGCCCTGTCCTTAACATTCACATCCGGGAAACGGAAAACCCTGGCCCCTTCATAATATGACACGAAACCGTCTTCGGTATAATGTATGCCACTGCGCGAGAGGTATTCCTTGGCATTAAGATGTTCCGAATCCACAAAGGCGTGACGTGTGTCCTTCACACTGAAATCGCCTATCTGGACAAGCGCGAAATCCGCACGTCCTGCCACCGGTGTATTTTCCACGAAAAAGTACTCGACTCCATTAGGAAAAACTCCGGATTTCACCTCTTCAGCACGCTTGAGTTTAGGAATGCTCTGTCCATAGGATGGTAGCAGAAACACCCACATCAACACTGACAGTATTATTCTCCTTTTACTCATTTCACCAGTATAGGATTAGTATTCTGCGATGTTTTTTCAACTCTCAAATCCGCAAATGCATCAGAAATCATCTCGGCCAAAAGGTCAATCGTATATTGCTCACTTTCATAGTGCCCGAGTGCTGCAATCAACATACCTTCACTTTCAAAAAATTGATGATAGTGCACTTCTCCTGTAATAAAGCAATCAGCCCCCCGCTGCAAAGCCGCAGGAATAAGAAAAGACCCTGCCCCGCCACAAAGCGCCACCTTCGATATCATCTTGTCCGCTTCTACCTCATTATATGTCAATGCGCGAACATTGAAAATATCTTTAAGCTTCGAAAGAAACTCCTCCGCACGACTTGGCTGAGGCAATACACCTATAATTCCACTTCCGGCATCCTGCTCTTGTTTTTTTTCGAGCCAGTCAAGCTGCTCCAGGCCAATTTTTTCTGCAATCCGATAATTGACTCCTCCGGGAGCATTGTCCAAATTAGTATGAGCCGAATAAATGCTTATGCCCTGACTTATTGCCAGGCGGACACATCTTTGCTGATAAGAAAAATCGCTGACCTTCTTAAGAGGATGAAAAAGCAACGGATGATGAGAGACGATAAGATTACATCCCTTTTCAACGGCCTCATTGATAATACCTTCCGTCACATCCAAACAAACAAGCACGGCACGTACCTCATCTGAGGCCAATCCCACCTGAAGCCCTGCATTATCAAAATCATCCTGCAAAAAAAGAGGAGCGTGGCGCTCTATGGTATTTTCTATATCTCTCACTTTCATATCACGCTAAGATACGAAATAAAATCGGTAGTAAGAGAAATGCGAGCAGATTATAGAAAGACCGATAACGCTAACAGACTCTATGAGGCACGGTTGTCCGATTGCTGTTTTGTAGCGGGAAGAAAAGCCAAAGACTAAATTGTTTATAATTTGTAGAAAACTTTTCTCACTGATTTGTTTGGAATATTGTTTACTTTTTCTTTACCTTTGCATTATGTTTAATT
>CAVFNP010000030.1:0-26666 GCA_963624185.1 Firmicutes bacterium CAG:460 | reverse complement strand
GTAAGCGGCGAAAAAATAAGTTGCCGCAGATTTGGCAAAGATTTTTGAGGGCAGATTGCTTTTTGAAGAAGGAGTGTGCCGGTGGCACATGACTGATGAACAAATGAATTCAGACCAAAAAGACGAGCAAAAGCACCAAGTTATTTTTTAGGAATCACTTAATTTCTTGTAAAAGAGTAATTTAGGGTATGGCCTTTGGCGCGATTCCTCTATAGGTGTATGTCTGATTGGTTGACTGATAATCACTTGGCTGCCACTGACTGATATTCAATGGAGTGTACAATGTTTTGATATTCAGGAAAATAATCGTATTCTTTTAGGCGTTCCAACCAAAGGCAAAGTCCTTCAGCGGCTGCCAGCATAGATGATATTGTTGAATATGACGAATGCCAGCCTGTGCGAGGCTGGCAATACGCTCTTGGTCACTTCCACAAAGTCGTCTTAATCCTTGTTGTTATGGAAGATAGTCTCGGAGGGCAATAATGCCGTCTTCGACGGCTTTGAAATGAGGGCCGGTCTTAATCCTTGTTGTTATGGAAGATAGTCTCGGAGTCTGGAGTACTATTCTTCAAGGATGAACTAGATAATAGTCTTAATCCTTGTTGTTATGGAAGATAGTCTCGGAGTACAAATGAAAAAGTCTTAAGAGGATTAGAGATTATTGTCTTAATCCTTGTTGTTATGGAAGATAGTCTCGGAGTTGATTGATTTTGATTCAATTGAATTTAAAAATAGGAGTCTTAATCCTTGTTGTTATGGAAGATAGTCTCGGAGGCGTTGGCTGACAATGCAATCTTCTCCGGTTTCGAAATGGTCTTAATCCTTGTTGTTATGGAAGATAGTCTCGGAGCCGTGACATCACGGGAACAAATCGTACATACCGTCTTAATCCTTGTTGTTATGGAAGATAGTCTCGGAGCGGAATATAATCCTTACGGATATTGCGGCATTGCGGTCGTCTTAATCCTTGTTGTTATGGAAGATAGTCTCGGAGGCGGCGTCCGCTCGGCCGGCGGTGAGGACTTCCTCGATGTCTTAATCCTTGTTGTTATGGAAGATAGTCTCGGAGGGAACGCGACAAGGATCCCATCGAGATTCCGGTCTCTGCGTCTTAATCCTTGTTGTTATGGAAGATAGTCTCGGAGTTCCCGTACCTCATCCTGAAGGGCGACCTCGCCGGAGGTCTTAATCCTTGTTGTTATGGAAGATAGTCTCGGAGGCCCTGAACAGGGCCGAGGTGGACATCCAGGTGGAGGTCTTAATCCTTGTTGTTATGGAAGATAGTCTCGGAGCCCCGGAATCCGGAGCCCAGTGTTACCGCTGGGATAAGAGTCTTAATCCTTGTTGTTATGGAAGATAGTCTCGGAGAACGTGGGGATAGATAGAGGGAATGGATGGTATGTGTCTTAATCCTTGTTGTTATGGAAGATAGTCTCGGAGGATTAATACTAAGTCACAACGGGTCATCATGGAGTTTGTCTTAATCCTTGTTGTTATGGAAGATAGTCTCGGAGATTCAGCGTCTTCGTGACGCTGGGAGTCTTCACCAGGTCTTAATCCTTGTTGTTATGGAAGATAGTCTCGGAGTTCTCTCCAGACGCACTGGAGAGACAACGCCTCGGCGGTCTTAATCCTTGTTGTTATGGAAGATAGTCTCGGAGAAGAAAGAAAACAGCACCGGTTTACGAGTATGAAATACTGTCTTAATCCTTGTTGTTATGGAAGATAGTCTCGGAGATGATTCTCTCCGAAAGAGAGAATCTAATTAACAACCGCGTCTTAATCCTTGTTGTTATGGAAGATAGTCTCGGAGATGATTCTCTCCGAAAGAGAGAATCTAATTAACAACCGCGTCTTAATCCTTGTTGTTATGGAAGATAGTCTCGGAGATGATTCTCTCCGAAAGAGAGAATCTAATTAACAACCGCGTCTTAATCCTTGTTGTTATGGAAGATAGTCTCGGAGATGATTCTCTCCGAAAGAGAGAATCTAATTAACAACCGCGTCTTAATCCTTGTTGTTATGGAAGATAGTCTCGGAGCATTAACCAAAATTATGACATCATGCAAGAATGTCTTGAGGTCTTAATCCTTGTTGTTATGGAAGATAGTCTCGGAGGATTCTCTCCATGGAAATAGCGGATATGTCCTCAATCGTCTTAATCCTTGTTGTTATGGAAGATAGTCTCGGAGAGCGTCTTGCGGCGCTGGCCGAAAGCGGTCTTTACAGGTCTTAATCCTTGTTGTTATGGAAGATAGTCTCGGAGCTTTGGTGTCAAGGTGAAATCCCTGAGGCGTTCAAGGCGTCTTAATCCTTGTTGTTATGGAAGATAGTCTCGGAGATTCTCCTACAAGGATTCAAAGGGTGTCTCATATGACAGTCTTAATCCTTGTTGTTATGGAAGATAGTCTCGGAGTTAGCAGATAAACAAAAATTCGGCAGGAATTGGGGTCTTAATCCTTGTTGTTATGGAAGATAGTCTCGGAGTGTCGAAACTATCCAGACCATCCTGTCTCAAAGGGAAGTCTTAATCCTTGTTGTTATGGAAGATAGTCTCGGAGACGCCGAGGAACAAGTAGAAACGAAAAGCCCCTCGTGTGTCTTAATCCTTGTTGTTATGGAAGATAGTCTCGGAGGACATACTTGTCAGGCGTCTCAGGCTCGACAACCTCAGTCTTAATCCTTGTTGTTATGGAAGATAGTCTCGGAGAGTCTAGCGTCACATGTTTTTGGCAATCTTTGCTGTCTTAATCCTTGTTGTTATGGAAGATAGTCTCGGAGCTTGCCGTTCTCCAGCGCCATGTAGCGCACGGAGGCGCATCGTCTTAATCCTTGTTGTTATGGAAGATAGTCTCGGAGACGGCGTGGAGAGGTACACCTACGAGGTGATTGCCAGCGTCTTAATCCTTGTTGTTATGGAAGATAGTCTCGGAGCTGGCTATGGCGATGGCTCTGGCTATGGCGATGGCTCGTCTTAATCCTTGTTGTTATGGAAGATAGTCTCGGAGGGGTTGTCCCAAGGTTCGTGAGGGACAGGGTGAACAGGTCTTAATCCTTGTTGTTATGGAAGATAGTCTCGGAGCCATACGCTTAAGCGGACGTTCGAGCAGAAGTGGACAAGGTCTTAATCCTTGTTGTTATGGAAGATAGTCTCGGAGTATGGCGAAGATGGAATCCAACGTCGAAACTATCCAAAAGTCTTAATCCTTGTTGTTATGGAAGATAGTCTCGGAGGAGACAAATGTCGAAACTATTAAGATGGTTCTCTCCGTCTTAATCCTTGTTGTTATGGAAGATAGTCTCGGAGACTCAAAGCAATGCATTCGTCAATTCTCTCCGTACAGCGGTCTTAATCCTTGTTGTTATGGAAGATAGTCTCGGAGTCTCGGAGACAAGTCGAAGGACCCTTCTGACCTTTATAGGTCTTAATCCTTGTTGTTATGGAAGATAGTCTCGGAGGCTGCGCGGAAGTATATGTAACACCTGAAAGTGGTGCGTCTTAATCCTTGTTGTTATGGAAGATAGTCTCGGAGCCCGGCCGGTTCTGACCGGGAGGTCAACAAATACCGGTGTCTTAATCCTTGTTGTTATGGAAGATAGTCTCGGAGTCGCACAAACCTTCAAAGGTATGGCTAAGAGTATCATCTGTCTTAATCCTTGTTGTTATGGAAGATAGTCTCGGAGAACGCTGCCGTTAAGGTTATCATCACTCCGATGATAGCGTCTTAATCCTTGTTGTTATGGAAGATAGTCTCGGAGCCTACTCCCCGGATCCCCCGGCACGAGTAGGGTGGTGTCTTAATCCTTGTTGTTATGGAAGATAGTCTCGGAGCAAGCATTGTTAATTAAGATGAAAAATCTTAACAACGAGTCTTAATCCTTGTTGTTATGGAAGATAGTCTCGGAGTTGAACCCCTTATACTTGTAATATTTGGAATAGGGAAAGTCTTAATCCTTGTTGTTATGGAAGATAGTCTCGGAGAGCAAAATAGCGCTCATCAATGATAGCTATGAGCGAAGTCTTAATCCTTGTTGTTATGGAAGATAGTCTCGGAGTCCTCTATTTCGAGTACGAGGCTAACGGATACACCGTAGTCTTAATCCTTGTTGTTATGGAAGATAGTCTCGGAGAATTAAAGAAGCGGCATTTGTACTCTATGAGTATAAGTGTCTTAATCCTTGTTGTTATGGAAGATAGTCTCGGAGCGGGTATAATATAATCAACAATCAAAAAACAAAAGAGTCTTAATCCTTGTTGTTATGGAAGATAGTCTCGGAGGGCAATTTTAGCATCTCTATGACAGACAAATAGTTAAGTTTCAAAATTCGAGACTTAACTTGAAAATCATCAGTAAAAATGTTCCTTTCGCTACTCATTGACATTTGACTTATCGAGTACAAATTTACAAAAAAAACAGAAAAACACAGTATGTCAATGAACTTCAGCAGAGATTTTCCTCGGGCATCCGCATATCTTTTTCAGCACCACCGAACATTACCAAGCCAAAATCCCCCGAAAAGGGAAGTCTCAGAAGAACAACGTATTCCTGCTATGGGTGATGATGTCCACATCTACATTTTTCCCAATGACCTTCATCATTCGAAGATAGTCGGTGGTGACAGGAAGAATGATGATGCTATCCTCATTATCGTAGGCCGCCTGGACTTCAGCCAAATCGGAACGGATCCTGTTGTAGACTTCGACAGGACGGTCTGCCAGAAAGATCGACTTCTGGACACGGGTGCAACCTTCACGGACAAGGTACTTGACTATCAGCCTACGAACCTTATTGCTCTCAACGTCATACATTACAAAAAACAACATCCTGTCACTCTTTTTTCTGACATTCTTAGTCAATCCGAGAATATTCCTTACTCTTCCCTCGAGGGACTCCATATTGTCACACTCATCCCTTACCTCAAGCCTGGGGCTGTCCCGAATCCCGGCATCAACGAGTTTTCGCATCTGCTCCACAAAAGAGAGCGGCGGTTTCTTCGCTCTCGGCATATTACCCTTCGTTTATAAAAGACTGAACCGTCTCCGCAAGCAAAGAATTGAGGGACTCATCGGTTCCTGTCCGTGGTGAAACCACGACAGAGAAGCCCCTCTTACCATAAAACAGATTGACTTCAGCCTTCTTAAGGCAGAGTTCCGCACGAATCTTCTTGCCATATTGTATGTTTATTATCTCAGTAATCGTGAAGCCGATGTCATTGACATAGTTTTTGAGCTTATCTTCCAAGCGGTTGAGAATATCCGGCACGAAAACATCCTTTTCCTCCAGATTCTGCTTCTTCTGGCGCATCTTCAGGAGCTGCCTAATCTTATCCATAGAATCATCGTCAGGCTCACGTAGGCGCGATGTGTCCTGGACTGACATTGAAGGCAATTCATTTACATCCTTTTCCGCCGTTTTCTTCTGCCTCAGAAGTTCTGATGAATCCAACAGATTGATTACCCGTGACATATCGACCGGCTCGGCGTACGGATTGAAATACGCATTGCGGTCGACACTCATAAAGCAGGCTCTGGCAACATCACTTGTTTTTCCGTCAATAACCTGCTGGAGATTGTATTGTGCGCTGAAATCGCTTACGAATCTCTTATAGAAAACCGAATAAACTCCGGCATCGTAACACTTGTCCTTTAGCCGCATCATCACCTTCAGCCCGTCCTCTCCAGGTGAGACAAAGCACATCAACGTTCTCGGATCCGAAATGATTCTGGTTTTCAAATCTCCCATAATCAGACCTTTGGAGCCTATATGGTCAATATCCATGACAAAATACTGCGTGTAAGCGAAATTGTCTGTTTTCCGAAACGCAGGATTGAAGGTGGCACAGACAAAATATGGAAGCTGCTGCTTAAGGGAAGCATATTGCGCCTCGTTGAGCTGTCGTACCACCCTCAACTGACAAATGCGCGACTCGAAATCCGGTCTGGGATTCCTCAGCGCATTGTAAAGATAGTCAGGAGTCACTTTTTTTAAAGGCTCAGTATTGTTCCTGACATTCGTTCCTACCGATATCATAGTTATGCGTACTTCTTAAACCGTTGAGCCAAACTCTGTGCATAAAGAGAAATCTTCGTGAGTCTGCTGCGCGGATTTCCCTTGTCATCGACCACCTCGTCCAGATAGTCATTGAGTGACTGGATAAGCATCCGTCGTCCAAGGGGCTCCAACCAATATGAGCCGTCTTCCTTCACTGAATAATGCTCTTCCGAGATGACATTCTGGCAGAGAAGGGAGAACACAACGTAGTCAACCCAGACGCGGTATAGTTCTATTACGTCATAGACAAGTACCGGACGATTATAGTCATCCCTGTGCATCACCCCGACATAAGGGTCTATTCCGGCCTTGATCAACGCACCTTCAATCTTTCCGTACAAAAGCCCATAACCATAGTTCAGCATTGCATTGGCAGCGTCCATTGCAGGATGTTGAGTACGCTTCTCGAAACGGTACTGTTCGGGGAGAAAAATATTGACGGTGTCAAAATATATCTTCGACGCCACGCCCTCCCAACCGCGGAGGGTGGCAGCGATATCATTCACAATCTCCCCGTCCAGAGCGTTGATCTTCTGGCGATAGTCATCCAGCCTGTTGATGGATTTATCGATGTGTGTCTGCAGAAGCTTATCTCCGGAAGAATTCATCATGAGAAGCATCGCCTGCTGATTCTCAAGCTTTTTGGAGATGACCCCCTTAATCCAGCCTATGGCTTCGTGCCCGAATGTGAAACTTATCTGTCCTTTCCGGATAGTAGAGACAGAACCGTATTTTGGACTCCAGATTCTTCCTATCGGATTCCCGGCCTTGTCCATAAAAAGGACTTCTATCTCATTCTCCATTGCGAGAAGAACCGCATCGCTGGAAATCTGTGCGCCGCGGCTTATCTGGATGGATCTGATGCCGGAGACTGGAATTCGCTGGCATCCGTCGTGATTGCATATCACAAGACCCTCGTTGTCACGCGAGAGCGATGTGCCGAAAGTATTAAGTATCAACTCCATATTATGCTATTATAATCAGACTCAATCAAGTTTTCATCTCATCCTTCCGACAAGCGATGAGCGCCATCAGCCTATCTTTCATATTCCCTGAATCTCACGAAATGGAACCGTGCCGTTCTGGTGCCGTCACCGTTGTCAACCACTTCGCGGTCGGTGGTGGACGCGACGCACCTGACGCCGGTATCCTTGAGGCGTCTGACGAGCGCATAAGTGAAAGTCATCTCGCCCATCAGGTGCACCGTGGCAGTCTTGCCCGCAGCCAGGGATCTTAACCGGTCAAAGGTTTCTTCAACCAATTTGGCTATCTCCTCGCTGTCCGCCCCGGAGTCGATGACCGGGAACGGCATATCGGTCACTGTGCCATACTGCTCCGCCGCCGCAAGCTGCTCCGCCGTCCATTGGGAGCTCGGGTGATTCGACAGGTTGATGAAGAGTTTCGGATTGTCAACAACTGAATGAGCCTCCGGAAGCGTCAACTCCATGTCAAATATCACCATACAATCTTCCACTATTTCCTTGAATTTGTCAATGATCTCCGCAGAAGTCATTGCCCCGACAAATCCCGCATGGTTTAGCTGATTACGACGTCTCGTCAATTCGTTATACTTCTTCCTGATTTGTTGTACCCATTCAAGAGGGAAAACAGCTCTGGCCAATTCTCTTTGAGCCGACAACTCTCTTTTCCATAGAGACTCATCATTCGCCGTCTTCATGTCCACTCCAAGTATGGAACTCCAGAAGATTCTGTAGCTGCTGTTATCTTTTTTCTTATCTCCTGTACTATACGGATTCAATGATGACAATCTTTCACATATTACTGTCACTATGCCTTCCTGACACAAAGTATAACCCTGTTGAACAAGTCCGAACTTCAAACACCAGAGCAAAGCAGCCTTTATATTGCACAGAGAACCCTTCTCAAAAGGCTGTATTTCCAACCTGATACCTTTAAGAATCTCAATTATCGGTTTTGGCAGAGACTGCTTCTCAATGGATTTAATGCTTTCTTTCACCTCTTCAGCCACTTGTCCTGTAACAATCTCTGTTCCTCTGCACGTTTCAATCAAGGATTCAAATTTCACCAGATTGTTGGACAACGAGATAATCCGCTTGCTGAGTTCCCTGTCCGCATACAGGGAATAAACCTTCATTGCGTCTGCCAGAGTTTTGACATGCCCCATCGTCTTGAAGGCAAATGCCGAAGATGTCCAGTCCTGTAGCACTGCCAGCGGGAAAAGATTGATTATTGGCGCTTCATCCGTAGCATGGTCTTCCTTATTCTCTTTCCTCGCCTCATAATTGCCGTATGACATATAGACGACATTGGTCTCTTTTAAGAAATGTGCATAATTCCCAAGCACCATAAGAAGCATTGGAAGATAGCGAAAAGCATGCGTCAGATCAAAATAGAGTTCGTCTCCCGGCTCAAGTCTCTCGAATATTCTGTTGAATATTTCCCACATTTCCCCCTCGTCCTTACCGTCCGGAATATCAACTGTCTCGACCGGACAAGCCAGACCCAACCTCTCCAGCGACAGTTCAAGTCCTGAATATGAGACTGTCCTATTTTGTTTTGCGCGTTCCGTGAGATTCTTATCCCAGTTTAGTTTCCGGGCATCTTTGGTCAAAATAATATATATGCGGTCGGCCGTATCCCATTTGTCTGCCCCGGCATCCATCAATGTTGCCTCCTGAATGAACCTTGTTTGGGTATGTGTTGCCTCTCCAATATAGGTGCAGGTATTGTAGATGCCGGTGCCTAACACCGACATAAATACTTTTCGCGGCATAGTTATCGGGTATTGCTGATTTGCATCAATTCGTCAAGCTTGTCAAATAATTGACTAACTTTTTTCTCGCCTGCGGCATTAAATAGGCTGAAATAGGCGATACCGTTGGTTTCGCATTTCTCCTTTGCCATAGCACCCATATCCTGTTGGGTGACAAATATCGCTTTTGCTCCAAGCCCTCCATAATTCCTGACGGCAGAGGAGAACTTATCTATATCCGTGTTGTCTGACACTTGCGTCTTGCATTCCACAAAAAGAAGTTTTTGTCCAATCCTTGCGATTATGTCAATCTCATTTTTTGGATTCTTGTTGTTGTATGGGAATATCGTGTTCAACCACACATCTTTACAAGCAGACCATTTGCGCAGGATAGTCGCGAATTCATACTCAAACCATCCAGAGGAGGTCACTAAATCAAAAGCGTGGGGAGAAATCAATTCAAACTCTTCGTGGCAACCGCATTTGCCCACGAAGTACAGGCGGACGTGCTGTCTATAGATGTCAGAACCTTTCAACTTGCATCTCTTGTTCCAACTGATTTCCGATTGACTCTCCGCGTCAACAACAGTGTCCTTGACATTATTAGCAAATCTCGTTTTGTTGCGCTTGACAGGAATCGTCAAGGTATTAAACAGACTGGGTTTGCCCTTATTGTATTTGGAACGGATTAACTTGATGTCCCTGAGCACATTCTTATCTTCATCTGTGTATTCATCCAGATTTGTGTGTGACTGGACAGATGTCTGGTTATATTTGAAGATTTCAGAAATACTTAAGGATGCAACCGGATGCTTTTCAGAGGATGCATAATTGTATATAACGTTGTTCTGATCCACATAGACAAGATGCAGGTTCGAATATTTTTCGACAAACATCGCGATGACTATGCTCCACGGCTTTGTCCCACCAGAGACATTAACTTCAACCGTCCATCCCCCGTAAGATTCAAGAAGACGTTCAACCCTGTCTCTGATTTGAGAATAGTCAAACGGCTCAAGCTCAAGCAACTCAACCAGACAGCCAACCTTCTCCGACCGGAAATCTGACTTTATCCGCTCGGCCTGTTTTTTTGTCTCGGACGAATGAATCAGTATTACTTTTTTCGCCGCAGTTTCACGTAAACCGAGATAAACCGGCATCGGCTGCCCTCCGATGAGGGCGATATGTACAATTTCTTTTTCCATAACTATTGTTTTATTATTCTTGACGATGTTTTTTCACCATTCCGAACCCAAGGCTGACGCCCTTCCCGATTCCGACAAAGTCCGGGAGGGTGACGTTTGACTTGAAAACTATATCGAACGACATCATCTTCACACCCTTGTATCTTGCAAGCCGCTGATTGTCTATTGTTTTTATCCGGCAAGTCACGTTTGACTCCAGAGAAACACCGACACCCTTGGCAAAGGACAGAATGTTGCCCACAAGAATCCTCTCCATAAACTGCACTTTTGAGGCAAGGTCTTCTAAGGATTTGTAGTCCTGATAGTTCTCTGAATTGAACGGAAGCCAATGATTAAGATAGTATTCACAATCCTCTTCATTGACATTTACCATGCTGTTTGTGGTAAACACGTCAGAGACAGTGAATAATTCCTTCCGTTTCCCCAATGTCAGCTCTGACACCCCGGAAGAAAGGAACTGGCCAATGATATCAGCACCTCCATCTATGGCCACAATGGCAGCACATTGACCAATGCGTTTGTACTGAATCAAGGGATAATGGTACACTACAGATTCTCCACTATGGTTATGGTACAACACATTCGCACTGCCGTCCATCGCACCGATGACCGCACCCCTGAAAAGATGGATGTCGGACATCGGCAGACGGTTGGCATATTTAATAACCAATACTCTTGTTTCCATTATTCGGGCAGAAGAAATGCTAATAGTCAACGCTATCGATTTCTGACTTTGGCGAGTTTTCTCGTATTATGTCTCTAATAGGATTTTTCTTTACTGACAAAGTCTTATGATTAAGGATTGCAGTAAAAGGCGCAAGATTCTCACCGTTATCTTTAACGGTCTTAAACTCGTTATCCCTTGGAATAGTGCTCATTTTCAAATATGTGAATTCCGATTCCCTGCCAGAAGGTACACCTTTGGCCATCGCATAAAGTTCCCTTAATGAGTTGCAGGTTTCCCATTGAGGATAGAACTTTCCCATCATCGCATTAAATGAACTAAGGGCTTCTTCCATTCTTGATTCTGTTCTGGAAAGAAGATTGATGACATCGACTCTGACAATATCAATTTTGACCTTACCATATCCCAAAGGCTTGGCTTCACCAATAGAATGATAACATTCATCATGGCCGTTGAAGGTCAATGCTGCAATGAGAGCACCATATTCTTCTTTCTTTAGATTATGAAAACGTATGGAGCCTTTGAACACGGTGTCTTCTTTTAAAGGAATGAAACTGCTGCCGGTTTTAGCATTGCCTTGCTCGTTATTCCATACCTTCTCTCTTACCGGATACCGCTTACGTCCTTTGATTTGGGCATTTGAGTCATCCCAAGTTCCGCCTTTAACATACAGAGGTCCATAAGAAGCTTTGGGTGAACTCAATGTGGTATTAACCTGATTCTGGCTTTGAGGATGTCCTTCAGCAAATGCCGGAGAGAAATAGACTCTCCCCTTGAGCGCCCCCAACCTCTCTGCCTCAGTGCCAAACATACATTCCGCCAAATCCTTGCGACGTGCGCTCTGAAGATACGCCGGAATTGCACCTTTAATGAAACTCGCCGTGGGATAACGGAATAGATACGCAAGGCCTATTGCTTTTATATTATTGCCATTCTTCAGGAAAAAAACAGGTATTTTTTCTCCACATTCCAGCCTTGCTTTCCATAGCTTCTGGAAATCATAGTTATTCTTGTGTATAGTCAGGAAATCACCGATGACATCTTTATTAACAATCACACTAGCATGTTTGGGCTGTGTTAAAAATACGAACTCATAGAATTTTCCCTTTTTCCCATTTCTTTTTGACGGCTGCCCAGTAAGCACAAGGATCCCTTCATTTCCCTGGTTATCATATCTATACAGAATCTTGCCATATTTGTCTTTCTTTATGTCCTTGAACTTTGATTTTGGCAAAAGACCTGTTTCGCTGTTGATCAGCCCCAACAGACTGTATTTTGTATATGCAGACCTTATCTCGTCATCCTCTTTCGTCTGTCTATTCTGGGCAGTCCCTAACTTCAAGGTGTAATCAAAGTTTTCAAGATGTGAGTGAAAATGGCAGTCTATTTCTTTGGGCGAGATTCTTCCCGGTTTGCCACAATCTTCAAGAATGTATTTATCCCCATCCTTTCTCAGCCAACCGCAATATGCGTCCCGTATGAGTTTTCTATATCTTTTACCTTCATCACTGTTGCTCAAATCTCTCACACCGAATCGACTATCCTGGACTTGAGTCATCTTGCCAAGGCTTAGAATCTCCAGGATATTGCGGATTTCACCTTTGACAGATGTGCCGGGAATAAAATATCTGCCGTCAGATGTTTGGCTAAATTGATTATCGTGCTTTGCAGTGTCCTTTTCAAGTCTTTGACCATTTCTGACAAATATGGGAGTTTTAGCAGTAATGGTATATTCTATGCTGCCGCTAACGCCATCCTCAAAAGGAATATCCTGTGAAATATGATTTGCCCATTCCGGGTAAAACGCAGTGTTCTCCAGAGGAACAAAATTATAGGGTGCTTTAATAATCGTCATAACTATTTTCCTTTAATAGGTTGACCAATACCTTTAAATACAAGGGAAGATGGGCGGAGTGTCTTGAAACCATCATATTCCTTTTCTTCACATTCTTCCCATAAACGAGAGAAATATAACACCTTGTCCTTAAGGCCGAGTCTTACATTCGGAATATATTGTTCAATCGTGCCCTCTTCAATGCCTTCTCCTTTTTCGTTTGGGGCATATCTGTACACGATATATCGCCCGTCCACATACTTAATGCTCACCGATACCTGTGTGTCCGGAGAATATAACTGTCCTTCCACAATAAAAGGATTGATATTCTTATCCAGATTCAGTTCGATTGCCTCGTCCATATACACTTTGGGCTTGCTTTGGTCACTATACCACAGATAACCTTGGCATTTATTAAACTGTAGCCTTTTCATCATTCTCAATATTATTAGTCCATTTGCATTTAAACGCTCCATGCCCTCGGCCACTGCCGCCTCCCAAGGTCAGCGTGCCGCGGTCAATGTCATCAAGAGCTTTTTCCAAGCAATCCAATGCCTCAGCATAACCTTCCTCTTCACTTTTTTTCACCAGAATGGTTGTCTTGAACTCAAGATCCTTGTTTTCGACCACTTTCTCTGAAAAAAGTGCACCATCCATCGCGCCACCGGTAAACCTATCTATTTTCACGTGGTTCAATATCTTATTCTTTCCTGCTTCTGCAATGATGTCGCTGAAAAGACAGTTCCCACGTCTTTGAGGGGTAGCGCCATCATCATCTTGATAACCAAAAAGAAGTTTAACAGCATTATTATGATTTCCTGTCCAATCCTTGAAATCTTCCGGCATCTTATTCATTGCATAATTACCTTTCTTAAGATTGTAATAAAATGCAACACGATGGGAGACAGCACCTTTGAGAGAAGCCGCCGGGATAAGAATAGCATCCCTTATCACCTTGCCCGTCAAGCCATTCCATCGAACAAACGACTCTCTTGTCGGCGTGTCATCTACTTCATCATCTCCGATTCCGGAACCGAATAAGAAAAAGTCACGAGGGGTAAGGGTTAATTCGTACTTGATCCAGTCGGCTGCTAATGTACTTTCAGACGAACAAGGCTTCCACCCATAAGCTGAATAATCCGAGGATAGCGACGATGATGATGACAAGTAAGCCTCCAGATCGGACGGAGAGCAAAGGTCAAGCTTTCTTTTACGTATTTCAACCACCGACATCTTTCCGAAACCGTTTCTGGTTCCGCCTCCAAGCCGGAACACCTCACAATGCAAGATGTCGAGGACTTGACTGAAGAATTTCTCAGCATCATCAGTATCCGCAGACTTTGCAACCATCTCGATATCAAAAGCGAATCTTGTGCCTTTGATTATAACCTCCTCATCAAACTTTCCGTGTTCTTTTGCAACTCCTTTTTCAGTAATGCTGACGTGGTTCCTCTTAGAAAACTTTGAGTAAAGTTTGAAGAATTCAGAGTTGTTGTCTTCTGAAAAGAAACCATCACGTACCTTTCCATTGAAATCCACAATTTTGGCTTCAGAAAAAATAATATCCGAGCCTTTTGACCTGTCTTGCTTTGATTTCTTGGCTGATCTAATTCCGAAATACCCGTTCTGTTGTTTTTCATCAATCAAATGTCTGACCACTCCTGCTATTGATGTCCCCGGAATATATGGGAATCCATTGACATCTTTAAGGATGGTAGAATCCGTAAGTGTATTCTTATTGCCAGAACCTATTATAAGAGGCGTTTCTGCCTCCAGAATGACATGGGACTGAAGCCTCACATCATAAAATGAACCTTGATCTGTCATATTATTGCTTGCATTGTTTGGCCATTTCAGAAGCCAGATTAACCATAATTTCAAGCCAGATGTCAGAATTGTTTGAAACATTCTGGTCAATGAAATATAATAAATCCCTTTTCTTATACATCCACTTCTCTTTAGCTACGCCGTTAGAAAGGTACTTATCAAGACTCCCACGGAATGTTTTCAAATCCACGGAACGTTCAGCAAGTGTTCGGATATAACCCCATTGGGATGCGAACCTTTCATCAGTTGCCTTGAAATCCTTCGCATGTAAACTGACATAAGTATTGGCCACCTTGTATGCAGTGTAACCGTTACTAGCCTTGCATTTTCGCGCATATTGAAGAAGCCTGTCATTCATTGATGAAGATGCATCACTTATAACCATTTGCGCTTCCGGTTTTGCGGTTTTAAAAACAAGTTTAGAATATCCACGTTCGTCGCTCCTGAGAAAAGATGGATTGTAAATGATTTTGCCGAATCCCTCAGCCTTATAATCACCTACATATTTTGACGCCGCGGGCGACTGTGTGCCATTCAGCCTCACCACAAGCACACTGCCTTTCTCAATGCCGCATCTGTCTGTGTCGGGATTCTGTCGTTTAGAGTTCCAAGGGGCATACTGGAATGTGCGGATCTGTGAACATTCCCAATCGATTTCCGCTCCCTCGGAAAAACCCAAATCTTGAGCAGTAGGTCTGAAGGTCGGCATACCGGCATTGTCAAGGAAAATAAGCCGGCCATCAGCATAGGCCAGAGCCACTTCGGAATCAAACGCAGGAGATGATTCTACCGCACGCCAAGGCGTACTCTCTATATTTACAAGTCCATATTGGGCAGTTTTCGAGTGTCCGATATGTTTCCTGCCTGACAAAGAATGACTGACCTTTCCTATAAGGTCTTTTACATCCTCGTCATAGTCAACCTCAAAACCGAAAACGATTCCTTTTCGCAAAGACTCATATGAATACATGGCCTCATCTTTCGAGCGACGCAGCTCCCTGTCATAAGCTGACTTGATTGCTACTGATTTGTTCACCTTTACCTCAAAGGCATTATCTCCGATGAAAGTATAGAAACCCGAACGGCATTGCTTAGGCTGAACGTCAGGTTCAGAATTCCATTTATAAAGGAGGAATGTTCCCTCGTTCAACTCACATCCTTTCTTATAGTAGAGGGCTGCCGGGATTCTCAATGACCTTGTGTTGTCATACAAAGGATGGGCATCTCCGAAACGAACCTTTCCACTATGAAACAATTTCAATGACGCTTCTGGGGAAAGGCTTGGGTAGAGACCAGCCGCTGCAATCCCCAAAAAGGTATTTCCCGGTATGAAATCAAGCGTGGACTGCTTGGCTTTGGTTCCGGAGTTCTGATTCAGAATCACATCTGAAACCAGGGTACAGGTAAATTGTAACTTTGCCATAACTCGCTTACTTTATAACGGTGAACGCACAACGGCCCAGACCGCGGTTCCGGTTTTCACCCAATCTCTTGACGAACTTCAAAGAATCAATAATGGTAGCAGCCACATTATCAGGCACATTATAAATGTCCCCAACCAAAATACAAGGGAGAGCGACCTCCATCCTTCGCAGACTATGCTCTTTGGCGATTCCGGATTCGTCTATGGCTGTAGAACTCACTCTGTCAAACAGATGCTTGGCCAACTCTTCTTTCACAATCGTGGCTTTATCTGAATTAGAGAATTCCGCATTTGAGAAGAAAGCACACCCTTTAGATTCTGTGACTTCTCCACCTGGAGCTTTCCCGAAAACTGTATTCAGGTCATCCGGTGAAGCGTATTTTCCAGAATTTAACCGTGATAATTCTTCAGCAGCTTCACGAATTAGACCTTTTATTGTTCTTCCGGGGACAAAAGGGAGACCATCCTCGTCCTTGACAACGAGCAGGTCGACATCCGCACCGGCGGAAAGGCCCGAACCACAATGCCAATATGAAAAGAATTCTAGTTTATATCTGATATTCATACTCAATGTGTTATTTCTTGGTAAATGATTGAATGTAATGCCAATACGTCATAAGCTGGAGAGACTGTCATTGAATCGTTCTCTTTACTCGTATCTTTCTTTGATTCATTGGTAAGCCTATTGATGATTTCCGCATTGGCGGTATTGATTTTCACCAGTCTGTTTTTGATCTGAACAGCCTTCTCACTTCCTCCCGGCTCCATCATTGATGACAGCCATTGCCTGATGTCAGACTTCATTGCATTACCATCCTTGCCTTCAAGATGTTTGACCGAAGCAAGAAGATCATCTATACTCCAGCGAGGATCTTTTATGTTTGAGGCATCCAGATAATACGGCCCGAAATTGAAAGAATGCCTGTCGGGTGTGGTCAGTTCCCGCTTATTGATTTCACTATAGGAAGCCACGAAACTGTCCTGAACCTTATGGAACATCAAACAGGAATGAATAGCGTCCCTATCCTTTTTCTTTGCGTCTTTTTTTGCCGCAGAACACAACTCTTCAGCCAAATTGTATCCATAGTAGTAAGGGAATGAAGACTTTATGAAGGATATTCCAGCGCAAGCCGTTAATCCGTTCTTGAGAACAGGATATTTGGCTGCAAGGCTATTGAATTTGGTTTTTGTCAGTCTTTCGAATGATTCCAGATACGTTTTTGTAAACTCGATAGCGAGGTCGCCCCTGATTATGACCGTCAGGTCATCTCCTCCAAGAACAATAGGTCGGAACGGGAAGAATCGCTTTTTCTTTTCTTTGTCCGCTTCTTTTCCAAGAAATATATTCAATGACGCCTTGACCGCTTCTTGTGCCGCAGCGATTGTGGATTCATTCAATATGTGCGAGAACTGATGAAAATCCTTGCCGGCTTTGTCTTTTTCTCCTATAGATTTGACAACTTGTCCAAGCCCATTACCATCAGCATGAACAATGGCAATCCAATCATTGTCGCCTGTGAATAAACTGACATTGTCAGTGTCTTCCAGAGAGGTCTCGTCCAACAAGTCCCCCATCGCTTTTCCCCGGAGACTGAATTCGTTATGAGCATCTGCTTTAAGAACCTGCAATTTCCGGTAAGTGCCTTCGTCGTAATACTCGCCTTGTGTGTGAAATCTTTCCGGAAGATAAGTTTCGCGCATCCTCTGCATTCCCATAAGTCCTACAGTCGTAGATGGAACCGGACGGTTGCGTTCCATTCTCAATCGGTTCTCCAGTTCATCCACGACTTCTGAAAATATGTCTTTATCCTCAAATTTCACTATCGCCTGACTGAAAGTAATTCCGGGAGCCATCTCCATCACTTTTTTGGGAAAATGCTTGAATATGTTCTTACATTTATCCTCATCTTCAAATACATACTTGATGTTTCCCGCCGCGTTGAGGATGGCATTAGGATCATTTCCCAATTGGTTAAAACTGGTGAAGCCAAGTTGCTCGGCAAAGATATCCGTACAGATATCCTCCACAAGCGCGCTCGCTCCCACAATCTCCTTCAGACTGTTTGTCTGAAAAATGAATCCCTGAATGCCTTGGACCGCAGCACCATAAAGATACTTGCTCATTGTTGTTATGATAAAAGGTTATTATTTCAGTTTGCTCAAAAATAACATTTTTTCTTTTCCCTTACAACGTTTTTGTCGTACTTTTCTTCTTTGAAACTCTGCATATGGATGCGGAGCCCTCTCCGAGACCATCTTCCATAAAATAGTGAACGACCTGAAATAACTTGCTTCGGGTCGCTCTCGAAACCGACATCGATGTGTCAGGGTGTCTTTAATCGGTAGGCTCTCACTTTTTCTTGCGGTGGAAAAGTTTGCCGACGCCCGCCGAGGCTCCCATGCCTCCGGCGAGACCGCCGATAAAGCCACCGACTGCCGTGCCTATGCCGGGACAGATACATGAGCCGATGGCAGCCCCTGCCCAGGCACCTCCGGTACCACCTATTGCACCCGCCCCATTACATGCAGTCCGCTCACCGAACTCCTTGCCGGTTATCCTGCCCCTGCAAAGTCTGACGGTGTCAGGAATTACGCTGACGGCGAAGGCCGCTGTGGCGGTGATGACATTGGTGGAAGCCGTACGAGAGAGCACATTGCGGGCAGCAGCCCCTGTCAGTGCGCGTTTGCCAACCCCTTCCGCTGTCTTCTCCACTATCTTTCGCCCCATGCCCGAACGCATGGCCGCATCAAGAGCCTTGTTGGCTCCCTTCTCGAGAACAGCTGTTGTGGTTCGGCCGACCCCCGTCCTGAGAAACTGCTGGGCGGCAACGCCAGCGGCCATCGTTTTTGCCGCCGTCTTCCCCGCCTGGATGCCGGAAGCCTTAAATGCCTCCTTGTTAGTGGCTCCATGCATCTTTGCCGAAACGAAAGTAGTCGCTGCCGAGATGGCTCCCGCCGCGGCGGACGCTCTTGTCTGATTGAGTATGTCGAATTTTATCGACTCCCAATTGCCGGCCTTTGCAATCTTGACTGCCTGCTCGTAGGTGTAATGCCCTTTGCGAACCAGAGTCTCTGCCTGTTCAGGGTCGGTGACACCTTCCACTTTGCCGTCGCGGATTTTCTCTTTCATCATCTTGACGGCCTCGTCATACTGATCCTTCGGCACCTCCAGCTGCTGGTCTGGATAGCGATATTTGCCTGTCGCCTTGTCGAATGCGCTATTGACAGTCGCCCTTGCGCTTTGGCAGTACTTTGTCTGTACTTTTATGCCGTCAACGATGCGGTCCGGCCCGTCAGAAGTGTTGTCCCATCCGGTCTTTATTACTTTATGTCCGTGAAGACGGTCGGCAAGCGCGTTTGCATCCTCTGCGGCATAGCCGTGGCCGGTCGGGCGGGCACCGCAGCGGTACTGCCTCCATTGAGTGGATTCAGTTGCCCTGCCGGAAAGGAATGCGGCGGTCCCTATGATGCCGCTGTCACTGTAATGCCTGCGCACACCAAGATGCCAGCCACCGCAGGACTTGCAGTAGTATGGTGCAAGTTGCCGGTCTGACGGACGAGTGGAGTTTTCAAGGCGAGCCTGTGCCTCGGCTTCCGATTCGGAGTGGAAGAGAGTTTTGGCCTTGTGCTGACGATCACAATAGACGACATCGCCGAGGAAAATGAGGTTGCCGTTTGATCTTGTCGTAGTTCTGTTTGTATTGTTCATAGTCTGATAAGTTTAAAGGTTAATAATCTTATGCACCGCATCGAGACGTATCATCGAAGCGGCGATGCAAAGGTAGAACTAAAATCCAATATGGCAATAGGCTTTCACCACAACATTGGTTCAGGAAACGAAGAACCAATCATCGCTCCTGTGTGGCATATCTGGCAGCCAATCCGGCAACGGTCTCCGCTACCTGTTGACGCACTCCGGACGGAGACACGACCTCCAGATTGGCACCGAGTGAGATAATCCTCCCTACCAGTTCCACCGTCGGCTCAACATGAATTCTGATTTCACCATATTCACCATCCTCGTGACGGCCATATGGAACCAGTTCCTCTTGACTGTTATGGAGCGGCTTAGTGGTCACCAGCCCATGATGATATGCCGAGTGCGTGCGAATGACGATATCAAAGGCCTTGCGGTTCTTTGTGTGCATAACACCGATGATGTCCTTAAAGTATTCACGATAATATCCTGCCGGAGCTTCCAGATAGTCAATATTATCAACAGTCGCTATCTCAGAATAAATTCTGTCAACAGGGAAAGATTTCACTTCGAGGGATTCATCTGCGACTTGACCAAGGATAAACCATCTCCCATTATACTCTTTCAGGTACTGTGGATGCAACACAACGCAGATTGAATCCTTATCGTAAGGTTTGTAGTCGAATCTGATTACCAAATGATCGGTAATGGCTTTATACAGAACAGGAAGTAAATGAATATTCAGGAGCTTCAAATCATGCGCGGATCCTACTATCATATTTCCGGCCTCGGCGTCGCGCTTGGTGTCAAGAAGCAGGTTGGTGCCTTCGAAGAAAGCCGAGAACCATCCTGCAGGTAAAAGACCTACCGCTCCCTTGCAGAATCTTACATAGTCCTCAACGGTCTGCTGGCGGAAGTGTTTGCGATCTTCTGCAAGGGGGTCATCTATTTCGCCCACGTACAGAAATGACTTTCCCTTGTGCTTTCCATTATCGACAAGTGATCCTGGAAAACGTAAGCAGAACTCATTGCGGACTATTGACACAGCCTTTTTCAAAGAGCTGTACCTTTCGTACGAGCTTAGCTTGTGATTTCTGAAATAGCCAACCGGAATGTTTGAATCCGTGTGGTAAATTACGTCGGCATAGCTGACCGGACGCCTTGTCATCAGCAGTTCATAAAAACCTGCAACGAACAAGGACACATCGCTGTTACGTGTCCCACTTGCGAGAAAAATGTTTGTCATAACCAATCTTCTTTTGTCTGTGCGAACAGTCATATATATATTTATTTATTGAGGGGCCTGGATATAGTGATGCATCAAACCTGCGATGATGTTTTTCATCTTCTCTCGTACATTTGTCGGCGACACGATTTCGATGTCTTTACCCCAAGAGAGGAGTTTGGAGTAGAGTTCGTCGTTAGGATACACGTCCAGTGTAATTGTGCCAAAGCCTGCGGCGGGGTCGAAATCGTAATCAATCTGTTGGGAGACGAGAGGCTTGGTGGTGGCGCGTCCCCAGGAGTCGATGTCGTGTATCTTGATGACGATGTGTTCAATGTCGCTCTCGTCAAGCCTAGTCACCCCGACAATGGTGTCGAAGTGTCGAGAGTATTTGGCCGGGATGGACTCTTCGTAATGTCCGGCCGGGACAGGATCCGTCATTAATCGGTCCAAAGGGACATTGAAGTAGCGGTTTTCTTCATCTGGATGGAGGCCGAAAGCAAACCAGCGATCATTGTATTGCTTGAGAAGGTAAGGATGAAAGTCATATTCGTATTCCTGACCTTTGAATGTTTTGTACCTGATGTGGAGGATTTGCCTGTTTTTGATCGCATTATAGATAGTCGGGCGGAACTGGCGTCCTTTTAATCTTCGGTTGTCTTCATATTCAACACACTGTATGCCTTTCCCATAGTCGGATTCCACCCGGCTCAGCACCGAGAAGCGGATTTCCTCATAAGTCTGCTGGCTAAGGATGCCTTTGAGTTTTTCGGTGGTTTTGACCAGTCTGGAATATTCACTGTCAGTCATCCCGCAGGTGAGATAGGGCATAATGCTGAAGTGCGGATTCTGATAGCGGAATAATTTTGTCCGGAGATCCTTTCCGTCCTCGTACTGCCTATCTTCGGCTCCCCGCTCGACAATCAGCATATTCGTGAGACCATTCTGTGTGAGTGTGGACTTGAAAATCGTCAGATCCTTCCGTAGAGTCGGACGATATGTCCTGACCAGAGCCTCCCGTTGTTCAGGCCAGTTCTTACGTCTGTACTCTCTGTGGTCAATCAGGCTCAGTCCGGAATTACTCTGGTACGCCTCCATTATTGCGAATTGAGAAATGGGGTGACCTTGTGAAAGAAGGTGGTCGAGGAATCTCCACCGGAGCAGTTTATCTGAAGTCTTGGACATACTGAATCAGCTTTTATGCAAATATAAACAATTTGGACGAAGATTAGAGTGACTAAAAATAAAAACGGCTATTTTAGGCAAGACTATTCGTAAAAGAAGTGAGAAAAAGATAGTTCTTAATATCCATATTGCACGATTGGCAGGGATACCATAATTTTGCAATCGAATTAATAAACCTATCAGTTATGAGACTTGAAAACACTATTCAAAATACCATCCCGACAACCGATGCCTTCAAGGTGATCTTTCCTGAGTTCGGTACCAAGGCTGCCGATGTGCCATACTATGATTCAGACAAGCATATGTACATCGTGGATCAGTATGTCTCCGTCAGTGGACACCGCCAGATTACGTACGTGGCGATGTGCGGTAATCTGTTGGTCGAGCACACGGAGGGCTTGTATCATTCATTTACATTCATGAACAAGCTTCGCCTTATGATTCCGAATGGAAACGAGTTGAAAGTCATCCGGACGTTTGACTGGCCTGAGAAGTCGTACTTCAACTTGTCCGCCTTGCAGGACAAGATAAAAGAGGTCGTGGTCGAATATGCTAAAGACAACATCTCGGTGGTAGGCGGAGTGAAGACCGAAGAACTTATCTCATCGGTAAGGAAGATGGTGGACACCATTTTCTTGCAGGACATGGAGTCTCATATAAAAGGTAACTGCACGGTGATTCTGAAGGCGTACTGTCGTCAGATGAAATGCTGCAAAGATTACCTGAATATCTAAATGAACGAGAAGACATTAAAAGGCTATTAACAAATCTAAAGGGATAATAATATGAACACGAATAATAACGCACTTGTAACCGCTGTCAGATCAGCACTTCCGGCACTCGGAAACAACATAACCTACAATCAGGTCGCGAAGATGTTCCTTACTCCGGGTTACACCTCGGCTGCCGGGAACACCTATCAGGAAGGCCTGAGACTGTCCAAATATCTGGCGGTCAACTTCAGCATAGGTCATGGCTACTGCCATTCATTCCTGAACGGCATACGTCTCTACATCTGGGACGGACAGAAGCCCAAACTGGTGAAAGAGCGTTTCTTCAGTTGCTTCTTCTGGAACGAGGACGCAGCCAGAGCCGAGACGGCTGAAATGCTGAAGGAGTACCTTGCGAGTTCTTGCAGACTGCTTGGACTAGGCAATCCTACCGACAGTGAGCTGACCAGGCTCTCCGAGACCCTGGTCGGCGAAACATCCAGGACAACGCAACTAATAGGCTGCGGAGTTTAGAACCCTCGCATACTTCTCACAATCGTCGAACTTAAAAAAACAAGAATCTATGACAGCAAATAACACCATTCTACCTTTTGATTCCGATAATCGAGAAATGTGCTACGCCTACGACTTGATCGCAAAGACCAACAAGAGCTTCTTTCTGACAGGAAGGGCAGGCACCGGCAAGACGACATTCCTCAAAAAAGTACAAGAGAGTGTAAGCAAGAACTTCATCGTGCTTGCTCCTTCCGGTGTGGCGGCGATTCACGTCGGAGGGCAGACAATTCATTCTTTTTTTGGTTTGGATCTCGGGGTGCAGGGCCCGCTCAGCCACGGAAATATGAACACCGAAAAAATCACGCTGGTTCAGAACGTTGACGCCATAATAATAGATGAGGTGTCTATGGTTCGCTGCGACATAATGGATGCTGTTGACCGGATGTTGAGGCATTGCCGTCATTCTTGTCTCCCGTTCGGTGGAATACAGATGGTTCTTGTAGGTGATATCTTCCAGTTGCCACCAGTCGTGACGAAGGAGGATTACATGACACTACATCGCATCTACGGATCGGAGTGTTTCTTATTCCATAAAGCACGGTGTATCGAAAACAATCCATTGCCGAAGATTGAGTTCCAGAGGATTTACCGGCAAGCCGATCGCCGGTTCATTGAAATTCTGGACCATTTCCGTGTGGGCGAAGTCAGCCCGAAAGACCTTGAAGAGATCAACATGCACGCTTCTCCCGTCAATGCGGAACACAATTCAGACGAAATGAGAATTACGCTGACATCATTCCGCAAAGATGCGAAAATCATCAATGACACGCATCTGAAAGAGATTGACAAGGAGGAATATTCATTTATTGCAGTTTACAGCGGCAAGGCTGACAGGCTTCGAGACGTTGTGGAGGACAACCTTATCCTTAAGGAAGGCGCTCAAGTGATGTTTCTCCGCAACGATGCTCTTGGACGGTGGGCAAACGGGACAATCGCGCAAGTCTCTGCCATTCAAGAAAACGGCATAACTGTCAAACTTGACAACGGAGCGGAAGAGATTGTGGATCGCGAGACATGGGAGGCTTACGAATACGAGTACGACGAGAAGGCCAAAGTCTGTAAGCAGAACGTGGTCGGCCAGGTCACACAATTCCCTCTTCGTCTTGCCTGGGCAATCACGATTCACAAGAGTCAGTCGCTGACGTTCGACAAGGTCGCCATTGACTTCGGCAGAGGTGCATTCTCCTGCGGGCAGGCGTATGTTGCGCTCAGCCGATGCAGGTCGCTCGAAGGACTACGGCTTGTACGGCGTATTGGGTTCAATTCGGTCAAGGTCTCCCATGATGCTTTGTTGTTCGCATCTACCTATAACGACGAGAAAATCATCTCGGCGGAACTCTCCATCGGGGAGGCTGTCAATGAATATGAGCGCAAGGGCGACTATGACGGTGCCGCCGCCACGTTGTTCTCGATGTGTGACATTGAAGCCCACAGCGGCAATGTTTTCTATGCATATGATCTCATGAACAGGGCTATGTCATATCTTGCCGATGACACTTGTCTGTTTGAGAGGGACTGGCAGGTTATACCGAACGATAGCAAGGAAAGTGTCCTGCTGAATGCGGCCGGCCTGTTATATTCAAGGAGAACAGACGAAGCCATAAGGTTGTTGACCTCAACCCTTTCGGCTTCGGACGGCAACTTCAACGGCATTTACCTGTTGGCGAGAGCACTTGAGTTGAAGAAGGATTGGGAGACGGTCGAGACCCTCTACAATCAGATGATTGAGGTTTATCGTACCACTATCGACAATGGTCTCGACTCGGCTGCTTTCCGCAAATTAAAGTACAGGCTTGCGGTGCTTAACGAGTCCCATTACGGTGATCCTGGTGTTGAGATCATCGTGAGTTTGATTGCGGAGAATCCCTCTTACGACAGATATTATGCTGACCTGCGCTGGATGCTTCAAAAGCATCGTTCAGAGTCGAACCAGGCATCCAAAGAGCCGAATCCGCTTATGACGGCAATGATGGACAGAAATGTCTCCGAAGGGGAGTTCCTCTCTGCCGTACAAAAGGAGCGATGTGACAAATCAGAGGATTGGAAAACGTTTTGTCACTACGTTGGTCAGTTGAAGAACTTCCATCTATAGTCAGCGTAAGGATTACTTAGTCCAGATACTCGATTGTGAAGTCGTAGTCCCACTGGGTGAAGTAGAGGTTGCCTTTGGCCCATTCGACTTCGCCGCGCTGGAAATCCACCGTGTCGCTGCGAGGGTACTTCTTCTCCGGTGAAAGGTTGCCGCCGAAATCGGAGTTGACCACCATCCGGTAAGGCTCGATGCCGCCGAGGAAGAAATCGCCGCCGTAGGAGGTGAGACCGAAACTCTGGTCCGCCGGAACCCAGCCGTAGCCCTCGAAATAGACCTCTCCCCAGTCGTGCAGGTTGCCGCAGCCCGGATGCATCATCAGGCCGCTCTGCCATCTGGCCGGGATGCCTTTGTAGCGGCACATCGTGATGAAGAGCAGAGTTACCTGACCGCAGTCGCCGTGACCGCTTGTCAGGACATAGTCAGGAATATTCTCGATCGTGGAGTAGTCTCTGGCCGAAGCCCACGGGAAGGTTTTGTCTATCCACGTGAAGATCGCCTTGGCCTGAAGATAAGGGTTGTCGATGCCGGAGGTGAGCGAATCCGCAGCTGCCTTGAGGCGGTCGGTGAAGATCACGTGCTGCTCACGCTCGGCGGTATATTCCTTATATTCAGGTGTCGAGACATCGTAGGCCGGCACCTTGGACGGCTCGATCGGATGCCATTCGCCGCAGGAGACATATTCAAAGACCTCGTGGAAGACGGTCGGCTTGTTCCGGACGGTCTTTGCTTCGAGGTAAACGCTGCCGTGCGGGTTGGCCGGGTCGGAGAACGTGAGCCGGTCCATAGGGTATGCCACGCCGTCCGCTCCGGCCTCGATGAATCTGAAGTCTGTCTGCCGGGCCACATCCTGACGCGGGAGCGGAAGCCAGCAGCGGAGCGTCTGCCCCGGGCGCAGCGTGTTGGCGTGGACGGTCAGAGTGAATGTCACCTTCATCCTCTTGGGAAGCGCGAAGTAAGGGTTCTCCTTTCCGGAGGCGATGTTCTCCAGAACCTGCCTCTTGATCTCCGGAATCGTCACCGCGTCAATGGCTTCGTGACCGGTCAGCGAAGTTCCGCTCTTGGACAGATCCTCATCCTTCGAGTCGGCCGCGGCCTTTATTGCGGCCAGTTCCGGATTGATTCTAAACAGGTTGCGTGCCGCCGCCGTGAAGTACATCGTCCGCTTTCCTATCTGCATCGACTCCAGCTCGCCGGAAGCCGTCCATCCGTCGATCTGTGCGTCAGTGACATCAGGAATGTATTTCTGAATATATTCCTTGACATCCTCCCGTGTGGCGCAGAACTCCGTCGCGAGCCTTTGCGCCAAGTCCTTGTCCCACGAGTATTTGTACCTCATCTGCCTCGGCAGCCAGATGTTCGCCGCCAGCGCCGCCGCCACCAGCGTCCAAAGCACTATCTCTTTTCTTTTCATCGCCATATC
>CAVFNP010000029.1:0-27428 GCA_963624185.1 Firmicutes bacterium CAG:460 | reverse complement strand
TAAACTTGTAGCCGCTCACTTCGTATTCCACGCGCTCGATTCCGTCGGCGTATTTAGGTATGTAGGCTATGGAGCTGAGGGATTTGAGACCGTCCTTGATCTCCTGCACCTCCTGCTTAAGAATTAAAGCGAGTTGCTCCGTATTATCCGCCTTGAGTTTGACGGTCTGGACCAAATCGTTTATCGTATTGATCTCGGCCTTGAGCTTCGCATCCAGTATCCCGTTGTTCGCCGTGATGGCATCGCTTATGGCCTGGGTGTAGGCAGCCGTGATTTCGGTCTTCTGGTCGGCGAGGGCCGTCTGCAGATCCTCGATGTCCTTTTTGATGGACAGGATGTCGGCGGTGTTTCTGTCGATATAAACTGCGTATTGGGCCAAATTGCCGGTAAGCATATTGATATCCGCTGCATTCTTCGCTATGGCCGCCGCGTTCGTCGCTATATCCGCTGCATTCTTTGCTATGGCATCATCGGCGGTGCGAGCCCTGTCCTGAAGGGCTGAGATTGCGGAGGCATTGGCCGCAATGGCCGTCTTGTTATTCTCTATGAGTGCGGAGTTGGCGTCGATGAGAGCCTCGGCCGCCGCTATGTCTGAGGCGTTCTCCAGAATCTTGGCCGTATTCTCGGAGATTTTATCGGCGTTGGCTGCGATATTCTCCGAGTTTTTGGTTACAATGGTCGCGAGGTCGCTGATTTCGGAGTCCATACCGGCAAGGTCGGCGAGCAGGCCGTCGATGAGAGCCTTGTTGTCCGCAATCTTGGCGTTCACGCTGCTCTCAAGGTCGGTGATGAGCCGCCTGAGGCTCTCGTTCTGCGCCTGCATCGTGGCTTCAAGGGCGGTCTGCAGGGCCTCGAGCCGGCTGTCTATCTGGGCTGCGGTGTAGTAGGCCGTGAGCTGCTCGTTCACCCACAACTTGATACTGCTCTCTAAGGCGTTTATGGCACCTGCGATAGCGGCGGTGTAGGCTTTCGTTATCTCGTCAGTCGCGTCTTCAAGAGCCTTCGCCGCAGCGTCGGCAGCCTGCTTGATCTCGGCCTTCAGATCGGTTTCCAGCTCGTCGAGAGCCTTGTTTATCTCCGTTCTGAAGTTATCCAACGAAGTCTTGATTCCGGCCATCTCGTCGTTTATACTCTTAATCTGGCTTTGAATGCCGGCTACGATGACAGCGGTCGTGTTATACTGGTCAAGAGTCGCAAATGTAGCGTTCATCCAGTCTTTAGTCTCTTTAAGTTCGCTGTCGATGTATGTTTTCAACTCTTCTACACGAGATTGAAGTTCCTCATCTTTTTTCTGCAACTTCTCAATAGAGTCCTTAAGGATAGCAAGTTCAGATTCAACGTATGCTTTAAAAGCCTCCAGCTGTTTAAGAGCATCTGATTCTGCAGAACTAATGTCGTCTTTGACCTCTTCCCTAAGTTTTGATATGGCATCTGCGAGATCCTTATCTACCCTGTCAAGCCTGTCCGCCTCAGTCATAAGCATACTTATGTATCCTTGCAGCTCTGAGTCTGCGCTTTGCAGTTTGTCCAAAGATGCCTGAATAGCTGCAATTTGTGATGTAATTGGTTGAATCTGATTAGATTTAATAGCATCAATCTGCTCCTGCAGATTTACAATGTCAGATTTCTTTGCGCATGAGACCATCAAAGTCCCTACCGCTAAGAAAGTCACAAAGATTCTGTAAAATACTTTCATATCGATATAGGAGGTTAGTGGTTTATTGGCCAATATAGCAATTAATTTATATTTTTGCACCATCTTCAGTAATCGGTTACGGCCGCTGAAGAATTGGTCAGACTTCAATTGATACATTATGACAGGTAAGAAATACTCTTTGGGAATAGCTTTCGGGGGCGGTGGAGCAAAGGCCGGAGCGCATTGCGGCGCGCTTCAGGCACTAAAGGAATACGGCATAAAACCGGACGTGGTAAGCGGAACCAGTGCAGGGTCGCTCGTCGCAGCGTTCTACTCCGCCGGATTCACCCCGGTGCAGATGATACGGATGTTCCTCAAGATGAATTTCTTCAAGGACATAGTGGAAGTGTCCAAACCGGGCGGCGGACTTTTCGACTCGTCTCCGCTGATGAAGATAATAGAGACGCAGATGCCTTACGGGAACATAGAAGATTTGCCAATCCCAACATATATAGTGGCTTCCGATATGGACCACGGCAGAGTCAAAGTGTTCTCCAAGGGCAAATTGGCCCCGCGACTGGTGGCGTCCTGCTCCATCCCCATAGTTTTCAAGCCAATGGTGATAAACGGAGTGCATTATATCGACGGTGGCGTGTTCCAGAATCTTCCCGTGCCTGCCATCAGGCCTCTCTGCGAGAAAGTCATAGCCTTCAGCGTAAGGCGTCTGGAGGAGGAGCCTTACAAGAACACCCTGCTTCATACAGCCACCAGGGCTTACAGTATGATGTTCATGTCCAATATCTTAGCCGATTCCAAATTGGCGGACACCTATATAGAACTTGACACTTCCGGCTGCGGGGTATATGATATCGCCTGCATTACGGAACTTTTCTTCAGAGGATATCGCGACGCCTGCGCCGCCCTTGAGGCCGACGGATACGAAAGAGTACTGCCTGCGGAGGAAATCGATCTTCCAAGCAAGGAGGAGCTCATAAATGCCAAGAAAAAAGAACTCCTCTCCCGCGGCCGCTTCCGCCGGTAAGGCTCAAAAGCTGCCAAGCAGTTTCGTTTTCACCCTTCAGCCCGGCGAATCTGTGTGGAGGAGATATCCACCAAAGGCATATCGCTGAGACGGATGCGGTAATGAGGATTTTCACGCAGCAGCGCTTCCCTGTCCGCCGCCATATCGAAGCCGCTGCGCGGAAACACGTCCACGCCATAGTCCAGCAGAATTTCGGAATAGTTGCGCCATCTCGAAAGGCAAGCCAGGTTATCCGCTCCCATTATAAGAGTAAGAGAGTCGGACGGATACATCTTCTGAAGCACCCCGAGTGTCCTGTAGGTGTACTGGGGAGCGCTGAGAGAGAACTCCACGTCGCATACCTCCACCCTGTCAAGATCCGTCCGCGAGGATATCACTTTTTTAGCCTGCTCCAGACGCAGACCGGCATTATCCGCCTTGGCCTCTCCCTTGAAAGGATTCTGGGGCGAGACCACCAGCAAGACTCTGTCATAAGACCTGTTCAGGCAGGAAAGTATGGCCAGATGCCCCTCGTGCAGAGGATCAAAACTCCCGGAATATACGGCTATCCGCATAGAAAAGCATCTATCTGGGAGTAAGTCTTCTCCAGCGCCGTGTCCAGGTCGTCGTTGACTATTTCCACGTCGCACTTGCCGCGACCATAAGAAATCTCGCTTTCGGCCTTGGCCAGACGCGTGCGTATATCCTCCTCGCTGTCAGTTCCGCGGCCGCGAAGTCTCTTCTCAAGAATCTCCATGCTCGGAGGCACGATCAGAAACGACAGTGCGTCGGAGCCGAAATACTTTTTAAGATTATACGCCCCTTTGACGTCCACGTCGAATATTATGGTCTTGCCGTCGTTCCAGATACGCTCAACTTCAGATTTAAGAGTACCGTAGAAGCGATCTTTATACACTTCCTCGTGCTCCACGAACGCGTCCTGGGCGATAAGTTCGCGAAAACGCCCCGCCTCTATGAAATAATAGTCGACCCCGTCTTTCTCACTGCCACGGGGAGATCGCGAAGTGGCACTTATCGAAAATTCGAAGACGCCCGGATAGTGCGCCAATATATGTCTTACTATAGTACTTTTACCAGCTCCGGAAGGAGCGCAGAAGATGACTGTTTTTCCTTGCATATCCTATATTTGCACTCTTTCACGACACTTCCGTGAAATGCACTGCAAATATAGTAATCTTTTTGCCATGCATCTTTGCACATCGATATATTCCGTTGCCAAGTTCTATAAAAAGCTATTTCGTATAAGGTTTACCGTTGATGCTCGTTATACGCGATTCTTCTTCATAGCACGGAAGCGGCTGATACACGACCACTTCCACTTTCTTTTTATGCTCATCGACACACTCAAAACGGTAATTCGTGCCCGCAACGACCTGACGCGCCACCTTGAGAGGCTTCAGATGCAAACCTTCCTGATTCAGCACGACCGCGATGAAAAGCGAATCTTCCTGCGCAGTCAATCTGCTTGCCTTTCCATATCCGCCCACCATTACATCCCTTCTGTGGTTACACGCACAAGCTGCCATCAAAACAGTCATCAGGGCCAATGTCATCATCTTCAAATATTTCATATTCCTGTCAAATTTTATTTCACGCCAACACGCACTCTTCCTAAATAATGAAGTGCAAATGCAGCGCGGCCTCATTACGAAGCATCACATACATTTGCACAAATATAAGGAAGAATATTGGGGTTGTTATTTTGAAACAGTAACTTTCACTGTCGCTGTCATCTTGTTCTTGTCTGTGATAGTAATGGTGGTGCTTCCCTCGGCTATGCCCTTGATGGTAAGCGTCGCATCCTTTATGGTAGCGGTAGCTATCTTGCTGTCCTTGCTTACAGCGCTATATGGAGATGTACCTCCGCTTATTTTAACCGCATCTTCCTTGCCCACTGCGACACTGGACTCAGCTTTGTCAAGTTTAATCCCTTCAGCCACAACGACATTCAGACTAGCGGACACTTTCTTGTCATCCGTTACCGTAATCACAGCCTTGCCGGCCTCTACGCCCTTTATAGTCAAAATATTCTTGCTTACGCTCACGGTACTGATCTTCTCGTCACCCGATTTGGCCGTATAAGTGCCGCTTCCACCTGCAATGGTAACATTCTGAGACTCGCCCACAGCTACTGTAACTGAAGAAGGTGTAAATTTAATGGCATTTGTTGTTGTATCATCGTTCTTGTTGCAAGATGCCAATGCTAATGCTGTACAAGCAGCCAGTGCTGCAAATTTTAAAGACTTCATTTTCAAAATTAAATTTTTGAGATTATGTGCCGGTTCTTCAGTATGCGTCCATTCTCAAGACCCGCACGGTTACTTTTTGAGTACTCTCGCTTTATTAAATACGCCTCATAGCACAATCTTGCCTGGATGCCAATATTAAATCCGTTCTTTGTGTTGGGTACCTGGAACATCAATAGGCCATGCAGAACACTCTGGGGCACATCCATGTTCCAGGTACCCATCACAGCGATGGTACCTGGAACGCCAATAGGCCACAGAACACGCTGTAGGGCACACAAGCGTTCCAGGTAATTTGGGACAAACGAAAGATTGACTTTTGCGTAATTTTTTACTAAATTTGCGCCGGCTTTGAAAAGCCAAAAAACAGAGTCAAAAAGATATTTTAACGAATACTAAATACATACATTTATTATGGTATCATTTAAAGAAATTGGCCTTGTAAACACCCGCGAGATGTTCGCCAAGGCTGTGGCTGGTGGCTATGCCATTCCGGCTTTCAACTTCAACAATATGGAGCAGCTCCAGGCCATCATCCAGGCCGCAGCTGAGACCAAGTCCCCTGTCATCCTTCAGGTGAGCAAGGGAGCCCGCAACTACGCTAACCAGACTCTTCTTCGCTATATGGCGGAAGGCGCTGTAGCTTATGCCAAGGAGCTTGGCTGGGAAAAGCCTCAGATCGTGCTTCACCTCGATCACGGTGACAGCTTCGAGCTTTGCAAGAGCTGCGTGGATATGGGATTCTCTTCAGTAATGATCGACGGTTCTTCTCTTCCATACGAAGACAACATCGCTCTTACCAAGAAAGTCGTAGAATATGCTCACCAGTACGATGTTACCGTAGAAGCTGAGCTCGGCGTACTCGCAGGTGTAGAGGATGAAGTCGCTTCAGAAGAGTCACACTACACAAAACCAGAGGAGGTTATCGATTTTGCTACACGCACAGGTTGCGATTCACTCGCCATCTCCATCGGTACTTCACACGGCGCATACAAATTCAAGCCTGAGCAGTGCACACGTGACCCTAAGACAGGTCGTCTCGTACCACCGCCACTTGCATTCGACGTTCTCCACGAGGTTGAGAAGAAACTCCCTGGATTCCCTATCGTTCTCCACGGATCTTCTTCAGTTCCACAGGAGTATGTAGACATCATCAACGCTAACGGAGGCAAACTCCCAGATGCTGTAGGTATCCCAGAGGAGCAGCTTCGCGAAGCTGCCAAGAGTGCAGTATGCAAGATCAACATCGACTCAGACTCACGTCTTGCCATGACTGCTGCCGTTCGCAAGGTATTCAACGAGAAACCGGGCGAATTCGACCCTCGTAAATATCTCGGACCTGCTCGCGACGAGATGAAGAAACTCTACATCCACAAGATCGTGAACGTTCTCGGCTCAGACGGAAAAGCCGCCTAAGCGGTAGATCGAATAATAAAGAAAGGGGCACCTCGCAATGCGGGGTGTCTTTTTTATTCCGGCCGAGCTGACCTAAATCCGAACATTTTTCATAAATTCGCGAGGAAAAAATCAAACATAACCATGTACACTAAAGACTACCTTGAGCAAATAGCTTCAGCTTTTGAAATAGATTCCGATATCACGGACATATGCCCTCTTGGCGAAGGGCTTATCAATGACACCTTTAAAGTCAGCACCGAGCACAGACATTACGCTCTGCAGCGCATTAACAACGCCATCTTCCAGGACGTGGAGCTGCTTCAGAAGAACATAGAAGCCGTAACTGCGCACATAAGAAAAAAACTCACAGCCAGGGGCGAGACGGACATAGACCGCAAAGTTCTTACATTCATACGGACCAAAGAAAGCGGAAAAACGTATCTGCTCGATTCTGAAGGCAAATATTGGCGTATATCAGCATTTATTGAGGGCAGCCGTAACATAGACGAAGTGAATGAAGAATCGTCGCTTCTATCCGGCCAGGCCTTCGGACAGTTCGAGGCGGAGCTTTCTGACCTACAGGAAGAAATAGGCGAAAGCATCCCGGACTTCCATAATATGCCGCTGCGCCTGAGTCAACTTCGACAGGCCGTAAAAACAGATGCGAAAGGAAGAGTGGAGCAAGTGAAGGACCTTATCGAGTTAAGCGAAAAATATGGTGAAAAGATGTGCCTTGCACAAAGCCTGCACGAACAAGGCAAACTGCCCAAACGCATCTGCCATTGCGACACGAAGGTAGGCAACGTCTTGTTCGACAAAGACGGCAAAGTACTGTGCGTCATAGACCTGGATACCGTGATGCCTTCATTCGTATTCTCTGATTTCGGAGACTTCATGCGCACCGCGGCCAATCCTGTACCGGAAGACAGCCCGGAGTATGACAGGATTGATCTTAAAATGGACATTTTCAAGGCATTCACCAAAGGATATCTTTCTACGGCCGGAAAGTTTCTCACTCCGCTTGAGATAGAGATGCTCCCTTACGCCGTGCAGCTGTTCGCTTTTATGCAGGCCGTGCGTTTCCTTACCGACTACATCAACGGAGACACCTATTATAAAATCAAATACCCCGAGCACAATCTCGTGCGCACCCGTAACCAGATGACACTTTTCCTGAGCGCCCTACAAAAGGAAGACGAGATGCGCCAATTCATTAAAACCCTCTAATCCCACAAGCATGAAAACAGTTACAAAACTTCTTTGCGCCCTCACACTTTTTCTTGCAATCGCCCCTTCGTGCAGAAAAACGGATGAGTACACCTATTACAAAAAAGACGGCAAGATCATATACCCTACCCCGGAGCGGCCGAAGGAGCAACAATCGATGCTCGGATATGCAGCTGCGCCGATAGATACCATACGCGTGGGATTCATAGGCTTAGGAATGAGAGGACCTGGCGCGGTGGATCGGTTCACCTACCTGGAGCATACGCGTATCGTGGCGCTCTGCGACCTGCTTGAAGACAGGGCCACAAAGCAGCAGACACTTCTCAAAGCCAAGGGAATAAATGATGTGGATGCATATTGGGGGGAAGACGCGTGGAAAGAAGTCTGCGAAAGGGACGACATAGACCTTATCTATCTGGCAGTCCCATGGCAATACCACACCGCTATGGCGGTATATGCCATGGAGCACGGCAAACACGTGGCAGTCGAAGTTCCGGCAGCCACCAGCATAAAAGAGTGCTGGGACCTGGTCAACACGTCCGAGCGCACAAGAAAGCACTGCATAATGCTCGAGAACTGCATCTACGACGACTTCGAACTGACCACCCTGAATATGGCGCAACACGGACTTTTCGGAGAGGTGTACCACGTGGAAGGAGCCTACATACATAATCTCAACCCATATTGGGACCTGTATCAGGGAGATTGGCGAATGATATATAACCGCGAGCATCACGGAGACGTCTACCCCACACACGGGATAGGGCCTGTTGCCATGGTGCTTGGCATACATCGCGGCGACAGAATGACCACACTCGTATCTATGGACACAGACTCTTTCCACGGGAAGAAATTGGCCCAGGAGCGCTATGGCGATCCTGCCTATGCCAATGGTGACCATACCTCCACGCTTATACGCACCCAGAAAGGTCGCACGCTCGAAATACAGCATAACACATATGCCACACGTCCTTACAGCAGAATGTTCCAGGTTACAGGAACTGAAGGATTTGCGAACAAATACCCGTCAGAAGGTTTTTCCGTCGAGAGCATAAACGGGGAGGAGTTTGTCTCTTCCGAAGAAAAAGATGGTCTTATGAAAGAGTACCAGCACCCTATCACGAAGGAAATACTTGCATTGGCAAAGAAAGTCGGAGGACACGGCGGGATGGATTTCATCATGGACTACCGCCTGGTGTATTGCCTGCATAACGGACTTCCTCTGGATATGGACGTGTATGACGCGGCGGAATGGAGCTGTCTGGTCGAGCTCACCGAAGTATCCATTCTCAACGGAAGCGCACCTGTTCAGATGCCTGATTTCACCCGTGGCGAATGGAACAAACTGCAGAAGGTGGAGTTCCACACCTGCAATTAATACAAAACTGCCTGCCAGAAATCTCTGACAGGCAGCAATCAAAACAATTCTGAAACTTAAAATTTATAAGTAAAACCTATCTTGATCTGGCCGACTGCGCCAAGAGCATCTGTGCTGTTGGCCCCGAATGCAAATGCGCCGGAATTGGTCTCGTGATTCTTGTCCTTGTCTGCAGTATATGAACCCTCATATCCCAAAGTAAGGAAGCTGAGTGATGTCTCCAGACTGAGATGATCGTTGATAGCGTAAGTAAGGACAGGAAGTACGTGAACACCCCAGGCAAGTGCAGGGTCACTGTCTGTCGTATTGTCACCGATTTCAGTTTTTCCCGTAGTTCTGCCTATGGTGGCATTGACCTCGCTCCAAAGACCGAATTTATTCCACTGAGCGAAGCAGTAACGAGCATAAGGTTCTACGGCCCAAGTAAATTCTTTCTTTACGGTGTCATTAATAAGGCCCGGAGTAACGCCCTTGTCATAAGCGATGCCAAGACGGGCACCTGCGAGGAAATTGTCTGCGAAATAATAACCTACGTTAGGCGCGATCGTAAAGCCGAATTCTGATGGGCTGTCAGTCTTGTTTCCGTCTGCGACGGTGTTGCCTCCGTTGTAATTGAGTCCGGCTGCTCCGCCGACAAATACCTGCGCATTGGCGCTAAGTGCGATAGCTGCAAGAGCTACGATAGATGTAATGATCTTTTTCATGATAATATATTATTAATAGTGTGTTTTATTCTATAACCTTACGACCTTCCTTATGCTTGGCGATCTCGTCTATCACATATGCAAGCGTAGCATAGAGGGCGAACTGGATCACCAGACCCATAACCTGAGGGCGTATCATGGAGAGAGTACAAGCCGCGTTGTTGATGTTGTTGAATCCCTGTATCATAAAAGTGGATGGGAAGAGGTAAGAAACCGCTTTCCAGAATGGAGGGAAAGAACTTACCGGCCAAGCACAACCGCTGAGGAAGAAACAGAGCGAAGACATAAAGAGAAGGACCACGAACACAGTCTCCCTATGACGTACAAAGCGACTGAATGTAAAGCTGAACGCTACACAGGTAACGATAAAGAGCAATATCAGCACAAGTAACTGACCCATTTCTCCCCTTTGCGGCATTCCGAATATCATAGGAACCAGCATGAGACCGTAAATGGCGATTCCCACATATATCAGGGCATAAGCAGCGGCCCTTCCCAGAAGAGATCCTCCGTTCACCACGTTGTTCTCACGAAGCGAACCGTTAACCACACTGATTCCGTAGAACATTGTCTGCTGTACGACCAATATCAAAGCCGCAGACAGGAAGAAAATCAGGAAGGACATGTTTGTATTGAACGGTATCTGCTCCTCGGACGGGATAGCATTGATAAGTTCCTTGATATTCTCCTCGCTCATACCCTTGGCAGCATATCTGGATGCCTCGATCTGTCCCATCTCATCAAGCATCACGTGATTGACAGCCATAGTCAAATCCTTGTAATAAAGGAAGCTGGACATATCGGCATAAGTGGAAATGGTAGCCTGCTGGAGGTTTGCCAGGCGCTGAGAATAATCTTCCGGGAAAAGGATGATACCGTGAACTTTGCGTGATTTCATCAGCTCCTTCGCCTGCTCCATGGTGGCGCAATTGTATGCCACCTCCGCTTCGCGCGTCGCGTCAATCTTCTGAATGAAACGACGGCTTTCTGACGTGCCGCTCATATCGACTATCGCCACAGGCATATCATCCACTGTACCTATGTGATATACAAGACCATAGATGAGAGGATATATCAAACCTCCGAGAAGGAAGATGATAGCCACATACGAGTCGGCGAATATTCTTTTAATTTCCTTGATCATTTCGCAAAATTCTCATTAAGCCAAGCTCCTTTCAATCTCTTGCATACGCAAAGAGGACCTACCAGGAAAACAAGTAAACAGATTATATAAGGGCACATGGCAGCGAATCCGCCTCCGAAAATGGCTTCCTGTACATATGCCAGATAGTAAAACCTCAACGGGAACAGCACCGATACGCCCTGCAAAGCTCTTGGCATGGCTTCTACCGGGAAAGTGAATCCTGAAAAGGAGAATGCCAATATGGTGAAGAGTGCCGCTATACTCAGCGCATAGCGCAGCGTAGGAAGCAGGCCAATCAAAGTTACGGCGACAGCTTCATTGGCCAGAATGAACACCACCATCAGCAGCATCATGTTCCCTATGCATCCCGCGAGAGGGTAACCGCACAGCGTGAACAGAATCACATCCAGGCCAAGGCCCAAAAGCAGGTAGAGAAGCGTGTACGGGAGCAACTTGCCCAACAGTGCGGATAAGATAGAACCACCGGCTGTCTCCATCAGTTCCTTCGAAGTACCGTACCGGAGTTCTGAGCCCAAAGCGTAGATCAGCACGAAGATGATACTGAGAGCCAGCAATCCGGGAAGGATTATATTGTTGAGATAGACGCCGTAATTCGTGGCGGCATTGCCTATCTTATGCTCATCTATCACTATAGGCTGAATCAATCCCATTATGGCACCGTCGCCATAACCTTTGGCACGAAGAACTTCCCTCTGGACCGCTCCGCCCGTGAGCGTCACCATAGTAAGTATGTCCTTGTAGCTCAGCGCCCCTCCTATAAGGTAAAGCGAATTCACATAGTAAGTGAAAACCGGACGGCGGGAAGCGTTGACATCCTCGTTCATGCCTTCGGGAATCACACACAGCGAGGTGATTTCACCTGTCTGCATGGCATTGCGGGCTGTCGTGAAGTCTTCGTATTTCACTACCCGGCCAAGCTGCGTGGCGTCCAGTTGGGCACAGAAATTACGTGAAAGAGACGAATTGTCCAAATCCAGAACTCCTATCGGAAGGTTCTCCGGGAGGCCTGCCTTGAGAAATGTCAAGTAGAACAGGCAGCTGCAGAGCATTACTCCCACAGAACCGAGAAGGTAGACGGGCTCGTGAAGGATTCTTCCTATCTCTCTACGTGCGACGTTTAAAATTCTGCTCATTTTACAACTATAGCTGTCATACCGGGACGAAGTCCGTCAACCTGAGCTGCAGGAACCGCCCTTACTTCAAATGTCTTGGCGTCGTATCCGCCTGTCTCGCTGGTAGCTCTCCATGTAGCATATGACTCACGCACTGCGATATAATTGACCGTAGCTTCCACGCGTTTGTTGTTAAGAGCCGGAATCTCGAGAGTAAGACGTGTTCCATTCTTGATGCTGTTCATCTTATCCTCGCGGATATTGAAAGTGAACCACATGTCGCTGAGATCCGTGATGGTATAGATAGGCGAGCCAGTTCCCACGAGTTCTCCTTCGTGAGGATAACGTGCAGAGATGATTCCATCCGCAGGAGCGGTGAGCTTAAGCTCGGAGAGATAGGACTCAACCTCCATTACGGCTCCGTTAGCTCTGTTCACCAGAGCGATGGCGGCATCCTTGTCTTCTTCACGTGCACCTTTCACGGCCATGTCATATTGAGACTTGGCGGCCAGAACCGTAGCGCTGGCGGCATTGTACTGTGCGGTAGCCTCATCGAACTTCTGATCGCTTATCACATTCTGCTCATGAAGACGTGTGGCACGGTCAAGTGTCTTTTTAGCGATATCTTCTCCGACAAGCGCTTTCTGCCAAAGTTCATAAGCACCTGCGATTTCCTCCTTGCGTGCACCTGCATTGGCCTTGTTGCGCTGAGCGGCAGCGGCATCATAGGCTGCACGTGCCTGTGCTAATTTGGCTCTTACCTCAGGAGAATCGATATCTACAAGCACGTCTCCCTTGTGAACCATATCGCCCTGCTTGGCATAGAAGGTTTCTATTCTTCCGGGAACTTTTCCTGACACGCGATAGTCTGTAGCTTCCGCCTGTCCCTGGATCACTTCCGGAGCAGGTTTTGTAAATATGATTCCCAATACAGCCACAGCTGCGATAAGTGCAACCAATACGATTATACCGATAAGAAGGTTGCCGTTTTTCTGATTCTTTTCCATATTATGTTTTTCTTTTTTATTATCAATCAATTATAATCTTCCTTCCGCCTTGGCGAGGTTAACGCTGCACATCTGCAGTTCCACGCCTGCCTCTATTACTTGAGAATTGGCCTGAAGCCAAGCCGTCTGTGCCTGAAGCACCACATTTGATGCTATCATTCCTTCATTCCAACCGGCTGTCGCCACCCTGAGGTTCTCCTCCGCGTTGGAAAGATTGCTTTCTGCGGTGGTGAGTTTCTCGAGAGCCTCAGTTTCCTGCTGGCGAAGCTGTGCGACCTGAAGAGAGATCATCTGCTTGGCGTCATCGAGCTTTATCTGATACATCTGCGCTTCCGCCTTGGCCTTGCGCGTCTTGTTGATATACTCGCCACCGTGACAGATAGGAACTGACACTACCACACCGGCAGATACGAAATCACCGAACTTCTTCTGGTATCCATTGAATACGCTAGGATTAGATACTATATAATTAGCGGTCAAAGCTACTGTAGGAAGCATATCCGCACGGGCGATGTCAACCTTTCTCGCATAAATGTCCTGCGCGAGAGTAAGACTTTTTATTTCCGGACGGGCGTCGTAAATGTCCTCGTCTGAAAGAGCGACCGTCATCTCCGGCTGCGGAATCCTGTCAAGAGTCTCGTCGGCAAGAGTGATCTCGCTGTCAAGAGGCAGCCCGCACTGCTTGCAAAGGAGCATCTTGGCAAGAGCCAATCCGTTAGTGGCCTTGGTGAGAAGCATATCAGCTTCATTGGCCTTCACCTTAATGGTGAGCGCGTCGGAAGGAGTGGCAAAACCCTCAGCGATAAGGGCGTCGGTATCCTTTTCCATCTGATGCAGAAGATCGGCATAACCCTGAGCCAGGCGCTGCTTGCCGGCTATGGAAACTATCTGCCAATAGGCCTGCTCTATATCCACTATCACCTGAGAATGCTGCTGGTCATACTGGGCTTGTGCCAATTGGTTCGCATCGGAAGCCATCTTATTGGCCGCCAATATCTTTCCGCCCATATAAACAGGCTGCTGCACGGAAACGACCCCTATCGTGCTATGACTTATGTCTATATTGAAGGCATCGCTGACCTGAGAGCCTATGGCATTGATAGGAGTAGCGATATCCGCAGCCTTGAGATAACCGACGAGCTTCTGCAAAGCCGGGTCTGACGCCACTTTCGCGAAAATCGTAGGGTCAGAAAGGATAGCCGTCAGTTGATTGGTCAGCTCGCCTTGAAGAGCGGTTCCCGCATTGGAAAGCTGAGCGGACTGCTCGTCACTTATCAGCTGCAGGTTCCTGTTCGTATACATATAAGTACCGGTGGCAGTCACCTTAGGAAAATAATTGGCGGCAGCGATCTTCATATCATACTTTGACATCTGCACTTGCTGCTCCGCTGTCTTCAGAGCACTGCTGTTGTCTATGGCGAGCTGCTTGCACTCGTCAAGTGTCAATACCTGCTGGGCATATCCCCGAGAAGGGAGCACAGCGAGCATGGCAATTAGGATAACGATGTTTTTTCTCATATTATTATTTTTTGATTTCTCAATGTACGGCACACCCTTATCCAAATACTTTACCAAAAGAGGCGAAAGTTGTATAACAAAAAGGGTAATTTATATTACATTTGGAACAAAAAAGCGACATTTTAATATTTTTTGCGTAAATTTGAACAATTTTAAAAACCGTTTGTGATGCAGAATTATAAAGAAGTAGACATCCGGGAACTGCGCAGACACTTTCCTGCCGCCCTGACCTGTGACGATTTGTCAGACGACCTGTTCATAACTGAGCTTCAATACAATACGGAGATGAACGTGATACGGTATCCCTGCAGATTCAACGGATATATGGCGTTTTTCTGCCTTCAGGGACATTTTGACGTCGAGATGAACCTGCGGACTTTCCAAGTTAAAGAAGGGTCCCTTTTCATATATACCCCGGGCAACATCGTACGAGTATCCAGCGTATCAAAAAAGGAAATCAGGGATGTCAAATTCGTAGCTATCGCTGTGTCCAACAACCTTATGCTCCAAACGCATTTCGATTTCAACAAACTGTACGATGAAAGTCTACGCCTGCTTGAAGACCCCTGTGTGGTAATAAACGGACAGGAAAGGGAAATCTGTAAAAAATATATGGACCTTATCAAGGAGATATCATCTTCACACGTGCCAAACACGAAAGAGGCCATAGCTTCACTGATTTCTTCCACCTTTTATATGATGGGTGCGCTGTGGGCTGACAGGCTGTCAGTTGCGCGTAAACAAACCGAGAACCGCTCTGTTCGTTCCAAAGCGGTTCTCGAAGATTTTCTCGCCCTTGTCAGGGACAATCATAACAAAGAGCGCAACCTGTCCTTTTATGCCGACAAACTTTACCTGACTCCGAAATACCTGTCAAAACTGGTAAAAAACGTCAGCGGCAAATCCGCGCACGAATGGATAGACTCCTTCGTGATATCAGAGGCGATGAACATGCTCAAATATTCCGACATGAGCATCAAGTCCATAGTATGGGAACTGAACTTCCCTAACCAGACCACGTTCTATAGGTTTTTCAAGGCAAATACAGGAATGACCCCGTCGGAATACCGCAAGAGCTAATCGCTCTCGCCTGACTTTCAATTAGTCTATTGCCCATCAAAAAATCATAAGCTCTCTTTCCCGGGCAATTCGCTTTCAACAAATCCGGAGGATTTCTTATCTTTGTGCTTTGTCTATGTTTTCTCAGAAACTCAGCACCATAGTTTCCTACCCTGCGATGGAAGAAAAGATAAGTCTTCAGGACGACATCACTCTTCTGGGCAGTTGTTTTGTGGACAACATGGCAGGAAAGCTCCTGGATGCAGGCTTCAAAGCCCACGCCAACCCTTTCGGCACGCTCTATAACCCCTCATCCATAGCCAGGGCCGTGCAAATTCTTGACTCGGATGAGTTTTTCAGCGAAAAAGACTGCGTACAAATGGGCTCAGGAGCAGAAAAGTTCTGCTCATTCTACCATCATACCAGCTTTGCCCGCCCCACGAAGGAAGAATTTCTTCAAAATGCCAATGAGGCTCTATGCCTGGCGCGTGAGGATTGGCACAAAAGCAAATGGGTGATAATCACGCTGGGAACAGCTTTCGTATGGACCCGTGATGGGGAGGTGGTAAGCAACTGTCTCAAAAGACCCGCGCGCGAATTCGAGCACTTCATGCTTTCAGTTGAAAATGTAAAGGAATACTTGACAAAGATAGTGTCTTCCCACAGCGACAAAAAATTCATTTTCACGGTAAGCCCTATAAGGCACCTTGGAGAAGGTGCGCACGCCAATACACTGAGTAAAAGCACACTGCACTTGGGGTTAAATGGAATGGACGCCAATTATTTCCCCGCTTGCGAGATCCTTCTCGATGAGCTTCGCGACTACCGTTTCTATGCCGACGACCTGGTTCACCCGAGTGCATTGGCAGTGAACATCATATGGGAGGAATTCCGTCAGTATGCGTGCAGAGAGGACGAGATGACACAGATCGAAACAAACGAAAAATCAAGCAGAGCAGCAAAACATGTCAGAAGAACTTAACCTGGTTCGCGACCTGGCGGTAATCCTTATCTCCGCCGGTCTGTTCACCATCATATCAAGGGCCCTCAAACAACCCCTGATATTAGGATACATAGTAGCGGGATTCCTTATCGGACCCAGCATAGGCTTTTTCCCCGGAATAACCAGCATGGAGAGCGTGCACCAATGGTCCGAAATCGGTATCATCTTCATGATGTTCGGTCTGGGACTGGAATTCAGCTTCAAAAAGCTAATGAAAAGCGGCAGCTCCTCCATCATAACTTCCGCCTGCAAACTCCTGGGAATGTTCCTTATAGGCTATGTGATAGGCCAGGCCCTGGGATGGACCACGATGGAGAGCATTTTTCTGGGAGGCATGCTTCCTATGTCCTCCACTATGGTCGTGGCCAAGTCTTATGAAGAGATGGGCCTGAAGAACAAGCCATACGCGGGGATAGTATTCGGGACACTGATAATCGAAGATATCGTGGGCATCATACTTATGGTTCTTTTCTCCACCATGGCCGTCTCGGCCAAATTCTCCGGAGGAGAGCTTATAGGGGCGCTCAGCAAATTGGCATTCTGTCTGATACTGTGGTTCCTGGTGGGCATCTATATCATCCCGACCCTGCTTAAAAAAGCCAAGCGCTTCCTGAACGACGAGATCCTTCTGATAGTCAGCATAGGCCTGTGCTTCGGGATGGTGGCATTGGCCGAAAGTATGGGATTCTCATCCGCCCTGGGGGCGTTCATCATGGGGTCTATCCTGGCCGAGACCATAGAGAGTGAACACATCGAGAAGCTCGTATGTCCGATCAAAGACCTGTTCGGAGCCATCTTCTTCGTATCGGTGGGAATGATGGTGTCTCCGGAAGTAATCGCTCACAACTGGGGCGTGATTCTGCTTCTGGTAGTCGTACTGCTGGTATTCGACAGCATCTTCGTCACGGCGGGCGTGCTTCTGGCAGGTCGCGGGCTTAACAACGCCATACACACGGGATTGAGCCTTGCGCAGATGGGCGAATTCGGATTCATCATAGCAGGCGTAGGTGTGGGTCTGGGCGTAGTGAGCGAATTCATCTATCCAGTCATAATAGCAGTGTTCGTAATAAGCAACCTGATAGCTCCGTTTGTAATAAAATCCGCCACTCCTCTTTATAATATACTGGAAAAGAAACTACCGGAAAGCGTTCTGGCCAAGATAGAAGAAGACCAAAGCCAGAATCCGGTGAGCACAAACGCGGAAACGGGCGAATGGAAAACGCTTCTCAAGGCATATTTCACGCGCATAATCATCTATGGCGTGATAATCATCGCCATCAACATGCTCTCGCGACATCTGCTGGAGCCGTTTGTCAACAGTTTCCTGTCTTCGTGGAGTGAACTTCTCCGCTCTCTGATAGTGACCGTCACAACGCTTCTTGCCATGGGACCTTTCCTGTACGGTATGGGAATCAGTTCCGGAACCATCAACACTTCCGCGCGCAAACTTCTCAAAGCCAAGCAATCCAACAAATGGCCTGTCATCACGCTCACGCTTCTTCGCACATTCCTGGTCGTGGGCATCATCATATCCGTGATAGCCAGCCATTTCGACCTGGCCGGATGGACTGCTATCCTTCTGCTTCTGGGCGGCGCGGTATTCATCCTGATAGGAAGAAGCTATCTCAAGCAGAGCAGCAATATCGAAAAGAATTTCTTCAACAACTTTAACGGAAAGGAAATTCAGGAGCGCAAAAACGCCGCCGTGCAGACTTCCGTACAGAACACATTGGCAGGATACGACGTACACCTCGAACAATTCGAAGTGCCGGCCGACTCATCCCTTGTAGGACAGAAACTTAAAGATATACCTATACGTCAGAGCAGCGGAGCGAACATCATAGAGATTCATCGTGGCAAGCGCAGCATAATCATTCCGAAATCCGACGAGACCATCTACCCTTACGACAAACTGCTGGCCGTAGGAAGCAGCGCTCAGATTCATCTGCTAAAGGAAATGTTCACTCAGACACCTGCATCCGAGAGCCATATGGACGAATTCAAAGTGACCTGCATAACGGTGGACAAAGATTCAAAACTCTACGGCAAAACTCTTCGCGGAGCCTCGCTACGAGACTACAAATGCATGGTGATAAGCGTGTTGCGCGGGGAAGATTTCATAACGAACCCTAAGGCGGATTTCCATTTCGAGCCGGGAGACAAAGTATGGCTTGCGGGAGAAAAAAGCGCCTGCGAATGGATTAAATAGTATCTCGTCATGTGGTTATACCTCGCACTTGCCTCCGCCCTGCTGCTTGGCCTTTATGATATAGCCAAGAAAAAGTCCGCGCAAAACAACGGAGTGCTCCAGATACTTCTGGTGGCCACCGCACTCTCGACACTTTTTCTGTCGCCGTGGCTTTTCAAATATCCTATGGACATCCACAGCCACCTGGCACTGCTGGTCAAGGCCGCGATAGTCACATCCTCGTGGATAAGCGGAATGGTTGCGCTCAAATACCTTCCCATCACCACGGTAAGCACGCTTAAGGCTACCAGACCTTTTCTGGTAGTGCTCTTTTCCATCCTGCTTTTCGGAGAACGCCTTAATCTATGCCAATGGGCCGGGGTACTCGCCGCCTTCGCAGCACTTATGCTTCTGAGCCGCTCGAGCCGTATGGAAGGAGTCACATTCAAGAGCAACAAGGGCCTTCTTGCCATGACGATTTCTATCGTAACAGGAGTCATCTCAGCCCTTTATGACAAACATATAATCGCAGGGTTCGAACCTCTTAGCGTGCAGAGCTGGGCCAATTTCTACATTACCATTCTGCTGGCCCTCTGCGTAATTGTATATGGCAGATTCTCGGGGAGCCGGCAAAAATTCCGCTGGGACTGGACACTGCTTCTTATCGCCGTGCTCATCACGGGAGCTGACGCCCTTTACTTTTTCGCGATCAAGCAGGATGGGGCGCTGCTTAGTGTCGTGTCCATTCTGAGAAGATGCTCCGTTCTGGTCACATTTGCAGTGGGGGCCATCTTCTTCAAGGAGAAGAACATGAAACGCAAGAGCCTTAACATTCTGGTCCTGATGATCGGAATGGCTCTTCTTATCATCGGTTCAAGATGACGGAATTCATACTGCTCTCCACCACTAAAGTGGGCGACAACTCACTGGTCCTGCATACTTTAAGCAAAGAGTACGGCCGACATAGCCTCATAGTCAGGATAGGAAAGAATACCGGAGCCTATCTTCCGCTCAACATCCTGAGCGCCGAGGTAAAGGAAAGCACCCGAACCGATTTGTGGAAAGCCACCAATATAGGCATAGAATATCCGCTGAGCGATACCAGAGGCAATATCCACAAGAACACCATTACGCTTTTCCTAAGTGAAGTGCTTTACAGAAGCCTTCGCGACGGATGTAACGAAGAGGAGCTTTACCCTTGGTGTAAGAAAATGATTCTCACGCTCAACTCCCTGAAAAGCGACTACGCCTCGTTTCATCTGAGATTTCTGCTCGAATATGCCGCCATTCTTGGATTCAGGGCCGATTTGCGCGGGATTGAGCCCTTTGCAGGAGAAAGAATCGAAGACCTGGAGAATCTTCTCACGCTTGATTTCAGCGAATTTCTGCTGTATCCTCTCGACGGAGCGCGCCGCAGCGAAATAGCCGGCATCCTTCTGGAGTACCTGGCCTACCACCTCGACTGCCGTCTGGACATACAGTCCCTCAGAGTTCTGAGAGAACTCTACGCATAGAGTCCAGCGCCTGGAAACGGTGCGAAAAAGTGTTTTTTATCTCTTCGCCCACCTCGGCGAGAGTTTTCGATGGGAACGCGGCCGGAATGAAGACAGGGTCATAGCCAAAGCCCTCCGTTCCCTTTCTCTGAAAAGCGATACGCCCTTCCATACATCCGGTAAATACTTGAATACGACCCTGCGAGATGAGCGTCACCACACATTTGAACCTGGCCGTGCGCCTCTCCATAGGGACACCGCTGAGTTCGCGAAGAAGTTTATTGATATTATCCTCGAAGCTGCAATACGGGCCCGCGTAACGCGCTGTATATACACCCGGAGCACCACCCAGAGCATCCACTTCAAGTCCGGAATCATCTGCAAAACAAACAAGTCCGTCTGCTCTTTCATAGATATATTCCGCCTTCAGAAGGCTGTTTCCCTCCAACGTGGAGGCTGTTTCCTCGGCTTCGGAGCTTATTCCAATGTCGGAAGGCGAGAGCAATTCATAGCCAGAGCCCAGAATCTGGGAAGCCTCCCTTAATTTGCCTTTATTGTGAGTCGCGAAAACCAGTCTCATAAAACAGGGTCTTTACTTAACGCTTCACGAAGCTCATCATCATAGCGAAGACGCAGCCTTACACCCTCCCTCTGGTAATAATAACGCGTGACTATCTCCTCTTCTATGAACGGAATAATCTGAGAGCGGTCAAGCTTTTCCAGATCAGATATGGCCTCCGCAGTGAGCAAAGGCTTCACATAAGCAAGGAACCCATCATAATCATCAAAATGGAAGTTGTCCACATCGGGGATGGATGCATGTTCTGTCTTATACTGAAGGGCATACTGTCCCACCAGACCGCTTAGAACGAGCGAGGCCGTTATGTCATCGTATTGAGGCACCTCCAGGATTATATCCGGAGTGATTCCTCCCCCGTCGCGCACCGTCCGGCCCTTGAGCGTCTTGAATTCACGGGTAAGCGAATCCGGGATATCCCCCACACTTCCGTCTTCATTACGGTGGCTGTAGTCCTTAATCTGCACACAACGTCCTGACGGAGTATAATATTTGGCCGTGGTGACCTTCAACTGGCCTCCGTAAGGAAGACTCCTGACGCTCTGCACAAGACCCTTGCCGAAAGTTCTGGTTCCCATTATGGTAGCGCGGTCAAGGTCCTGAAGCGCACCGCTGACGATCTCGGCCGAAGAAGCCGTGCCTCCGTCCACGAGAACCACGACAGTGAGTTTCTCGTCAAGCGGAGCCTCCTGCGTTCTGTACACATCCAACTCCTTACCGTCACGACCACGCGAAGTGACCACGAGAGAATTTTTAGGCACGAAGATGGACACTATCTTCACCGCCTCCGAAAGAAGTCCGCCACCGTTACCGCGAAGGTCAAGGACAAGCTTTTCCATCCCCTGACTTTTAAGTTCAGCGACCTTGCGACGCATCTCATCGCCCACGCCTTCGGTAAAACCCGTCTGAAGAATATATCCGGTCTTGTCGGTAATCATAGCCGCATACTCTATATCCGGAAAATGTATCTGTTCCCGGCGCACCTTGATTTTCAAAGTATCAGAAGTATAAACCTTCTTCACCAGAAATTCCACTATCGTGCCCGGCTGACCTTTCATCTTATCCGAACAGGTCTTCGAATCCAGCGGACGCACATCTTCACCGTTGATTTCGAGAATCTCATCGCCGGACTCCAGTCCGCTTTTCACACAAGGGGCGAACCAGTACGGCTCATTGATGACGACATTCTTTCCTTCCTGCTTATAGATGATGGCTCCCACCCCGGCATACATTCCGCTGAGCTGCATCGAAAAATCTTCCAACTCTTCTTCAGGCACATAGACCGTATAAGGATCCAGCTGTGCGAGCATAGCCTTAATGCCCGCTTTCTCCATTCTGTCAAGCGGAAGCGTATCCACATACGACCTGTCCAACTCCTTTAGGATGGCATTCTGTATCTCCACCCATTTGCCCATCTTATAATTCTTCGACTGGGCCAATGCTCCCACACCCACAAGGGCGCACATCACAACTGCCAATATTTTCTTGCTCATATATTCTCTTCCCATTTATAAACTTTATCACCCCTTTTCAGCCTTCCGGGAGCGGGAACCGCCACGGAGCACCGTTCTCCCTTGCTTGTCAGCTGCGCACCCTGAAAATTCACTCTCATATCCTCCACCGTAAACTCCTCCACACCCGTGCTCTGACCTATGGCCATAACTTTATCGCCAAGAGAAAGAGGCGCACTTTCCACCAGGATCTCAGCCACGCCTATCTTGTCGAACCAATTTGTAACCTTCCCCACATAGACCTTTTTCAATTTGGCCTGACTGCCATATACCTCACTCCACTCTCCCAGATAAGCGCCCTGATAATATCCGTCCCAGAATCCGCGGTTGAACACTTCGGAGAGAGACTCCTTCAAGCCGGATGCCAATTCTGCGGTATACCTGCCTTCGCACACGGCATCGGCAGCCTGACGGTAGCACTGCGCGCAACGCTTCACATATTCAGCACTGCGTGCCCTTCCCTCTATCTTGAACACCTTCACCCCGGACTCTATGATCTTATCCATAAACTCTATGGTGCACAGATCCTTAGGAGACATTATATATTTGTTGTCAATATTCAGTTTGTTGCCCGTTTCAAGATCCGTCACCTCATAGCCGCGACGGCATATCTGATAACAGGCGCCTCGATTGGCCGAAGCCCCGTATGTATGAAGGCTGAGATAACATTTGCCGCTGATAGCCATGCACAAAGCTCCGTGTGCGAACATCTCTATTCTCACAAGCTCCCCGGAAGGTCCCTTTATCTGTTCACGGCATATCGTGTCATAGATCTCCTTGACCTGTCCCAGATTAAGTTCTCTGGCCAGCACCACCACATCAGCCCACTGCGAATAGAATTTCAGCGCAGCGGCGTTGGATATGGAAAGCTGCGTGGAGATATGTACTTCCAGCCCGAGTTCACGACACATCAGTATGGCCGCCATATCGGAAGCTATCACGGCGCTCACCCCGGCCCTGCTGGCCGCCTCAAGCGCGAGACGCGTATCCTGCATATCCTCCGGATACAGGCAGATATTCAAAGTCAAATAAGACTTTACACCTGCCTCACGGCATATCCGCACCACCTCATCCAGGTCTTCCGGAGAAAAATTATTTGCCGAATGACTGCGCATATTCAGTCTTCCGACCCCGAAATACACCGAATCGGCTCCCCCTTGTATAGCGGCCCTCAGACATTCGAAATTGCCCGCCGGAGCCATTATTTCCAATTCTTTTTTATCCATTATCTGACTCTTCCCACCAGGCTGTCCGCAAACTCTCTTAGCGCATCCATACTCTCGGGAGCAAAATGCGCATTCTCTAGCGAGAGGATAGCCTTGTCGTTATAACCTTTTATCATTTCTATAGCGTCTTTATCCACGCCAAGTCTCTTATATTCAGCCTTTACCTTCTGCACATCACGCGAGCGGAACACCTGTACGAACGCAGCCTTATCCTCGCTCTTCTCAAAGCCCCTTATCGTAAGCCAACTTTTCTTCTGCTGCAGGATATCTCCTCCTATAGGCTTCCCGAACACTTTTTCGTCTCCGAAAGCATCCAGATAATCGTCACACACCTGGAAAGCCAGTCCCAGCTGATAGCCATACTCATAAAGCGCATCGCAAAGGTCCTGTCCTGCGCCTGCTATCAGGGCGCCCATCTTAGCCGAACAGGCGAGCAGCACTGCTGTCTTCAGGCCAATCATAGCCTCATATTCGTCCATGGACACATCCTCCCGCTGTTCGAAATCCATGTCGTACTGCTGACCCTCGCATACCTGGGCCGCCGTAGTCGAAAACAGTTCAAGCGTCTGTCTTTCGCACTCGCGCGGAGCGTAAGCAATCCTCTTATAAGCTTCTATCAGCATCACGTCGCCGCTTAGGATGGCCGTATCTTCATTCCATTTCTTCCACACGGTCGTTTTTCCCCGGCGCAAAGACGAACGGTCCATTATGTCATCGTGTATAAGCGTAAAAGTGTGGAACACCTCCAGCGCCTCCGCCGGATATTTCACGCTGTCGGGACAGTCATCCTTAAAAAGCGAATATGCCAAAAGGCAAAGCGTAGGACGTATCCTCTTTCCGCCTATCTGTATCATATAGCGAAGCGGATCATACAGACCCGAAGGCTCTGAAGGAAAATGAGTGGAAGAAAAAATCTGCTCCACCTGCTCTTTTACTTTGCTTAACATATACTATCTGAATTTGTTGTCGTCTTCAAGCATTCCCAAATAAGAAGAATACCGCGATGCAGAGATCCTTCCGTCTTCTACAGCCTGTTTCACCGCGCACCCGGGCTCGTGGGTGTGTGTGCACGGCACGAAGCGGCATTGGTCCGCAAGAGAAAGCATCTCAGGAAAATATCTGCCAATCTCTTCTTTCTCAAGACCATAAAGCCCGAATCCGCGAAGTCCCGGCGTATCTATCATATACCCTCCGCTCTGAAGAGGATACATCTCATAAAGCGAAGTGGTATGCCTGCCCTGCAGATGCGAAAGGCTTATCTGGGCCACTTTAGGGTCAAGGGAAGGATCCAACGCCTTGATAAGGGAGGATTTGCCTACACCAGACTCTCCGCTGATAAGATTGATCCCCCTCTCCCCTTCCCGTCCGCGACATATTTCCCGCAACTCCTCTATCCCCTCCCCGGTCTTTACGGAACTAAGCAAGACTTCATATCCGGCAGTGCGATAAGTCTTTACAAAATCCTCCACCTGCTCGGGGGCCTCATCACGATAGAGATCCACCTTATTGAGAACTATCGTCACGGGTATCTTGAACATCTCGCAGCTGACGAGCTGTCTGTCCAGAAAAGGAAGTTTAATCTCCGGGAAATACAGTGTACAGACCAGAAATGCGCGGTCAATATTGGCAGCGATGACGTGTGACTGGCGTGAAAGATTAGTCGAACGGCGGATAAGATGATTATGCCGGGGTAGAATCCTCACGATCTGCGCCGGCTGCTTTTCGCTCGGCTCTTCGCTCCATTCATACTCGACCCTGTCTCCTACCGCCACCGGATTGGTGGACAAGGACTGATCCATACGGACTTTACCGCGAAGCACGGCGGGAAAAGGCTTCCACTGCGGAAGACAAGTCAACAGAAAGTGACTTCCCGCATTCTTTACCACTATGGCCTCTGCTTTTTGCATGATAATCTTGTCGATTCCGCCCACAAAGTCACGTTTCCGTTCCCCTCGCACGCGCAATCTACAAAGATAACATAAAATGACTATCTTTGCGTGCGAAAAAGCAGATACAAGTATGTTACAGAAGAAAAAACGTAAACCGGGAAGAAAAGTTTTCCCTTCATTCGTAGGAAAAGCACAGATGACGCGCGAAGGTTTCATCTTCGTTAGTGTGGAAGGGAATCCGGACGAAATTTTCGTGCCGGCCTCCAAGACCAGAGGTGCTCTTCAGGGTGATATCGTAAGGGTAGCTGTAACAAAAGAGATTGAGCAACGCCCTGCAAAAAAAACCGGTGCTCGGTCCCAGAGGCGTGAAGGACGCGTTCTGGATGTCCTGGAGCGCTCGGACAAACCGTTCATAGGGATATATCACACCACCTCTCAGGGTGCCTGGGTTCTTATGCAGAGCCGCAATATGCCTTATGACATAGAGGTCGATCCTCGCCAGGCGGAGAAAGCAGGTGCTCAAAAAGGATGGAAAGTATCCGTGCTCGTGCAGCATTGGGACAAAGGCGAAAGCCTTCCATTCGGCAAGATAGTGGACGTGCTTGGAGAACCTGGAGAAAACGAGACTGAGATGCACAGCATACTCTCCGAATTCGGGCTTCCTTACAAGTTCGCCCCTGAAGTCGAGAAGGCCGCGGAGAAAGTCCCCGAGAAAATAAGCGCGAAAGAGATAAAGGCACGTAAGGACCTTCGTGACACCTTCACGTTCACCATAGATCCGCAGGACGCGAAAGACTTCGACGACGCTCTGTCATTCAAAGTTTTGGATAACGGTAATTATGAAGTGGGCGTGCATATCGCAGATGTATCGCATTACGTAACCCCCGGGGATATCATAGACACCGAAGCGCGGGAACGCGGCACGTCCGTATATCTGGTGGACAGGACCGTTCCTATGCTTCCCGAAAAACTCTGCAACAGACTTTGCTCACTTCGTCCCCACGAAGACAAACTTTGTTTTTCCGCAATCTTCGAGATAACGGATCGCGCCGCAGTGCGCAAGAAATGGTTCGGACGGACCGTCATCAATTCCAATCACAGGCTCAATTACGAACAGGCACAGGAGATTATCACCTCCCCTGTGGATGCTGCAGACGAGCTTTCCGTAGCGATTGGCACGCTGAACCGTCTGGCCGGAATCCTGAAAGGAAAACGACGCAAGGCAGGAGCCATTGATTTCGAGCGCCCGGAGATGAAGATCCGCTGCGACGAGAAGGGTCGCCCGATTGAAGTATATCAGAAGATAAGCTGCGAGGCGAATTGGCTTATAGAAGAATTCATGCTGCTGGCCAATCGTAGCGTGGCCGAATTCGTGTCATCGAAGAACAAGACTTTCGTCTATCGCGTGCACGATGTTCCTAACCCGGACAAGCTCGAATCATTGCGCCACTTTGCAAAGAGCCTGGGCTACAAGATGAATTCAGATATGCAGGGACGCAAGGCGGCTACCGCCATCTCGGAGCTTATGGAACATTCTTCGGGAAAACCGGAGGCGGCAGCGTTCAAAGACATAGCTCTGCGCTCAATGGCCAAAGCCAAATACAGCACGGACAACATAGGCCACTACGGGCTCGCCTTTGCGGATTACACTCATTTCACCTCTCCTATAAGAAGATATCCCGACCTGATGGTGCACAGGCTCCTGGCCCTCTATCTGGACAATGCCAAAAGCCAGGACAAGGACTACTATGAGCAGGAATGCTCCCATGCTTCCGCACGCGAATCTCTTGCCACCGAAGCTGAGCGCACAAGCATCAAATACAAGCTCGTGGAATTCATGCAGGATAAAATAGGACAGGAATACACAGGACGAATCTCAGGGCTGACTGAATGGGGAATGTACGTGGAAATAGACCCTACACATATAGAGGGTATGGTGTCTCTGCGTGAAATTCGCGGCGATTTCTTCGAATTCGACGAGAAACTCTATCGCATCAAGGGCAAGCGCACCCGTAAAATCTACCGTCTCGGCGACGAAGTCCGCATCCG
>CAVFNP010000028.1:0-27745 GCA_963624185.1 Firmicutes bacterium CAG:460 | reverse complement strand
CGCTATGTCTTTTCCGCCAGGTGAGGAATTTTTTCGCCGTTTATGTCCTCCCCTGAATGAGGCATGTGCCATAGAGGGTCGTCAGGGGCCTATAGCTATTCGACCCAATTGAAGTTTTCTTTGCCCGCCCCTATTTCAAAATGCAGTTTGGCTATACCCATATCTATTTGGGTGTAACCGACTATGGATGTGCCTTTTCTTATGCGAACTTCCGGCAGGCCTTCTCCACCCCTTTTCCCCAGGTATTCGATAAAGAATTTCTGCTGATTTATCGCGGTGGGAGCGAGTCGGGCCGCTTCGACACCATCTTTGAACCACGAAGGACTCATGGAGTCTATATTGCTGAGATCCTCGAGTGATTTGCTTTTGTGCTGAACGCCTTGACTCAGCCCATAGCCTATGGCGATATAGCATACTATCTTCTCGTCGTTTTTTAGAGAATATGTGCCACGCACTTTTCTATAACTCACCCCTGCCCAGCAAGAATTCATCCCTATCTGCTGGGCAAGCAGAACAAGCTTTTCTCCATAATAGCCAATTCGTTCGTCCAAGTCCTCAGCCTTTTTTCCGGCCATGACCAGATAGCTCGTCACTCCCGAGAATTTGCCGTATGCCATTGGGCCGCTGAACGCCTTGGGTTCGTCCGTTACAAGCTGAATGTGAAGATGCCCATCGATATTAATCTTTTCAATCTCTTGCCGAAGAAGCGCAATGCTTTCCTGGGGAATCTGTTCTATACGGTATTTGCGCACCGAATGCCGAGATTGTATCGCTTCAATAAGTGTCATAATCTTCAAAATTCCATTTGGGATATACCTGCGAAATTAATAAAAAGAGCCGGAGACGCAAGTTCTTCCGTGCGCTCTTTAGCTGCAGGAAAAAAGTACTGACAAAATGTCACTGGTACGAGGGTTGCCTTATAACATATCGAACCTGCCAAGGAAGGCAGGGGAAAAATAGAAGTTTAATTTAAAAGTAAAAGGAGATTTTAGATATGTTACCAGTAATTAGAAATTCAAGAAGAAACAATGAAAACAGTTCATGGTTACCTTCAATATTCGACGACTTTTTCGGAGATGAGTTCATGGGAATTCCTGTAAGCAGGCAGTTCGCTACTCCGGCGGTCAATATATCAGAAAACGACAAACAGTATGATATTCAGATAGCCGCTCCGGGTATGACTAAGGGTGATTTCAAGATCAGTATCAACGATAACAACGAACTTGTAATCAGTCTTGAGAAGAAACAGCAGGAAGAGAAGAAGGATGAGAACAAGAAGACTTGGCTCAGACGCGAATTCTCATACGCTTCTTATTCACAGAGTTTTGTCCTTCCTGAGAATGTCGAAGAGAAGAACATTAACGCGAAGATGGAAAACGGTGTCCTGAACATCGTTCTTCCTAAGAAAGAGGAAGTCGAGCAGAAACCTGCCACCCGTCAGATTGAGATTCTGTAATTCTTGATTGATAATACGAAGGAGGATGTCCGCGAGGATGTCCTCTTTTTTTTGTGTCTGAAAATAGGTATATTTGTGCTCCTTGTTAAAGAACACGAAAACAATGTATAGAACAAACACTTGTGGAGAGCTGAGACTTTCCGACAAAGGTAAGAAAGTAACCCTCGCGGGATGGGTACAGAAATCCCGTAAATTGGGAGGAATGACCTTTATAGATCTTCGTGACCGCTATGGTATCACTCAGTTGGTTATAAAGGCGGAAGCTCCGGCAGCATTGGTGGAGACGGCGGAGTCCCTGGGCAGGGAATTTGTCATACAGGTCACCGGTGAAGTGCTTGAAAGAGAAAGCAAGAACGCCAAACTCCCTACGGGAGAGATAGAAATTGGCGTGGAGAACATAAATATTCTGAATAAGAGCGTAACTCCTCCTTTTACCATAGAGGAGAACAGTGACGGCGGAGAAGATATCCGTGCCAAATATCGCTATTTAGACTTGAGGCGTCCGCCTCTTCAGAGGGCATTGGCGCTTAGACACCGTCTCGCACAGGAGATAAGGACATATCTTGATGCTCAAGGATTTATGGAGATAGAGACGCCTTATCTCATCAAATCCACTCCGGAGGGTGCCCGTGATTTCGTGGTCCCTTCGCGTATGAATCCGGGCCAATTCTATGCCCTTCCTCAGAGCCCTCAGACATTCAAGCAGCTTCTGATGGTAGCCGGTTATGACAGGTATTTCCAGATAGTAAGATGCTTTCGCGATGAGGACCTTCGTGCGGACCGTCAGCCGGAATTCACACAGATAGACTGCGAGATGAGCTTCGTGGAGCAGGAAGACGTGCTCAACACTTTCGAAGGCATGATGCGTCAGATGTTCAAGAACGCCATAGGGGTGAAGATAGCTGACCGTATACCTCGCATGAGCTGGTACGATGCTATGGATTTCTATGGTTCCGATAAACCGGACATCCGTTTCGATATGCGCCTTCATGAGATAACCTCTCTTGTCAAAGGCCATGGATTCAGCGTGTTCGACGGATGTGAATATATAGGCGCTATCGCAGTGAAGGGTGCTGCAGAATATACGCGCAAGCAGCTTGACGAACTGACCGAATGGGTAAAACGCCCTCAGGTAGGGGCCAAGGGACTTGTCTATATCAAACTCAATGCTGACGGCAGCATCAAGTCAAGCATAGATAAGTTCTTCTCCGCCGAGCAGCTCTCCGAAGTGGCCAAGACCGTAGAAGCATCCGCAGGTGATCTTATTCTCATTCTTTGCGGAGCCAAGCGCAAGACACAGACTCAGCTCGGTGTGCTTCGTATAGAACTTGGCAACAGACTTGGCCTGAGAAAGGCTGATGAATTTGCTCCTCTGTGGGTCGTTGACTTTCCTCTCCTCGAGTGGAGCGAAGAGGACGGCAGGTTCTATGCCATGCACCATCCGTTTACCGCGCCTAAGCCGGAGCACGAGAAATGGTTCTATTCAGACAAGAAAGAAGATCTTGAAAGAGTATGTGCCAATGCATACGATTTCGTGCTTAACGGCACGGAACTCGGAGGTGGCTCTATCCGTATCCACGACGCCGAGATGCAAAGCCGCATGTTCGAAGTGTTGGGCATAAGCAAGGAGGATGCGGAATATAAGTTCGGATTCATTATTAACGCTTTCAAGTTCGGAGCACCACCTCACGGAGGACTGGCATTCGGATTCGACCGTGTGTGCGCGCTTTTCGGCGGGCAGGAGACCATACGTGACTACATAGCGTTCCCTAAGAATAACCAGGGAAGGGACGTGATGATAGACTCTCCAAGTCTTATCGACCAGAGCCAGATGGATGAACTCTGCCTTAAAAGCACAGTTCCGTCTGAATAATGGTAAAGAGAATTGATAATTTCGATTTGACCGCGCAGAATACCTTTCGCATGAAGGTGTCCTGCGCACTTTATCTTGAATATGACAGTGCCGCAGATCTTAAGGAAATAGATTTTGCAGGCCTTCCTCAGCCTGTGATAAGTATAGGGGAAGGGTCCAATATTCTGTTCACAAAAGACTTTGAGGGGACTATCCTTCACTCGAAAATCAATTACATAAAGTATTTCGACGTGGGAGCGGACACTGTCCCTTTGGCGGTAGGGGCTGGCGTAAAATGGGATGACCTGGTTCTGAAGACATGTCAGGACGGACTTTGGGGGATGGAGAATCTGTCTCTTATTCCGGGAACTGTAGGGGCGGCTGCCGTGCAGAATATAGGAGCGTATGGAGTGGAGGTGAAGGACATAATTGCCGGCGTGACGTGCTTCGACATGGAAAAGAAAGAAAAAACTGCCTTCAAAGTGGAAGAGTGCAGATACGCCTACAGAGACTCTATCTTCAAAACAGAGGAGTTTAAATCGCGGTATATAGTGACGGGAGTGCTTTTCCGTCTTTCCCGTAAGGCTTTACCAAGGATAGAATATGGGGCGCTGCGCTCCGTATTTGCAGAGCATTCTCCTGAAGTTCCTATGCAGGTAAGAGAGGCGGTCATAAGGATACGCGAAGCAAAGCTTCCTTCTCCGGATAAGACAGGTTCGGCCGGGAGTTTTTTCAAGAATCCGATAGTCTCTCCGGCAGAATTTGCCCGCATATGCGAGGGTTTTGAGAGTGTCCCTCATTATCTTATGCCGGGAGGTTTTGTGAAGGTGCCGGCGGCCTGGCTTATAGAGCAGTGCGCGCTTAAAGGGAAAATCCTTGGCGGTGCGGCGGTTTACGAAAAGCAGCCCCTGGTTATCGTAAACAACAGCGGGGAGGCGTCCCCTGAAGATATACTTGCACTGGAAAAGCATATAATAGAGAGTGTTAAAGACAGGTTCGGGGTTGAATTGCACCCTGAAGTAGAACATATCTAGAGCATGAGTTCATTTATAATAGACGGAGGATATTCCCTGAGCGGGGAGATTAAGGTCCAGGGCGCGAAAAACGAGGCCCTTGAGGTCATAAGTGCAGTCCTTCTTACCGATAAGACAGTGAGAATCAGTAATGTTCCTGAGATTCTGGATACACTGAATCTTATAAGTCTTTTGGGAGATATGGGCGTGGAGGTCAGAAAGAATGCAAAAGGCGATTACAGTTTCACGGCCTCTCACATTAATCTTGACTATGTCTTCAGTTCTGAATTTGTCCAGACCTGTGCCAAACTTCGAGGCTCGGTAATGGTTGCAGGACCGCTTCTTGCGCGTTTCTCGCAGGCTTATTTCCCGAAACCAGGCGGAGACAAGATTGGCCGCAGGAGAGTGGATACGCATATAGACGGATTCAACAGGCTCGGTGCGCAGTACACCTATGATTCTGCCAAACATGCATATCATCTTACTGCGCCTGATGGCTTGAAGGGGACATATATGCTTCTGGATGAGGCTTCCGTTACCGGTACTGCCAATATCCTTATGGCGGCGACCCTCGCTGAAGGAGTCACCACCATTTATAACGCCGCATGTGAGCCTTATATACAGCAGTTGTGCCGTATGCTTTGCTCGATGGGGGCAAAAATTGACGGGATTGGCTCAAACCTTCTTAAAGTTACGGGAGTAAAAAGCTTGAACGGGACGGCTCATAAGTGCCTTCCCGATATGATAGAGGTCGGTTCTTTCATAGGTCTTGCCGCCATTACGCGCAGCGCCATAACCATCAAGGATGTTCATTACGAAGAACTTGGCATTATTCCGGAAAGTTTCCGAAGGCTTGGCGTAAAACTCGAACAGCGAGGAGATGACATATTCGTTCCAAGTCAGCAGAGTTATGAGATAGAGTCATTTATAGATGGGTCGATTATGAGCATATCTGATGCTCCTTGGCCGGGATTGACTCCGGACCTGCTGTCGGTTATGCTTGTCGTGGCCACGCAATGTAAGGGATCTGTCCTTATTCATCAGAAAATGTTCGAAAGCCGTCTGTTCTTTACCGATAAGCTTATAGATATGGGCGCGCAGATCATTCTTTGCGATCCGCACAGGGCGGTGGTGATAGGTCATAACCATCAGCACGAGTTGAAACCCGGAACTATGACATCCCCTGACATACGAGCCGGTATTGCACTTTTGCTTGCGGCTCTTTCCTGTCCGGGCAGATCAGTGATAAACAATATAGACCAGATAGACCGTGGGTATGAATCCATAGATGAGCGTCTTAATGCGCTTGGAGCTCATATCCAAAGACAGGGATAATTCTTTTTACTGGCTCTTACGCAGGATTACTTTTGAGTTGAAAATTGACTCTGCCTTTTTTACCAGGGCTTTGAAATTGTCGTATTCAGTACTCGGGAAAGTCCCTGAATTTTTGGTGAATTTGAATTCCATCAGGATTTCAGTCGGACTTTTTTCGATGCTGTGGAAGCTGACTGAACCCATAGCGTTGGAATATTCGGAGTCTTTCGGGAAACTCTCTATAGTATAGCCTTTAGGTATAATGAGGGTGATGGAATCTTCAGTCCGGTAACCGTTTTCGAAATATATGTCATTCACCCGCTTCTCGGATGAAAAATGTCCTTCTACATTATTGAACGGATTGGCAGGAACAAACAGGCGTGAACCGGTGATGCCGGCATAAGAAGCGGCATCGACTGTATATCGCATCGTGCAGGATGGCTCCGGAGAATCGTCGGACTCAATCGTGACATCGACAACTTTGGCACGAGGCAGGGAGATATTGGAGATGATGCTGTTGGCCCTGTCAGAGTCGTTAATTCGCGTAAGAGGATAGTATTTTTCCCAATAATCCATTGATGCCTGCTCTGTAATGGTCGCAACGGCGCTGGCATCCGGGTTTAAACGGACGGTGGCGCTCATCTGTATCCTGTTCTTTTCGTCAGGCGTTTTGGGAATCCTGGTGATGTACGAGCCGTCTTTCTTGACGATAAGAGCGTGATTTCCATCGATATCGGAGTGTATATACCCTAATGGAATATCTGGATTGGTGCATTCAAGCCACAATGTATCCTTTGCCGTGGGCACGGAGAGTATGACGTGGTTTGAAGTTCCGAGCGAAGGGAAATCAGCTTTCATCCGGTCTTCTCCCAGGTTTGTCACCGTGTAGTACGAGTCTATTCCGCAGCATTTCAACATCATCTGCATAAAAAAGGACAATGCCTTGCAATCTCCGAATTTATTATGAAGCACGTCATCCGGTGAAATTGGCCTTAATCCGCCTAATCCGAGCTGTATGCTGACATAACGGGTGTTTTCGCCCAGATATTTATACAATCTCTGGATTTTGTCCGCTTCGTCTTCTGCTCCCTCGGTGATTTTGAGAACCATATCCTGTAATTCTTGTGAAGGCGAACATCTGTCTTCTGTAAGGGAAATCAACCAATCCCCGATTGACTTCCAGTCTTTTGCGGATCCGGCCTTCCCTTCAAAAGAAAAATCCATGGGAGAGAAAATGACTTTGGGGATACGGGTGTATCGGGGAGGAGAAAACGGCTCGGACTTCATTGACGGCACGTTTTCAATTTTCCAGACGAATACTTCTCCGTCCTTTGTCGAGTAATGTTCCGGGTCCGGAATATTTGTCTGTTGGTAACGGAAACAGTCATTTGAGGGCACATTCAGCGTGTAGCTTGCTTTTTCCAATGAGACTTTGTCTGTATATGGAAGGGGAATGAATGAATCATACCTGAGAATGGCGTCCGTATATTGTTTCTCATAAGAATATGTGACGATAGCCGGATAGCTGTTTATTTCAGGCGAGTAGTACCAGGTCGTATAGCTGTCCGCCAATCCTTCGGAGTATTCTGTAAATGACAGGTTTCTCTTCTTTACCTTTATAGTCTTGCCGTCAGCCTGTTTTATCGTTCCGGAGAATGCAGTGAGCTTTGTGCTTCCATTATTGACGGAACACGAAAAATCGGCAAAACGGCTGCCTTTTTTAGTGACTAAGATTTCTATCTCATGCTTATATACGGCTTTGTCGCGGGAGATGACGGTAAAGACGGCTTCGTTGCGGATTATAACAGCATCATCCGCTTGATTGGCATATAATGGCAGAGAGAGCAGCCCAAATAAAAAAAGGAAACAGCGTTTCATTATTGGTCGATTTTCTTTAAAACTATTCTGGAGTTTGCCAATTCCGCCATCTTGCCGAAAATTTGATTAAGCCCTTCACATTCATCGATGCCATAAATCAGCCTGTTAAGCGTAAAGGTGACTCTGGTGAGGATTCTTCCGTATTTCACTTCGTTCAGAAAAGAAAAACGGATGTCTCCGTTACCGGCTGTCAATACGAGAGATCCGGGCAGGTCTTCTACAGAATAACCTTCGGGAACAGTCAGGTTACATTGAATCAGAATATTCTGCGTCGAATCGAATTCTATCGGCAATTCTCTTGTCTGTGCATTGAAAGGGTTTTCGTCTATTACGGATACCAGGGCCGGTTTGATATAGATATAGTCTCCTGCTATTTCCGGGGTTATGGAGAATTGGCTGGACATAGACGCCTTTGTCGTGCCAATCCCGGAGAATGAACAGCTGTCCAATTCCATTTTGTCGCTTGAGCTCAACTTCTCGATGAATTTGTCTTCCGATTCAGCCTTGGCAAATTGCCTGCTGAAGTCGTAGGCATCCTGATTTATAAGTGTTTTTGTATATGTTCCGGATATTGTGCCGTCTTTATCTATTTCCGCCGAGAGGATGTTCCTGTTGTAATTTTTGACCAATGAGGATAGGCTCACCCATGTCCCGGTTCCGTTTGGAGCATAAACACGAGCTTTGTCGACAAGCAGGTCCTCGGACAAAACATTCAGGTCAGAATATTTGTCACTTGCATCCATAAAGTACGAATTCCCTTCGGAATCGTGTGCCCGGACGATAAAAGTCTGTATTTTATCAAGAGATGGGAAATACGGCAATCGTCCGTCTGAACGCAGATTTAGCAGGATAAGCTCGTTTTTGAATCCGCAGTCTCTCAAGGCAAGAGACAGGACGTTGTTTATGTCGGCCATATTTCCTGTCCCTTTGTGTACAATGTGCGATGGGGAATCTGGGATTAACCGTATATCTCCATTAAAAGATATTTTATCCCTGACCAGATTAAGGATCTCGCGTATTTTTTCAGCGTCGCTTGCATCCTTTTCCCGAATTTTTTCTACTTCGGAAGAAAGAGGATTTCTTGAATTCTGGTAGCGGCCTAAATCCGATTCGCCAAGTGTTCTGTTAAGTCCTGCCCAGTCGATAGAAAAGCTTTTGTATAAATTTGCTTCCGGAATGTTGATGCTGTTTATTTCAATGTCGAATCCCATCATGAAATCGTTAAGGCACCACACCATAGGCTCTCGGTGTATGGCGGGGATGTCATCATTGTGACAGGATATTATTCGTATGGGATAGGTTATGTTATACCCGATACTGAAGCGCGAGTTATAATAATCCTGTGTGATATTGACAGGATGCAGTCCCCTGGAATTGATGGTGTAGCCGTAAAATTCCGGGAGATATATGTCTATTTCCGAGTGTTTTACTGGATTGGAATGCTGAATGTTGAACTCTGAAATTCTTGAGAACGAGGATGTTCTGAATCTGTACTTGTATTCGATGACACTCCCTTCCCTTACTTCCGGAAGTGAGAATTTCACGACATTCACATATTCGTTGAGTTTTTCTGTAAAGACATTCTTTTTAGGCATGGATGTTTTGACTACCTTGCCATTTACAAGATTGTATGTGTTGGCAGCGATTCCGCTTACGGATTCTTTTCTGTCAGTGCCGGAAATATATGCCAATTTCATATTGGCCAGCTCCACGGCCTCTTTGTTGAATATTTTTATACGGACAAAGACGTCTATCTGAAATGAAAAGTCGTTCTGGACGGTTACTGTTTTTTTCTCACATAGAAAAAGCGCCTCGGCCTGAGGCTCTTTTTCATAAGTGGACATCATTACTTCTTCGATGTCCGCTTTGCCGAACTTGACAGTGTTCTTTTGTGCTGATGCCAATAGTGGTACAAATAGAGATATGGTGATACAAAATAGTCTATACATGGTGGTTAGCATTATGTTATGTAAGTTTTCTTAAAAAGAAGTCATTCTTGTCGTAAAGAATTGCAAGATACAAAAAATACGAGTACTTTTATATCCGGACAGAAGTATAATTATAATGAATCTTTTTTTAGGCTTAATTCTTTCCGCTTTCATCGGAGCGGGTTCATCTATAAATTGGCAGATAAGTGACAAGACCACAGAACATACTGTCGTAATAGAAAGTACGGTTCCGGAAGGTTGTTTCGTTCACCCTATGGGCGAGCATTATAATGCCGTGAACATAAAATTCGAGGCAAGTGAGGACTATGATCTTGTAGGCTCCCCGCGTGATGAATTCGAAAAGACTGAGTATAAGGGTGAGGAAGTGGCTACAGGACATTATGTTATCCGTCAGGATATAAGACTGAAGAAAAAGACCGCTACAGTCAGCGGTACCGTTACATATCAGGTTTGCGAAGGGGATAATTGTTTCCCTCCTCAGGAATATGAGTTCTCTACGCGGATCAGTGGTACGCCGGTAAAGGCGGAAGCCTCCGCCGAGGGCCAATCTGCAGGTAAGAGTCTGTGGGCTCTGATATTGGAGGCCATCCTGTGGGGATTCGCCATGCTGCTCACGCCATGCGTGTTCCCTATGGTGCCGATGACCATATCTTTCTTTCTCAAAGGAGGGGATGACCCTAAGAAAGGAAGGTTCCGCGCGTGTATGTACGGCCTGTTTATCGTACTTCTTTACACGATACCTATTTGTCTTATAATCGGGCTGACTTGGCTTCTTGGAGGAGACGCTGTAACGGCGGATATATTCAATTGGCTGTCAACACATTGGCTTCCTAATTTGATCTTCTTTGCGGTATTCATGATTTTTGCGGCATCGTTTTTCGGTGCTTTCGAAATTGTGCTGCCTTCCAAGTGGGTTAACGGAGCCGATAAGAACAGCGGTCGCGGCGGTCTCGGAGGTGTATTCTTTCTGGCTTTGACTCTGGTGCTTGTGAGCTTTTCCTGCACCGGGCCAATCGTAGGGACAGTTCTTATCGAAAGCACTTCGGGAGAATTCTGGGTGCCTATGATTACGATGCTTGCGTTCAGCATAGCATTTGCCCTTCCCTTTACCATATTCGCACTTTTCCCTTCGCTTCTTGACCGCCTTCCGCAGAGTGGAGGATGGCTTAACAGCGTGAAAGTGGTGCTTGGTTTCATAGAAATAGCGCTCGGGTTGAAGTTCCTCAGTACAGCTGATCAGGTGTATCATTGGGGGATACTGAACCGAGAGCTTTATTTGGCCATCTGGATAGTATGTTTTACCCTTCTGGGCTTTTATCTGCTTGGCAAACTCCGTTTCAAGCACGACAGTGCGGTGGAATATATTTCCGTCAAGCGCCTTTTTCTTGCCATTATAGATTTCGCTTTTGTGGTTTATCTTATTCCCGGGATGTGGGGTGCACCGTTGTCTGCCATTTCGGGATATCTTCCTCCGCTTGAAAGTCAGGAATTTGTGCTGGGTTCAGCATCTGTTTCTTCTCCTGAGGCCAACCTTCCGGCCAATTCCGATATGGTCCCTCTTCCGCACGGCCTTTGGGCTTATGACAATATAGAGCGCGGACTTCAGGCTGCCGGGCAGCAGGGGAAGCCGGTGTTCGTGGATATCTCCGGGCACGGATGTGTCAATTGCAGAGAGATGGAAGCCCGTGTGTGGTCATACGAGAGAGTGCAGAAAATTCTACGCGAGGATTATGTCCTGGTAGTCCTGTATATGGACGATAAGACTCAGCTTCCTGAAAGCAAATGGGTTACCACTTCTTCCGGAAAAGTTCTCAAGCAGGTGGGACGGGCCAATTCCTATATAGTGAAAGAGAGATTCGGCGTCAATGCTCAGCCTAATTATGCGCTGCTTTCATCAGAGGGAAAGTTGCTCGCGCCTGTCCGTGGTTATAATCTGGACATCGATGCGTATATAGAATTCCTAAAAAGCGGATTGAGAAAGTAAATTTATGAAGATAGGACTTATTGTGGCGCTGGACAGTGAATATGAGGCGCTTCGCAGCATAGGGGTGGAGAATGTAGTGCGCGCTGGTATTGGTAAGGTCAATGCCGCCCGTACGGCTACGGAAGTGATACTTAGGCAGAAGCCTGATTGCGTGATTAATTCGGGAGTCGCCGGAGGTATAGATAATTCTTTGAAAATAGGAGATTTTGTGCTTGCCAATCAGGTGGCGTATCATGATGTGTGGTGTGGAGAGGGGAATCTCCGAGGGCAGGTTCAGGGACTTCCGCAGCGTTTTTGTGCAGATGCGGGGCTTCTTTCAGTGGCCAGGAATATGGAGGTCGGTAATGCCTGTCTTCATGAGGGGCTTATCTGTACCGGAGACCAATTTTTGACTACCATAGAAGAGGACCAGGCTGTCAAGCGGCTTTATCCCGATGCTCTTGCCTGTGATATGGAAAGCGCTTCCATTGCGCAGGTTTGTTATCATTATGGAGTGCCCTTTCTGGCATTCAGAGCCATCAGTGATGTCGTAACGCCAGAGTGTAATCACCAGCAGGCGTATGATGGTTTCTGGAAGGATCTTAAAGAAAACTCCTTCTCGCTTTTGAAAAAGCTTCTGGATATACTGTAAGTGTACGGGAGAAGACTATAATTTGACGGTAGGTCCGGTAAGATAGACCTCTTTAAAACACTGGCTGTCAGCTTTGAATTCTACGTCCAGTTCGTCCTGGCGGGTATAGATGTGAACTTTGCTTTCCGCTTTTCCGGATAGGAATGTGGCTATGGCACTGGCTACCACGCCTGTCCCGCAGGCAAGTGTCTCGGCTTCCACTCCTTTTTCGAAGGTGCGCACTTTTATCACGTTGTTGTCCAGTATTTGGACGAAATTGGCATTGACCCCGATGGGAGCGAATGCAGGGTGGTGTCGAAGCCGTGCGCCTTCCTTGACGATATCGATTTTCTCTATGTCGTCGCAGAATTTCACGAAGTGTCTGGTTCCGGTATTCAGGAAATATCCGTCTTCTATGGATGGTGCAAATTCGTGGACGTCGCACATTTTCAGCTTTACGGTTTTGTTTTTACCATCTTTTCTCAATATGACAGCTTCGTGTTCCCCGTCCGGTGCCAGAAACTTATAAACACCTTCCTCGCCGGGCTTGATGCCCAGAAAATCTGCAAATGCCACGATGCATCTGCCTCCGTTACCGCACATCATGCCTCCGCTTCCGTCGGAATTGAAGTATTCCATCGCGAAATCGTATGGCTTGTCCTCGGAGCGAAGTATCATAAGTCCGTCAGTGGAAAACCGTCTGCAAAGCTCTGTTATATTCGGCCTTTCGTCAAAAGGTATTCTGCCGTCCAGCACGACGAAGCTGTTGCCGGCTCCTGAGTAGAGGTGTATCGTCATAGTATGGACGCGAGTATTTTAATGCCGTCTTCCATTCTTTCTTTATCAAGAAAAGAAAAATTCAGGCGCATCGTGTTCCTGCCTTTTCCGTCGGTGTGGAAAAACGAGCCGGCTACATAGGCTACGCCGGCAGACAGCGCCTTATCGTAGAGCGCCACGGTGTCGATTTCTTCAGGAAGAGTAAGGAAAAGGAAAAGACCTCCTTCAGGATGTGTCCAACTGACGCCATCGGGCATATATTTTTCCAGCAGAGAGAGCAGATGGTCACGCTTGTCCTTATACAGGGCAATGCTCTTTGGGAGGTTTTCTTCCAGAATGCCGCTGCTGATATATTCAGCCATAAGGTATTGGTCAAATATAGGCGCGCATAGGTCAAGTGACTGTTTGCACTCGTAGATTTTGTTGAGAAGACAGTCCGGTCCTATAATCCAGCCAAGACGCAGTCCGGGGGCAAATATCTTAGAAAAACTTCCCAGATGAATGGTTCTTTCCGGAGCGAGTGAGTAGATGGTGGCCACTTGTTTTCCCTCGTAACGGAGTTCCCTGTACGGGCTGTCCTCCACTATGATAAAGTCATATTTTCGGGCCAATGCCACCAATTCACTTCTCTGCGCGAGCGAGAGAGTCTCTCCGCTCGGATTCTGGAAATCCGGAATTATGTAGAAATATTTGATTTTTCTGCCCGACCTGATGATTTCCTCTATTTTCTTCTCCCTTTGCCCGGCAGCCGCGAACGATGCGGTCAAATCCATTCCGATTATTTCCGCCCTATAGCTTTTAAAAGTCTGAATGGCACCAAGATATGTCGGATTGGAAGACAGTACGACATCGCCGGGGTCAAGCATGATTCTTCCGCAGACGTCTATCCCCTGTTGAGAGGACGTGCTTACGAGGATATTCTCCACGGGCACATCGTATCGTTTGGACAGGGCTTCACGCAGTTCAGGGACTCCTTGGGTAGGACCGTACTGGAGGGACTTGGCTCCGTATTTTTCCACGACTTTTTTAGAAAGTTCGCTCATTCTGTTCAGCGGAAAGGTCTGTGCCGAAGGATATCCTCCGGCGAAAGAATAGATACTGTTGATGTCAACTTTCTTAAAAAGGTCTCTGACAGGAGAACGCATGAAATTCTGCGCATCCAGGGAAAAGAATTCACTGTAATCCATTATCTGTCAAAAAGATTATCTTAAAAGTTCTTCGAGATTTACGGATGAAGACGTCTTGTCGTCTCTGTATTTTACAATTACGGGACAGTAAAGGGAGATTCCTTTTTCCGCCCCAGGCCCTTTGCTTATAGGCCTGCTGCCGCTTACCACTACCGCACCGCGAGGCACGACCACTCTTCCGTTTTCATTGCGCGGCACGAATTCTCCTGTGGTGGCATCAAAAATGGAAGTGCTTGACGTTATTATTACTCCGGAAGCTATGACCGCTCCTTCTTCTACTATGGTACCCTCATAGATTCCGCATCCTCCTCCTATGAAGGCTCCGTCCTCTATTATGGTAGGAAGAGCTCCCGCAGGTTCAAGCACCCCGCCTATCTGCACGGCCGCAGCCACGTGAATATTCTTGCCAATCTGGGCGCAGGAACCTATGGTTACGTGTGAATCCACCATTGTTCCTTCATCGACGAATGCGCCTACGTTAATATAAGCAGGAGGCATCACTATCACGCCCGGTGCGAGATAAGCACCACGCCTTATGCTGCTTCCTCCCGGGACTATCCTTACCTTGTCGTCAGCGGTGAACTGTCTTACCGGGAAGGTGTTCTTGTCAAAAAAGGAGAACTGCCCCTCGCTCATATCCTTTATCTGTCCGAGTCTGAATCCGGCGAGAATGATTTCCTTGATTTCGCGGTTCACCTTCCATCTGCCGTCTGTTTTCTCCGCTACTCTGATGCGTCCTGCTTCCAGGTCGCGGATGGTCTTTTCGAAAAGTTCCAGATTTACTTCCATTTGTTCAATATATCGCTGATAATTGCTTTGGTGGATTCTGTTGCCGGAGTGAGCGGCAGCCGTATTGCGTTGCTGCACAGGCCCAATTGGCATAGAGCCTCCTTGGCAGGTATAGGATTGGATTCTACAAAACAGCCTTTGAAAAGAGGCATAAGGGCATCGTTCAACTCTGCGGCCTTTTCGAAATTCCCTTCCATGGCGAGATGAACCATGTCAGCGACTTTTCCCGGAAGAACATTCGAAGCTACGGAGATGACTCCGTTCGCGCCGGCCTTTATCAAGTCGAATGTCATGTCATCGTCCCCGCTCAGCACGCAGAACCCTTCCGGAGCCCCGTCTATTATCTCTTTCACCTGATCGAATTTGCCTGAAGCCTCTTTGATGCCAATAACGCCCTTCACTTCGCGTGCAATTCTCAGTGCTGTCTGCGCGCTCATGTTGACTCCCGTTCTGCCGGGTACGTTATACATTATGATAGGGGTTTTGGTATGCTCTGCGAGTGTCTTGTAATAGAGATACATACCTTCCTGGGTGGGCTTGTTGTAGAACGGAACCACTACCAGGAAGGCGTCTGCATCTTCGAAATGGGACATATTTTCAAGAGTTGCATCCACGCTGTTGCTTCCACAACCTACCAGAAGCGGAGTGGATGGTGCGACCTTTCTGGTGATGGAGAAAAGCAGAGACTTTTCTTCCTTATTCAAAGTCGGAGTCTCGGCCGATGTTCCCAGCGGAACTAAAAAATCTACTCCTGCATCCACTTGTCTTCTGACAAGGTGTTCGTATGCAGTGTAATCTATGCTTCCGTCTTTATTGAACGGCGTCAGGAGAGCGGTGGCGCAACCTTTGAAAACCATAATTGTGATTATTTTATGGCGAGCATTTCTTTGAATTCGTGAACTCCTTTAAGCCCTTCCGTCATCTGTGCAGCCACTACGGCACCCTCGGCAAAGGCTTCACGGCTGAATGCCTCGTGTGAGATTTTGATTTTGTCTACGTCTGATTTGAATTTTACTATGTGTTTGCCTACCACATCACCTTCACGAAGAGACGTGATGTCCGGAGTTACTCCCAGTTCATGTTTAACAATATGCGCGAGCACTTTGGCGGTGCCTGACGGGCTGTCGAGCTTTTTGACGTGGTGTATTTCCTCGATATGAGGCACATAGTTGTATCCTCTAAGCACTTCGCTTATCTTGTCCACAGCGGCGAAGATGGCATTGACACCGATAGAGAAATTGGCGGTATAAATCATAGGTGTGCCTGTGGTGTAGAAGTAACCGATTACATCCGTTTTGACGTCGTCCCAGCCGGTAGTGCCCACTACGACAGCTTTGAAGTTGTCAGCCAGGAATTTATAATTGGCTTTAAAGGCGTCCGGTGTGGTAAAGTCGATACACACGCTTTCTTTTGCGATGGCCGGATCGATACTGCAGACATCATCGGTGATAGCGGCGATTTCAATTCCGCGTTTGATGAGAACTCCTTCAATCATATGGCCCATCTTGCCATATCCGCTAATTACTGTTTTCATACGTTCATTTGATTTAAGTGTTAATAAACAGTTTCGTAAAACTTTATGTTATTGGTTATTGCTTTATCTATGTCACTGAGCAGCACGTCCTCCTCAGAGGTATGGGCACGTAAGATGGAGCCTGGACCGCAGATGATTTTTCGCTCGAATCCCTTGAGATGAGGGGCGTCGCTTCCGAATGCCGCGATTTTCCCCTTGAATCCTTCGGGCACGAAATATTCTTTAGGATCGTCCCCTCCTCGCTCTCTTATCGATATATTTGCGCTGTTTTTTCTGGTCATCCACTTTTTTACGGCCTCGTGGCTGGCGAACGTGGTTCTGAAATAGATGCGGCAGGTCAGTTCTCCGCTGAGAACATTCTGTGCATTGTCGCTTTTCAGAAGTCCCACATTCCAGGTGGTTTCGCCCAAGAGAGGATCGCGAGGGAATTCCGCTTCTATTTCGAGCTCCATCATGAAGTCCATCCACATATCCACGGCGCTGCGTCCGTGCTCGGGATATCCGCTATGCACGCTTTTGCCTATGAATTTCAGATCATATGACTGTGTGCCTTTGGTTGCACTTACGGGGTAATTGTCAGTGGGCTCACCTATTACCAGAAGCGGGGCGGGCAGGCTGTCTGAAAATGCCTTGGCGCCAAAAGACCCGGTCTCTTCTCCGCTTACCAGCAGCAGGGCGAAATCGCTCATCCCTTTGCTCTCCAGTTCTTTGCAAGCCCCATAAAGGGATATGATCTGCCCTTTGGCATCACAAGCCCCTCGTCCCAGCACTCTGCCGTCCGCGGTGAATGTCGGAGCGATGAAAGGTGGTACCGTATCCACGTGTGTGCAGAATACGACTTTCGGATTCTCCCCCCATTTCAAAAGAAGATTATGCGTGCCGTCTCCCACTTCAATCAGCTGCTTGCAGGGAGCCTGAAGTTTTTCGTAGAGCAGATGGCTGAGCGCATCTTCCTTTCCTGAGGTGGATTCCACTTCAAGAATTTCTTTAAAAAGGGTGAGAAGTTCGCTTGTCATTATCTCATTATATCTGTAAGTAATCTGGAAGCAGCCATCATTGCCCCTTCCCCTGCTCCTTGTATGATCAGAGGTGTCGGCTGGTAGGTGCTTGAGATTATTATCATATTTTCCGTGCCTTTTATCCTTAATGCAGGATGTTCGGGAGCCAGGGTTTTCAGACGGATGCTTGCCTTGTAACCCAAAGCGGAATCAGGGTCTTTTTCAAGTGAAGCTACAAATCTTTGACTTTTGCCAATGTTTTCTTCTTTGACAGGTTCCACCTCTATGTCCTCTTCTTCCAGTTTTACTCCCGCTTCTCTTGCTAATATAAGCAATTTTCGTGAAGCATCGCGCCCCAATAGGTCGGCAGACGGATCTTTTTCTGTAAGTCCTGCTTCTCTGGCCTTTTCAAGAGCTTCGCGGAACGGAAGTCCGCTCGTCAGAACATAATTGAGGGTGCAACTTACGATAGCCTCAATTGAGATGATTTCATCTGCGCTTTCGGTACTTGTGGCTATGGAGTCCAATACCGGGAGGGCAGTTCCTACGGTGGTTTCATAGCGCAGGAAACGCCGCGACAGGCGGGCGCTCCGCTTCATCTCGGCATAATTGGCATAAGGAACGCTTAATGCCCTTCTGTTGGAAGAAACCACGTTCACGCCGGCTTCAAGAAGGGGAGCATACCATTTCCAGATGCTTTCGCTGTCCGTACAGTCCACGAAAACGCTGTTCGGGGCAGCCTCTGAGAATATTTTCCGGAAAAAAGCTTCGTCTTCACATTCGTGCTCCGAGATGGCACGAACTTCTATTTTTGCGTCACTTTCGTCTATGATTTTAAGAAGAGCCTTGCCTACAGCGCCTTTGCCTGCCAGATAGATGTTCTTGTATTCGTCTGTTTCGAAACAGAAATAGTGCATGGCGCATAATGCGTCAAGTCCTTGGGCGGAAGGGATAATGAATTCCGCGAAATCATTTTCCACTTTTATGTTCAGAAGGCTGATGTCTCTTCTGGACAATCTGTCGGTAAGCACCTCTATGTCCGACGGATTTATGCTTCCGTCAGCCACCAGTGTAAGGGTGCAGGCTGTACCGTTATCCATTTTTGCTATGCCGACCCATTCCCCTATGGTTTTTTGTTCGCAGTCTCTGATGACTGTACCTTGGGAAGAAGGAGACAGGGAATTGAGAATCTGAATGTCAATTCCTTTTTCCTGGGCAGGCTGCACGGTCGGGGCATAAAGCACTTTCGCTCCGTGAGAGGCAAGCGTGAAGGCGGAGCGGTAACTCATTTGTGCAATAGTATGCGCTTCCTTGACATCCTTCGGATTTGTCGTCATGATGCCGGGCACGTCTGTCCATATCTGCAGGACTTCGCTGTCAAGTGCGGCCGCGAAAAGTGCTGCACTGTAATCACTTCCACCACGCCCCAGTGTGCAGATATGCCCCGTCTCGTCACTTGCGATAAAGCCCGGGGCCACGAAGACGTCGATTTCCGGATGTACTTCTATCGCGTATTTTATCTTTTTGTAGGTCGTATCCCTGTCCACGACTCCGTTTTGTACCTTTATCAGGTCCGGTGAATTGAGCCACAGCGCATTGATGCCTTCGGAGGCCAATTTGCGTGAGAGAATCATGGTCGAAAACAACTCTCCATAGGTCTGATAATCTTCACGTGGAGCATTACGCAGGTCTTCGTCGATATGCGAGATGGTCTTCTTCGTCTCTGTGCATTCACGACCGGAAAAAAGTCTCTCTATAATTTTGAAATGTTTCTCTTTCAAAGAGTCAAGCAATGCGTCTTTCTCGCTGCCCTCTGACTGGGATGCCTTTATAAGGAGGTCTGTGGCTCCGCTGATGGCGGAACTCACCAATACCACGCGATCTTTGCCAAGCGCGTCAAGCGTAATGTCCAGCACTCTCGACATAGCCGTAGCATTCGCTACCGAAGAACCTCCGAATTTCAGTATCTGCATAATTTATCTGTAATCTTCAAATTCCGGCATTGCCAATTCCGAAATGAACTCCTGAATTTTGCTTTCGTCGCGCGGACATATCATAAGAACGTCCGGGGTGTCCACTACCACGAAGCCTTCAAGGCCCCTGATGGCTACCAATTTGGATTTGTCTTGAATATATGTGAGCGTGTCCGAGTCTTCTTTGAATAGGTGTTTGCCGGATGTGTTGGTGGCATTGCCGTTTTCATCTTTAGGAAGATTGTCGTAGAGAGACTCCCAGTTGCCCATATCGGCCCATTTGAAGTGCGTAGGGATGACTGAAGCCTTGGAAGTTTTTTCCATTACGGCATAGTCTATGGACACTCTCGGGCAATCGCCGTAGAATTTATCCAGGTCAGAGGACTCTGCCCACAGTTCAGAGATCTGCGGGGCGAATTCCTTGATTTCGGAAACTATCAGAGACGCTCTCCATACGAAAATACCTGAATTCCATAAGAATTCTCCGCTGTTGATGAACACCTCGGCTATCTCCTTGCTTGGCTTTTCGGTGAAGGTCTTTACCGGAGTAGGCACGCCTGCTTCGATGGCTTTTCGTCCGCCGGCTACCTGGATATATCCGAAATTTTCATCGGGTCTTGCCGGAAGAATGCCGAGAGTTATGAGCTCGTCTTTGTCGGATGCGTATTCAAGGGCGCTTCCTATGGTGTTTTCGAATTCCTCGCTGTCTTCTATGAGATGGTCGGCCGGACAGGCTACCATTACGGCACGCGGATTACGCTCCAATATCACATTCGCGGCATAGTAAAGACATGGAGCCGTGTTTCTGTTATAGACTTCGAGAAGAATATTGTCTTCCGGAAGTTCAGGGAGTTGTTCTTTGACGATATCGTGATATTCCCTGAGTGTGCTCACGATAATGTTTTCCGGAGTTATTATCCGTGCCATTCTCTCATAAGTCTGCCTGAGTAAGGATTTCTCTTCTCCACGAAGACTTAGAAATTGTTTAGGAAGGGCCTTGCGGCTGATTGGCCAGAATCTTGTGCCAAGTCCTCCGGCCATAATGACACAGTAGTAGTTGTTGTCTTTATACATATGTTGGTATATATGCCTGCGGGTAGTATTCCAGTGAAAAGTGATCTTCATAAAAGATAATGCTTATCACGTCGAAGACCACCTCAAGGTCTTGTGGTAAATCTTTTCTTCCCTTCGAATTCAGAAATGCTCCGGCTGCGGCAACCAGATTTTTCTGTTTTCGGAGGTTGACGTTGAGAACGGGGCTTGCCGTTACGGGGGCCGTCTTGCTTTTGACCTCCACTATGTGGACAGCGCCATCCTTAATGCTTATTATGTCAATTTCTTTGTGCCCTGCTCTCCAATTCCTGTGAAGTATCACGTGTCCGTGCTTCTGCAGAAATTCACAAGCCTGCTGCTCTCCTCGCTTTCCTACGCTCCGCCTCTCTTCTATCATAAATTATTCCAATGTCACGATTGTCACTCCGCTTCCTCCGTGTCTGATATCCTCATCGCTTACGGTCTTTACCCCCGGAACGGTGCGAAGATACCTCTGCAGTTCTTCGTGCAGCACGCCCGTGCCTTTGCCGTGGATAATTCTTACGGTCCCTATGCTCAGCATCAGGGCATCATCTATATAATGTGTCACGATATCAAGCGCATTCTGCAGTCTTTCACCTCTGATGTCCAGTTCCGGAGAGAAATTCAGCTTGCGCGCCGTGATGGCAGGGTCGACTTTTTCGTAGACCGGAGCTGTTGTCTTCTTTGAAGCTTCACGGAATTCATTGGCGGAAATCCTTTCCACTTTGTCCGGAGTCATCTTGCTGGCGATGTTGCCTATCACCACTCTGATTTCTTTCGAAGACACCATCACCACTTCACCTACCATTCCGTTAGATTTCACCCTTACCTTTTCGCCCAGTTTGAGCGGGGCGTTGCGGAATTCATCCTGGCGGGTCTGCTCCTCCGTTTTGACGGGCTTGCGGCGCCTTGAGAGCTGCTCCATTTTTCGGGAGATATATTCGTCGTGCGTCTTCTGCTGTTGGGTTTTGCTGCTCTCTATCGCCTGCAGGAAGCCCTGAAGCTCACCGCGTGCCTCTTTCGTGCGCGTCTTTTCCGCTCCGCTTTCCTTGATGTCACGTATCGTTTTCTCTACCTGGCGGTTAGCTCCTTTGACTATGTCTTCAGCTTCTTTTTTTGCTGTGTCAAGTATTTCTTTACGTTGGGACTGGATGTTTTCAAGCTCCTTTTGATATTTCTCGGTCAGAGCGTCGAGCGTCTTGTCCGCATTCTTGACTTTCTTTATCTTTTCGTCCAGCACCCTGCGCCCCTTTACTATCCTGCGAAGCGTCTTCTCCATATCCACGAAATCCTCTCCGGCGCGGGTTTCGGCATCCTTGACTATCTGCTCGGGAAGCCCTATCTTTCGGGCCAATTCAAACGCGAATGAATTTCCGGGCAGGCCAATTTCCAATTGGAACAGCGGTTCTATCTTCGACGTGTCATAGAGCATGGCTCCGTTTATGACGTGGGTGTTGTTTTGAGATGCGTACAACTTCAGGGAGGTGTAGTGGGTCGTGATGACGCCGTAGCATCCTCTCTTGTCGAACTCTGCCAATATGGCTTCCGCTATGGCTCCACCTGCCGCAGGTTCTGTCCCTGAACCGAATTCATCTATCAGAACCAGAGTCCTGTTGTCGCAACTTGCGAGCATCTGCTTCATGTCCAGAAGGAAGGAACTATAGGTGCTGAGGTCATTTTCAAGAGACTGGTCGTCTCCGATACTCACTTCTATGCGATTGAAAATCGGCAGTTCCGAGCTCTCGGACGTGGGGATAAGCATCCCCCATTGAAACATATATTGAAGCAGACCTGTGGTTTTCAGGCAGACTGATTTGCCTCCGGCGTTGGGCCCGGATATCATCAGTATCCTCTTGTTCTCATTAAGGTTGATGGTGAGAGGGCATATGTGCCTGTTTTCCTTCTTAAGTGAACGCTCCAGAAGAGGATGTCGGGCTTTTCTTAATGAAAGCGACCCGTCAGATGAGATGACCGGCATTCCGGCCACGAGGTCGAGGGCTGTCTGTGCCTTGGCTATAAGAAAGTCCATTTCCCCGATTTCCGTGGCAATTTGCAGAAGTTCAGGGATATAAGGACGCAGAAATTCAGAGAAAGCGAAAAGGATTCTGTTTATTTCATTGGCTTCGTCGAAGCGCAGCTGTATGATGTCATTTTCCAGTTCAACTATCTCGGCCGGTTCTATGAAAGTAGTTTTTCCTGTGGAGGAACAGTCGTAGACATAACCAGCCAATTTCCTTTTGCTGGAGGTGTTTACCGGGACCAGAAATTTGCCGTCGCGTATTATGATATTGGCTTCGGATTCCGTGAGTCCGTCTTCCTGGGCTTTTTTCAAAATGAACTGTGCCCTTTTGGACACCTGCTCCTGTTTGTTCCGAAGTTCCGTGCGTATATGCAGAAGCTCCGGGGATGCGGAATCCTTGATGTCTCCGTATTTGTCCAGAATGCCCTCTATGCGCCTTCTGATTTCGGGATAAGTGTTTATATGTCCGGCTCTTTTCTTCAGAAGCGGGTAGACGCCGTCTTTTATGGACGAGAAGAAGGTGTTTATCTTTCTGGAGATTTCAAGCAGGGTGCTTAGCTTGCCGAGTGATGTTACATCTATGCTGCTGCCGGTTTTCTCAAGAGGCTTGAGAAAAGGGAGGGCGTCGATATAGCCTGTTACAGGGAAATTGTCCTCAAACATGACGATGAGTCGCATTTCGTCTGTCAGGGCAAGGCGCTCCTTTATAGTATTTTCATCGGATGAAAACTCCTCCTGTGCAACTCTGCGGGTTGCATATTCGGTTTGGCATCGATTGGAAATAATCTCTCTTATTTTATCAAACCCTATCTTCGCTTCCAGTCTTGCTCTTGTCATCGCTTATAAGGAGTTTCAGTGTGTTTACGTTTTTAACAGGCTTGATTACGCCATCTGTCACGAATGATATGCCCCCTGTCTGTTCGCTTACTACTATGACGGACACATCATAATGTTCGCTTACGCCTATAGCCGCTTTATGTCTCATTCCGAATCTGGCGGGAATATTGGCTCTGTCCGTAATCGGAAGGGTGCATCTGGCGGCGACGATTCTGTCGTTGTTTATTATCATGGCTCCGTCGTGAAGCGGGGAATTCTTAAAGAAGATATTCTCTATCAGACGTTTACTGATATGTGCGTCTACTCTGTCACCGGTGGAGATTATATCTTCGAGCGAAGCCTGGTTAGGGATGACTATCAGCGCCCCCACTTTCTGTTCGCCCATTTCAAAGCAGGCCTGTACCAGTTCGTCTATCGAGGCGGCGGAGAGATTGTGCCTGTCTTTATAGAAAAATTTGCCTATGACCGAGTTCTTTCCGCTGAAGGCTTTTCTTCCGATGTTGAAAAGAAAATGTCTTATTTCGGGCTGGAAAATCACGACGAGAGCTATGGTACCCACATCGATGAGTTTTCCGAGCAGGGCGGACATCATCTTCATATTGAGGGCGTCAACAAGAAAGCGAAGCAGCAGCAGAGATATGATGGCGATGAATATGTTCGCCGCTCCGGACCCTTTTATCCATTGAAAAACGACATAGATGACGGCTGTCACCATTAAAATGTCCAAAACATCGGCGAAGGTGAAGTGGATGAAACCTATGTCTATCAAGGGCAGAACCATAACGCTACAAATCTACTAAAAATGACGTTATTTTCCGAGAGCTTCTCCCACAATATCGGAGATGGCTTTTCGGGTTGGGATTATCGATCCCCTGTCATAAGGATGGGCGGCATTTGTCAGGAATATTATAGAGACATCTTCGTCAAGGTCCATCAAAACGGATGTTCCGGTATATCCGGTGTGGCATACGCATTTGTCTTTTGACAGGCGCTCTCCTACGAATTGGGCGTAAGGGCTTGTTGCATCCCATCCGAGAGTGCGCCCTATTTTCTTATTCTGCACCTTGAACATTTTTTTTACGGTTCCGCTTTTGAGTATGCGCCTTCCGTAAAGTTCACCTCCGTTCATCAGGGCGGAGCAGAATATCGCCAGATCGTCGGCAGTGGAAAAGATGCCGGCGTTCCCCGAATTTCCCATATTCAGTCTTCTGGCCAATGGATCGTGCACCTGCGCGTGGAGCACTTCTCCTCTGCGGGTTGTGGAGGAGATTTGGTTCTTGGCTGTGCTCCCTGGAATCAGTACTTCCGTGGGGGCTATCCGGAGTTTGTATAGATTGTCAACAGGTCTGTCCAACGGAAGATACCTGGTGTCAGACATGCTCAGGACATCGAATACGTGTTCTTGCACGTAGTCGCATAGTTTCTGTCCGGTGACGGCCTCCACTACATATTGCAGGCTGATGAATCCGGCGCAGCTGTAAATGCGCTTGGTCCCCGGCTTTGCCATACGTGGCAGATCATGTATTATATAGTGGCGCAGACTGTCTGTCTTGTAATCCCCCCAACGTCTTGTCAGTGAATCGACATCGGCGTATGGGGCAAGTCCACCGGTATGTGTCATAAGATCCTTTACTCTTATCTTGACGGTCTTTTTCCCTTCTTGCCAATTCCTGTATCCGGGAAGATATTTTTCTACCGGGGCATTGAGATCGATCTTCTTCTGCTCTGCCAATTGCATCACGGCTATAGTGGTTCCCACGCATTTGCTCAGTGAGGCAAGATCGAAAACGGTGTTCACGGTCATCATCTGCTTGGAAGGGACGACCTGTTTGTCCCCGTAAGCCTTCTCGTAGATGATTTTATCTTCTTTTACTATGCAAAGCACTCCCCCCGGTGCATTTTTATGGTGTATGGCATCCATAATGGCAGAGTCGCACCTGGCTAAAACGGTGCTGTCTATTCCGTACACGGAAGGAGATATATGTTCCAATTGTATGTTTTCCGATATGTCTGCAATTCTCTGATTGTGTTTCCATTTGGAGGGAATACTGCAACCGGATACAAGAGCCAGGCATAACAGGGTAGTCTTGAAGGGGTATTTCATAATACAAAGATAAGTCTTTGTTTGTTGAATTTGTAATTAATGTTTATATCTTTGCAGACACCGCATAACACTGATTTTTATTTTTATAACCAATATTATGCAGAATTTTATAAAAAATTACGTGGTTCCTTCAGTGGAGGTCATCACTTTGGAGATGGGAAGTCTGATAGCCCAATCCGTAATGAGCGTCGAATCTGGCAGTATCTCTCTTTCCGGATACGCAAGCGACGAGGAAGCTTTATTCTAATTCTTAAATCCTAATCAGTATGAAACAGACTTTTCGCATTGTGGCGTCAGTGGCGCTGCTCTTTATGTCGGTAGCCTGCGCAAAAGAACAGCAGCAGAGTCCGTCAATGGCTGACAATGGTGACGAGATAAGTACGTTAACTTTCGGCCTTCCTGAAAATCAGAGCCTTAAGACAAGCTTTCAGATGGGAACATCCGGGATAAAATTAACTTGGCAGGAAGGTGACCTGATAGTAGTGAAGAAGGGGGAGAACTCTTACAACTATAAGTTGGAAAGTGTGGACCCTGATACCGGAATCGGTACATTCAAGGCTGTTGGCAAGGGAATTCCTAATCTTGCCGGAAACACGGAGAACGTTGCGATATTCCATTTTGGTAAGGACAATCAGTATCCGTCGCAGTATGCTTCTGTTGATCAAGATGGGAGCGGGAGCGTAGCTCATCTTAATGAAAACTGTATCCTTCAGAGGGTTACATCTGTACCGCCTGTAAGTGTAGAGGATCTGGAGGGCGTGCTGGAAGGTGTGAATTCCGTGATGAATTTTAAAATAGCTTATCCTGAGTGCGGACTTGGCGAAGGAGAGAATCCTACATCCTTTATTTTTACTGTAAAGAGTTGGAACGCGTCGTTTATCTCTTATCCTTCGGGAACGGCGAGCGGCATTTCGCTGTCTCCGTCCAGCAATGGCGCTTTAATGAAAAAGATTCAAGTCAGATTGCCGGATAATCAGGAATGGAGTGTGTCTGAGCCTTTGGATATTTATTTCAATCTCCTGATGAATTCTTCTGATGTCTCATCTTCGGATCAATGGATTTTTGAGGTTCAGACCAATACCGGGGCTATCTACACTGTGACAAAAGACATAAAAAAGAAGCCTGAATACGGAAAATACTATTCTGCCGAGGTAAGTGGTTTGGTTAAGGAAACCAATTTTCCTGCAAGCCCTGTCGGTGTCGATTTCAAAGATTATGTGAACGCTACGCTAACGGCATATTATCAATCGTCTCCGTCGTGCGAGGAGTATTATACTTATCTACATCCGCTTTATAATAACATCGAGATTTATGATAAGGACGGAAATTTCGTAATGGAATCTTATGTCGAAGGCGGCAAAGGTGGCGGAGGTAAAGGGGGCGCATTTATGGGAGAGGGCTCAATCTCTACAAATCTTTATCCGGGCAAGACATATAAATTCCGTCCTGTGGTCGTAGTGGAAGGGGATATTTCGTATTATGGTGAATGGAAGGAGTTTACCGTGCCGTCATTTACCGTATGTACAGATAAGGAAGTGGATCTGGGCCTGGATATTTTGTGGGCTGGATGGAATGTGGATGCTTCCGCACCTGAAGAAATTGGCGGGTATTATGCGTGGGGAGAGACTTCTCCTGTCACCGATGCTGATTATCCCGGGTACAAATTCTATTATATATATAACTATTCGAAATATCTGACGAAATATGTTACGGAGGGCTCTCATGCCAAGGATGCCTCAGTGGTCGATGCCGAAAAGGATACTCTTGACAGCGAAGATGACGTGGCTTCCGTAAAATGGGATGACGGATGGAGAATGCCTAAGCGAAGCGACGTTGCGGCGCTTTATGAACTGACCTCTCTTACAGACTATGTCTATAATGGAGTTACGGGTGTGGTTTTTATCGGCAACGACAATGTTATGTTTATCCCTTATGGAGGATATTATGATAATGGTATCAAAGAGACCAACTATGCTTTTCTTTGGACGTCATCACTATGTACTGCCGCTTCCGGCGCGACCCGTGCTGAATATATTGATTACGGCGCGTACGTGATGCAGACCAAGAATGCGGAGACTGGATCTGTGTATTTCATTTGGCCATGGAAGAATGACGATATCGCCGCGGCGCGCCATGGCGGCCGTAATATCCGCCCGGTAAAGGACAAGCCGACCACATAGAATCGTCTGTTTTTCATAATTATGCGTCATCCGTTAATCGCGGGTGGCGCATATTGTTTACAAATAGGCGTTTCGCAACAGATTATGTGAAAATATCTTTATATTTGAAGGCCAATCAATAAACTGCGTAGTCAATGAGAGTCAGAGTTCTAATATTCGTCGCGAGACTGTATTCTCCGGTTATCAGACGATGGGTAACACCTGACCCTAAGAGCG
>CAVFNP010000027.1:17097-29075 GCA_963624185.1 Firmicutes bacterium CAG:460 | reverse complement strand
TCTGACCGTATAGAAGGCTGTCGAATGCGTTTCTTGCCTGCAGACCGTTCGCAGGTAGTGCGAGAGGCAATTGTTCCAGTTCAGACAGGCGTATTTTTTTCAGTTTGGCAACAGGATTGTCTTTTCCTGCTATGACGCAAAGTTTGCTGTTGAAAAGGATCTGAGAGTCGATATCTTCATAGCTTTCCATCGGCTTATACGACAGCACGAGGTCAAGTTCTTCGTGCTCAAGCATGTCCATCAGATTCTCCATCGAACGGCAGTAGACTTTCAACTTGATTCCGGGATATTTTTTCATGAAATCCCTGACCGTGTCGGCCAGTAACGGGCAGAAGGTGTAGGTGGCTCCTACATTCAACGTGCCTACATTCAATCTCTGCACGTCCTTCATTCTTTCTGTACTGGCATTCACATCCCGGAGCACCTGTTTTGCATACGGGAGAAACTGCTCTCCGTAGTCGCTCAGCGCGACGTGCCTGGAGTCTCTGATCAGAAGTTCTACGCCAATTTCATCTTCAAGCTGTTTTATCTGTTGGGACAGAGTGCTTTGTGAGATGTATAGCGCCTTTGCCGCTTCAGAGAAACTGCAAAGATGTGCGACCTTGACGAAATAGCATAATTGTCGGAATTCCATTACTTTGTGACTTTAAATGAAAAATTATGAAAGATCAGGATAGGAAGCAGTACGCCCACCACCATAGCTATGATGGTAACCATACAGGTCATCCAATTGAATCTCAGCAGGTAGAGGTAGTGCATAAACGTGGGCTCTGAATGTGACCCCAGGCAGCGCAGAAGAGATTGGATTGTACGGTAGGCGTACATTCCAGGTACCATAGGCAGCAATGCCGGGAATGAGATGCATTCTGCCGGAGTTTTGATCAACTTGGCGGCCGGTAAAGCCAGAAAGCCTATGACAAGGGCTCCAAGCATACTGCCTGAAGCCAATTGGAAGCCGCAGATATTCATCAGTACATATCGGGTCATATGTCCTGTCGCTGCGATTAAAGCGCATAGAGGGAACACCTTCGGTGACGGATTGCTTATGCTCGAGAACCCAATGGCCGCAATAGCGGCGAAGATGCCGTCTTTTATGATTGGCAGGAATAATTCCATTACAAAAATTGAATGTTAAGCAGTTTGAAAGCTATGCAAAGTCCAAGGGACAGGCAGACTGTAATGATGACAGCATGCAGGAAACGGCTGATACAACAGATATAATGACCATAGATGAGGTCGCATACGGCGTTGCAGAACGGGATTCCCGGCACGAAATATAGCACGCTTGTAGCAAGGGCCACTTCAGGAGTCTTGCCCCAACCGTAGACAAAGCCGGAGCTGGCTATTATGGCGGAAAGACAAGAGGCTAAGATGATGACGATTCTATAGTCAAGACCTTTTGTCGGGAGTTTTTGTTTGAGGAAAAAACCGCTCATCGTGGCGAAACAAACAATTGCCATCGAGATAGGGTCTCCGCCGAATATTCCGCAGAATGAGGCGTTGGCAAGTCCGACCAGAACAAGTACAAGCCAGGAATTGAGCCTTTTCTTTTCGGTAATTTCCTTGAATCTATCCCTGGCTTCTTGAATGCCAAGCCCATCTTCGACAATTTTCCAGCTGAGTCCGCTAAGTTCGGAGACCGTGTTGAAGTTGATTCTGTCTGCGGGAATCTTTCCTGTCACGGTATAGGATTTCTCTTCGTTCTCATCCCAAAGGTTCATGACTATGCATGTAGGCAGTACGGAGAAGTCGGCCTTGGTATGCCACTGCTTGGCGATCCTGCCAAGATTTTTCTCGATACGGATGGTAGTAGCTCCGCTGGCGAAAAGTTCGGTGGCGTAGTCTCTCAGGAATATGCTTTTGTGTTTCAGTTCATTATGCAAAGTGGATTCCTGAGTCTCCATATCAATTCTCATCTTCGGACTCTCCGTAGAAAGGAATGCCGTCGGCATCCACGCCGTTTCTGCCTCCGTCCCATGATATCGGATTTATGAGATTGTCGGAGTATGTAATTATTCTGTGTTTGATATTTAATGGTCTAAGCTTCTCGTGGAGGAAGGATGCGAGAAGAATGACTGCGCTTACGATCGCGCAGACAATGATGAGTGATCCGGAATTGGCGCTCATGGCAGCCGTACAAATTTCAAGTGGTATCATAATCTTTTGCTCTTTTTTGACGGCGCAAAAGTATAACACCACTTGTGATTCCGGATGGATAATCATCCCTTTGTTTCGATAACAGCTATCGGGATTATTTAAGGCTAATACAGTTTTTTCTATTGTCTAAGCACAAGAATACATAAAAGTACAAATATTGCAAGGGTTGAATTCGTGGTCAGGGATTTTACTTTTACCTTTATGGCGGGTGTATGTACGATTTTTCCTGTTTTGTTCGTTTCAGGAAATCGACGAAAATGAATTTTACCTCCTCGAGCCTGAATTTGCACACGGTGACGCTGTTAATGGGATAGAAAGGTGGATTGATATGATTATCTGTCTACTGGAATATTTTGTCTATTTCTGTTTTTATTGTCTCCGTTTTTTTCATGCCGCATATGTCTATAAACATTATGGTTGGGGTTATTTTATTGTTTTGTATAGGGATAATGTGCGTCGGAGTCCATCGGGTAGAGAAAGAAACTCATGGTCGCCCAAAAGATGTTTTCTATGGCTTATGTCGGCTACAAAGCGTTGGACATCATAATCTCTTTCATGATTGATGTACACATCTATGTCGTGCCCTAATTCGGCTATTAGTATATCAATAACTTCTTGTAAAGTATGGCCTTCGCCTGGACTGATAGTAATTGTTTCTCGATTGACTGTGCCGTTTGGGATGAGTTCGATGCATCGACTGATCGCCCATACAGTATCGTCAATATGGGTAAAATCAATTACTTGGCATCCGCCTTCGATTGTGAGTGGCTCTCTATATATAGCTCGATGAACAAAGTTCGGAATAACGCGACCTGGGATATCATTTGCAGCGCCATATACATTGCACAGACGTAATATCGTGTAGTTAGATAGGTTTTCATGAATATACTTCTCAGCTAAGAGTTTATAGAATCCGTATACATTGATTGGAAGCAATTCTGCATCCTCCGAAACCGGCAGGTTTTGCTGTTCCCCATAGACTTCACGGCTACTGGCGAAAACCAGGTGTGTTTTAGGTGAGAACTTGGCGATGGCGTTAATGATGTTTTTTGTTCCTATATAGTTCGTTTGAATGCAGGCGGATTTGTTAATTTCGCCTTCAACCACTCTACTGATGGCGGCAAGGTGAACGATGCAGTCGTACTTTCCATTGGCCACCAGTTTTGTGATGGCTGCAGAATCCATGATATTCATTCTGGTAAACTGCAAGGAGGAGTCAAAGGCTTCGGTAGGAAGCGTTTTGATGTCAATTCCATCAATGGTATATCCTTCTTTTCTCAGTAGCCTCTTTGAAAGAGCTGTGCCGATCATTCCGAGTACTCCGGTTATTAGTATTCTAGGCATAATATAATGTTTCCTTTTTCGTCTATTATTTCTTGTTTGTTATCGCTCTTTGTGACTAGCGCAAATCCATTGTAGAATGGTTCGACTGCGAGATATCTTTGGGTGTAAAGCTCTGTTCCTGAAATATCTATGTGGAACCAGCCGGCATCGTCTTTGGCTGTAGCGAAACCTTTGTGGAAGACATCTATATCTCGGAAGTATTTATCATTTATTGGCGCTCCGTTCTTGTTGATATGTTTGCATCGGCCGTTCAATTCCCTAACACATGCGATTCCGTCCCTAAAGTCGCCAGCATAAAGGTAGTGCTCTGAATATGCCGGAGATCCATCAAGCCTGATATGGTGATATCGTCCTATATTGTCTCGGACAGTGCAGAGATCTTCTTGATAATTGCCACACCATGTATAGGATTCAGCATAGACCCTATTTCCCGTCTCGTCGATATGAAAGCAATTGCCGAATTTGTCAGTCACAGCTGCTCTGTTGCAGTAGTAGCCGAATGCTCTTGCGTATCTTGTGGAATATAATTCATTGTAGGAGGTGTTGATATGGTACCACCCAGTTATATCTTCTACGGCGGCAATACCCGGAGGATGGAATTTCAATATTGTTTTGTATTTCTTCATATTTTTTTAAATTCTATAACCGTCTGTAAATCGTTGAGTTTGGTCGTATGAAGGAATGTAAATCCTTTCTTCTCGGCCAAGGCTCTGTATTGAATGCTTGTTCTCTCGTAACTCTGGCAGATGGTGGACATATTGAGAGAAAGAAGTGCGAGATTGTCTTTAATATAATCTGAACAGTTTTCAACGACGAAGAGAGCACCACCAGCGGGAAGTGCAGTATAACAGTTGTTTAGTATGGTTAAAGCTCTCTCGTTATCCCAGTCGTGTAATACACGGCAGAGTAAAATTGCTTGAGCTTCTGCCGGGATGGTATCTAAGAAATCTCCTCCGATTGAAACTACTCCCGGTATCTGGACTTTTTCCACAACCTCCGGACGGTCGAATAGATAGTATTTCTTTGCAGGGTAAGCATTTAAGATTGCAGATATTGCTGCTCCGTAACCACCGCCGACATCCATAACAGAGTCGAACCTGCTGAAGTCTATAGTGATACCAATGTTTTTGTAGTCCCTTTTGGCATACTCGAGCATAGCCTTATGGTAGACTTCAAGTTTTTTATCATCCTGAGATATGAAATCGAAGAACGGTAGCCCGAAGATATGTTCGAAGGCGGTGTTTCCGGTTTTAAGTGTGTAATCTAGTGACTGCCACGCGGTCATATGTTCTTCAGCCCAATTCATGCAGGCGTATTTGAGGCTGTGAGTGCAATCCTCTGTGAGAATGCGTCCTTTGTCAGTCAGTTTTATAGTCTCATTAGTATCGACAATCAATTCGTTATCTTTCATGACTTGCAGGAGTGAGGTAAGAACATGGCGATTGTAGCCGCGGTAGGTGATAATTCCTTCCAATGATGTTCTTCCACCTTGAATGTCATCGAACAAATCTACTTTACAGGCAGTAGCAATTGCAAGATAATTCCAGTAGCCAGTGAACATGTTTATAAGGTCCAAAGAGTAATTAGAGCAGTCAAAGGCCACCCCATCGAGGTAGTCAATCCAATTGGCGTGATAATCGCCTATCCCGCATGCAAACGAAAGATGAGCAATTAGAGAATCATGGGAGATAAACAAAGTTATCCCTTCTTTAACCGTATGGTTAATTATGTAGCCTAATCCGTTTTCTTTCAATGTCTCCGCGGGAGTGAATCCCAGCAATGGCTCACCGTCGGCAAATCTGCAATATATTTTTTGTGCGGAGGTATTCAAATATACAGGACCTGCCTTATCCACATCTGCAATATGGATTCCGGGATCTCCGAGTATGGACGTCAATGTGATATCGACATTGTACCCTAAACCGTGGACAATCTCTTTGGCTGTTTGGACGCAACGTATAAGTGGGCTAGAATAGATGTGATTAATCTTTTTGCCTGAAAGGGCTTTTCCGAAAGAAAAAGCCTCCTTTAGACCATTTTGCGTAAGCAGGGCTTCGTTGCCAAAAGTTCCGCAAGGAAAATCTTCCCTTTCGGCGTGGCGAATTAAAAGAGCCATTCTAGATCGAGGCTCTATGTTATATACATCGAATGCCATTTAATCTTCAATTTATAGGCAATTTTGCCAATTCGCTATTCTTTCAGAGCCTCCAACGCATCCTTGGCCTTAAACTCCATGGAGAACTTTCTTTGTGCTGTTTTTTTAATTTTGGTGTAGAATTATAGTCTTTTTTGACTTAATCACCTGTCTATAATCTGGGATGTCTACAATTATATTTGTAAATATAACAAACAATTGATACATTATCGTCTCATGTTACAGGTTTTACACAGGGGGTGAGATTTGTAATTGGCGAGCAGATCTTGATAGGCATCGCAGGTCATCATATCAACTAGAGAGATATCCTGGATATTACCAAAATCTCCGAGGGATTGTCGGAGCTGATCTGGTGCGCAGCACGGCGATATGACACCAGTGGCTGATATCCATAGTTCGCGACCTAGGAATGGGCATTCACTTTCTTTCGGCACGTTTTTACCACTCTGAATAGATAGAGGCGTAATGTTCTCCATTAAGACCTCTTTTCCGTTTGGTCTTAGGTGATTTTTCTGCGCCACCACGGCATCGGCTACATATTTGTTCCAAAGGGCGATGCTTTTAGAAGTATCTTTCATGGACAGATGTTCAATTTCGGGGAAATGCGCCCATAGATGGTGCCCTTTGATTCTGTCAACATCAAGGGTAGCAGCCATCTTGACGATGTCGGATAGTTCGTGCATATTGATGCTCATGAATGTTAGCTGTAGCGTGATGTTACAGTAGTAGCCGGTATTCTTGAAGTATTCGTTCCTGTATTCGACTAAATGCCTGATGTTGTTAATTTCTTGATCGAAATTACTTCCTACCATCACTTTTTCAGATGTTTCTTTGGTGGCGCCATTGATGGAAATCTTGATATCGATTGTGTTTGGGATGATGATGCGAGCCCACTCGTTGATGTTTTTTCTCGGGAAAGATCCGTTTGTTGTAAGATTAATCTTAATGCCGGTTTTTTGGGATAACTCGTAGAATCGATCGATTCCCTTGTAAAGGAGCGGTTCGCCCATTGTCGAAGGAATAATCTCTTTGATTCCTAAGGATGCTGCTTCTTCAAAAATCCTGTCAACCCAATCGATAGGCATTCTTCTGTGGCATCCTATAGATTTTTTAAAGTCGCTGTATTCGCTGTGCTCCTCACACATTATGCAGTGATAGTTGCAGTCTTCGGGATTTGTATCTATTGTGATTCGCCACAACTTATTTTTGCAATTCATTCTCGAAGATTTTAATTAGTGTCTTACAGTGTTCGTGAACATTTGGTACGTGATGGTCGTAGGCGTAAAGATAACCGCGCTCGCCGAATTTTTTCATTTCTGTAGGATGCCCAATAGCCCATATCATTTGCTCATATAGTGAATTAGTGTCCCTGTGCTTGAAAATTAGCCCGTTCTCATGATGATGGACATATTCTATCATTCCCCCATAGTTGGCTGTAATGACAGGGATGCCACACTCTTGGGCCTCATGAATAACAAGAGGGGAGTTTTCCGCCCATATACTGGGGACAACAATACAGTCGACGTTCCGGAAAACTTTATCCACGAGTTGGTCGTTCATGTATTCGCCGCAGAATGTAATTGGATTTTGGCTGAACGTTGCCTCTTTTTTTAGGGCTGCGGTGCTTTGCCCATTATCTCTGCCGAAAATGTATAATTCCGCGGGCACCTTGATGCGTTTAAATGCGTCAATTAACATATTGACGCCTTTTGCTGGGATGTGTGTCCCAATATAACCGAATGTGAATGGCCGCCCTGGGTCGTTGTGCTTCATCACCTTCTGCAAGTAGTCAAGCGGGAATCCGTAGTCCATATAGATAATCTTTTCCTTTGGCACGCCAAAGTCTTTAATGAACCTATTTCGCAAGTACTTGGCAGGGGCGATGAAGAGGTTGACTTTGTCAATGATTGAACGAGTTACTTTCATTCTCCTGGTTACCCAGTTCGTCCATGCGTTAGCATCTGTATTGTCATTTTCATCCCCAGAGAAATATGGACTGTAGCAAGTGCAGGCGCATTTCGAGTCTTCTTGTCCTTCACAGACCATGAAATTGTTTTCCTGGCCGATGCTCCTGGTGAGGAACTGTCCTCGCGGGCACATTAGCCAGTAGTCATGCAACATGAAGATAATTGGAATATGTCGAGAGTATAGCTCGTCAATTATCCCAGTTGAAAGGTGGTTTAGGTGTCCGATATATGCAATATCCGGCTTGATTTCATCAATCATGCGGCCGAATGCCTCATCCATCTGCTTGTGACGATATCCGTCCTTCCCCTGAGGGTTGTTTACGATGTATAGGCAAAGGTTAGCGTTTCTTGGTTCTTTTCGGATGGTAAAGTCTTTGGCGTATAGGTTTTCTTCGCGAGTGAAGACTGATACTTTGTGTCTCTTGCTGAATTCATTACATACGGATTGGCTATAAATCTCAGACCCCGCATTATAGAGCGGTGGATAGCCATGGATGATTTTTAGGATATGCATATTTAGTATTATTAAATCGTAGATGTACTTTATTTTGAACAAAATTGACTTTTTTCATGCTAACGTGCAAATTCTATGAGGTTTTTTTATTTTGCATTACAGCAGGAATGTCAGGTATGCCGGCAGATATGTCACGCAGCCTTTTTTCGCGTAGTCTTTTGTGTAGATGAGGTACCTGGAGTCTGATAGTCTTGGTGCAAATTTTTCGCAAAAGGCATCCAACGAAGCGTGTGTCTTGTAGGACGAGGACTTGACTTCGATTGGAATCAGTTTTGAACCTTTTGAAAGCAGAAAATCAATCTCATAGGAGTGTTTTCCGCTATCGGTGGGCCAGGTGTGGTAGAAAAGTCTGTATCCAGAGGCTGTCAGTGTTTGCGCCACGATGTTCTCGTACATATATCCGAGATTGGCCGGTAACTTGTCGCTGAGAAGCTTCTCGTAGATTGTGTTCTCTGTGAAGGACTTATCCTTGAAAGCAAGGGTCGTGAACAGCCCCGTGTCGCCGGCATAAATCTTATACTTGGTTAGATTTTCGGTATTTCCGAGTCCTATGTTAGGGTCGTCCGAATGGTGCGAAATATTGACGGTCATTGTCTTTTCCATCTCAGAAATCAGTTCGATACAGTCGGCATTGTCCGTGTTCTGAATTACGCTTGAAATTTGGTAGCGGGATGCATTGCCGCTGAGTTGGGCCGGTATGGCGGAAAAGATTTTGGACGCCTTCCCTGATGGGTCAATTTTCATAAAATCAGCGTCATACAGGTCGAGAATTGTCCTTTTGACATCATCCACTGCCGCAAGATTGTTACTTTCAATATATTCATTTACTGCCTGCGGCATTCCTCCTACCAGCATATAGAGTCTGAAATCACGCATGAGTTTCCGGTGTGCTTGCTGAAGAGGCTGTGGATGCTCCCATAGTGAACGTAGTAGCGGAACGGTCGCCGTGTCTCCGAGAGCCCAACGGAATTCTTCAAAATCCATGGGGTGCATATCTATCCTTTTTTCTTCGCTTGGAATCAATATTCCCGACACATTCTTTCGAATTGATATGAGTGAACCTGTTTCGATGTAGTCGTATCTATGGTCGGCGACGAGCGATTTTATGGCCTGCCTTGCAATTGGAAGAAACTGAACTTCGTCAAAGATTATCAATGACTTTCGCGTGACAAGTTGAACCCCGTAGATGAGCTGTAGCCTGAGAAATATGTAGTTGAGGTCGGAAATGTCCTCGAACAGTTCCTTGACTTCTTTCGGGCATTTGCTGAAATCGATAAGTATGTATGATTCATATTCTTTTTTTGCAAATTCTTCCACAATCGTTGATTTCCCGATTCGTCTCGCTCCTTGTACGAGTACGGCGGTCTTCCCGTCATCTCTCATTTTCCACTCTAGCAGTTTGTCGTACATTTTTCTCTTGAATATCCTTTTCATATTAGTGCTCTTTGTGATTATTTGTTTGTAATATGCGATGTAAAAGTAACGCGAAATTTCATCTCCTCAAAATTTTTTTTGTCGATTTTCCGGAAATCCTCACAATTTATTCTGCTTGTTTTCCGGAAATCCTCATAATTTGCAGGTGCTGCGCGTACTGCATTTTTTAGAGGATTGAGTCGTTTTGCCATAAAAGCTTCTACTTTGAGGTGGTTGGGACCGATTGTTGCTCTTTGGCCGGTGGTTATCTACCGTCTAGTTTGCGGGGGGCTACGGGGAAGGAATTTCAATCTCTTCGCGTCTGATTTTATAAGAGCAGCAGCTGCGCCGGGATGTATCAAGCAGATGTGTGCCGGATGTAGAAAGTGATGTGCCGGAGGAAGAAAGGCGGAGGGTCAGTCTAGGTAGGGAATAATTTCGTCATTTTTGTCCTTACCTGGATGTGGTATGTGCCACAGAGGGCCGCCAAAGGCCTATGGCAATTCTAGGTGAGGAACTTTTTTGATGTTTTTATCCTCACCTGGATATCATGAGACGATGACTGATTCTATTTTTCAAAAAATTATTGTGCTTTACAAATTTTGTTATATATTTGCAGTGTATTACTACACTAATACACTATCCCTAAAATGGAAGAAGCCTACCAAAAGGACATACAGTATGCATAAAGCAGACAACATATAAAAGTGTAGGTGGCCCACCAAAAGGGCAGACGTCAGGTATGATAAACAATGTGTTTTGATATGATAAAAGTCAGTAATCTCAGCTATTCTTACGCCCATCAGGAGGTGTTGAAGAATATTTCTCTGGAACTTCGTCCGGGCAACATCTACGGACTTCTCGGAGAAAACGGAGTAGGAAAGACCACTCTTCTTACTCTTTTGTGCGGGCTCAAGAAGCCCCAGACCGGAACGATAGACATAGACGGTCTGCATCCTTACGACAGAACGGCGGAACTGCTCGATCGGATTTATTATCTCAGCGAGGAAGTTCCGGAGATCTCTATGCTTCCGGGAGAATTCGCAGAGAATTACGGCAGACTCTGGAGCGGATTTTCCGAGAAGACTTTCGGTGAGCTTCTCGACATATTCGAGGTACCTAAGGACCACAGGATGGACCGCATGTCCACCGGGCAGCTCAAGAAAACTCACATCGCGTTCGCATTGGCCAGCGGGAGCAGATTCATCCTTATGGATGAGCCGACAAATGGTCTCGACATCCCCTCGAAGGCGCAGTTCCGCAAGGTCCTGATGCAGTTCACCTCAGAGGATGCCACCATCGTCATCTCCACGCATCAGGTCAGGGACCTTGAGAACGTGATAGACCCGGTGATAATTCTGGACAGAAAGGACGTACTTCTTAACGCCTCCCTGGAGCAAATCACATCCAAACTGTATTTCGATTACGGCTCGCAGCCTCGCGAGGACGCACTGTACAGTGAGCTGATTCCGGGCGGATGCATACAGGTGCTGCCGAATACCGAAGGGCTTGACAGTAAGGTGAATATTGAGGCGCTGTCGAACGCTGTGCACCGGAACAAGGACTGGTTCAAGGCAGTGTTTTCAGACGATAAAAAATAGGGGAGGAATGCGATATGAAAAATACATTTGATTTCAAAAGATTCGGAAAATACTACGTCAGCGATCTTCGCGGCGTGTTCAATGACAATTGGCTCACAGTTCTTCTCACCGCTTTGGGCGGCGTTATCGCATACCTGTTCTGCGGCACCATTCAGCTTATATCGGACGGCGCCTGGGGTTCATACGGCGTGCTGGGAAGGTCAGTGACTTTCCTGGTGCTGTTCGCAGTGCTTTATATAATAATGCCTGCCAAGGAATATGGATATATCACCGAAAGGCGCCGCGGCAGCTTTTTCCTGCTTCTTCCGGCTTCGCCTTTCGAGAAGGCTTTGGCGATGATACTCAACGTGGCTATTCTTACGCCATTGGCATTTCTGGTGATTGCGCTCGCCGCTGACGCTCTGCTATGTCTGGTCGACCCGGGGTGTGGAAGCACATTGGCATCGGTGATATTCTCCGGCACCAAGTTAAGCGATACATATGACTGTGTGACAGATTGTTGCGATATCCTCAATCAGGGCGATCTGATCAGGGGAGGGGTTATGTCGGTGATTACCACTGCGTTGATTTTTCTTGTCGGCGCGCTGTATTTCAAGAAGAGTAAGGTGGCCAAGACTTTTCTGGTCCTGATCGGCTTGACGCTGGTTTTCATTCTCTTCACATGCCTCGCTGTGTCTGTGGATGATGATTGTCTGTGTGGTGCTGAGGAAGATCCGGAATTGTTCCTGTCCCGGGTAAAGGCTGTCGGCTATGTGATCAATGTTGTCATCATCGGAGCTCTCTGCGTCTGGACATACCTGAGAGTCAAGACTATAAAACATTAGCGC
>CAVFNP010000027.1:0-16814 GCA_963624185.1 Firmicutes bacterium CAG:460 | reverse complement strand
GAGGTCCTTCGGAAAATCCGTCTGCTCGGGCTCGACCTCGAAACGCTTCCGCGATGATAATGTTTTGTTTTCTGAACAATATTGCGTATATTTGTTCGGGATATTGAACGATATTATATGAAAAGGGAACTCCTTCCATCACAGAAACGCATTCTTCAGATTCTTGGGGAACAGATAAGGTATGCCAGGTTGCGGCGTAATCTGACCACGGCTCAGATAGCTGAGAGAGCCGGCATTGGCCGCACAACTCTGGTCAAAATTGAAAAAGGGGACGAGGGCGTGGCGCTCGGACAGTATTTCAGGGTGCTCATCGCTCTCGGGCTTGCAGAAGATATAACCCTTGTAGCCAGGGATGACGAACTCGGCCACAAGCTTCAGGATGCCAAACTGGAAGTGAAGAAACGGGCCACTAAAAAGTAATCGGTATGGCAGATAGCAGGGATATATATGTTTATTATGATGGAGAGTATGTAACTTCGCCTGTTCTTATGGGGGTGTTGTCTGCCATCCGTCTTCGCGGAAAGGAAATATTTTCTTTTGAGTATGCTCATGCTTGGCTGTCTGACAGACGATTCAGCAGTTTTGATCCGGATTTGCAGATGTTTGGGGGAAGGCAGTATCTGCCACAAGGCAAGGACAATTTCGGCATATTTCTGGATTCTGCACCGGATCGTTGGGGACGTATGCTTCTGGAACGCAGAGAAGTTGAAAAGGCAAGGTCTGAAGGCAGGAATAAGCGGTCTTTGGACGAGGCTGATTATCTTCTGGGCGTCTTTGATGGCAGCAGAATGGGTGCACTCAGGTTCAAATTGGACCGGGAAGGACCGTTCCTGGATAATGACGATACTATGGCGACACCTCCGTGGACTTCAATCAGGGATCTGGAAGAAGCTTCGCTCAATCTGGAGGACTGTCCTGAGGCTCAGCAGAGCAGGTGGTTGAGGATGCTCGTGGCTCCCGGCAGTTCGCTTGGCGGTGCGAGGCCTAAGGCCAATGTACTTGACGACGGCGGACATTTGTGGATAGCCAAGTTCCCAAGCCGAAGAGATAGACTTGATATGAGTGCATGGGAGGCGGTATGCATGGAACTTGCCGGAATTGCCGGCATTTGTGTCAGTGAATTTAAATTGGTCAGATATGGGAGCGAGTATCACACGTTTCTGACGCGCAGATTTGACAGAACTGACGATGGACGTCGTCGCCAGCATATGACCTGACTCCGAATCCGTCAGGGTACGGGCTAAAACTCAATATTGACGAGTCCGACAATGCTCTAGATTTTGACCTTGTGCTGTCGATTGCGCCATATTTAGGCATATCGGCTGTAACTGCCAGACAGATTATCTGTCAAGTTAAGGATGCTGTATCTTCTTGGAGAAAAGTCGCGGCACGATTTGGCCTCTCCCGTCAGGAGCAGGATCTGATGGAGAAAGCGTTCAGGGGATGACTCACCTTGTCAGAATTTCTGCAGAAAGTCTATAAGGTTTTGGTCGCGGGAGAGCCGGAGCTTTTTTCTCAGCCGGTAGCGGGTCATCTCCACGCTGCGGAACGTAAGGTTCATAAGCGGGGCGATCTCTTTGCTTGAAAGTCCCATTTTGAGATACGCACAGAGTTTCTTATCCCCAAGAGTAAGTTCGGGGTAGCTGTCTGACAGCCGCGTAAGGTATTCGTCATAGACGATGTCGAAATTCTTCTCGAAGTGTTTCCAGTCCTCATCGTGACGAATGTTGACGTCGATTCCCTCTTTTATTTTGCTTATCTGGCCAAGTACTTTATCCGGCTTCTCTTCCGATCGGACCATCTTTTCCATTCTTTCAAGTTCTTTCTGGATGTCAATGAGTTCCTCGTTCTTCCGGAGAAGATTCATCGTGGACGTCGAAAGTTCGTTGGCCTTTGTGAGCAGGTCTTCCTTCATCTTTTTTTCCTCCATCTCTTTTTCTTTTTTGACCGTTTCTTCCGCAAGACGGTGCCGAAGGATACGATGGACTGTTATGACGATTGCGTAAATAAGCAATCCCAGTAAAATGCTATAGCAGGCCAATGCCCATGTGCAGAGATACCACGGCCATTTGATGTGGAACCTTACCTCACTTTCCGCAGTCTGCCCGGTGTTCAGATTGTGAGCTCGGACTTTGAAAATATGAACTCCATAGGGTAGGCGAGTGTAATCCTTGGTGTTGCTTAGGCTCGGTTTCGACCAGTTGGAGTCATAGCCTTCAAGTTTGCAGCTGTAGGTTACGGCATCGCTCATTCTCTGCTCTATCATTCTAAATGAAAACCTGACCGTGGTCTGCTCTGGGGAAAGTGTGATTTCAGGCAGTTTGGCTACGGAATAATTCTGGAGAATAACGCGCTCACGCGAACCTTCTAAACTTGTTATTGTTCTTATTATAAGTGGATTGTCTTCGTGCTTGCGGTTTTTGATGGCGTCTGTGCTTATGGTGGAGAATCCGTTTTCGGTATTCAGAAGGATTTTTCCGTCTCCGAGATAAAGGGTGCTTTCAAAGCCAAGAGGTCGTTTTCCTGACAGATATTTGAGAGACAGTGAATCAATCGTGTAGTGCCCTTTATTATCCTTGTATCCAAGGGCTTGAAGTGAACCGGAAGAATAAAAGTCGTTGCCGTCAGGAAATCGTTGAAGAGTGGTGGTGATAGGGGAGAAGTTGAACCGGGAATTCAGGCTGTCAATCGGGAAGGCCTTCTGGAGGTTTTCATCGTACGAATAGAAACCGCCCTCTGTAGAAAATACTATTTTACCGTCAACTATGTTCGGAATATTGTTCGCCTCTGTCGGGAATCCGTGGTTGGTGCCGAAGTGTTCGAGTGAAAGCACGGTTGAATAGCCATCGTCAAAAGTTATGCGAAAAAGGCCTTTTACCCAATGCGAAAGCCACATCCGGCCTTTTTCGTCAAGGCAGAAAGCTTTGCTGGCGTTCTCTGCCCCTTTTATGAAATGGGACAGGACCCATCTGCCGTCGCATTTTTTTAATACGAAGAAGCGGGTGTAACTGCTTCCCACCAACATCTCAGGTTTACCGGCAGGCGATTCCAGTTTCCATGCACCTTCTATACGTATATTCTGTGTATGCCCGTCCCCATATATTATATACACTCCGCCGTCGTGACAGCAGAAAAGCGAACCGTCGTGCTCGCTCAGGTTCCAGACTTGACTCAGTTTATCTGTAACTTTTCTATATTCAGCTTCCATGTTCAAAGGGTACGAGGTGGAGAACAGTCCCTGGTTGGTGCCGAGATACAGCCTGTCTTTCCATATCAGGGAGGCGTATCCTGTGCCGTAGATTTCGTTCTTTCCAAACAGGTCCATCTCGGCTGATGTGAGATTTATGTAGCCAATGCCGTTGTCCAGGCAGGCCCAGATGTTGCCTGCGGGATCGAAGCGGAGGCCAAGCACGGTGTTGTTTCCGAATCCTGTATCAGTATTGATGTGGAACCATTCTCCGTTGCCTTTCTTGAGTATGTAAAGTCCGTTTGTGACTGTGCCTAAAGCTATTGTGTCCCCGTTTGATGCTGCGGTGTAAACGATGTCGCGACGAAGCGCTCCTGAAAAAGGAAAGTTTTCTTCGGTCATAATTCCGTCTTTAAGGCGTAATACTCCGTCTTGTTGTGTCACGAACAGCAAGTCTCCGGCGTCCTCTCCCGTGTCGATAATGGAACACACTCTGAAATTTTTCAGTTTTTCAGTTCCGGGAATGGGTTCAAAGGCGTTATATTTCAGATGGAAGCAGCCTATGCCGTCAACATAGAGCAGCAGTTCTTCGCCTATGACGGCAGAGCAGGATATCCTGTTCTCGAATGTATAGGTCTTGATGCTGCGTTCAGACTGTCCGTTAAGAATATATATGTGTCTGTCGTCCTGAAAGAAGATGTCTTCTCCCAATTTTCCTATGTTCCATATTTCTGAAACTGTCACCCCGAGACTGTCCAAAAGTGAAGTGTAGGTTATGTTTTCGCCCCTTAAAGAGATTATACCCAGTTCATTGGTCGCTCCTGCGTAGAGCATGTTCTTCTGTCTGTCATAATAGAGGGAACGCGTGTTCGTGCGGTTATGATTAGGGATTAGTGTCCAGTCTTCGGAATCGAAAATAAGTACGCCACTGTTGTTCGCGAAAAAGGCGATGCCTTCCTGGTTGCATTCACTTGACCAGTTCTGGGTGGCGGCGCCATAGGCCTGCTTCCCATAGTAACGTACAGCCGGGCTATATGCCAAGCCTGGAGTGCCTGCTGATAGCAGTATGAGAAATAGTATGGCCGTGAAAATTGACTTGTTGAGTTTGGATAGCATGTGTTTTCCCTCTTTGTTGTGGTTGCTATTTATATTAAATTACTGTTTTGTAGGAACTTGAAAAACCATTCTGTAATTTGTGTTTTTTCGTATTGTTGAGTTTTTGTGAGGGCAAATTTAGATATAATAGAGGATTTTATCAATAACTTTGTGTGTCCACTAAACTGGATGGCACTAAATACTACATAACAATAACAGAATCATGAAAGAAAAAAAGTTTAGCGCGAAGAGATGTTCGTACTCTTCTCCGGAGGTCAAGGTCCTAAGCCTTGGCACTGAAAAGGTGTTCGCAGATAGCGGCAATTGGTATAGAGGCGAAAGCAATGATGCCAATATCGGCTGGTCATATTCAAATGATGAATGTTGGGATTAACTTAAAGTGTATGTTATTATGAAAGGAAATCAATTCAACTTCATTTTGAGTCTTGCCTCAGTTGCTGCCGTACTTCTTTCATGTCAGAAAGAACAGTCCCTCTCTTCTAAAGTGTTCTATGTGAAGGCCGTAATTCCAGCGGAGGCGGCTACCAAGGCTACATTCGCGGACGGAATAGGAATGTCCTGGGAAGATACGGACCATTCTCTTTTCCGTATGGTCGCTGGCACTGATATTTCCACTTATACCGTGTCCACCGCGAAGAGCGTTTCTATAGACTCCAAGGGAGTAGCCACATTTGCTTTTGACGCCGCCCCTGCAGAGGGTTCGACGGTCTCATTTTTCTATGGTCCCGCCGCGTCTAATTTGGAATATACATTCAGTCCGTCCCAGAGTCAGAGTGCTCCAGGAAAAATTGATGCGGCCAATCTTTGCTTCAAGGCTGTGGGTGTCGAAGTAACGGAAGCTTCCGCAGCTCCTGCAATGCAGATGGTGGGAAGCGTTCAGCGTTTTCTTGTCTATTCTTCCACCGGGAAATATGCCGAAGAAAAAGTCGAGGCGATAAAAATCACTTCTTCTAAAGAAAACATTACAGGTCTTATCGGATATAACGGGCTGGGTCAGCCACGATTGCATCCCGGTGCCGATTATACTGCCGCCGAGACGGAAACGATTATCTGGAGCGGTTCAAGGTCTGCGACCGTAACTGTCCTGAACCCTATAGCCATAGAGGCGAAGGATAAGGAATCAACGCTTGGGAAGGGTATCTATATTTCTCTTCCTGCCGGCAGCATCTCATCATACACCTATCAGATTACGACCGATGCCGCTGAATATATTCTTGCTTCCACAAATGCCAAGACTTACGAAAACGGCAGCATGTCCAATGTGTTCATAAATCTGGAAAATGCTTCTGTCGTACGTTCGGAGAAGGGCAGTGTGGTTCAGGAAGTAAAATATGAGGGCGGACTACCCGATACTTATACCCTTAATGCAGACGGTGCTTCTAATCAGGGCATAAGTTATTGGTATGCAACCGTTGACGGAAGTACGAGAGAGAACCGTGAGGAGTCTACATATGACGGTACCATCTTCTATTCGACCGAAAACGTGAAGTTCTCCGTAATTGACGAAAGCGGCGCCGAGGTTTCGTGGATCAGCTGCAAGTATAAAACCAATGATACGTGGTGGATTGTGACTTACGATGCGAACGAGACCGGCGTCGAGCGTACGGCGACAATCACCGCTACATACAATATTCCAGGCTATGTAGCTACTCCGTCAGTAAAAAAGGTTAAGGTGACTCAGCCTGTAAAAACAGAATAAGATAGAAACTAACTACATAAACAACTAAAATTATGAAGATAACTAATTCTAAGGGGAGAAATCAGTACTTTTCTCCGGAGGTCAAGGTCCTAAGCCTTGGCGCTGAAAAGGTGTTCGCCGCATCCTACGACTTATGGGATGATGCTTACAATTCATCTGGCGATTTTACCATCGGAAGTGTTTATTATGACGAATTTGAATAGGAGGCTCAAGTTATGAAAAAGACAATCAAAATTTGGTCAGCCGCTTTGGCTGCGTCCGTATTATCTCTCGCGGCTTGCTCTGACAAACTTGACGAGCCTGCAGCACAGGATGCTACCAGAACCATCAAGATTACGGCCAATATGGTATTCGACGACCCCGGCTCGGCTGTTTCCTCCAAAGCCAATTGGGCTGACGGCAAGGGACTTCAGTGGGATGCGTCAGATGCCACGAAGCTCGGCCTTATCGATAATAAGGGAGGTCATAATGCTTCCACGGCTCTTACCATAGACGATGAAGGCAAGGCCGTATTCACAGGGGAGGTGAATGCTGATGCCACAAAATTCTTTGCGACTTATCCGAAAGCCTCAAACGCAGGAGCGAACGACGGATGCGCTACGATCTATTTCAATGTCGCTTCCGCACAGACCCAGGCTGCAGCAGGGAAGATGGAAAGCGCTGACGGGAAGGCTCTTTTCGTCGGCACCGCACCGATTGACCTCAGCAGTTCGGCGACAGAATACTCGGCTTCGATGAGGATGATCTCATCTCTCGCCCGCTTCCTGGTATATTCTACAGAAGGCAAGACTGACAAGGTGAAATCTGTGTCCATAACTTCAGACGCAGCCATCGCAGGAACAAGAGTAGCCATTGTAAACTGGTCAAATGAAGGAAATTATGAATTCAATGGCGGTGAAGTGTCCAAGACTGCTGCCGTGACACTGGGCGAGGAGTTTGACCTTAGCGGCATCACCTCGAAGGATGATACCAAGGGCATCTATCTGGGTCTTATCCCGGCCACATCTACTTCCACTACCTACATCGTAACTACAGACAAGGGAACTTACACTTTCACTCCGTCTTCTGCTGTAGAGTTCAAGACCGGCACTATCCATAATATCTCTCTCAATCTCGATAAAGGCACATACGCTTCCACCGAGAATGATGTTATTTTTACTCCGGGAGTCAATGCCGATCAGAATGTCAATGCCGATGCTCATACACTGTATCTTGGCGCCACGACCGCTACTTGCGGTGGGCAGGCCGTCACGATGACTGATGGTGACTGCGTCCTTGTCGCTATCGGAGAGGATGGAAATGCCGCTTCCTGGGTTTCCGCTTTCTGGGAGAACACAAACAATTTCAACCTCGGAATCAAGATTGAAAAGAACAAGACCACTTCAGCGCGTGCTGCGAAGGTTTATATGGAATATAAGGGTACAAGGTCCAGGAACTGTATCAACGTCCATCAGGATGCCGGCACAGGACTTCCTACCATCATCCCGACGCTTTCCGATGCCTATACGACTGAGATTGTTTACGGCGGGGAGACCATCGCAAATGCCGCGACCCTTTCACTCACCGTTGACGGCGAGGCCAAGAGCGGTGCCGATGTGGACGCCTACCTTTCAAGTCTTACGATTTCCTGCGGTGCTGCCACGGTAAGCTGCAAGAACGGTGTAATCAGCATCGTATTCCCTAAAAACGAGACCGCTTCCACGAAGACCTATAAACTCAGCGTCAGCTCAGAGGACGGAAGTGCGACTGCAAGCTTCACCCAGGCTGCGAACCCTGACGGAGACACCCCTTCACATACCTATTCATATAAATTGTATAACAATGCTACTGACAAGTCAAAGGGTACTGGCTTCGGTCCCGGGTCAGGAACTGTCGGTGACTGGTATCGTTTTGAAAATGTGACGATTGACGGGACATCATATCCTGCCGGCGATGCTCTCAAGAACTTATCTACTGACGCCCTTGGAGAGGAGATGCTGAATTATGCGTTCTCTTTCCTTGAGCTTGAAAGTACTGACGTACAGGTTCCTGGGACAGATCCTCTCACTACTGTTGAGGAAATGAAGGAATTTGTGGAACTCCAGATGTGGTGTGACGGTGGCGCTGCCATCTATGTGCGCATAGTTCTTAAGCAGAACACTACCGGATCGCGCCGCACATTCAAGATCCAGACAAAGGACGGAGACGGCAATGTTCTTTCAACCGTTGTCTATTTCCAGAACGCTCAGAACGCTCAGAACGCTTAAGCTAAGACAAAAGTATTTGCGAAACTATACAAAATGAAAAGACACACATCGTTTGTCATTCTTTTATCGCTGATAATCTGTTTCTGGGAGGGGCGGAACTATTCCGCCTTTGCCCAGAATGTTAAGGTAGCCGGTGTGGTCACCGATGCCACTACCAAGCAGCCCATTGATTATGCCACAGTGATCGCCAGAAGTGAGAATCTTGTAATTATGACCCAGCCGGACGGCTCCTATGAGATCAGCGTCGCCTCGGGCACCACTCTCGAGTTTACATGCTTTGGCTATATCTCAAAAACGGTTACGGTTTCATCTTCGCAGACAAATCTAAACATAGCGCTTGAAACCGATGCCATCTCGCTTGAAGCGGTGGTGGCGATAGGTTATGGTACCACCAAGAGGAGCGACGTTACGGGGGCTGTTTCCTCCATAACTTCGGAAGAACTAAAGGCCGCACCTGTTGCTACCGTTGACCAGGCTATGCAGGGACGTGTGGCCGGAGTGACGGTGAACGCCCAGTCCGGTCAGCCGGGTCAGGCTGCCCAAGTGCGTATCAGGGGAATTGGCACGGTAAACAATTCTTCTCCCATATATGTGGTTGACGGGGTCATCACGGAGGACATTGGCTTTCTTAATTCTGCCGATGTTACGTCGATGGAAGTGCTTAAGGATGCGTCTTCCGCTGCGATATATGGATCCAGAGGTGCGAACGGCGTCATAATCATCACCACCAAAAGCGGAAGCGAAGGTAAGGCCAAAGTGTCATTTGACTGCTATGCAGGTGTGCAGAACATCTGGAAGACGCTTGACCTGATGAAAAGGGATGAATTCGTGGAGACGATGGTAAGGATTGGCAATTCTGATGCTGAACGTAGGGAACTCAAGCGCGGATTCACTTCCTGGCTCAAGACATACCGTCTGGGGCGCGATTATTACGCCACCCCGGAGACATTCAGCTATGAGACGCAGGATACGGATTGGCAGAGTGAGGTGCAGAATAAGAATGCCGCCATTAAGAACTACCATATCAGCGTGGATGGCGGCAGTGACAAGATGAAGTATTCTCTCTCGGCAGGGTATTTCGCGCAGGACGGAACCATCAAACAGTCATACTATAATCGTTTTACGCTGCGCAGCAATGCTACGTATGACATCACCGAGCGGCTTCGCCTGGGCACGAACATTTCTTACATCACTTCCAGTTCTCGTTCGCTGGGGAACAACGCCGAATATAACGGAGTGCTTTTCCAGGCCATCTCCATGGCTCCGTGGGATCCGACCCATTATCCTGCAGGTACGCTCGCCAAGGACGGCAGCGACATCAGCGGCAAGATAGCGGCTTCCACCAATTATGCCAATGTCTATAATCCGTTCACACAGATAGAGACTTCGCATCCGAGCAACAGCGACGAAAGGCTTCTGGGTAACGCGTATCTCGAGTTCAAGCCGTGGAAATGGCTTACTTTCAAGTCCAGCGTGAGCATGAACCGCTATTCATACCAGAATCGCTCATATCGTGAGAAATATAAATTCTCCGACTACGATTCCAATAAGAAGAACTCAGTGTCCGCCTCTATGGGTAACAGCACTGAAATGTTCTTTGAGAACACTCTCACCTTTGCCCGGAAATTCGACGACATGCACGACGTGTCCGTGATGGTGGGGCAGACCACCGAGGAATACAACAGCTATGGTCTCAGTGGCAGCGGCTCTACTCTTCTCGTAACAGATCCTAACAAGTGGTATGTCTCAAACACTACTGAGGACAAGAACTCCAGCGATTACGTCTCCAGAACCCGTCGCCTTTCTTTCCTCGGCCGTGTGTTCTATTCATATGACAACCGCTATCTTCTCACTGCCAATTTCCGTGCGGACGGTTCATCAAAGTTCCCGAACAACACTTGGGGATTCTTCCCGTCATTGGCACTCGGCTGGAGAATCTCACAGGAGCACTGGATGGACAATACCAAGGATGTCGTGGATAACCTCAAGCTTCGCCTGAGCTGGGGACAGATAGGTAACGACAAGGTGTCCGACGGAGCGTTCGTGCAGGCCATTCAGCAGGGTATCACCTTCGTCAGCTACCCGTTGGGCAACACCACAGGGGACTGGTCGACAGCTTATACTCCCGGTGCGGCCGTCATTACATATGTGAATACCGGCGGGAAATGGGAGTACACGGAGCAGATCAACCTTGGACTGGACTTCGGCTTCTGGAACAGCAAACTCTACGGAAATATCGACACTTACATCCGTAACACTTACGATATGCTCCTGAGTGTCAAGGCACCGGCCGTAGTGGGTAACCTTTATTCCAGCACCATGAATGTCGGAACGGTGAGCAACAAGGGTATAGAACTTACTCTCGGACATGCCAATGCTGTGGGTGATTTCCATTACGACCTTAATGGAAATGTGTCCTTCGTGCGCAACCGACTTACCCACCTCAACGGAGGTGAAAGGGTGCAGGGGTCCTACACGATGTGCGACGAGGGTCTTCCTTTATATAGCCTCTGGGGCTGGGAGTATGAAGGTATCTATCAGACTGATCAGGAAGTGGTGGAGCATCAATGGGGCGTTACGAGCGTTACGGAGCATGCCGGGGACGCGCGCTACAAGGATCAGAACGGTGACGGTGTCATCAATACCGACGATATGGTAAGCATAGGCAATCCGTTCCCTTGGCTTTCATATGGACTCAATTTCACTATGGGATGGAAAGGACTGGACTTCTCCATGTTCTTTCAGGGAGTCTATGGGAACAAGATTTACAACGCTCTTCGCCGGCAGACAGAGGGTGACGGCCGTCAGGCAACCCTCAGCACTGCAATGCGCAATGTCTGGACAGCCACTTCCACCGACGGAACCATTCCGAATCCGGCAGGGTCGTCGCGCAATATGGAAGCATCCTCACGATTTGTCGAGGACGGATCTTACCTGCGCTTGAAGAATATCCAACTCGGATACACCATTCCGAGCCGTTTTACGCAGAAGTTCCATGTCTCATCATGGCGGTTCTATGTGTCGGCGAACAATCTTCTTACTCTCACAAGATATAGCGGCTATGACCCTGAGGTCAGCGGTGGTGTGGACTGGGGAAACTACCCGCAGTCCCGGACACTGCTTTTCGGTACATCACTTAATTTTTAGGAGGAACGGACTATGAAATCAATCAAATTTTCAATAATTGCCTTGGCACTTGTATGCGGTCTGGCTTCCTGCAACGGTTGGCTCACGGAGCAGCAGCCCAATGAGAGTAAACTGAGTGACTTTTTTATTTCGAAAGACGCCGCGAAGCAGGCTGTAGTGGGCTGTTATGTTCCTATGTCATGGAATCTGGGCAGTACATACTGCAACGAATGGCTCATAGGCGACGTCGCTTCAGATGACGCGATAAAAGGCGGAGAATATCTTAAGGATATGGCCGATGCTTACGACATCTGTAAATTCCAGGTGGTTTCGAGCAACGCTCTTCTGGATAATTACTATAACGCCCAGTTTATTGGCATATCCAGGTGCAATCAGGCGCTGGAGTCCATCGCAGCGATGCCGCTGCCTAGCGATATGACGGAAACTGACCGTGCCAGGATGCTCGGTGAGGCGAAGTTCCTGCGCGCTTTCTATTATTTCCGGCTCGTAAGGCTTTTCGGAGGTGTGCCTATGCCGCTAAGTCCTGTGGTAAGTTCAGAGGACTGGAAGATGCCCAGATCCACTTCCGATGTGGTGTATGCGCAGATTATTTCTGATCTCGAGGATGCGGAGGCACTTCTTCCGCTTCAGAGCGAGTACAGCGCCGATGATCTTGGCAGGGTGAGCAAGGGTGCCGCCGAGGCTCTTCTCATGAAGGTGAACCTTTATCGGAAAAACTATTCGGAGGTGCTCAAATGGGGAAAACTCATCACCGCGTCCGGCGAGTACTCTCTGGTTCCGGATTATTTCTCGCAGTTCCTTATCGAGAATGAGTGGAGCAGGGAGTCTGTCTTCGAGATAAACTACGTTACGGACATGTATTCGGATTATGGCGGATTCGGATTTACCCGGGGAACATTCACCCAGATAATGATGAGGCCACGTTCTGCCAATGTAGGCGGCGTTTCAGGCTGGGGATATGACCGTCCTACATGGGACCTTTACGCCGAGTTCGAAGAAGGAGATCCGCGTCGCGGATGGACCATCCTCGAGCAGTTGCCTTCCGAAGTTGAGAACGAGACTGCGGAGATTCAGTATGCCAATTATTTCTATAACCGCAAGTACCAGATGGAGTCTTATCCGGCATCTGCCGAGGCTACATCCAAGGGACTTCGCTTTGAATTTCCGGATCTCAGCCACGCATCCCGTGCCGGACTCAATTGGAAGGAAATCCGTTATGCCGACGTGCTCCTGATGTATGCTGAAGCCGCTATTGAGAGCGGAACCGAATTAGCCACGGCCAAGGAATATATCAATGCCATACGTCATCGCGCAAGTGCCTCTCTTCCGGAAGTCGAAGCTACCCGCGAGGCACTTCGCCACGAGAGAAGAGTGGAATTGGCAATGGAGGGCCACCGTTGGTTCGATCTGTGCCGCTGGGGCATCGCCAAGGAGACGATGAACGCATACAGGCAGAAATTCAGACTGGACAACTGGGACGCCCTTGCAAGCGAGTATCCGTTCATATCTTCAATCGACAAGTCTCATTTTGAACTTCTCGACGGGGATGATATGTGTGAATTCCAAGACCATCACGTCTTGATGCCTATCCCTCAGGAACAGATCCGCCTGGCCGGACTTGATCAGAACGAGGGTTATTAGTCAAATATTTAAAACTATAAATCAATATTTACAATTATGAAAAAGATCATTCCAATCCTGCTTAGTGCAGCGACCATCATTTCTCTTGCTTCCTGCAAGAAGAGTGAAAATCCATCTACAGCATTCGGATGCACCATCAAGGTGACTCCGTCCGAGAACAGCGCTACTGTTGCAGTAGAGGTGAACGATGCCCAGACAGAGTATCAGCTCTGGGTTGTAGAAACCGCATCTTATGAGGAGAAGGTCCCGGAGACCGCGAAGACTCTCAAGGGCAATGCTACAGAGGAGTTTACTTCCCTCAAGTCTGACACAGAGTACACTGCGGCCGTTTATACGGCTTCTGCCGGTTTCAAGACCAAGGAATTCGTGACCGACAAGGCTACCGTCACTTACGAGAGCCTTAAGGGTAGTGACTATATCATCATCTCTATGGATGAGACCACCAGCAACAGCATCGCAGGTAAGACAAAATATCTCATGTATGCTGACGGTGTTTATTCTGAGGACGGAGATACCGGTACAATTTTCTTTGACTATTGGAACGGCGGTTCAGCAGGAACCTGCTCAGGACCTAACTCTTACGGAGTCGTTGACGGATGGTTCTCCCTTAATACCGCTTCCGGCTGGTTCGGTTACTGTTTCCGTCTTGCCGCAGGTATTACCGATGAGGAGAAAGCTGAGTCCGCAAAGCGCCGTGCGGCTCTTCAGAGCATCACTTCCGATTATACTCTTCACATTGCGATGAAGGCAAACTGCGCTGGAGAGTATTCTTTGCGTTGCCTCAGCGGTGAATTCGGCGTTATGATCGGTGATGAGAATTCCACTTACGGATTCAAGAGGGACGGACAGTGGCATGAGATAGAAATCCCTATGTCAGTCTTTATGGCAAGCGATAAATATAATGCTGCTACTGAAACCGGCATTATCGCATTCACTCAGGGTGCAAACGGTTATCCTACCACTCTGGATTTTGACGCCGTATTCTTCTATAAAAAAAGTAAATAATAAATCTGACACTCGGGGGTGGTGAAAACGCCACCCCTCTTTTTCCTGAAATGAAAAATATCTTCAATCTCGCACTGCCGTTTATCGCAGGTCTTTGTGTGCTTTGTTCGTGCAAAAATAGCATAGCTCAAGATGATGGCTTCAGCATAAAGCTGTCTATCGAAGCGCTTACACCTTCGTCCGCCACCGTGGTTGCCTCGCCCTCAGACTCGCAGACGGAATACTGTCTCTATGTTACACCGAAGTCGGATTACAGGCCGTCACGCATCCCGAAGACAGCGGAATATGCCAAGGGTGAACATACTGTTACAGCATCTTCGCTGGAAACGGGAGTGGATTACTACGCCGTGGCGGTGGTGGAGATGACAGGATATTCCGTCATTTCAGAATTCAATACGTCTTCTGCAATCGGGACTCTTGATCCGACCGGGCATCCTTCGGATTTCAACGTCACAAGCGTTCCTGTCAGACAGGCCAAGAGCGCTAAAAGGGGAGTGGCGGGCAATTTCCAGATGGCCTCCGACGCCGATCTGCTCGGTAAGGGCGTTTGCTGGGACTACGACTGGTCACACAATTATCCTTCTATGGCTTCCGGCCTTTATGCCAACGGCATTTCCTTCTATCCTATGGTCTGGAACGCCGGCCTCAACAAGGACAATATCTCACGGTTGAAGAAAGATTATCCTCAGACGGGATGGATTCTCGGTTATAACGAGCCTAATCTTACCGATCAGGCGAATATGGTCCCAGGCGTAGCTGCCAAAAGTTGGCCTGAGCTTCGCGCATTCTCTAAAGAGGTGGGGATGAATCTGGCTTCACCCGCTCTGAATTATGGAACGCTTTCGGGTTACGGTGACCCTGTCGTATGGCTGGATGAATTCATCGGGTGCGATGGCATAGGCAGCGACGCCTTCGATGCGATAGCCCTTCACTGTTATATGCCGAACGCCAGCGGAATGCGCTCTATGATCCGCCGTTTCGATAAATACGGCAAGCCGGTCTTTATGACTGAGTTCTGCCATGCCAATGGTAGCATAACCAATAATGAGTCTGATCAGATTTCCTTTATGTCCGATGTTCTGAACATGCTTGAAACCGACACCAGTGTAGAAGGTTACAGCTGGTTTATGGTGCGTGGTACCGGAAACTGGGCGGCGATCTCTCTTCTTAACTCCGATACGCAGGCTCCGGCTCTCACACCGCTCGGAAAGATGTATGTCAATTTCTCGTCTTTTGACAAAAATTGTTGGTACTCACGTCACGAGCCTATTCCTGCCGCACACTATGTCGCCCATAACATGTCCGGCATTCAGACAGGCTGGAATGAAGTCTTCAAGGTGCGTCCTTGCACCGATGTGTTCGGTGAGCTGATGGTCCTCTGCAATGTGGAAGGCGCCTGGGTGGAATATCAGGTGGAGGTGGACAAGGACGGCACATACGCCCTTGCGGCCCGTTACACATCCGAGCTTCTCGGCGGAAAGATGGTACTCACCGTTGACGGCGAAGACCAGAGTGTGGTGGAGTTTGAGAAGACTCCTTCATGGAAGTGCAAATGGATAGAGGATATCGCTCTTTCCAAAGGCCGCCATACATTGCGCCTCGCACTGAGAAGCGGACGTGTGGACCTCAATTGGCTCTATTTGGATTAAAGGCTGTCTAAGTCGATACTAATCTTTTTTTTGGAGGATTCTTTTTTGAGAAGTTCCTCCTTTTTCTTTGTCCCGAAAGCATAACCACCGAGGGTGCCGTCGGACTTTATGACCCTATGGCAGGGGACATCGGGAGCGAAGGGGTTGCGGTGCAGAGCCTGGCCAACGGCCCGTGCGCTCCTGCACCCGATTCTTCTTCCGAGTTCTCCATATGAGATAGTGGCTCCCTCGGGTATGTTCAGCAGTTCCAGATAGACTTTCCGTTGGAATTCCGATATCTCAGTGGACTCGATGACTCGTTTCCTAATATCGTTCATTACCATAAAAATGAACCCTTTAAGTATGCTGTCTTACGGCTCAGTTATCGATCAGTCCACGTCGGCGACCGCATCTATTTCGTCCGCCAGAGCGCAGAGTCTTTTAGCTATGTCGCGGAAAGATTCCGCTATCTTGACCGCCTCGGCAGAGGTGAACTCCTTCTTCGCGCCGCCGACAGGACAGCCGTTCAGTTTCTGCGAGAACCAGCTCTGAGTCTTCTCCATATACTGCTTTGCGAACTCGCTTTTGCAGATGATGCCGTCAAGCTCTACGAACGCATTGTAGATTGCACCTCCACGATAAGTGATGACTTTGTTTCTTTCTTCTTCGTTCCTCTTCGGATCGAAAACTTTTCTTTTGCCCTGATACATGGTTTTCTTGATCTTGCCTTGAAAATTACTTCGGTGCTTCCGTTCGATCGTGACTTTATAAATGTCATTAATCTGAACGTCTGCGTTGTTTTATTTTGATATGCAAATATAATAATAAATTTATTATTAGCCAAATATATCCTTCTTCCCGATAATGAATTCGCCGTCGTGTCAGGGCTTTATCTCCCCGAAGTTTTACCAGTTCAGGGCCTCTTGGAGAATGTTGCCGTCAGTCATGGGATTGTCGTCCGCGCCGAAAGAATTTGCCTTGTATTGGATGCATAGCATGGTGAGGTTCTCTGTTCCATTGTTGCGGATACAGCGCTTCCCATCGGGGCAGACGCGGATGACGCTGCCCTCGCGGATAGGGAACATTTCACCGTCGACCTGATATTCGCCTTCGCCACGGAGGATGAAGTATAGTTCTTCGTGGGT
>CAVFNP010000026.1:0-30288 GCA_963624185.1 Firmicutes bacterium CAG:460 | reverse complement strand
CTCATCGAGCATATTCCAATACAACAAGGATTAAGACAATTGCTATAATTACCATTAAAATAAAAAAGAGCCCCTCATCGAGCATATTCCAGAACAATAAGGATTAAGACCCATATGGTTGGTGTTTATTCTCTAAATTCTAGGGAAAAATGGAGGTTTTCTTTATGCTATTAAAGATCTGGTTAGAGAAGATGGAGCAACACATTTAGATGCCTATGCAAGTGATAAGCATCCGGTACAAGAAATTTATGCAAAGACCTTAGTCTTTCATATTGCTTCTACTATGGATTATAACATGGAAGATGATCAAGATGATATTGCCAAGAATCATGGTAAACCACAAGTAGTAATTGTGGAATTGTTTGGCTTCTCAATTTTTTGTAAATTTGGGGCGAATGTCACTATAAAGCATTAGCCGTATGTTGTACCCTATAGGAATACAGACTTTTTCGGATATCCGCAGAGATGGATATGTCTATGTGGACAAGACCGCGCATATTTATAAGCTTGCCAGCACGGGAAAGTATTATTTTCTGAGCCGTCCGCGCAGGTTTGGCAAGAGCCTTCTCGTATCCACGATGGAGGCGTATTTCAGCGGAAAGAAAGAACTTTTCAAAGGCTTGGCGGTGGATGCTCTCGAAAAGGAGTGGAAGGAATATCCGGTATTGCATTTTGATTTCAGCGGAAAATCGTATTCAAGTCCTGATGCTCTTGAAGATATTCTCAATGTGCATCTGAAGAAGATGGAGAATGACTATGGCGTGGAAGTAGTGAGTGAAGCCTGTGATTCCCGTTTAAAGGGAATAATAGAGGCTGCATATAAAAAGACAGGACGTCAGGCGGTAATCTTGATAGATGAATACGACAAGCCTATCGTGGATAATCTGACCCGTGCGGAATTGAGGGAAAAGTTCCGCGAGACCCTGCAGGGCTTTTACAGCGTGATGAAGGCGAAGGATGCGTACATCAAGTTCGGGTTCCTGACGGGAGTTACGAAGATAGGCCGCATGAGCGTGTTCAGCGGACTTAACAACATCCAGGACATCTCGATGGACGAGCGCTATATCGACATCTGCGGCATCACGGAGAAGGAACTGCGGCAGTATTTCGACGGGAGCGTGCAGGAACTCGCCGAGGCGAGCAGTCTCAGCAAGGATGAATGCTATGCCAAACTCGCCAGAATGTACGACGGGTATCACTTCTGCGAGAACACTGCGGGGATCTATAATCCGTTCAGCATTCTGAATACCTTCAGCAAGATGAAATTCGGCGAATACTGGTTTGAGACCGGCACGCCGTCGTTCTTGGTGAAATACTTGAAGGAGGGAAATTATAATCTGGACAACATATCGAAAAACGATGTGTCGCCCGAGGAGTTGAGCGGAGTCAATTACGCCGATCCTCAGCCTATAACGCTGATGTACCAAAGCGGATACCTGACCATCAAGGGATATGATGGGGAGTTCCGTTCATATTATCTTGACTATCCTAACGAGGAGGTCAAGAGCGGATTTCTGAAGTCTCTCAGCCAGATGTTCACTCCGCGGTTGAACGAAGGTGAGTTCGCGGTGTCGCGTTTTGTAAGGGCACTTCGAAGCGGTAATGTCGAGGATTTCATGAACCGCTTTACGGCTTTCCTCGCGGGTAACGGTTACGACGTTCAGGGAGACCTGGAGCTGTACTTCCAGAACACCATGTCAGTGATGTTCAAGATGATGGGACTCTATGTGAAGACCGAATACCAGACATCGCGAGGAAGGATAGATATAGTGATGGACACGGCGGATTATGTCTATATCATCGAGCTCAAGCGCGATGGCTCTGCGGAAGAGGCACTTAAGCAGATAGAGGAGAAGGGTTATGATAAACCTTTCCTCGCCTCCGGCAAGCAGATTATCAAGCTCGGCATCAATTTCTCTTCTGCGACCCGCTGCGTGGACGGCTGGAAGGCCGTTTAAAGAAGATACCTCCTATTTTGTGCAGAAGGTATCTGTTGCGTTCTATGTGTACAGAGAGCCCAGACGGCCCAGAAAACGGTGAGGGTAAGTGACATAGGAACACCCACTGTGAGAAGTTCCTTAAAGAATACGCTTACTCCGTCCGCTTCTGTGAAGGCCGTGAAGAACGGGAATCGCCACGTGAGTTCGCCATTGATGATATGGTCTACTATGAGCATGACGGTGCCACCCCAGAGCATTTTTTCCAGCGACGGAATATTGCGTTTCAGTACAGAAGACTTTCCGTCATAGATGGAGTCTTTATGTGTGTGGCGATAAATTGTGGTGGCTATCGCCTGAGCCATAGGAACTAAAAAACAAGCCATATATTTTCTTTTTATTTATTCTGCTTCCATTTGTCTTATTTCCACTTCGTTACCTCTAAGAAGAACTGTGTTTTCACTGCCGCAGTGCGGGCATATCTTGGCAAATTCCACGGTAGGGTATTCTTCTCCGCAATCCTGACATAAGGTTACGGCTTTTATTGTGTTCACTTCAAGGGAACAACCGTGCAGGATCTCTTCATCCTTGGCCACCGCCCATTTCCAGCAGTCTTCAAGGTAGTAGGGCACTACGGTGGACACTTCTCCTATATCCATAATGACCTTACTGACCTTTTTACAATGGTTTTCTGCGGCGGTTTTTTTGACCTCGCGGATAATGTGAAACACTATTCCCAGTTCGTGCATTCTGCTTAGCTTTGGTGCTCGCCTTTCTTAAGAAGTATTTTTACCCCACGCTTGAGGGCATACGGTAGAAGCGCCCCGACTTTGTCTTCGGATTGTACCATCTTGCTGCACTCAGGATGCTCCCTGTGCAGGTGTATGGCGTCGAATGCGCATTTGGTAGTACAGAGTCCGCACCCTATGCATTTGTTAGGATCGACTACAGACGCGCCGCATCCAAGGCACCTTGCTGTCTCTTTACGTACCTGCTCTTCAGTAAGGGTCAGGTGATACTCTTCGAAAGGTTTCCGACCTTCGGCGTTTCCAGCAGTCTGACGTGATGAATTGTCGTAGGATTCCACGCGGATGTCAGTCTTGTCAAGTTCTATGAAGTCCCTGCGGTTACGGCCGATAGTCATATGCCCGTGCTGTACGTAACGGTGCAGAGATTCGGCCGCCTCTTTACCTGTTGCTATGGCATCGATGGCGAACTTAGGCCCCGTCAGGCAGTCTCCTCCCACGAATATATCTTCTTGTGCAGTCTGGAGGGTGAATTTGTCCCCGACTGGATATACTCCTCTGAAGAATTCGACTTTGCTGCCATTGAAAAGTTCTTTAGGCTCCACGCTCTGGCCTATGGCGAATATCACCATATCGGCATCAAGACTAAGAGACTGAGCCTCGTCGAATTTAGGTGAAAAACGTTTCTGCTCATCGAAAACGGACAGACATTTGGTGAATCTGATTCCGGTGACCTTTCCATCCTGGCCCAAAACCTCTGCGGGCCCCCATCCCGGATTGATTGTTACTCCGTCTTCACGAGCTTCAGCCCTTTCTTCCGGTGAAGCAGGCATGATGTCCTCGGTTTCAAGGGAAAGCATGGTCACTTCACTTGCTCCGCTGCGTTTTGCTACACGGGCCGCGTCTATAGCCACGTTACCACCGCCCACTACGACTACACGGCCCGAAAGGGTCTTGCCGCCGGTGTTCGCATCGTGAAGAAAGTTGATGGCTGTGCTGACTCCGTCCAGTTCCTGTCCCGGGATTCCCGGAAGACGTCCTGCCTGACATCCTATGGCCACATAGAACGCCTTGTAACCCTGTGCGCGAAGTTCATCGAGAGTAATGTCCTTTCCGACTTCCACCCCTGTCTTAATCTCCACGCCTATCTCCCGCATTATGTCTATCTCGGCGTCTATCACGTCCTTGGCCAATTTATAAGAAGGAATTCCGTATCGTAGCATTCCGCCAGGCTGAGGGTTCTTTTCGAAAACGGTAGGGTAGTATCCCATCGTGGCCAGGTAATATGCGCAGCTAAGTCCCGACGGACCGCCGCCGATGATGGCTATCTTCTCTTTCCAGCGTCCTCTGTTGGATGCAACTACGATCTCGGGTACAAAGCGGCGCTCCTGATTCATATCCTGCTCGGCTATGAATTTCTTTACCGCATCTATTGCCACCGGCTCATCTATGGTGCCGCGTGTACAGGCGCTTTCGCATCTGCGGTTGCATATTCTTCCGCACACCGCAGGGAACGGATTTTCGCGTTTGATAAGTTCAAGCGCTTCTCTGTATTTGCCTTCAGCCGCCTTTTTCAGATATCCTTGCACGGCGATATGGGCAGGACATGCCGTTTTGCAAGGAGAAGTACCGCTCGGGTAGCAGTTGATTCTGTTGCGGTCGCGATAATCTTCGCTCCACATATGTTTGCCCCAACGGGTAGCGTCAGGAAGCACTTGCCTTGGATACTGCTTTTCTCCTGTAGAGGTACATAGTTTCTGGCCAAGTTTTACGGCTCCGGCAGGGCAGTACTCCACGCATCTTCCGCAAGCCACGCAGGCAGATTTGTCCACTTCAGCCACGTAGGCGCTGCGGGACATGTTAGGCGTATTGAAAAGCTGCGAAGTACGAAGCGCGTTGCAGATTTTCACGTTACAGTTGCAGATGGCAAAGATCTTCCCCTCTCCGTCTATGTTCGTAATCTGATGTACATATCCATTGGCTTCGGCCCTGCGGAGAATCTCCATGGCCTCGTCGTAAGTGACTGAACGTCCGCGACCTGTTTCCACGCAGTAATCAGCCATGTCACCCACGGCTATGCACCAGTCCTCGTAGTCGTCGGCGCAGCCTTCGTCAAGTTTTTTGCGCCCGTAACGACAGGAGCAGATGGATGCCCCGATATGGCCTTCGTATCTTTTAAGCCAATACGATATGTGCTCTATGTCAATGGACTGATTTTCCATGCTTATGGCTTTTTCCACCGGAATCACGTGCATGCCAATTCCGGCACCTCCCGGAGGAACCATGGCCGTAACATGTTCAAGCGGAAGGAAGGTCATCCTCTCGAAAAACATCGCCAGTTCCGGATGTCTGTCCATCAGGTCCTTGTTCATATTGGTATATTCGGCGGATCCGGGCACGAAAAGCGGAACCCAATATTCTCTGTCCTTTCGTTCATACCCAGCTCCAGGAACTGGCCCGTCATCGGTGTATTTGTCCCCGTAGTCATATTCCAGCATTCCGAAATATGCCAATTTATCCAAAAGCGCATCGAACTCTTCATCGCCGGCGGTATAGTGCTTCTTATGGTTCCACTCCACGAGCTGACTGTAGGTACGATGCTCCCTTACCTTCATAGGTTTAGAAGAGATGACGTCGAGCAGAAGATCGAGAGCTGATTCTCGTGTCTGCGGATCCATTTCGTCTTCGAAGATGCAGGCAAGTCCCCAATATTCAGGGTCTTCCGTAGTGACTCCGTGAAGCTTGGCGGGGATTCTGTCTGTTACTTTGCGTACGAATTTGAGTAGTTTTGGGTTAGGATTCTTGTCTCCCTTATGTGCGGGGACATAGCGCTTTGACATTTCAGGCATATCGGTTATATTTTAGTTGTTCTTCCAGTCATTCACTTCTTTTACAAGCCAATCGGCAAATTCTCCGACTCCTTCTCCGCTGCGTGCGCAGATGGGGATAATCCTGGCCTTAGGATTTCTTTTATGTATATTCTCGGCGCACCGCGACAGATCGAAATCAAAATACGGCAATACATCCGTTTTGTTGATGAGCACCACGTCGCAGATGGAGAACATGAGAGGGTATTTGAGCGGTTTGTCGTCGCCTTCGGGAACAGAGAGAATCATCGCGTTACGGCAGCTTCCCGTATCGAATTCGGCAGGGCATACGAGGTTGCCCACATTCTCTAGTATGGCGAGGTCGATCTGGGTAAGATCCAATGCGTCAAGTCCCTGTCGAGTCATCTCGGCATCGAGGTGGCACATGCCTCCGGTATGCAGCTGTATGGACTCTATTCCTGTGGCATTCTTGATTTTTACGGCATCCACGTCGCTGTCTATGTCGGCTTCCATAACCGCGGTGCGTACTTTGTCTTTAATCAGATTAATGGTGCTGACCAGGGTCGTGGTCTTGCCGCTTCCCGGTGAAGACATAAGGTTAAGAAGAAAGACGCCTTTCTTTTTAAGGTCTTTTCTAAGTTCGTCCGCTTGAAGAGAATTCTCCTCGAAAACGCTTTTTTTAATCTCTATTACTTTTACTTCGTCCATAATCTGCGATAAACAGCTTGAGTGAAAAAACAAATAGACATTCGCCCCCGGCATAGGAGACGAATGTCCACAAAATTAACAAATATTTTTGTTTAACAGTTACTTACTTTGCATTCTTTATGCACCTCAGCTGCTGACCGCATTCCTCGTGCACATATGCAAGGGACAGTTTTCCGTCCAAGTAAGTCGCGGTGAATGAAGTCATGAGCCCGAAGAACTGAAGGCTCGTAGACGAAGTCTCATTATATTTATATACAGTAGAAGTTGCACAGTAAGTTATGCTTGGCAGTCCTACAAAGGATTTGTCGTTTGTATTCTTTTCTGCGATAGTAGATTTGAAGTATTGAGGCGTGGCGGAATAGTTGTTCTTCTGACGATATCCGCTGAAGACGAAGTTCCAGCCGAGTTCATTGGCCTTTTTGATGGAGCCATATTTGGCTTCGCTGTCCCACAGCAGGGCTGTTTCATCAGTTGTATATGTGTCTTCGCCTTCCGCCTTGTTAGAATACCCGCAGAGTTTGATGTATTCGGCCCTTGTAGGAACATGCCAACCGTTAGGGCATATGCCTTGCGCACCCTCGAATGAAGCTGCGTTGTCTTTGGTCACGTCCTCTCCGAAGATGGCCTGCTGGTCGTAGAGATATCCGTTTGAAGTCACGAGTGCGGCGTCTGTAGAAGGAGTGGCTACGCCGTTCACTATCGTATATGGTGCCCAGATATGCGCGTCATCGGCGGTAGGGTCCGTGGATACGGTATATCCTTCAGGGATATAGCGCATAGGCTGTGTCATCCATGTCGTGCCGTCAGAGAAGGTCTTGGTGGTGTATTTCTCGTTCTTATATACGAAGTAACCGTCATACTCGGCGAAATCGATGTAGGTAGGCTGGTCAGGAGCGATTTCCCCCTTGTCTGTCCAGTTTTCTATGTCTCCGGAGATGGTCACGGTCAGTTCTTTCGGAAGGACTTTGGCGTTTACGGTGTATTGACCGCCACTGACAAGTTCGGTGGAAAGAAGATTCTGAGACAGTTTGTCTCCGGTGTTTAGCGTCACATTGAGAGTGAAGGCAACGCTCTGTGGCACTGTTATGAGGGCATATTCGCTGCCAGCAGTGACAGGGCAGGCCTTGATGGTGAGCTCCGCAGAACTTTCGTCCACCGTGGCGGTAAGCTCTGACAGATTTATGATCGCGGTGGATTTGGCTCCTTCAAGGCTGACTTCTGAAATGTCCGCACCGCTCTGGTTGTCGATTTTGAGTACGATCTTGCTGAGAAGGTGCTTGAAAGGCACTACTATGGCTTCTGCCGAAGGGCTTACCTCTTCTTTGATTCCGGCTATGAAGTCCGACCCGCTTACTCCGGCGCTCTGGTCTTCCTGTACGCTGAATGAAGTCGGAACTCCTTCTTTTGTATATGGATAGTAGGCGGAGAAGGTGGATGTGGTCAGAGACTCTGAATACCATTTGAGGCTACCTTTGAATACGCCGTCTGCATAGGTAAGTTCTTCGTTCTGAGCGAATGTCTCGCCCGGCAGAGTGATAGTTACGCCGATCTTGTCTCCCTCTTCAAAGGAAGTGTCGGTAGCTTTAGTGATGACAGGAGAGATCTGTACGAATCCGAGATCCGCTTCCGTTTTGTTCTTGTCCTGCGTGCAGGATGCCAAAAGCAGCGCTCCTGCTGCGATGATAAGGATTTTTTTCATATTGAGTGTTTTTAAAAATTATATCCTATTGCTAAAGTATTTGTTATCTGTCCGTTTTTATGCCCTACGAATGTAAAACCATATTTTGCGTAAAGGCCCTTGTCGAAGGTGTACCTGAACCCTACATGTACGGGTATTTTCAGACTGGTCTTCCAGAGAGTCATCTCTGAGTATATATCTGTCGCTCTCTGTGCGGAAGTGCTTGCTTGAGTGTCGCTTACACTGCGGCTTGTCTCATTTTGGAATCCTTTTTGCGCACGCAGCAGCGCTGTTATTTCCAAATGCTTCTGCACTGCGAATCTTGCGCTCAATCCCATGTTTGCGCTCAGAAGTTCAGAAGAGTATACATAGGGATAGATGGTGGAAGACTCCGCTCGTTCGCCCGTTATCGACGCGTCTGCCGTAATGATGGTTCCGTTGTTCCTGTCATAAAACATATATTCAAGTCCTGCAAGCGAAGAGGACTTAGAAAGAATAGGAAGAGAACCGTAATCATAGGTGGTTGTGATTCCGCCCTGTGTTATGTCTTCCAGTATGTTTTCGTAGTTTTTCAGGAAGCGGTAGTCATATTTGAGCTTGAATGTGTGCTCCACGGCCTCTCCGGTCAAACGATAAGCGAGCGCAGCGGTGCAGGCGTAGCGGTCGTAGTCGTACCATATTTTCTGCTTTTCTCCTATTTTTCCTTTGCCGGCCTGAATTCCGAATTCGGCAAACAAATTGTCATACAGGCTCTGGACGGTAAGGCTGTGCATATTCTCCTGTATAGGGAAGCGGTCGAGTCCCGATTCTTTGAGATGCACGGACGAATTGTCCCATATATCTTTGACTCCGTAGAAAAGTCCTTTGTCCAGAAAAGCGTAATATACACCTGAATTTATGCCAATTTCTTCGGCTACAATACTTTGAGTGTTTCTTCTGAAGCTGTACACTCCTCCCGCGCTCCAGGCGTCACCCCGGTAAAGAACGGAAGGGGAGACCTGCAATGACATATGGTATGTGGTGTGCCTGAGGTCCTTGAACTTCGTATAATTCTGTCCCTGGTATGTGAACTTTCCTCCTATAAGCCAATTCTCGCTCACATTCAGACTGAGTCCTCCTAACAGGTCATATACTTGTCTGGATTTTTTGCCCGGTGTGAATTCGTATATGTCTACGGGATAATATTCTGAAATGGCGCTCATGCTGCCGCAGGCTCCATTGGCAGAAGCGGAAGAAAAACTGAAAGTCCCCTGAATAGAAAAATTCTGAAACTGTTTCAAGGATTTGGCCTTGGCCGTGCTGCTCCACAGGGACCTGCCGTTGAAAGGAGAGCGGAAACTGCCGTCAGTGTAGGCAGTGGACAATTCCGCATAGGAATAATCGGCATCCGGAGTCCGTATCCAGTTTATGTTCTCGCTCCCTGCGAAAATCTGCGTGTCCAGGAATGTCTCGTAGTCCTGAGCCATGCAATGCAAGGCCAGAAGCAGAAACGCTAATATGTGGCAGGCCTTATTCATGGAGCGACTGTATTTCTCGTTCATAAAAATCGTCCGTGGAGTTGTTCGTGTCCTGAAGTACCTGGTAACCGCACAGCGATGTGGATTTTTCGTCTGTCTTCCGGTAGAGAGTGTGTCCCTGATATGGTCCTGAAAAATCCACGGCCCCGGCGTCTATCCCGCTTGGAAGACGCTTCTTGTTTTTTCCGGCCTTTTCGAAGACTTCCACTCCGTCTATCACCCAGTCTATGGGCAGTTTGACTATTCTGTCCACGCTGGAGCCGGGCTTTTGGATTATGGACTCTCCGTTTTGCAGGAATTCCTGAATGGTGGAGCCTTGAGGGGCGCGGAAAATGACGGGAGCCGGTGACGCCTGGGCAAATGTGTAGGCATTGGCCTGACCTGTTTTAATTACTACGGACAGAATCCGTTCGCTCTGTATTTTGTCTCCCGGGGCAGGGTGATAATTGGGGTTGGGGAAATAGGCAGTGCTGTAGCATACGAAATAATCTTCCTTATTGAGATTGACCGACTGGGAATAGGTCGAAGCGTGGTCTATGGCTCCGTAGATTACTATCACCGCGTCTTCTCCGCTTTCCAGAGGAAAACTCTTTCCCGTTCCTCCTATCTGCCAAATGGCTTGAACTACAGGGACATAGTCTATGTCCATATCGCTCCACACGTTGGTGGCGATGCTTCTGTAAGGATCTATCACACCCAGGCACAGACTGTCCAGATACTCCGTCTGTGAGCTGTTGTTATGCACTATGATGTAAGAATCCGAGGCGTAGTTGCCTTCCTCGGGGTATTTGGTGCATCCGCCACTGTAGATTTCCTTTATTACCAGAGATCCTGCTTTCGACACGCTTAACGGGAGGTCGATGTCCGTGTCGCGGGAACCCAGTATGATTTTGTCCAGTACGCCGTTGAAGATGTAAGACTCGTATGTGAGGTTATAGACGGCTCTGTATGAGCCTTTTGGAAGCGTTATGCTGAACACTCCGTCCTTGTCGGCAGTGCATTCGTAAGTCAGGTCTTCTCTGCGACTGCTGAGACGCAGTGTTCCTTTGCTTTTTTCTTCCGTTGGAAAAGATTCCGGATACTGTGGACGGATGGATAGTAGTGCGGTGCCGTTTTCCCACGGATTATCCGGAAAGGCAGATGTGCATGCCGTAAGAAGCATGGGCAGCAAAAACAGAAGGCTTACTATCTTTCTCATCGTCTAAATCTTTATCCTGCAGGTTAAACCATAATAGAATGACGGAGTGAATATGGCTCCGACGCCGGTAGCCATTGACGTTACGTACATTCTGGAATTCGTGAAGTTGTTCGCGAAGAAGGAAAGGGACACCTTGTCTGCTATCTCCTTTGTTACGCTGAAATTGGCCGAGCAGTAGAAACCGTATCCGTCGCGAGCGAAGGTGTATGCGTTGCCGGATTTAAGGATGAGGTTGGCAAATTCCGGGAGCGTGGCCTGCTCGGAGGTGAAATCGTGAATCTCTCCGTTTTCGTCCATATATTTCACGGGGTAGATGGCCGTGTATGAGTTGCCGTCATAAATGCTGCCTCCGCTTGGCAGCGTGCCGTCGGCGCTCACGTTGAAGGCATATTCGCTTCCATTATAGGTGGAGATGTTGCGCGAGCGTTTGAGAAGGGACATCTCCAGACGGCAGGTGATGATAAGACGATCTTCTGTGATATGGGTTATGGTGGTGAGATTGGCATCCAGCGAATGAGTCTTCTTGCCGTTGAAGGTGGAGGATGAGCCTGCTCCGTTGGCATAGATGCCTACGTATTGATAGGAACGGTTGGGAAGGCTCGTGTGAGACCATCCGGTTCTGTAGTAGTAAGAAAGCGATTCGTCTGCGTAATAGGACCATGCATAGGCCGCGTCGAGTCTGATGCTGGTGTTAAGTGCCTCTATCTGAGGAAAATCCGCGGTGAGCTCGGCCCCGGCGCGGTGTATGGTGGCGCCTCCGTCGGGAAGCTGGCTTTCGAAAAAGGAACGGTCCACTACAAGCGTATTCATGGCGGTCCATGTGGATTCGTCCGAATTCCGAAGGTACACGTCGCCGCTCTGCGGGTCCACTTTTATCTGCGTGCCCTCACCGACCGTGTAACCGGAAGGCAGGCTCATTATCTTGTAGGAGAATGGAGTATAGATGCTGCGAAAAGTGTAGGGATTAAGGGTCTTGTTGTAATATCCCACAAGAGATATGCTTGTCCCAAGCAGGTTGAAATCCGCCCCTATCTCGCAGTTGTGGTTTTTCTGCCATGTGAGGTTCTCGTTATAGAGCATCTTGTATGGCTGTGTGTAGTAGACATAGGATGCCTCCTGACCGTGGGAGAAGCTGAAAGTCTGAATGTCACGGTATTTCTGCTCCGGAAAAAGCACATGGAACGAAGGCAGCTTCTCGCTTATTCCCCAGCCGGCGCGGATGGAAAGGTCTTCGGAGATACTCCATTTGGCATTGAATCTCGGAGAGAGGCTGTTTACGTTTTTGTACTTGGTGCCACGGACGAATACGTTCTCGCAGCGAAGACCGGCCATCAGGGAAAGTTTTGTCTGTCCTATGGGTACGCTCAGATTTTCCTCCGCGTACAGCGAAAGGTTATGCATAAATGGATAGTCGCTGTAAGGTCTTGGCCTGTAGCCGTTGGCACTCACCGTAGGGTCCATATAGTATTCTCCCCGGCCCACGTTGCCGTTCGCTTTCCATTGCACTCCGGCTTTGAACTTGCTGCTGGACGCAGAAAACTTGCGGAACCATTCGTATTTGAGAGAAGACGCCAAGTCCAGTTCTTTGGAGTCGACAATCTTGTCTGCAAAATAGCTTTTGGGGAGTCTGTCCGCCAGGTGATATCCCTGAAGAGTGGAGTGGACGGCAGGAAGAGACGAAGCGGCGGAACTGTAGGTCCTGTCCTGCGTATAATTGTCTTGATAATTGACTGACGCGTCAAGTTTGAGATTTGTCATCCAAGGCCGTGCCGCCGCCCATACCAGAAGGACATGTGCACGGGCTGAATTGTCGCGACCTTTGCTGAACGTGCCTACATAAGCGTCCGGGTCGTTCTCGCTGTTCATCCCGCCTATCCCCAGGGTGAGTCCGCTTTCCAGACGCAGTTTGCCGTTGAAGGTGTTGGTATAGACCGAGTTGAGAGAGCGCCTCGTGTAAGAGGTGTAAGGTGAGGAGAGTTTGGCTGTGGCACGGGTCCATTCTGCGCTCAGGTTAAGTATTCCCCGGCCCTTCTGAAGGTCTATTCCTTTGGATGCGCTCCCTAGATAAGTTCTCGGATTGACTGAAAATGTGACGTTTACGGGAGTCACGCCTTTTTTGGTGTGAATTTTCACCACCCCGCTGTTCAGATCGCCATATTCGGCCGACGGTACGCCTGTGATCACCTCTATGCTCTGCACGTTCCCGGTGGCTATTCCCCTGGTGGAAGTCCCTGACAGAGAAGCGAATGATGAATTCCCTCCTATCCTTACTCCGTCCACTTCCACGGCAGTTCCGAAAGCCGCGTTACCTGCGGAGCTTCCGCTGCTTCTCAGAGACAGCACATTGTCGGCGGTGAGGTCCGGGTTGACGGTCTTACCTCCGGGAAGAAGGGCGCTGACATCGGTAATGTTGCTCATTTGCATATGCTCCAGCGCCTTGGAACCGAACTGCAGGGACGTGTTCAGGCCTTCTTTGTCCCGTTGGGCGGTAACCACCACAGTTTTCAGGGCCAATGTGTTCTCGCTGAGTTTTATCTCCATGCCTTCGATATCCCTTGAGATGGTGATGCCAATCTCTTTGTCTGCATATCCGAGGCAGGCGAATGCCAATGTGATTTTCCCCGCGTCAATCCCGCCGAGAGAGAAATGCCCATCCTCGTTGCTGACTGTCCAGAGTCCTGTCCCCTTGACGTTCACCCCGGCGCCTACTATGGGCTCTCCGTTTCCGGCATCCCTGATGACTCCTTTTATGCTGTGGACGTGAGTGTTATTCTGTGCGCTCAATCCTATGGCACAGAACAAGGCGAGAAATATGGAAATGACCCTCTCTTTCATCCTTGCTTTTTGAAAGTTCGCAAAGATAAAAAAGGAACTTGTGATAGTATATACCTAAATATAGGTACGCCGACCCTGTTTTATTTCAACAGAGCGGTTTTCTGATTCCAGAGAGTCTGCTTATAAAGGGAATTGAGCGTAGGCCAATTGTTTCGTGGCAGGTACATGCTAAGACCGCTGAAAGTGTCCTTTTTGATAGGTGTACCTATAAAGGTGGGAGTGGCGTTTTTGTATAGCACAAGCTTTTCAAGCACCTGGTCGAGTTCCTTCAGTTCGTCCGCACTGGCGCCCATTTTGGCGATTATGTCTCGGAAATCGTAGTGATATGAAAAAGAGTAGTTATAGCTTTGCACCTCGGTTCTTTCGACGTCAAGCGAAGCGTTGGGGTGATTGGCAAAGATTTTTTGACATACGCCGGCCAATTCATCCATCACTCTGCAGTCATACAGACCTACGGTCAGATAGCTGGAAGAGGAGAGTTTGTCATAAAAATCTTGACATACGCCTTCAACGTCTATGGTCTCGCAGTCGAGAAGTCTGGAAGCCATGGTGCGGTAATCGAATCCATAGCTGACGACTTCAGTCGGTGCCGCCGCTATATATTTGACCTTTTCTCTGAGGTCATAGCAGGTCTCAACCCCTCCCATAAGGCAGCAGTCGAAGATAATATAGTCAAGCGTCATAGGCAGGGCGTCGGCGAAATCCTTTACGTCCATATTGTAGGCGTTGGCAGAGGATCTGTCATATTGTGCGCCTATCCACGAAGGGGAGGTGGAAGGCGTGGCGTCACCGTTCCCGTAATTATAACCGGATGGAAGCCAGCCTGATGCGTGAGAATTGAAAACCAGTCCGTAGGACGGAGATGGAAATTCCTTTTTGATGAATCCCAGGACATCTTCCGCCATGGAGGTCTTCACTGATATCTGATCCGAAGGATATCTTTTGAGCGTATCCATTACGACTTGTCCGTAGTGCTTGTACATATGGAATATGACAGGCTCAGTAGGCGTGCTCCAGTCTATCCTGTTTCTGGCGATATGTGAATATACGATCACGGCCTTGTCTTCGTTTTTTTCCGGCAGATAACCCTCGCACAACTGGGCTATGTTGTCATTCAAGTCGGCTGACAGGTTATTGTATCCCTCGAAATAGAGAATCATTACCCTTGAGTAGCCCAGCCCCTCTACGCCTTCTCTTTTGGCTGAATTGTGGGCCCCGTCCGGAAATGGACGCAGCGTATCGTCTGTACAGCTTGCCAGAAGTGACAGAAAAAGTATGACTATGATTTTATTCAGAACTTTCATATAAGTTTGATCCCTTCTTCCTGCATGGCTTTCAGTGCCCCGTCGTGAGCGGCCTGCTCGACGTAGGCAAGTGTGTTTTTCACCAGATTTACTTTCAGTCCCGCTTTGAGAAGGTCTTCAGCGGTGTTTCTTACGCAATACTCGGTGGCCATGCCACATACATATGCTTCTTCTACATCCATTATGCCGAGCACGTCCAACAGGCTTTGTCCGGCTTCGTTTTTTCCTTCCGCTCCGGAGTATTGTTCCTTTGAGGGGTCCGTGCCTTTCAGAAATGTCAGTTCTTCCTGTACAAATTCCTGAAGGTCGGAGTGAATCTCCGCCCCATGCGTTCCGTTTACGCAGTGTGCCGGCCAGATGCCGCCGTATTCTTTAAACGAGCAGTGGTCGGCAGGGTGGCATTCCCGGATAAACAGGACAGGAGGTTCGCCCCAGGAGTGCTCCTTGTTTTTGAGAATGAATCTGCGGCATTCCTGCACCGCGCTGTCTGCATTCTGGCAGGCCAATGACCCATCGATGAAGTCGTAGAGCATATCCACGACGACTATTGCGCTGTTACGGTTCATATCGTGAAGTTTTCTATTTCTTTTACAAGGCGTTCTATGATGGAGAGTTTTACTTCAGAAAGTTCATCTGAGATATCCACTTTGTAGAAGTGCGGATTGATAAGACGCCTTTCGCTTTGTGAAAAATGCGAGAGCGTGTCGTTATAGTAGGCCTTTTTCTCGAAGATGCTTCTTTGCGGGGCCACTCTCTTCCCGTTCTGCATTACCGCTTGCTGGAGTGGTCGGGCCGTGTATTCTCCGCGGGGCAGTGTTTTGTATTTGTAGCGGTCGAATTCGTCATAGATGGTGATGGCCCCGCCTTCGGAAAGAGTCTTGTCCGTATTGTCGCCTCTAAGGCAGGTGACGTCCAGTTTATATATTTCTTCCGGATAATTCTTGCTTATGCGCCAGGTAATCTGGAATCCGGGGTTTATCATCTTCGCACGGTCCTCGGACATCTTCATTACCGGCTGTCCGTCCAGACAGACGAGTTTATATACGTTTCCGAAACAAGGGGCGTCCTTGCTGGTGGCTATCGCATCGCCCACGCCATAGCAGTCTATGGCGGCTCCCTGTCTTTCGAGATCTGAGATGAGGTATTCATCCAGAGAGTTGGTGGCGAATATTTTGCAATTGTGCAGGCCGTTTTCGTCGAGAACCTTGCGCACTTCCACTGACAGATAGGCGAGGTCGCCGCTGTCGAGTCTCACGCCGTAGCCGTAAGGGTAGGAGTCGTCTATGCCGTTCTCCTTGAAGGCGCGTATGGCGTTGAGAAGACCGCACTTCAGGGTGTTGTATGTGTCGATCAGAAGAATCAGATTCTCTCCTCTGTGTGTCTGTATGTAGGCGTTGAAGGCTTTATGTTCTCCTTCGACGGTGCAGCCGAACGAGGATACGAAGCTGTGCGCCATGGTGCCGGTACTTCCGCAGCCGAAGATGTTGCCGGTAAGGACGTTGCTGGTTCCCGCGCAGCCGGCTATGACGGCTGCTTTGGCGCCGTAAACGGCCGCCCAGGGCCCGTGGGCCCTGCGGGAACCGAATTCGCTCACGGGCTTGCTGGTCGCACGGCACACCCTCGACGCTTTGGTCGCCACCGCCATCTGGTGGTTCATGATGCATAGCATGGGGGTCTCGAGCACCTGCGCCTCTATGAGCGGGGCTTCCACTATGATTATCGGTTGATTGGGAAAAGCTATCTCACCTTCGCGCATGGCGTAGAGATTCCCGGTGAAATGCATCCCGCTCAGGTATTTTCTGAATTCTGCGTACTCGTCTCCGGGAAGAAACTGCTCGAACCACTGCGGAGCCTTTCCTCCCAGACCCTGTACCATCTCTATGACTTCATCTACGCCGCTTACTACCGCCCAGTTGTTGTTCTCCGGGGCTTTTCTGTAGAAAAGATTGAAAACGGCCGTTTTTCCTTCACTCCCTATGTCGTGAAAAGACTTTCCCATAGTGTATTGGTACTTGTCCGAACAATATGCAATATCTGTCAGCATTATATTTCTTTTAAACTTGGCAAATATAATGATTATTTGGAAGCTTTGACAGACTCTTTCCGATATGCCGACGGGCTGATTCTGCAGGATGAGGTGAAATATCGCCGGAAACTGCTGATGGAGTTGAATCCAGACTTTTCGGCTACCGTTTCGAGCGGAAGAGAGGTTGTGGTCAGCAGTTCCTTGGCTTTCCGGACCCTCCAGCCGTTCACATATTCGTAGAAATTGGTATGCATCTGCGAATTCAAGAAATTGGACGCATAGGTCCTGTTGGTGCCGAGCTCTCTGGCCAGATCGCTTATGGTAAGTTTAGGGTCCAGATATATTTCCCTTTCCGTGAACAGGCTTTCCAAGTTGTCCTCGAAACCGTGGCTTTTTGGTGCCGGATCTCTGCTTCTGTCATCGGAATTCAGCATTTGGAGTGCCTCCAGCATGTCATCCTGCCTATAGGAAAAAAAGCAGATGAGTCCAAAAAACACGATCATGCACAGGTTATAGATGGACACTGCGAAGAGTGAGTATCTGCTCAGTGAAGCCCATGTCCAGAGGCATATGATGCCCATATATACATAAAGGATGTATTTCAGCCAGTAGAGCGACAGTCCGTCGTCCGAGAAGTTCTCTTTAAGGATTTCGTTGTACCGGCGCATGGCGACAAATCCGTATGCGATGATAAACACTGAATAGAGTACGGTAAATATCATCATGACCTCGTATATGATACGGTAGCCAGTGATGCAGAATGCGACAAGGCCTGCCGTATAGATCAGGACATTGGCAGCCAGAAGACAGCCTCTCCTGCGCTGTGGCTCGACGATGCTCCGGAAAAGCAGCAGTGCGGCAGGCACGGCGGTCATCTCCAGAATATCGGTGACCGGGAGGGGGGATACGAGATAAGAGTATTGGCCGGTAACGGATGAAAACAGAAAGAACGCGAATTCGATGGCACTGATTGCCAGAAGCCAGGCCATGAATCGGAACACGGCCTTCTGCAGGCGATGCGTCTTGCCTTTGATGTGCATTATCACCGTGCAGAATATCTGCGCGGCGAAGAGCATTCCGAAGGTGAAATCACTCAGATGTTCGCTCAGTGTCGCTGTCATATGGGCAAAGATAGGTAAATAAAGCACTTGAAAAATGTGTCAGGCGGTAAAAATTCCGTCCATACGGTACGAAAAACTGCTCAATCAGTAAAATTGACCCTCTGCGGTTGCCTCTACGCGCTCTTTTGCACAAATTTATTCCGAAATGTTTTTAACCACGATGTCTCATGAAACTCACGCGTTACTTCGCGATTCTCGCGACACTGTCTCTGTTACTCGTCTCATGTCAAGAAGAGGACATTCCTGAGGATATAAACAAACCGGTTCCTCCGCCGCCTTCGGGGCAGACATGGTCTGTTAACGGAAGCGTGCAGAAAGGCCCTTTTACCCAAGGCACGTCCATAACCGTTCAGGCGCTTGATGCTTCGCTCAATCCTACGGGCAGCCAATATCAGACCAAGACTACGGATGATGCAGGCAGTTTCGCCGTGGGCAGCCAGATAGAGAGCCGCTATGTGGAAATCATAGCCATGGGATATTATTTTAACGAGATTGAAGGCAAGGTGTCTTCTTCGACTATTACCTTGCGATGCATTTCAGATCTCGCCGAGGAGGGAAAGACCAATGTCAATCTTCTGACCACCCTGGAGTCTGACCGTGTGCGTGCGCTCGTAAAAGAAGGAAAGACCGTAGCCGATGCGAGAACCCAGGCTGAAAATGAGATTTTCGCGGTGTTCAACATACCGGTAAGCGCCGGCTCAGTGGCCAATTTCGACAAGATGGACATCACCGGAGGTGGCGTGGCGGATGCCATTCTGTTGGCTGTATCCGCTTCTCTTCAAGCCGGAAGGTCCGTGGGGGAACTTTCCGAACTCATAAGCAAGATAGCTTCTGATGTAGCATCTTCCGGAGAACTCGTCACGGAGTCTCTCAGGGCCAAGATTATTGAAGGCTGCACAAAGGTGGACGCCGACAAGGTTCGGGATAATCTTGAAAAGCGGTACGCAGACCTGGGTAAGACAGATTTCACCATTCCTCCTTTCGAGGATTATCTTGACGTGAACGGAAATGGAGTCATAGACAGAGATGACAGCTGGATTATTCTGGGGCAAAGCGATTTTGTGATTTCCGACAGGGGCGGGACTTTTGACGTGTCCCTTCAGCACAGTCAGGATTTTGAGGTCATAGTGGAAGAAGGCTGGGTAAGGCAGATTGATACCAAGGCCTATCTTCAGGATGCCGTTCTGCATTTCGAAGTGGACCCGAATGAAGATGTGGACCCGCGATATGCCGTGATACGCATCAAGGACAGTAAAAGTTCATATAGTGAATCCGTTACGTTGACTCAGAAACAGAAGGACGCCCTCACGCTTTCGAGTTCGAGCGTGGAGCTCGAAAAGCAGGCCTGCGCTTTCGAGGTGGAATACAACCATAACGCAGACGTGGGCGTAACGATGGATGTGGACTGGATCCGCACTGTCTCCACCAAGGGCCTTACTGCTTCCAAGGCGACTTTTGCCGTAGATGCCAATCCTGAAACCACCACCCGTACGGGTCATCTCACCTTTACTCTTGGGGAACTCAGAGAGACTCTCACAGTCTATCAGAAGGGCGGGCGCACGCTGGTGCTCAGCGAAAAGGAGGTAAGCGTCGGTTCCGAAGGAGGAACGGTGTCGTTGCGGGTGTCGGCCAATGTGCCGTTCGAAGTGTCAGGCCCTGATGCCGGATGGCTGACGTCTGTCACAGGCAGTTCCGTTAGGGCCATGGTTTCACATACATACAGTTATAGGGCCGAAGAAAATGTCACCGGCTCGCCGAGGTCGACCGTGATAACGTTCAGGGACACGGAGAGTGATCTTAGCGAAACGGTTACCATAACTCAGGCTCAAAATGATGTATTCACGGGTGAGAAGAGTGAGTATCGCGTCTCTTTCGAGGGTGGCACGGTGGAGATACCGGTAAGCACTAATCTCGATTACACTGCTTCTATCGAGCAGGAGGGCAGTTGGCTGTCAATTCTTGAAACCAAGGCGGTGAGAAATGAAACTATTGTGCTGAAAGCCGTGAAGAACGAGACCATTTCGCCAAGAACGGCCGTGCTTAAGCTCCTCGGGGCGGAACAGATTCTCTCGTTCAAAATAGTTCAGGGAGCGAATGCCGAGCAAGTAACCGTCACCGTCACGACTCCGGGTACGCTCACGCAGCAGATGTCCGAAGAGGATCTGCACAAGGTGCTGAACCTTAAGATTGTAGGTACGCTCAATGATGAAGATTTGGCCGTGCTCAAAGGCGGAACCTGGGTGGAGCAGGGCGTATATATTGGCAGCGATCCGGCTCATTTCGAGTGCGACTGGGTGGTCGAGACGCTCGACCTGTCAGAGATGAAGACGGAATCTTCGGCCATTGGCAAGGACAGGAATTTCTTCTGCTGCGTGCCCAGCCTTTTGAAGGTGGTGATGCCTCTCGAAGTGCAGACCATAGAGGAGTCATGCTTTAACAAGTGTATCAACCTCAAGGAAATAGATTGGGGAACGGGATCTTCCGTCAGCACAATCTGCGGAAGGCTCTATGTGAATCCAGTGGCAGGTCTAAGTAACCAGGGCTATTTTGGGGCATTTAAGGACTGCATCTCTCTCGAAAGCGTCACTCTGCCTGAGAGCCTCGCCGACTTTCAGGCGGGAGCTTTTTTGAACTGCTCTTCGCTCAAGACTCTTGTTTTCCCTGACGGTGGCAAGCTTAAGGAACTCAAATGTGCCAAGGTCAATAAAAGCACAGGTATCAGCACTACGGTATATGCAATGGGTCATCTGTGGGGCTGCACTTCGCTTGAGACTATCGTGCTCCCGAGCAACCTTCGTGAGATAGGCCAGAATGCCTTCTTCGGTACTCCGTTCAGGTCGATAACCATACCGGAAACGGTGAAGTTTATCAGCACCGAGTATCTTTTCGAGGGTTGCGAGCGGCTGGAGGAGGTGACTTTGCCTTCGACCATTACCGAATATTCAAAAGGAATGTTCTCCGGCTGCGCCAGCCTGGCTTCGATAAAGGGCCCTGCCAAGATCAAGAAATACTGTGAGGCCTGCTTCGAGGGTTGTCCTTCCAAGTGGATAATTCTCGACCCGGACGCGGAATACGGAAATGACGTATTTGCCGGGATGGACGTGGAAAGCATCTCCTTCCCTGCGGGGTTCAAAAACGTACCGAAAAGAATGTTCGCTCGATGTAAGAATCTCAAATCTCTCTCGCTTGGCGAGGTCCAGAGCATAGGCGAGTCAGCTTTTGATGGTTGCGCACTGACGAGCTTGACACTTCCTCGGAGCGTCAGACAGGTTGACAGTTATGCCTTTGCTGCCAATTCTGCACTTTCCAATGTCAGGATAGATGCTGAGGATATTATTTTTAACGATTCTTTCTACAATGACGAGATCTCCGCAGTGACCATTGGCAAGGGAGTAAGGAGCATCGACGGGCCACTTGGCGGGACGGTGAGTGAAATAGTTTTTGAGGAGGGCAGCGTATGCGAATACTTTGCCTCCGCGGCAGGTCAGAAGGCGCTCAAGAGCATAACGTTGCCGCCGACTCTCAAGACCATAGGCGACGAGGCGTTCTATGACTGCACCATCACTTCTATCGACATCCCTGCGGGAGTGACCACCATCGGGGAAAGGGCATTCAACAACTGCGGCGCTCTCACATCGGTTTCTCTTCCGGACGGTCTGCAGGATATTGGACGCAATGCGTTCGGAAGCTGTAACAAGCTCGAGAAAATCACCATTCCTTACACCGTGGCCGGCATAGGGAAGGAGGCATTCTACGGCTGCAGCTATCTGGAAGAGGTGCATATGAAGAGCATAGACCCGCCTTACATCGGCTCGAGAGTATTCGAAAACTGCAAATATCTGGAAAAGATCCAGGTGCCGGACGATGGCCTGTCAGCCTACAAGACTGCATGGAGCGACTGGGCGGACCTTATCGTGGGAGGTGAGTCCGGAGGAAAGTCGCGGGACACGTTCCTGTCGGTTTCTGTCATCACTTTGGATGCAAGCGAAGTCAGCTTTGCAAAGGCGACATTGAACGGGAAAGTCAATGTCCCGAAATCTATGGCGGACCTGAACATTACGGCGAGGTTTTATTACAGTACCCTTTACAAGACGGTGGAGGAGCTGAAAACGTCCGGCGACAGCTACGGAGTCGCCTCTTATGATTTCGAAGACGACGGGTCATTTTCCGGAAGTTATGGCTTTGGCAGTGGTACGACATATTATTATGTGGCCTATGTCAATGTGGGAGGCGAACAGTATTGGGGTGAAGTCAAGAGCTTCACCACCGGCGGAGTCAGCCTCTATGAGCCTTCTCTGTCCGCCGACGGCAGAAGTGTTACCCTCAGCGGCTCTCTTGACATTCCGGAATCCCAGCAGGGACAGACGGTGGAGACATATTTCCTTTACGGTACGACGGACAATTCTTTTGTTTCCTCAGCGACCAGGATAGACGCCTCATTCGATGGAGAGAGGTTTTCGGCGACGGTGAGCAATCTTACGCCGGGTACAAAATATTATTGGGCCGCTTATGTAAAGGTGGGCAGCTGGCAATATTCCGGAGAACTGCGGTCCTTTGTGGCTATGCCTGATATGTCGGTGACCACAGGCGCCTATGAATTGACTTCCGGCAAACTGAATCTGAAAGGCACGGTAAGTATGGCATCCGACCCGTCTGTGAGCGGCATTTCGCCCAAGGTGGTGTTCTATTATCTGTCAAGCTCCAATTTTTCTGTAGCGGAAGGCATCTCCGACGCCGAGTTTCTGAATTTGGCCTTGGAGTATGGGGAGCAGTACGAGGCGTCCTGCAATGCCGGTGCCGCATCTCCGGAAGCACCTTGAATGCCATTTTCCTGACTTGTGCCGGGATGAAGGACAATGGCCGCGACAGGTATGTCGGACGCTCCTGCTACTATTGGAGTTCGACGATTTCCGACGGTAAGATGACGTACCTTGATAATCTTTCTTTGCGCACACTTTCGCCAAACGGGTCTCTGCTTCCTGTCCGTCCTGTATATGAATAAGAAGAAAAAGTCGTTTCATAATTCCGGAAAATGCTTATTTTTGCGAAATTTTTTAACGAAGGTTAATTATGAACAAAACTTTTCTTAAAGGTATTTCCATTCTTTTGGGAATTGCCGCTGTTATGGGATGCAAACGCCATAATACAGAATCTCCGTCCGCATTCAAGGGAGTGTGGGAAGGTCCGATGACAATTACTGAAACAGGTACTACGGTAAAACTCGTCAATGTGACCGGTTCTACTGCCGAATTCTACGATATGGAGTACTCTTTGACGGAAGGTTATACCGTAAAATCAAAGCAAGTCTCTGATGTGAAGATTGTCAGCGACGCTAAGAACAATTCAAAGAATTTCGTAGTCACTTTGGACGGTGAGCAGTACACATTCGCTTCCGATGGCGGTTCTGTTATCTATTCTACAGATGGTAAAAGCCAGTATGTTCTCACTTCTAATGCTATAGACTATTATAAGTCATTCAATTATGGCCCGTCTCTGCTTTCGGAGGATAAGGAATTCATCGGCCCGAGAGCATACTCCGAGATGCAACTGGCTTCGACAGTATCCCTTTCCGCCGATTTCGACTGGTTGGAATTCCTCGAGTGGGCAGGCAAGACGGCCGCCTCTACAGCCTGGGGCAAGGGGGTAGGCGTTCTTCTGGATATGCTGTTTCCGCCTTCAGGGTCGACGACTACTCTTGACGATCTGCTTGACATGATGAATTCCATCACTGAGCAGCTTAACCAGATGACCCTTCTTTATAAGAACACTACTTATGAGGCCAAGCTCAATGAACGCAGCAAGTATGTCAGCGAGCTCACCAACTATAACTCTGAATATTACATCCGTCTGAGCAATGCCAAGACGGAGGAGGACGTCGCCACTATCATAAAGGACTGGGCTTCACACAATGTAGGCGGTAATCCACCTTATGTTCAGGGTCTTAATTTTATAGATTTCCTGCTTAACACGGTGATAGAGCAAAGAGACATATACAATATGTATGACCTGTATACTTTCAATACGACAGCGTGGGAAGGTGAGGGTTATGCTGTCAGAGAGGCTCTTCGTGCCAGCGATATAGCCGTAGCCGCACAGAATCTGTACCTTACACAGCTTTATCATATGCTCAGAGAAGATATTGATGAAAGCTCAAAGGCCACAATTCTCGATAAGAACATCAAGAGATTCGAGCAGTTCTCCGAGTATATCAAGAATAATCCCGTCGAGCATCACGACGATAAAGTCATATGCCAGATTGCGGATAATCATTTCGTAATGGACGTTGCCAACTTCTCGATAGTTACTTCAGGCATATATAAGAATCCGTATTGGAGCCCGATTCCGCGTAAATGGATAGAATATTCTGATGACATGGACTTCATCTATGGACCTAACAAGATCGAGTGCTACAACAAGTCACTCACTCCGGGCGAGGCAAAGAAGATTCTTGATTATTATGCCGGTACGGATTTGACTTTGGCTCAGATACTTAGAACGAAGGCCGGATGCAAGATCAGTATAGCTACGCTACCTGACCAGGAGCTTATAGTCACTCTTCAGAGTAAAGGATACTCTGCCGACAAGAATGTCGTGGGACTCGACAGTTCGGTCGGTTACTATGCGAAATCATCTTCAGAGATTGGCCCTAAGTCTGTCGGACGCGGTTATTTCGAGGTGAAGGGCAGTTTCTATTCATGGTATCTGGAATTTGTCCGCTGGGAGAATTTCATTGATAATCAGGTATGGATTAGAACTACTGTTCTGGAACGATAGATTTTGAATTGGACAAAAGTGGCCTCATCGGTGAAAACCGGTGGGGCTTTTTTTTGCTTGTCGCTCAGGGCGGAGTTTCACATATCTGAAATATTTTATAATTTCGTGAAAGTTATGGAATTGTAACTATGGAATATTTGTCTAAAGAAAGGCACGATGAGTTGGTCGAGGAACTGAATCATCTTATAAATATAGACTATCCTAAGATTAAGGACGATCTGAGTGAGGCACGCTCGCAGGGAGATTTGAGCGAGAATTGCGGTTATAGGGCCGCCCGTGCGGCGCAGGCACGAGCCATAAGCAGAATACGCTTTCTTCAGAAGGTGCTGCAGTATTCCAGAGTACTGGATACGAAGTCTCTTCCGCAGGGGCAGGTGACTCTTCTCAGCCGGGTGGAATTCACTAACCTGGCTACTTCTCAGAGGATGTGCTATACTGTTGTCAGCCCTCATGAGATGGATCTGCAGCGAGGTAAGATTTCTCTCAAGTCGCCTATAGGATTGGCACTTATGGGAAGAAAAGCGGGGGATGTGGTGGATGTGCACGCGCCTTCCGGAGTGTTTCAGATAAGAATAGAAAATGTAACCATATAAAATGACACGAAGATATGAAAGTGGTTTTTTCGATTAGCTATAATACTTCCTGGGGTGAGACCGTGGTGTTTTGCCTTGGGAAGAAAACCTATCCTATGCAGCCATCCCCGGATGGAAAGTGGAGCGTCGCTCTCTCCCGGGTCAGGGAAGGAGATCTGCTCAGTTATGGATATAGGATTGTCCGCGAGGACGGCTCCTTCAGACGCGAATGGAGGCATCACTGCTTGTCGCTTGACGGTGTTCGGCCTTCGAAGGTGCTCTTTGTACGGGATCATTGGCAGGATGCTCCCGCAGACGCTCCGTTTTATTCGACGGCTTTTACTAAAGGTATATTCAGAAGAACCCCGCATGTCGCTCAGACACTTTTTGCGGGCAGAACTGTGATTCTGGTCAATGTTCCCGTGGTAGAAAGCAGTGAACAGGTATGCATCGTGGGTACGGGTGAGGGGATGAATTCTTGGAAGACGCCTCTTCCGCTTGACGATAGCGGATTCCCTCAGTGGAGGTTTACTTGCGATCAGAAGGAATCGTTTGAATATAAGTTTGTTATTACGGACCGTCATAGCGGGGAGATAAAACAGTGGGAGGGCGGAGAGAACCGCTTCTGCCCGGCTTCCGTTAAGGAAGGTTCTGTGGTCATCGCCGATATTGAGCACCGTTTCGGTTTCAGGGCCTGGCGCGGAGCGGGAACGGCCATTCCGGTTTTTTCGCTGCGCAGCGAGGATGATTTCGGAGTAGGGGAGTTCTATGATCTGAAAAAACTGGTAGACTGGGCTTCTCTTACAGGCCAATGCGTCCTTCAACTTCTTCCTGTCAATGACACCACGATGACCCGCACATGGACCGATTCTTATCCTTATAATGCCAATTCCACCTTCGCGCTACACCCGCAATTCATTAATCTTCAGGCTGCAGGGGTAGTCAGGAGCGCGTCGTTCAAGGCTCTTCAGGCAGAACTTAACTCGCTCGAACAGGTGGATTATGAGAGGGTGAATTCGCTGAAGACGGAATTTCTGCGCAAAGCCTTTGCTAAAAAGTTCCCGGAGCTGCGCGATACGGAGCAATACAAGACGTTTTTTGCTGACAATTCATATTGGCTCAGGCCATATGCCGTTTTCTGCGTTCTGCGCGATGAATTCGCCACGGCTGATTTCAGCAGCTGGGGAGCGTATGCCAAGTATTCTGAGTCCAAGGTGGAGGAATTCTGCAAGGCTCATCCGCAGGAAGTCGAATTTCATTATTTTGTTCAGTATCATCTGGACAGGCAGCTTTCTGAGGTAAGGGAGTATGCCCATTCCCGTGGAGTGGTGCTCAAGGGGGATTTGCCTATTGGCATATCCAGAACAAGCGTGGATGCCTGGCAGTATCCAAAGCTCTTCAATATGAACGGGTCGGCCGGAGCTCCGCCTGATGCATTTGCCGCAGAAGGACAGAACTGGGGATTCCCTACATATAATTGGGAGGAGATGTCTAAGGACGGATACTCTTGGTGGAAGGCGAGAATGCGGAAGATGTCCGAGTATTTCGACGTGTTCCGTATAGATCATATTCTGGGATTCTTCCGTATATGGGAGATTCCGCTCGATAAGAAAAGCGGGCTCCTAGGGCATTTCCGCCCGGCCCTTCCTTATTCGTCGGAGGAGCTTGCCCGTCAAGGTTTTGATGTCGCGTCCGGGGCTTTCGTTACGCCGCCGGGTGATGATCCGACCGATGTCCTTTTCGTGGAGGACCCGCAGCGGCAGGGGTATTGGCATCCTCGGATATCAGCACAGAACACCAGAGTATTTGCGTGCCTGGATTATGCGCGTCAGCAGGCTTTCAACCGTCTGCACGATGACTTTTTCTATCGCCGTCATAATGATTTCTGGAGGGAATCGGCTATGAGCAAGCTTCCTTCGCTACTTCACGCTACAGGCATGCTCGCTTGTGGTGAGGATTTGGGGATGATTCCGGATTGCGTGGCTTCCGTGATGGAGGATCAGAAGATTCTTTCCCTTGAGATTCAGCGTATGCCAAAGAGCACGACTGTGGAATTCGCAGATCCGTCCCGTTATCCGTATCTGTGCGTGTGCACGACGTCCACCCACGACATGAATCCTCTGCGTGCATGGTGGGAAGAGGACAGAGAACTCTCGCAGCGATTCTATAATACTCTCTTCTGTGGGCAGGCGCCGTATTTCTGTGAGCCTTGGCTGTGCAAATGCATAGTCAGCCAGCATCTTTGTTCTCCTGCCATGCTCACCATTCTTCCGCTTCAGGATTACCTCTCGATAGACGGAAGCCTCCGAAAGGCGGATCCTTCTTCAGAGAGAATCAATGTCCCCGCAGAGAGCAGGCATTATTGGCGTTACCGTATGCACATTAGTCTGGAGGCCCTCTTGAAGGAGGATTCCTTTAATGAGGAGCTTCGCGAGATGATTCTTTCTTCCGGAAGGTGAGGTGTTTTAAAAAATTGTTTATCTTTGCGACATATTTCAAGGATTATGTATCTCAAAGGTGGAAATATGTATTCTAACTCGTCCTGTTTTTATATGATAGGGGGGGGGTAGCAGCCTAAGATATTTAGATATAGTTAGTTATGCGAGATTCCGATGCGTCGGGGTCTCGCTTTTTGCGTCTCAACACAAATACTCAATACCTTATGTCAAAACAACCTTTAAATTATCAGTCGCCTGCAGTTCAGGTGATTGACCTCTGCGCCCAAGGCGTAATGTGCCAAAGTCCATCGTGGGGAAGTAAGAATGATGCCGGCATTATCGGTGACGAAGAAGATGACAGAACTTATTCTTATTAATCTGCCCTATGAAAAGTTTATTTAAATCCGCCGTTTTCGCTTCGGCCGCACTTTTTGCTGTCGTAGGATGTTCGCACAACTCACTCTCTACGGATAGAGCTCAAAAGGTTCATTTTGTACTTCATGCAGATACTCCGCAGACCAAGACAGGAGTAATGTATGATAGCGGGAGTTATGCTCCATATTGGAATAAAGGAGATGAATTGGGCGTTATTTTTACGCTTCCTACCAGTAAAGGAGATTTGAAGACCGATGCTGTTTTTACAAATACCGCTGAAACCGGGTCCGAGGCTGCTTTTGAAGGAGATGTCACTTTATCGGATGGAGAGGGAATCACATTCTACTCGTTTTATCCTGCTTCTTCTGCAGCCAAGTCTTATAAGGCAGATGATGGCGTTATTACTATAGGTCTTGATGTTCCGTCGGCACAAAGCCCTTCATATGATGCTACATTAGGTTATTCTTTTGATCCTAAAGCTGATATATTGATAGCGAAGCCGGCTACCTGTATGGTCGTTGACGCTTCCGCTGTTAACGAGGTGGATATGTATTTTGCCCGACTTTCAAGCGTTTTCCGAATTGAACTTGATGCCCTGAGTTCTGCAGCATTCTATGGAGAGGTAGTAAAGTCGTTTAAGATAGAGACTTCCAAAGGTGAGATTGCCGGGCGTATAGCGGTTAATCCTCAGACAGGGGTATATTCCAAGACTAACTCGACAACCACGTCTAAAGTTATCACTGCTACTTATGATACCGTTAATGGTCCTGTCAGCATAGGAAAGGATGGCGAGAATAACGTATTCTTGAGTGTCGCTCCTGTAACTATAGAAAAGGGCTCTACTATTACCGTAACTCTTGAGACTGTAACGTCTTCCGGCGCGGCGGGACATACTTTGGTGAAGACCATAACTACTACTTCTGATATCGTTTTTGAAAGTTCTAAGCCTACCGTACTTAAGCTCGCGTTCAGCGATGAGAATGTTTATCACGAATTAACAACCACTCCTGCAAATGGGGAGACTCTTTCGTGGAAGGCGGATGAGTATGGAGAGGACAATGCCAAGACGATCACCGTCTCACAAAATTATGCTGCTTCAGGATATTCCGTAAGCGCTTCTGACAGTAACTGGAATGTCTCAGATGATGGTAACGGTACCATAACTGTTTATCCTGTAGCGGCCAATGCCGGCACAACTGAAGCGGATATCAAGACTCTCGATCTGGTCATTACGCATAAGGATGACGTATCGCTCACCTCTACCATTACTCTTGAACAGACTCAAGGCGGTGCGACGGTGTCCTATTTTGTAAAGGTTGAAAGCACTCCGGAGGATTGGACGGGGACATATCTGATAGTCTATGAAACTGGTAACGTTGCTTTTGATGGTTCGTTGACCAAACTTGATGCTGCGAATAATACTGTAGATGTAACTATCACGGATAAGAAGATCGAGGCCACAGATAAGCTGCTAAAATCTGTATTCACAATTGATGGCACCAAAGGTTCTATAAAATCTGCCAGCGAGTACTATATAGGACGAAATGCTAATAGTAATGGTCTTGATTCATCTCTTTCTACGGTTTATACGAATACGCTGTCTATATTAGAAGGTGGCAATTTTGAAGTGAAGGGTAAAGGCGGTGCTAATTTGAGATATAATGCAGATAGTAACCAAAAGAGGTTCAGATATTATAAGTCTGGCCAAACAGCCATACAACTTTATAAACTAACGGAATAGGCGTCGTTCTGTGATAAAATCTTGAAATATTTGATGGAGACGTCAGAGGTCGGCTGGGTGAGAACTCCGCCGACCTCTTTATTATGTAGCCTATCAGCTATAACGCCTGAATTTCTTCTTGTGAAAGACCTGTAACAATGGAAATTTTTTCAATGGAATCACCAAGATTCAGAAGTTTTTTCGCAATCTCCCGCTTTCCTTCAGTGCGACCTTCAGCCATACCTTTTGCACGCCCTTCTGCGAGGCCTTCATCTCTCGCTTGCTCCTTGGCGTACTCCATCACATTCTCGTAATCGAATCTCATTTTCTGATTTTCTAGATAATTTACCCGTTCGTCGGGGGTGAAGTTAGCAATTTTCGCACTTTCGAACAACCTTTGGAAACAATTTTCCGACAATTCATTGGGAATAGCGTTCAGCCTTACGGAATCGTGGAAGGCGAGCGTCAGCGAGGACCGGAAGGGCAATTGCTGCGACATTCATACGCTATG
>CAVFNP010000025.1:0-33371 GCA_963624185.1 Firmicutes bacterium CAG:460 | reverse complement strand
ACAATATTCCAAACAAATCAGCAAGAAAAGTTTTCCACAAACAGGCAGCATTGTTATAAAAAGGAAGAGGTGACCGTCGGTCTTTCGACACGGTCACCTCTTGGCGCTGGAGTTTCGCTAATTCGAAACCCGATATTAATCAACAAACAATTATTCGAGGATAGCTGCGATACCTGGGAGTGTCTTTCCCTCGAGAGCCTCGAGCATGGCACCGCCACCTGTACTTACGTAACTTACCTTGTCTGCATATCCCATCTGAGAAACGGCAGCCACTGAGTCGCCTCCACCTACAAGAGTGTAAGCACCCTTTTCTGTAGCCTCTGCAAGGTCTTCAGCAATCTGAAGTGTTCCGTGAGCGAATTTCTCAATCTCGAACACACCTACAGGACCGTTCCAGAGAACTGTCTTTGATCCGAGGATAACAGTCTTCCAGTTCTCGAGAGATTTAGGACCGGCATCTACACCCTCCCATCCGTCTGGAATCTCGTGAGAAGGAACAAGCTGGGTATTGGCATCTGCACTGAAAGCGTCTGCAACAAGAGTCTGCACTGAGAGATAGATGTTTACACCCTTCTCCTTGGCCTTGGCCAGAATGGCTGTTGCCTCAGGGATAAGCTCATCCTCGTGAAGAGAATTACCTATCTTGCCACCCTCGGCCTTGATAAAGGTGTAACCCATACCGCCACCGATGATGAGGTTATCCACTTTCTCGAGCATATTCTCGAGAACTGCCAACTTGCTGCTGACCTTTGAGCCGCCGATGATGGCAGTGAAAGGATGCTGAGCATTCTTAAGAACATTGTCAATAGCCTTGATCTCGCCTTCCATAAGATAACCGAACATCTTGTCGTTAGGGAAATACTTGGCGATAAGAGCGGTGGAAGCGTGAGCGCGGTGGGCTGTTCCGAATGCGTCGTTGATATAGCAGTCAGCATAAGAAGCGAGAGTCTTCACGAATTCCTTCTGTGAGGCTTTCACAGCATCTTTAGCCGCTTTCTTCTCCTCGTCTGTAGCATCCTCGGCAAGTCCGCGAGGTTTGCCCTCTTCCTCGGCATAGTAACGGAGGTTCTCAAGAAGAAGAACTTCGCCCGGTTTGAGAGCTGCAGCCTGTGCTTGAGCCTTCTGACAGTCTTCAGCGAACTGAACAGGAACTCCGAGGAGCTCGCTTACGTGTGCAAGAATATGCTTAAGGGAGAATTTAGAATCTACTTTTTTAGGGCGTCCGAGGTGAGACATGATAATGAGCGCACCGCCGCTTGCAAGAACCTTCTTCAAAGTAGGAAGGGCAGCACGGATACGTGTATCGTCCGTTATCTCGAAATTTTCGTTAAGCGGAACGTTGAAGTCCACGCGAACGATGGCTTTTTTGCCTTTAAAATCGTAAGAATCAATAAACTGTTGCATAATTTTTATAATTGATGATTTATTTTTTACGTACTATCTTAACCGGAACCTTCTTCCTGCAGGCCCCCACCCATATCACAATTCCGGCGATAATGAAAGGAAGGCTGAGCATATGTCCCATATTGATGACGACATCCCCTATGGTGAAAAGAGTGACCGAAGGCTCTTTCGTAAACTCCAGCAGGCCTCTGCATCCGAAGCAGAACACGAAGAAGATGCCCAGGAACTCGCCCCTGTACATTTTGTCCGATTTGTGCTTATACAGATACATTAGCACGACACCCAGAATTATATAGCAGAGTGCTTCGTAAAGCATCGTAGGATGCTTGGCAAGAGGATCCCCCGTACGCTCGAAAACAACACCCCAAGGCAGAGTGGTATGATAACCAAAAATCTCTGAGTTGAAGAAATTGCCAAGTCTTATGCATGCGCCAGCAAAACATACGATAATCACCAGATGATCTGCAAGCCACCAGAAGTCAAAACCCTCCTTGCGGCCGTATTTGTTAGCATACCAGATAAGGCCGAGTATGATTCCTATCGCGCCTCCATGACTGGCAAGTCCGCCTTTCCACGGCTGAAAAACCTCCAGAAAGCCCTCGGCGCTTCCGAAATAATAGTGAGGATCATAGAAAATGCAGTGGCCAAGACGAGCTCCTATCACCACGCAGATAAGCATAGCATAAAGAAGCGGATCGAGAAGAGTCTCACTGACACCTTCTTTACGGTAGAACCACCTGAAAATATAATACCCGAAGATGAAGCCCGACACGAAAAGAAGGGAATACCATCTGATGCTCAACGGGCCTATATGGAATAGAACAGGGTCTATGTTCCAATGAATAACCAAAAAATCCAACATTATTTTCTAAGTTTACAGTTTATCCGACAAAATTAATTCTTTACTATCAAAATCGAAAACTCATATAACAGATATATCGGCAAAAAGACCACGGCCAGAGTGAACGGGTCTCCTGTCGGAGTTATCACGGCCGCCAATATCAGCAGCGACACCACAGCGTGCCTTCGATATTGCTTCAGAGTGGATTTGGTCAGCACCCCGAGGACAGACAGCAGCCACGCCAGAACGGGAATTTCAAAAAGAAGTCCCATTATGAATATGATAGTAAGAAACGTGGACATGTACGAGTCCAGCGATATCTGGGTAAGTATGTTCTGCCCTATCTGATACCCGGCCAGAAAACGGAACGTGAGCGGAAAGACTATGCAGTATCCGACGGCACATCCCAGATAAAAAAGCACCGCCACCCCGAAGAAAGCCGCGCTGACGCCCTTTTTCTCATTGGCATAGAGAGCCGGAGAAACAAAGCGCCATACTTCATAGAGAAGATAGGGAAAAAGCAGAAGAAGCGCCACCCAGAACGCCACCTTCATATGAGTGAAGAAGGGGGTGGTGACGTTGATATTGATGATATCTATATGGAAATCGGAGTCGAACAGAGCGCCGAGCCACCTGTATAAGAAAAAATCGGAATGTGCGGGAGAAAGGATGACACTGTCAAAAATAGAGGGCATAATCGCAAATACTGCCAGGAATCCTACCAGCAGTGCGATGACAACTCTTATAATAGACCATCTGAGAACCTCAAGATGATCCCAGAAAGTCATATCCTTATCCTCGGACATTACTATTTTTTATCCTCTGAGGGCTTATCTATCTCGTTAATCTCCTTCTCCACGTCGTTCATGCCGTCCTTGAAGCTTTTCACTCCCTTTCCGAGGCCACGCATAAGCTCAGGAATCTTCTTTCCACCGAAAAGAAGAAGTACGATAAGGGCGATGATAAGTATCTCGCCTGTTCCAAGATTACCAATAAGCAATAAATTTTCCATATCCTATGAATCTAATTTCAATACAGCCATAAACGCCGACTGCGGAACCTGAACGGAGCCAACCTGGCGCATTCTTTTTTTACCTTCTTTCTGTTTTTCAAGCAGTTTACGTTTTCTGGTCACATCACCGCCATAACACTTGGCCGTAACATCCTTTCTGACCTGCTTCACCGTCTCTCGAGCTATGATCTTGGCTCCTATCGCCGCCTGTATAGGAATATCGAACTGATGGCGAGGAATGAGTTCCTTAAGTTTCACACAAATCTTACGGCCGAAATCGTAGGCGTTATCCTCATGGATAAGGGTGGACAACGCATCTGCCGGCTCCCCGTTAAGGAGAATGTCCAGACGCACGAGCTTCGCCGGGCGGAAATCTATGACATGATAGTCAAACGAAGCATAACCTTTGGAGATGGTCTTCAGTTTGTCATAAAAATCGAACACTATCTCGGCCAAAGGCATATCATAATTCAATTCCACTCGGTCCGCCGTTATATAGTGCTGACTGACCAGAATCCCGCGTCTGTCTATGCAGAGCTTCATGATGGGCCCGAAGAACTCAGTCTTTGAGATAATCTGCGCCCTTATATAAGGCTCTTCTATATGATCGATGAGAGTCGGTGCGGGAAGACCCGACGGATTATGCACATCCATCACGTCACCTTGCGTAGTATACACTTTGTACGACACGTTAGGCACGGTCGTAATCACATCCATGTCGAATTCGCGGAAAAGCCTCTCCTGCACTATCTCAAGGTGCAGAAGTCCCAGAAAACCGCATCTGAATCCCGATCCCAGGGCCAATGAACTCTCGGGCTCATATACGAACGAAGCGTCATTCAGCTTGAACTTTTCAAGCACGGTACGAAGCTCCTCGAATTTGTCGGCCTGAACGGGATACATACCCGCGAAAACCATAGGCTTCACCTCTTCGAAGCCCGCGATAGCCTCGCTGCAAGGATTATCCACGTGAGTTATAGTATCTCCCACCTGGACTTCCACCGCACTCTTGATACCGGTAATGATATAACCGACATCGCCACAGGACACCTCCTGCGACGGAACCAGTTTCATCCGAAGAAGACCTACCTCCTCCACGTCATATTCCCTGCCGGTAGCGAAGAACTTGACCTTATCCCCCTTGGCGATGCTGCCGTTCTTAATCTTGTAATAAGCTATGACACCGCGGAAAGGATTAAAAACGGAATCGAATATAAGCGCCTGCAGCGGAGCAGACGGATCTCCTTTCGGAGAAGGAATCTTCTCCACTATGGCATCCAGAATAGGGGCGACCCCTTCTCCCGTACGGGCGGACACCTTGAAAACATCCTCAGGAGCACATCCTATAAGCTCGCATATCTCATCGGTCACCACCTCCACCTGCGCCGACTCCATATCTATCTTATTGAGCACAGGAATTATCTCCAAGCCATGGTCTATGGCCATATAAAGATTTGAGATAGTCTGGGCCTGAACACCTTGCGAGGCATCCACCACCAAAAGAGCCCCTTCGCAGGAGGCGATGCTGCGCGATACCTCATACGAGAAATCCACATGGCCCGGTGTGTCGATAAGATTAAGCTTATACGTCTCTCCCTTATATTGATAGACCATCTGTATGGCGTGGCTCTTAATGGTGATTCCCTTCTCTTTCTCGAGATCCATATCATCTAGAACCTGATTTTCCATATCCCTTTGCGACAGGGTATTGGTCAATTCCAACAACCTGTCTGCCAAGGTACTCTTACCGTGGTCTATATGAGCTATAATGCAAAAATTACGAATATTCTTCATCTCCCGTTCAACTGTAGGACACCCTATCCCACAAATATAATAAATTTTTCGCTACGGCACGGGGTCATATCCGCTTCCGCCGAAGGGATGGCATCTCAAAATACGCCTGACACTCAGATAAAGACCCTTGAGCGGCCCGTATTTGCGGAAAGCTTCAAGTGCGTATTGGGAACAAGTGGGCGTAAAACGGCATGTAGGCGGCTTAAGCGGAGATATGCACCTCTGATAAAATCTTATCAGGAAAATGAAAGGCGCGTTCAATATGGTCTTCCAACTCATTTCGCACGGGCCTCCAGTTTTTTCAGCAAACTCTTCACGTCCGCCTCTATCTGCGGGAATGTCTGCACCTGAGAAGAAGTATAGACCAGCATAATGTCAAACGGGCCGGAAGACAGAATGGTCTTATTCAATCTGTAAGCCTCGCGTATGCGCCGTTTGAGAAGGTTCCTTTTGACGGCACGCTTGAAATGCCTTTTAGGCACGCTCACCAGAATCCGGTTCTTTTCCGTGAGCCCCGGCATCCAACAATACCTTATGCATGACATGCTTCCCCAGTGGCCCTTGTCCATAAGCAGAGAGATGGACTTTTTGCCACATATTCTCTCGTCCTTTGAAAAAGTGCACACCGGAACGGACATAAGCCTATTCTGCGCTTTGAAGATAGACCTCCAGCGCCTTCGACACGGAAGGAGCCTGCGGAGTAGGAGCCTGAAGGGCCACACTTAAAGAAGAATCCTCAAGAGCCTTCACCACAGATTTGCCATAAGAAATAATCTTGATGTCATTCTGCTGAAAATCAGGATAACTCTTGAACAGCGACTCCACATCGGCCTTATTATAAAGCACAAGAAGATCAAAAGAAGCCAAATCTATGGACGTGAGATCCTGATTTACGGATTTCACCAACTGCGCCACCGTATAATCAAGCCCCTGGGCGTCGAAAAGCGCCGTAAGGGAATTGGCATTGGATGCATCGGAAGCGGTGATAAGAAATTTCTCGCCCTGATGCTTGCTTCCGATAAGATGCGCTATGGAACCAGGCGTGCCGTCTCCCGAGAAAATCTTTCTCTTCCTGAATACGATATGCTTCTGCAGATAATTGGCCACCAGCTCAGTAGAGCAGAAATACTTCATACTCTCCGGAACTTTGAAACGCGCATCTTCACATAAGGTGAAATATGCGTCTATCGCGGCGCGAGAAGAAAAAACCACGGCTGTATATTCAGAAAGATTAACTCTCTGGGCCCTGAACTCGCGTGAAGTCAATGTCTCTATCTTGAAAAAAGGATAAAAACATATCTCTACCCCAAACTTCTCCTTCAAAGCATCATACGCAGCTGTATTGCTCGGTTCATTCTGCGAAATAAGTATCCTCTTAACACTCATCTTGTTTACCACTAATTTTCAATTAAATCCCTTTATCTCCCCTTTCCGCTCCGCTTTTCCGGACTCATAAAAGCCTGAATGCACACACAAGGGCGGACAGCGGAACAATTTCAAGGGCGCAAAGATACAAAAAAGCACGGAATGCACCGACACGGTATGCCAAATTTTCCGCCTGCCGGAAAGCCGACACCAGAAGAAACAGCACCGCCTCCACTATGAGAACATAAGCGGAAACCTCCTGCACAACACCAGTAACCGTCATTACCGCCATACTTAACATCCACACGAAAGCCATGGGGATAGAAAAAATCGTAGGAGTATTCCTGCAGGCCTGCCAAGCTTCATCGCTTATGTTTCTATGCCGCAGTAAGCCGTAAAACACCTTTCTTATCTGCGCATACACGAAAAGGACAGCTCCTATCAATAAAAGAGATGCATCCCATATTCCGGACCACTGGATAAACAATATATAAAGAGGGAAAAGGGACAATGCCACCTTATCCCTTGTCCTGGCCCACGGAATGTTATGCTCTATGGACAAGGCCGACTGCCAACGCTGAAAACACGAAACGGCAGGCGGCATAATAAAAAATATGTCCTTCAGAAAAAACAGAATGACCAGCGCCTCTGCCAATAAAAGAATCCCGTTAACGGGCTGATGTATCCAAAGCACGGCTTGCTCTTCCATCACCGGAGGGTTTGAGGGCAGAGCAAGCAGGCCATTGGGGAAGCTCTGAAGAATCATCAGTTGCCCCTTTTCGCGTTATACCCAAGACCCTGAAGCAATTGGACCGTCTTGTCACGAAGGTCTCCCTGAAGGGTAATCTCCCCGTCTTTGGCAGTCCCCCCTACTCCGCATTTCACCTTAAGAGTCTTTCCGAGAGCGGCGAGGTCTTCATCCGTCCCCACAAACCCTTTGACAAGAGTCACCTGCTTGCCGGCACGCGCACGGCGATCGATGCAGACGACAAGGCGCTGTTTGTCCGCAGGAAGAGTCTGCGCCTGCTCCTGCGTGGCCGTCTCATATTTAAAATCCGGGGAAGTGGAATACACTACGCCCAGACGCTTTTTCCAGTCGTTTTCTGCCATAACGCACAAAGATACTAATTTTACGATTCTCTTTCGTATATTTGCGCGTTATGGACAAAAGACAATTCAGCTTATTCAGCAAGATAGGCGCGGCTCTGACATTTGTGATCGCCGCCATAACCTATCTGCTTACAATAGAGCCCACTGCATCCTTCTGGGACTGCGGGGAGTTCATCGCTTCATCATATAAACTGGAAGTGGGTCATCCGCCCGGAAATCCCGTTTTCCAGATTTTCGCCAAGATTTTCACGCTCTTCGGAGATTCCGCACACGCCGCCGCACTTGTCAACAGCGCCAGTGCGCTTTACTCCGCTCTGACCATACTTCTTTTGTATCTTACCTTGATATGGTTCATTAAGCGCATCATCAAACCCGCAGAAGACGGATCCTACTCCAAGCCAAGCGCCATCGCCATCATAGCAAGCGCCGCGACAGGAGCGCTGTGTTACTGTTTTTCAGACACGTTCTGGTTCTCCGCCGTGGAAGGCGAGGTCTACGCGATGTCCAGTCTTTTTACGGCTCTTGTATTCTGGATCATGACCATCTGGTACGACCGTTACGACGAGCCGCACTCACTGAAATGGATAGTGCTGATAGCGTTCCTGATGGGTCTGAGCATAGGAGTGCATCTACTTAACCTGCTGGCCATTCCGGCATTGGTATTCATGTACTTCTACCGGTATAAAGACCACTATGACGCTAAGGACTATATAAAGATAGCGCTTATAGGAGTAGCTCTGTTGGCGCTTATTCTGTTTGTAATCATCCCTTGGCTGCCGAAATTGGCCGCTTACTTCGACCTGTTCTTCGTCAATGTCCTGGGGCTTCACTACAATACGGGCGCAGCCTTCTTTATGGTGGCCCTGCTCTGCCTCTGCTTCTGGGGAATCATCAGGACAGGCAAATCAGGCAAATGGGCTCTCAATACCGCCATTCTGAGTTTCACGGTCATAACCATAGGATTCTCGCTGTTCACAGTGGACATAATCCGCTCCTGCGCCAAGACTCCGACCAACGAATATCAGCCGGACAACGCCTTCACCCTGGTAAGATATCTTTCCCGTGAACAATACGGCAAGACTCCGCTCATCTACGGCCAATACTACGATTCGGATTACACCCTTACCACAAACAAGTATTGGGCACCGGTAGACGGCAAATACAAGAAGGTGGAAGGACCGGTAGATGCCAAATATGTCGCCAAGGACAAGATGCTCTTCCCGCGTATGTGGACAGATTCCCCTGACGGAAGCTACTCTGAATTCTACAAATACTACACAAAAGGGAAGAACGGCAAACCAACGATGGGCCAGAACTTGAAGTATTTCTTTGACTATCAGTGCAACTGGATGTACTGGAGATATTTCATGTGGAATTTCGTGGGCCGTCAGAACGACGTTCATTCCCCTGCTCCAGACAACATCTTCCACGGAAACTGGGAAAGCGGAGTCAAATTCATAGACAACGCCCGTCTGGGAGATCAGAGCGCGGCGCCGGAAGTATTGGCCCATAACAAAGGCAAGAACCACTATTATTTCCTGCCGCTGCTGCTTGGTCTGATAGGTCTTTGCTTCCAGTTCAGAACAGACAGAAGAGGATGCTTTCTGAACTTCATAATATTCTTTATGACAGGTATCGCCATAGTGCTTTATCTTAACCAGCCTCCATATCAGGTTCGCGAAAGAGACTATGCCTACGCCGGATCATTCTATTTCTTCAGCGTATGGATAGGGCTTGGCGCCGCAGCCATTTACAATTGGCTCGCATCCAAAAAGTCTTCAGGGGCGCTCAAGTGGGCGGGCGCGACGGCCTCTCTTCTGTGTCTTGGAGTCCCGGCCCTTATGGGACAGCAGAACTGGGATGACCACGACCGTTCGAACAGACGCACCACGGTGGAAGTGGCAAGCAACTACCTTAATTCGACGGGCAAGAACGGAATCCTTATCACACACGGAGACAACGACACCTTCCCTCTGTGGTACGCTCAGGAAGTGGAGGGGATACGTACGGACATCCGAATAGTGAACACTTCGCTGCTGGGAACCGATTGGCATATAGACCAGATGAAATATGCGGTGAACGAATCGGCCCCGCTGAACATCACCGTACCTTACAGCCAATACCTCTACGGGACCAACGAATACATCCCTATCGTGGACAGCTACAACAAGCCTATGCAGATTAAGGATGTGATGGAGGTGTTCAAGCATCCTAAGGCCAAAGTATCGCTTCAAAGCGGCAAAAAGGTGGATTATATCCCTGCACGTCAGATAATCGTCCCTGTCAACAAGGCCAATGTCCTGCAAAGCGGAATAGTAAGCGAGAAATACGCCGATATGATTCAGGACAGCATTGTTCTGACCATCCCGAAGGGAAAAGATTATCTTACCAAACCGGAACTTTTCCTTCTGGATTTCCTGTCAGGATATGATTGGTCTCGACCTCTTAACATGCTCAACATGGGAGGGGAACTCAATATAGGGGAAAAAGATTACCTGGTATATGAGGGTTACTCATTCCTGCTGGTGCCTTTCAAAAACAAGCCAAGCACGCTTAATGTAGGCTTTGCCGACACCGATGACCTATATAGTAAAATCTCTTCGGACTTCAAGTTCGATGCGGTAGGCTCTGATAATTATTGTATTGACTATCAGAACTATTATACCCATATGGGAGTAATGAGCGTCCGCAGACTGTTCGTCACTCTCGCTAAGACCTTCTACTCGCAGGGGGAGAATTCCCGCGCCGAGCAGATGCTGGACAGAGGGTTTGACATAATGAAGCACTATCCGCTCGACGGCATTCCGCTCGGATTCTCCAACGAGAATTTCATGGTGACGGAAGCCATAGGCCTTTATTTCTCATTAGGTCAGAAGGACAAGGCGCTAAAACTATGTAGGGAGTACTCCGATCAGCTGATCTGTTCGACAGATTTTTACATGAGTTTCTATTCGTGGGCATCTGAAGAATGCGAGAGCTGTGCGCAGTACATCTATCTTCTCTCGGACACTCTTCGTAAGAATAATGAAAAAGAGCTTGCCACCCAACTGGAAAGCAAGCTTAAAGAAATAATAGATCGCGAGTAATCAGCGCTCCAGTCTTACAACTATCGAAAGCGGAAGACATTTGCCGAAGCCATCGCGCAGAGCAAGTTCTCCGCTTTCGATTTTTTCGTCTCCCCTAAGGCCGAAAGCCTGTCTGACTATAGTCTCTCCCAGAAGGGCGCTGTAACCATTGGAATATAGATTCAGCACCAGGAAACTATTCTTGGGAGCAAGTATCTTGGACACTTCCTTAAGCATATCGAAAAGACAGTCGTCCAATTTCCATTTCTCCCCGTCGGGGCCGTGTCCGTAAGCCGGGGGGTCGAGTATGATTCCGTCGTACAGATGAGCTCTTTTAGCTTCCCTGCGGACAAATTTCATGGCGTCCTCCACTACCCAATGTATCCCGTCCATACGGCTGCGCTCCATATTCCCACGAGCCCATGTAACCACCTGTCTTACAGAATCCAAGTGCGTAACGTCCGCGCCGGCGGCACGCGCCGCAAGACTTGCCGCTCCGGTATAAGCGAAAAGGTTAAGCACCTTCATGCCGGGACGGGTATGGGCATAGATATACTCCCAATTAGCAGCCTGTTCAGGAAATACACCTACGTGCTTGAAAGAAGTGAGCCCCAGTCTCAGACTGAAATTCAGCCCTTTCTGACTCCCGGGGTATTTTATATACCACTGCTCATCCATCTTTTTAAGGGTGCGCCAAGTACCGCTGTCTTCCTTACCGGCCTTCCCGAATCCGGCTCCCGGAGTAAAGCGCGTGTGAGCCTTTGCCTCCCATTGTGAGGCGCTCAGCGTTTTCCCCCACAAAGCCTTAGGTTCCGGGCGAATCATCACCGTACTGCCGAATCTTTCAAGCTTCTCGCCATCACCACTGTCAAGCAGGGCATAATCCTGCCAATTATCCGAAGGAAATTCTACCATCTTCTTACTTTTTTACCAAGCGACGAAATTAGCAAAAAAAACGGGAGGCCGAAAATAAATTCGGTCTCCCGCCAATGATTATATTATATCTTTATTATTTAATCTCAGAAAGAACGCATTTGAATACTGCCTTCTGTGTTCCGTCAGCGATATAAACATTAAGACTTCCGTCAACCACCTCTACGCTGATGTCTGCAGATGTACTTCCAGTGCCTTCCAATCCCAATACAGGGAATCTGTCAACAAGAACAGGCTTAGCTGGAGTATCTATGTTGAAGAGAACAACATATGAAGGATAACCGGTGAAGAAGCTGTAGCTGTATGCTACGAGATATTTGTGCCCGTTGAACTGGGCAAACTCCATAGACACGATACCGTCAACCCATGATCCGCCGCTCTCACATCCTACCACCCAGTTCGCACCTGTCATAGACGGATTATAGAAAAGTTCGTAATTATCTGCATAAGCGGCAAAATACAAACCTCCGTTAATATCTGCAGAAAGGTGTCTTGCAACGCCCCATTTTGAACCCCAGATAGTTGATTTGGTAGTAATGGTCACATAATCTGTATATTGTTTGTCATCAGCTCTCTTTCCGTCCTTCAATGCGAAACATACGTTATAAGATCCCGCACCTGAGAACACTTCGACAAGAGCATCGCCCTTAAGCACGTTCCCGGATGCGCAGATATTGTTATATCCTGTTCCGTAGAACTGGTTAATACATTCAAACCCTGCTACATAAGTAGAAGCATCAAACGGAGTTGCGGCAGGGATAAAGTAAACCACCATAGGATCAGGATCAGGATTAGGATTTTCTTCAGTAGCCGCAACATACGCGCCACCTGTCATAAGCACAATATTGCCTGCGTCATCATTACATATACCAGTTACGGCAGCTGCCGCCTCAATCTCATTTTTAAGCTCTCCTGTAGCCTTGTCGTATGCATAAATCTTATTTGATCCGTTAGCCACAAGGAAGAGATCACCTGCGAAAGCAGTGTTATATGTCGTACTTGAGAAGGCACCTTCCGAGAACTCCTTAGTATAAACTATACTACCATGTCCTTCCTGTGCTACGCTTACCCTTACAACATAATCTTCCGTCTCTTCAGTAGGATTGCCGTCCTTATCATAAACAGGTACCTGGATTGCAGGAACGGTGAACTTGACGCGGTCAGATCTTGGTGACCAAGTTGTAGCCTCAGGCATAGTGAAAGTAGCGGTACCGTCAGCGATAGTGCAAGTTCCTATTGTAGGCTCACCTACCTCATACTCGACATTAGTGTCGACGGTGAAGGTTGCGGTGCCGCCGTCTTTACCGAAAGAAAGAGATTCTTCTGATACTTTGAAATAAGGCACATAAGGACCGGTCTGAGTAAACAGTACGCTTACAGGTTTGCCTCCTTCAGGAGTAAGAGAAACAGTAATGGAACGGGTAGCATTGTCTTCCTTAAGAGGATAAACGGTAAGCTTCACCTTTCCTTCTTCTTTAGTACCGGTAGCCACATTAAGGACAGCCACCTCCTTATCTACATTTACCTCAGCGGTCCAAGCCACATTAGACTCGAACGAAACTGTATAAATACCACCGTCAGAAGGGACTGCAACCTCCGCATCCGAAGTGATTTTCAACTCTGGTGTCACCTTAGGCTCGTCTTTCTTACAAGCCGCAAAAGCCAACACGATTGCGCAAAGCGCCAAAAAAGATTTTTTCATAAAACAATTATTGATTTAGTGATTATAATATGTAATCCATATTACTTTTTTTCTTCCGAATAACTATCGAAAGCAGATTTAATGTCGTTCCAGTAATCAAACATCTTGATATGGCACAGGTCGAATATGAACATGCCACCGGTACTGCTTCCCATACAGGCGTCCACTATCTGAGGCATCAAAGAGCCCTTTCCGCCATCGACAAATCCAGTAGCGTTGCCTATGTCCGGTCCTCCACAGTATACCACATCGTTCTTAAGAAGTTCTCCCGCCTGCCTGCAGAATCCCTGCATGGTCCACTCGGTGCTGCCATAGATACTGTCCGCTCCGGCATAAGCGCCGATGAACATGAAATCCAGGTGATCCGCAAAGCCATAGTTCTTATAATCGGCATCTGCCCAGCGATATCCGTCCGCCTTAGGGTCATATTTTGGACTCGCCCAATTCACCCCGCTGTAATAGTAACTTGAATACCAGCCTCCGACATATACCCCGAAACGCACCTCCTTGTTCACGGAATGCACCTTGACCTCGGCCTTTTCCACAAAATCGTGAATGGTTTTGGCTCGGAATGAAAGCCACTGCTTCTGAATGGTAGTCAGCGTACTGCCGAAAGACTTTTGTCCCGCTTTCATCACATCAGTTGGCCAATTCTCTATCTTTTTCCCTATATACTCTTCGAACTGAGCACGGGCCTGCTCGGAAAAATCGCTCTGAAGGCTATAGTCGTCATAACGGCATCTGTCAAGCACGATTCCGTCCAGATCATACTTTGCGAGGTCTTCCAGAAGACTGAGAGCATAAGCCTGCGCGTCAGGATTGGCAGGGCTGAAAAACTTGGCACCGTGGTCCTCGCTGTCATATTTAATCATATCAAGCGAACTGACCAGGCCGTGTTCCGCGGTATTGACTACCGAAGCCCATGACTTCATCTTCGAATCCGTATAGATAGGCCCGTCTTCACCAAGTCCGTAAGGACACAGATAACCGCCCACCAAAGTGTTGATGCTGGCATTGATGCGAAGTCCGTTATCACGGGCGGCATCTATGAATGCCTGCAGATAATCGAAATCCGCCGTGCGGGAAAGCCATTTATAATTTCCGTTCACCCACGCGTCGATACGCTTGAGAGGAGTTCCCTGTGTACTTTTGAAAAGAACAGTTCCGTTAGTCGGGCGTACATCCACTATAAGATCCGTAAATCCGGTCTCCTTAAGTCTTTTGACATCTTCCGCAATCTTTTTCTGATCATTGGCATAATCAGAGAAATTTCCTCCGGCGTCTATCCATATATACTTTCCTTTTCCCTCCACTATAGGGTCGGGATCCGATCCGTCATCCCAAGGGAAAGGGGGAAGAGTGCTGTTGCTGGACTTGTCGCATCCCATCAGAGAGAACGCCAATGCCAGAAGACAAAATATTTTAGAAATCGAAAGTCTCATTACTTGATATATACGCAACTTGCCACGCTTCTCTGTTTACCGTCCGAAGGCTTTATAAGTTCCTTCCCGTTGACAAGCATAAGGGAAGAGCCGCCTCCGTCAAGATTAAGGGCGTCGGTACAGCCATAATTTTTAAGTATCTGTGCAACCTGGCGTGTGGTATAACCAGGCACGCCTTCCGTCATATTGCGTCCCTCGCACACAAAAAGAACTAGCTTCTTGTCCGAAGTGATACCTATCGCGGTGCGTGGAGCGGCGATATCGGCTCCAATCTCTATAAGTTCCTGCTTGTAAGTGTCTTTAATCTCCCCACCCTTTATAAGAACAGGAGAGCCGCCTATGCCGTTTTTGGCTTCAAACGTGCGAGCCGCACCAGGGAATGTGGCATTTGGACTCTGCTTAGGAGTTTCACCCCACGCGTTCTCCGCCACAGTATCGTAGATATAATGCGTGGAAGCGTCTTTCCAATAAGTCCAGCATACTTCATATGTGCCGTCAGCATGCTCCAGAAAAGCTCCGCGTGTAGGATAATACATCGTCTTCCAATCCTGCGAAGCGTAATTGATGTTAGGACTGAGAAGTGTTCCGTTGCTTACCTCCAGACTTGAAGAATATGACTTGCCTTTGTCGGTATAGAAATAGCCGGCATTGATTACTATCGTAGGCTTCCCTTGGGCTTCGTAAACCTGGGACGGTGTTTGAAGAGGCTCATCGCTTCCCTGAAGTTCGGGAGCGTTGATTCCCCACACCTCAAAACTGGTTTTAGAGAGGTCCACTTCTGCGATATAAGCTATGGCGTTAATCTCGAGAAGAGTCGCGGAAGAACGGAATATCTTGACATATTCCGGAAGTGAAGAATAAGAGGATGTGACATCGCTCCAACCTTCCTCCACCGGTTCAGGAACCACCGGGTCATCCCACGGCCAATCCGGAACCTTGCTCTGCGACTTTTTCTCGCACCCGAGTGCGAGAAAAGCGCAAAGAGTCATAATAGATAAAAGTCTAATCTGCTTCATATCATTTCTTTATACAGTCTGCCACATAAGCTGCAAGGCTCTGGCTATGATGATCATAATAATAAAGGAATATGCGGAACCCGTCTGCTGAAGGGCAAAGGCATATATCTCCCGAAGCCCCTATTCCGCTCGCAAAATCTCCCTTCTGATAATACTCCGGTGTGAGGTCGGCGATAAGAGTCGGCGCTGTAGGATCCGTAATCTCATAAAGACGGAACTTAGGACCTATTCCCCAGTTAGGGAAATGGCTCACAGAGAGAAGCGTCATAAAGGTAGCGTTATTGAATCTCTTAGTGTCAAGACAGTTAGAGTTGTTTGCCCAGTTTCCATAATATGTCACGCTATTATCCTTCCCGTCCTTGTCAAAATAGTGAAGAACATAATTGTCCCCATCTACACCTTTAACTGCGTTTCCTTCATAGAAATCAAGGAACCAGCCATCCTGGGCAGGTTCGAGACTTGCAGGCACAACCGTAGCGACATCTACAGGAGCAGAACCCCAACCCGTGCTGCTTACAGTCGTGAATGCGAATGAAACTTCATGAGGTTCTCCCACGACTACGCCGCCTTTCACTTTCAGATAAAGAGCACGATTGGCAGATGTCACTTTAGGAATTCCCTCCGTAGTGAACGTTATGACAGCCTCGGTGTCCAGATTACCGATAATCTTCATCCTGTGACCGATGCCGGTGCCGGAAGAAGCGTCGAGATTATTGACAAAACTATGGAAAAGAACTGGGTCTTTCGCAGGGTCGTCACTGCGATAAAGATTGATGGTACCTCCGGCCTCGGCGAAATTGGTAATAAGGATATGCTCACCCTCGTCACCTGCTATACATACGGCCTGAGCCGCTCCCACCTTCATGGTCCCGGCCTTGGCTCCGTTGAACCTGTTGACAAGGACAGGTTCCCCTTCGCCGACACAAACCACGATGTTGCTTCCGTTACCTGCCAAAGAGACATGCGTAAGAGTCTTATAATCAGGAAGGCCAAGCAAAGCGACAGGGTCTATGTTGAAGAGTTCGGCAAATGAAGACGAGTTGATGCCCATATCGATAAGTTCAGGATTACCCTGAGTGACAGTATAAACACCTTCCGTAACCCCGTCCTCTGCAAGAACCGTCACGGTTTGACCGGCATTGAGGTCATAGGCGGATGTCTTCTTGTATGCTTTGTTACCTATCTTGGCAAGAGTGGCGTGAGGAGACACCTGTCCGGTAACATGTACAGAAGAAAGATCGTCAAGATAAGGGATCAGGATGGTTTTCTTCGAATTGTCAATAATACCGTCCACCAGTACATCCGTAATGCTGAATGTAACGAGTTCACATGTGCTAGGAAGCCTTCTGTCTCCCGTAATGACAATCTTTTTAGAGAATCCGTTGGGACCTTCGAGAGTGAACTCGTTCTCCTCGGTAAGGTCAAGTCTCACCACTCCTGGCACCAGCTTGTAATTAGGGGCCAATGTGACATTAATCCTGAGATCTGTCATATATGTAAGAGTGAGATCGTCCGATGTCTCCGGATAATACCACGGAATCGGGATAGCATAATAGTCGGCATCCGGATCGGTGACATTGAGTGTACCCAGCACCTTGTCGGCATATTGTGTGTCGCTCGGGAATATAGCCTTGATGGCTATAATCCCTTTGGTGGCATTCTCATCCGGCTGCACATACTCAGGCTCATGACAAGACGCGAGCAGCAGAGCCGAAGATAAAACCAATATTGTATTTAATATCTTTTTCATGTTCAATCTTATTATGGATTGCTTAGTTCCAGTTAGAGTCCGGTTGAGTATGATTCAACGCCGGGTTGTTGTCAAGTTCCGACTTAGGAAGCGGGAAACGGTAAAGTTTGCTTTCAAAAGTCCTGTTCTTCTCGTCTACACTGACATAAGTATAGGTGAATGTGCCGTCGCCATTGGAAGTAATCTTGAGTCCGTGCTGCTGGTATGCTGAAAGTCCGGCAGGATAGTCATCTGCGGCTACTCCCCAGCGGCGAAGATCCCAATATCTCTGTCCTTCGTATGCAAGTTCCACCTTTCTCTCCTGACAGATGGCGTTCCACAATTCCGTGCCATACTTGTTCGTATAAGGAAGGCCTACGCGGGCTCTTATCTTAGCAACTATAGTATTGGCTGTGGATTCATCCTTAGTGTCACTCTTGACGCAAGCCTCGGCCTTATTGAGAAGGACTTCGGAATAGCGCAGGAAGGTGAACGGCTGGCTGCTCCCTGAAGTGGTGACGTCGTAAGTCTCGTCCACCAGTTTACGGAGATAATATCCGGTTACAGTTCTTCCCTTAGGCTCTTTCACCGTCTTCCATGTAGCCCATCCGTCGGTTCCGCCCTCGTATGGTTCGATAGTGCGGTTTTTCCACTTTGCACCGTTATACAGGATCGTAGCCTGAAAACGAGGTTCAAGAAGTTCGTATGGCGGATTCTCAGTAGTCGTTCCATGCCATTTGCTCCAATTAGGGAAACCTCCGGTAGCAAGTTCATAACTTTCCACTATTTCCTGAGTAGGAACGCCATATCCGCCACCCTTCTGAGATACTACGGTGTAGTCTCCACCAGGGGTGTAATAGAAATTGAACGAATGTGTTACTCCGTCACTCTGGCTGAAGAGGTATTGAAGAATAGCTTCCTTGTTTCCGGTAGTCTTCGTGAAAGCGTCAGCGTAATTGTCCTCTAAATCATAGCCAAGTTCAGCAACCTTATCGGCAGCTTCGATGACCGCATCGTAACGGCCGGCATAAAGCATGGCGCGCGTGATCATAGCGTATGCAGTACCCTGATTCAGACGACCGGAAGCCACGCCCGGAAGAGGCAGATTCTCGGCCGCATATTTAAGGTCTGACTGTATGAAATCCCAGCCTTCGGTCTCCGAATTCAGAGACTTGGACTTATCGATGGCCGTAAGGTCTTCATCATAAAGGATTACCTCTTTATAACGCTTGACAAGTTCAAAATAGAAATATGCCCTCAGGAAACGGAGTTCTCCCTCTATGCGCTTGGTATCATCATCACTGAGAGTACCATACGTGTGAAGATTGGAGATGGCTTCGTTCACTTTTCTTACCGCGGTCATCATAGTAGACCAAGTTCCAAGGTAGCTGTCCACGTAACTTGCGTCCAAAGTGTTGCCACCGTAGGAAATCTCTGAAGGAATATAACAAAGTGCATTATAATTATATGACACATACTTCATCTCGTCCGTAAGAGCTTCGGTAAGGCCGGCCACGGTCGGAGCTGAATTGAAATCCCATATATATGAATACAGATAGTTCACCGCATACTCGGCATATTCGGTCTTTCCCCAGATGACCTGAGGAGAGGTCCTGTCGGTAGGGGTCATATCCAGAAATGCATTACATGATGACAACAGCAGCGTGCTCGCAACAAATATCATTAACTTTTTCATATCCACTAGAATGTTAAAGTGATACCTCCCATCACAAGTCTCTGCTGTGGGTAATAACCATTGTTGACACCTGGAGACTCAGGGTCAATTCCGTCAGGAAGTCCGTCGATGGTGAAGAGGTTCTGTCCCTCCATGAAGAGTCGCAGAGACCCTATTCCGACATAGTCCGTCACCTTCTTAGGAAGTGTATAACCAAGCTGAGCGGTCTTCAGACGCAGATACCGGCCGTCTCTTATCCAGAATGTGGAAGCCCAGCCATTATCACCGCCGCTTGAAGTGGTGGACAGTGTTATACGTGGATATGTTCCGTTAGTATTATATACTGAATATGCATTCTCTACGAGGTAAAGCGGTGAGTTGCCACCTTCCTTGAAAGTCTGGGTCCAGATGGTGTTGTCATCGTATCCGTTATAGTAGTTACCCGTAAGAGATACGTTGAACATCGCGCCACCGGTGAACTGGGCATTGAAATCAAAGCCATTCCAGTTGAAGTTGATATTGAATCCGAACGTGAGGGCCGGACGGTTGCTTAATCCGAAATAACCCTTATCGTCTTCGTCGATTATACCGTCACCATTGATATCCACATATTTGATATCACCGACATTAGGTCTGGTACCTACCCAAGCGGAGTTGTCGATTTCCTCTTCGCTGCGGAAAAGTCCGTCTGCCTTCAGACAGAGGATGCTGCCGTACTGAGTTCCGACTCTCTTGCGATAATCCACGATGTTCGGCTCGTCCTTATATTTGAGCCAACGGGTGTAAGCATAAGTTACAGAACCCGACAGGTCGTAATAGAAAGGCTTTCCGAGAAGATCAAAATGATTGCGGTGAGTTATGAGGATGTCTATACCCTTGGAATCTATCGAGTTATAATTGACCCAGGTAGGATAATAGCCACCCATTGAAGGCGGGTATCCCGAACTCTGATAGGTAAGCATGTCATAGGTATAATTGTAGAATCCGTCTATCTCTGCACCGAGAAGTCCGTCCCACATGGTAAGATCGAAACCGACGTTCCAGCTCAGGGTCTTTTCCCAAGTCAGGTCAGTATTGGCAATACCTGAAGTGGTGTAAGAAGGGAACATTCCGTTAGGATAGATGACGTTGATGGATTTACCGTAGGTGCTGAGGAACATATACTCGCTCACCGAGTCGTTACCCAGAAGACCCACCGAAGCACGAAGCTTCAAGTCATCCACCACATCCTGATTCTGCATGAACGGTTCCTTGGATATACGCCAGCCAAGTGAGGCTGAAGGGAAGAATCCCCAACGGTTCTTGGTCATTCCGGCAAATTTATATGAACCGTCATAACGCCCGGTAAATTCAGCAAGATACTTCTCGTCATAGTCGTAACGCAGACGGCCTACATAACCGGCACTTCTGGAAGCGCTGCTCCATCCGCCTACAGGATCGTTGGTAGGTATACCGTTGGAGATCTCAGGAAGCTCGGAGAAAGGAAGACTCTTCACATAAGCGGAAAGTCCGTTACCCTTATATTCACGGGCTTCGGCAAGAAGCATGGCGTCGATATTGTTCTTACCGAAACTTCTTGCGTAATTGGCACTTACCTGTCCTACCATCTGCTGAGAGAAGGTCACGCCCTCTCCGAGATTGTTGACGTTGTCACTGATATGCGGATTATCCGAACGTTTTGACCATACCCAGTCACCATCCGCATTTTTAGACATCTGCATAAGAGTGTATGGAGTGCTGAGGTTCTTGTTATAGCTCTGCGAATAGTCAAATGATCCTGTAGCCTTAAAGCTCAGTCCCTTAACGAAAGGCACATTGTAGGTAAGAGACGTATTGGCAGACATTCCTGCGCCACGAGTCTTCTTATAGCCTGACTCATAGATAGCAGCAAGAGGGCTGACCAGGAAGGACTGGTTGTTCTGTACCGCGCCGGTGTAATAACCGTCCTTCATAACAGGAAGATACGGGTGCATCTGTACAGTCTGACGGCCAATTGAGAACCAGCCCACTTCGTATCCTGAATCGGAATCCGAACCTCCTGAAAGATAGGCCGGAGTCTGACGGTCAGAAAGCACACCGCTGACACCGAGCGTAAAGCTCAGGTTCTTGGCGATCTGGCTTTCGAGGTTGGCACGTACATTATAACGCTTATAGTTGAAATTGTCGATATTACCCTTCTGATTCAGATAACCGAAAGAGGCGAAATAACGGTGTTTGTCAGTACCTCCCTGCACGGTTACATTATGTTTCTGATTGAGACCAGTCCCGAACACCAGATCTATGTAGTTGGTATTGGCCCAGTTGCCGTCAGGATCACCATTCTGGATAAGAGAAAGCACCTTCTTGGAGAAATATGGGGTATACTCTTCAGGAGAAGCGATTTCCTTATTGGCCAATTGGTCCATCATCTCGGCTATATTGTAATAAGAGACGAACTGCGCACCATCCATAAACTGAGGGAAATTGGCATTCATGGACGCGCCGACAGAAGCGTTGTATGTAATCTTCGCGTCACCTTTTTCACCCTTCTTTGTGGTAACAATGATGACACCGCCGGCAGCGGAAAGACCGTAAACGGCAGCGGAAGCACCGTCCTTGAGGACCGAAATACTCTCTATATCAGCAGGATCGATGTCGTTGATGTTATCCACTGGGAAGCCGTCCACGATGTAGCTTACACCATAGACCGAGCCGCGGATACGGAGCGATGCCTGGTCAAGACCCGGCTCCCCTGATTCCTGTACCGATGATATACCCGGAAGACGTCCGGCAAGCACCTGGCTCACATTTGTGGCCGGAGCTTTGAGAAGTTCATCACCTTTGATAGCCGAAACGGCACTGGTGATGGACGATTTCTTCTGCTGGCCATAACCCACGATAACGGCATCCTCCAGAAACAGGTTGTCTTCCTCGAGTGTAATGTCAAGAGTTTTTTGACCATTGTAAACTTTGGTTACTTTAGTATAACCGAGAAAATAAAACTCGATAGTTTCGCCCGGAGCGACAGAAATCCTGTATGCACCCGTCTCAGTGGTTATATCACCGCTTTTGGGTTGTCCATTCTCAAGAACGGCTACTGTAACTCCCGGTAAAGGCTGTCCCATCGCGTCTGTAACTGTGCCCGTAAGCGTGGTTTGCGCGAAAGCAAATGTTACGTTCACAAGAAGAGCCAAGAAGGCATAAAATAAACGCATATAGTTCTAATGTTAAATTTTTGTTGACAAATATACACATAAAAAAGCGCATCCTAAATATCTAGAATGCGCTTTTTGTTAAAAAGCAGTAAAAAATTTACATTTTTCCTTCTACTTTTTGTAAAATGTTTAATAATACTTTACTTTCTGACCACAGAGATTATTCTGCTTTCTCTTCTGCCACCTTTTCAGTTGCAGGAGCCTCTACAGGAGCCTCTGCTACGGTAGTTTCAGCCTTCTTCGTGCTACGACGGGTGGTCTTTTTAGCCGGCTTCTTTGCTGCTGAAGCCAATGCAGCTTCATTGAAGTCTACCAGTTCTATAAGAGCCATCTCTGCCGCATCACCCGGACGGAAACCTACGTGAAGAACTCTGGTATATCCGCCTGGACGCTCTGCAACCTTAGGAGCAACCGTGCGGAAAAGTTCCGTAACAGCCTCTTTATTCTTAAGGTAGCTGAAAACTATACGACGTGAGTGCGTTGTATCCTCCTTTGATTTGGTAATAAGCGGCTCAACATAGCTCTGAAGGGCTTTTGCCTTAGCTACTGTTGTAGTAATCCTCTTATTAAGAATCAAAGAGCAAGCAAGGTTGGAAAGAAGAGCCTTGCGATGACCGCTCTGACGTCCGAGATGATTTATGGATTTATTGTGTCTCATCTTTTATGCGTTCTTTTTCTTTGGTTCAATATTGTACATTGTAACATCCATTCCGAATGAGAGTTTGTTCTGCTCTACGAGCATATCTATCTCATTAAGGGACTTGCGTCCGAAATTACGGAACTTCATAAGCTCGTTACGGCTATATGACACGAGGTCTGCAAACGTATCGATGTCAGCTGCCTTGAGGCAATTGAATGCCCTGACAGAAAGACCGACATCCGAAAGCTTGGTCAACAGAAGGTGACGTACACGAAGACTTTCTTCGTCAAGTTCCTTACTGTCTGACTCCACTACATTGTCAACAGATACCTTCTTGTCGTCCGTAAAGAGTCTGAAGTGGTAAATAAGAATGTTAGCTGCGTCCTGAAGAGCCTCATCAGGAGAAATAGATCCGTCGGTAACCACCTCAAGATTAAGTTTCTCGTAGTCCGTCTTCTGCTCCACACGCCAGTTTTCAACAGTCCAGTTGACTTTGCGTATAGGAGTATAGATGGCATCTACAGGAATGGTTCCGATAGGAGTATTCTCGTCTCTGAGTTCATCAGCAGGCACGAAACCGCGACCCTTAGTGATAACGATCGAGATTTCAAGCTTTACTGACGGTTCAAGAGAGCAGATGTGCTGCTCAGGATTCAACACCACGAAAGAAGACAATCCCTTGGAGATATCCTCTGCTGTAAACTCGTGCTTACCGCTGATAACGATATTTGCTGTCTCAGTCTCGACTCCTTCAACCATTCTTTTGAAACGCACCTGCTTGAGGTTGAGGATAATATCCTGCATACCCTCGATTACGCCCGGAATGGTCTGGAACTCCTGAGCTACGCCGGAGATTTTTATCTGACTGATAGCAAAACCCTCCAAAGAAGCGAGCAAAATGCGGCGAAGTGCATTGCCTATAGTCTGTCCGTATCCAGGCTCAAGAGGGCGGAATTCGAAACGTCCTACGGTATCAGTGCCTTCGAGCATGATCACCTTGTCAGGTTTTTGAAATGCTAAGATTGCCATAATTCTATTGGGTGTTAATTGTTCTACTTAGAGTACAGGTCGACAATAAGCTGCTCGTTAATGCTTTCCGGAACTTCAGCACGTACAGGGACATTAAGGAATTTACCTGAAAGTGCCTTAGCGTCGAAATCAAGCCAAGAGTACTTGGTAGTGCTTGCTACTGAAGCCTGTATTACTTCGAGGCTCTTTGATCTTTCGCGAACTGCAATCACATCGCCAGGTTTTACCTGAACTGAAGGGATGTTGCAGACAATACCGTTGAGGGTAATGTGCTGGTGACTTACGAGCTGACGAGCCGCTGCCCTGGTAGGAGCGATACCGAGACGGTATACTACGTTGTCAAGACGGCTTTCGAGAAGAAGAACGAGGTTCTCACCTTTCTGTCCGCTGAGACGGCAAGCCTTGACGTAAGTGTTGTGGAACTGACGTTCGAGCACACCATACATATACTTAACCTTCTGCTTCTCTTTAAGCTGATTACCGTATTCTTTTGATTTTTTACGTTTAGCAGCGAGACCATGCTGTCCTGGAGGGAAGTTTCTTTTCTCGAAATATTTGTCTCCTCCGAAGATAGGCTCACCGAATTTACGAGCGATTTTGGTACTTGGACCAGTATATCTTGCCATAATTCTTAACCTTTAAAAATTAAACTTTACGACGGCCTTTAGGACGGCATCCGTTATGAGGCATAGGAGTTACATCGATAATCTCTGTAACGGTTATACCAGCATTGTTGATGGTGCGGATAGCAGATTCACGACCTGCTCCCGGTCCCTTGACATATACTTTCACCTTACGGAGTCCAGCATCAAATGCTGTCTTGGCTGCATCCTCCGCTGCCATCTGTGCAGCATACGGAGTATTCTTCTTGCTTCCTCTGAAGCCACATTTGCCTGCAGATCCCCAGCTGATCACCTGACCCTGGGCATTTGTAAGCGAAACGATAACGTTGTTGAAGGTTGATGAAACATGGGCCTCGCCATAAGCTTCAACCTTGACAACTCTTTTAGATGTTGTAGTTTTCTTTGCCATAGTTCATCAATTTTTACTTGGTAGCCTTCTTCTTGTTGGCAACAGTCTTCTTCTTGCCCTTTCTTGTACGGGCGTTATTCTTGGTGCTCTGTCCGCGCACTGGAAGTCCGCTACGATGACGGATTCCGCGGTAGCAACCGATATCCATAAGACGCTTGATATCCATTTGGACAGATGAACGGAGTTCACCTTCGATCTTATACTCTGCTGCGATTTCCGCACGGATTGCAGCCACCTGAGCATCGTCCCAATCGCCAACTTTGATGGAAGCGTCTATGCCGCACTTGTCAAGAATCTTCTTGGCAGAAGAGCGACCGATTCCGAAGATATAGGTAAGACCTATCTCTCCCTGCTTGTTGTTTGGTAAATCAACACCGGCTATACGTGCCATAATTATACTTTAATTTTTTAGTTTATACTTTTAAACTATTATCCTTGACGCATCTTGAACTTAGGGTTCTTCTTGCAAATAACGTAAAGACGTCCTTTACGACGTACGATCTTGCAATCCTCGCTGCGTTTTTTGATGGATGTTTTGACTTTCATAATACTGAATTTTATTTATATCTGAAAGATATTCTTCCTTTGGTCAAATCGTAAGGAGATATTTCAACCCTCACCTTGTCTCCCAGAAGGATGTGGATAAAGTTCATTCTCATCTTTCCTGAGATATTGCACAGAAGGACGTGACCGTTCTCCAGTTCAACTTTGAACATTGCATTAGGGAGAGTTTCGATAACCCTTCCGTCCTGCTCTATTGCTACTTGTTTAGACATTGAAATTTCACTTTAAAAATTGATCGTAGGATCTTTCTCGATAAAATCATAGGTCGACAATTGCTCAGCTTTACCGCGACGGACAACAACCGTAAGCTCATAATGTGCCGATTTAGCACGATCTGCCGTATGGACTGCCCAGCCATTTCTGTCCAGATAAACCCCACGGCCACCGGCATTGATCATAGGCTCAATACATATAACCATTCCGTCTACCAGATGAGTGCCTCGTCCGGGACGTCCGTAATTCGGGACCCCCGGCTGTTCGTGCATCTCCTTTCCAAGTCCGTGACCTTCAAGCTCACGAACTACTGAAAAACCGAATGATTCAGCATACGTTTGCACCGCGTATCCGATGTCGCCAGTTCTGTTGCCTGCTACAGCAGCTTCGATACCCTTGTAAAGAGAGGCCTTGGTAACATCGAGAAGCTTACGGGTCTTCGCATCCACCTCCCCTACCGGGAAAGTGTATGCGGAGTCACCGTTATATCCTTTGTACAAAGTACCACAATCTACTGATACCACATCTCCTTCCTTAAGGACATAGTTTGACGGAAAACCGTGAACGACTACGTCATTGACAGAAAGGCAAAGTGCTGCAGGAAAACCCTCATATCCGAGGAAAGAAGGAATTGCGCCGTTATCGCGAATAAAAGTCTCAGCCACTCTATTCAACTCTAAAGTTGTCACACCAGGAGCGACTATCTTACCGACTTCCGCCAGTGTCTTGGACACTATTATGGCATTCTCTCTAAGGAGCTCAATTTCTTCCTCAGTTTTAGGTTTAACCATCTTCCTAAAAATTTTCAAAGAACTACATACCTGAGCGTCCGCTGATACGACCTGTCTTCATAAGGCCATCGTAGTGACGCATCAATAAATAACTTTCAACCTGCTGGAGTGTATCCAAAACCACACCTACCAAGATAAGAAGCGAAGTGCCTCCGAAGAAACTTGCAAATGCGTTGGAAACGCCAAGTTTCATAGCTATGGCAGGAAGGATAGCGATAATGGCCAATGCAATTGAGCCAGGGAGCGTTACCTTTGACAGGATTCCGTCAAGATAATCCACAGTGCTCTTGCCAGGTTTTACGCCAGGGATAAATCCACCGTTTCTCTTCATCTCTTCAGCCATCATCTGCGGATTCACAGTAACGGCAGTATAGAAGAAAGTGAAGGCAATCACAAGGATGGCAAATATGAAATTATACCAGAATCCTGTGTAGTTGCCGAGCGTAGCGGCAAGTCCGCGTGTCGCATCCCAACGTGAGAAAAGGATAGGGAAGAGCATCAATGCCTGAGCAAAGATGATAGGCATAACGCCGGCAGCATTAATCTTAAGCGGAAGATACTGGCGTACTCCACCATACTGACGGTTGCCTATAACCCTCTTCGCATACTGTACAGGAACCTTGCGGACCGCCTGTACGAGCGCGATGGCAGCCACGATCACCAGGAACCAGAGTACCAGTTCGATGGTAAGAAGGATAGGACCACCATTGGTTGTAGCCATTTTCTCAGAGAACTCTGCGACGATCGCATGAGGCAGACGAGCGACGATACCTATCATGATGATAAGGGATATACCGTTACCTATACCACGATCTGTTATACGCTCACCGAGCCACATGACAAACATGGAGCCTGCCATAAGAATGATTACGGAAACAAGATTGAATGCAAATGAACTCCATCCGAGATTACGCATGGCCACGAAAGCCTCTGCAGGAATCTGACCGTGAATAGAAGCTACATAAGCCGGTCCTTGGATGCAGATGACAAGAATCGTGAGAACTCTGGTCATCTGGTTCATCTTCTTACGTCCGCTTTCACCCTCCATCTGGAGCTTGCGGAAATAAGGGACGAACACTCCAAGCAGCTGGATGACGATAGATGCCGAGATATAAGGCATCACACCCAGCGCAAAGATAGAGGCATTACCGAATGCACCGCCGGAGAACATATTCAACAGGCCGACAAGACCTTCGTTGGATTTGCTCTGCAGGTTCGCAAGCATTGACGCATCGATACCCGGAAGCACGATAAAGCATCCGAGTCGATACACCAATATCAAGAGGACTGTATATACAATCCTCTTGCGTAATTCCTCGATCCTGAAGATGTTTTGAATTGTCTCTATAAACTTCTTCATGGAGATTATTCAATTACCACTGCCTTACCACCGGCAGCTTCGATTTTAGCGATTGCTGAAGCAGAGAATGCATCTGCTGTGACAGTAAGAGCGGTTTTAATCTCCCCGTTTCCAAGAACTTTGATAAGATCGTTCTTGGAAGCGAATCCGGCGGTCTTAATATCATCAACTCCCACTGCTGAAAGATTGGCCTTGGCAGCGATAGCCTCGATAACAGCTACATTGACTGCCTTGTATTCAACACGTGTAGGGTTTTTGAAACCGAACTTAGGCATACGCCTCTGAATAGGCATCTGTCCTCCTTCAAAACCAATCTTGTGTGAGAAACCGGAACGCTGTCCAGCACCGTTCATACCACGTGTAGATGTTCCACCGTGACCTGAACCTTCACCACGACCGATTCTTTTCCTTGCTTTGGTAGCACCGTTTGCAGGTGCGAGATTTTCAAGTTTCATATATACGGTCCTCCTTATTTAACTTCTTCTACTTTAACAAGATGAGCGACTTTAGCAATCTGTCCTCTTGCAACCGGAGTGTCCTCAAGCTCAACGCTCTGGTTGAGTTTACGGATTCCAAGGCAACGAAGATTGGCGATCTGACGCTTAGTCTCTCCGTTCTTGCTGATAACCTGTGTTACTTTAAGCTTTGACATATTCTATATCTCCCATCTTAACCGTTAAACACTTTTGACATAGGAATACCACGAAGCCCTGCAACCGTATAGGCATCTCTCATCTCCGTAAGAGCCTGTACAGTGGCCTTTACAAGGTTATGAGGGTTTGATGAGCCCTTGGATTTAGCAAGAACGTTCTGTATGCCGGCAGACTCGAATACGGCACGCATGGCACCGCCGGCCTTGACGCCGGTACCTGGAGCCGCTGGCTTCATGAATACCTTTGCTCCGCCGAAATGAGCTTCCTGCTCGTGAGGGATGGTAGTGTTGATGACAGGAACCTTTACAAGATTCTTCTTGGCATCTTCAACTGCCTTTGAAATAGCTATAGTAACCTCATTTGCTTTTCCAAGACCATAACCTACAACACCATTCTCATCACCTACCACTACGATGGCGGCAAAGCGGAAATGGCGACCACCCTTAGTTACTTTTGTAACCCTCTGGATGGCGACAAGTCTGTCTTTAAGTTCAAGATCAGATGTCTTTACTCTTTTTACATTTGTATTTGCCATAGTCTGTTACTTTAGAATACGAGGCCGCCTTCACGTGCAGCGTCTGCCAAACTTTTAACTCTTCCGTGATAGAGGTATCCTCCACGGTCAAAACATACGGTGGTGATACCTGCTGCAAGTGCGCGCTCAGCAACTGCCTTACCCACAACAGCCGCAGCATCAATCCCGTTCTTACCCTTGCATTCTACAGCAAGAGCCTTATCATTTGAAGATGCAGCGACAAGTGTTTTGCCCTGCTCATCATCGATTACCTGAGCGTAAATAGCTTTGTTGCTTCTGAAAACAGCAAGACGAGGTCTTTCTGCTGTGCCGCTAACGTGCTTACGAATACGGTAATGAATTCTTTGTCTTCTTTCTAATCTATTCAATGCCATAATCTAATCTCCTATTATTTAGCTGCTGCAGTCTTACCAGCCTTACGACGAAGCTGCTCACCGACGAACTTGATACCCTTACCCTTATAAGGTTCCGGCTTACGGAGTGAACGGACTTTTGCCGCTACCTGACCTACAAGCTGTTTGTCACAACTCTTGAGAATAAGTACAGGATTCTCACCTTTCTTGACATCTGGAACTTCCGCGGTTATCTCGTCCGGAAGGAGGAGATAAATATCGTGAGAGAAACCAAGCGAGAAATTGAGAAGATTCTTTCCCTGGAGGGCTACACGGTAACCCACACCGACGAGTTCCTGCTTGATGGTGAACTGCTCGCTTACACCTACCACCATGTTATGTACAAGTGCACGATAGAGTCCGTGCATTGAACGATGACGTGGCTGGTCTGTAGGACGGGCAAACTTAATCTGATTGTCCTCAATGGTTACGGTAATGTCCGGATCAACTTTCTGGGACAATTCGCCATGAGGTCCTTTAACCTTCACTACGTTGCCTGGGAGAAGCTCAGCGCTCACCCCGGTCGGAAGGCTTACAGGCAATTTACCAATTCTTGACATTTATTGTTCTGTTTTTAAATTAATATACATAGCATATAACCTCACCACCTACGCCAAGCTCTTTAGCTTCTTTGTCTGTGATGACACCCTTGGATGTGGAAAGAATAGCGATTCCAAGTCCGTTGAGGACACGTGGCATATTCTCTACATCAGCGTACTGCCTGAGACCCGGAGTTGAAACGCGCTCAATTTTCTTGATTGCCGGCACCTTGGTCTGAGGATGATACTTCAGAGCGATTTTGATGGTATTCTGTGGCTGAGTCTCCACTACCTTGTAGCTGAGAATGTAACCTTTCTCGCAAAGGATCTGGGTAAGAGCCACCTTCATCTTAGACGAAGGAACCTCCACTACCTTCTTTCCTGCCAAATAGGCATTGCGAATCCTTGTGAGATAATCTGCAATTGGATCTGTCATATCTTTTAACTTTTTTAATTTTCTACCAGCTTGCTTTCTTTACTCCCGGGATAAGGCCGTTTGAAGCCATCTCACGGAACTGGATACGGCTGATGCCGAATGCTCTCATATATCCCTTTGGACGACCTGTAAGAGAGCAACGATTGTGCATACGTACAGGTGAAGAGTTTTTAGGGAGTTTGTCAAGTGCAGCCCAATCTCCGGCTTCCTTAAGCTCCTTTCTTTTCTCGGCGTACTTAGCAACTAATTTCGCGCGCTTAACTTCGCGGGCTTTCATTGATTCTTTTGCCATATTCTTTACTTATTATGTTTTTTGAAAGGAACACCGAATGCTGCAAGAAGTGCGTGACACTCCTCGTCAGACTGTGCGCTTGTCACGAATGTGATTTCAAGGCCGTGGATTCTAGGGTTCTTGTCAATATCAACTTCAGGGAAGATAATCTGCTCCTTGATACCGAGAGTGTAGTTGCCCTGACCATCCATATTCTCAGCGACACCGTTGAAGTCGCGGATACGAGGGAGAGATACACGGATGAGTTTCTCGAGGAACTCGTACATCTTCACGTCACGAAGAGTTACCTTGCAACCTACAGGCATACCCTTACGGAGTTTGAAGTTAGAAATATCTTTCTTGGAAACAGTCACAAGAGCCTTCTGTCCTGTGATAAGAGAAAGTTCTGCTGCAGCCTCTTCTACAATCTTGCGATCCTGTGAGCCTTCGCCAAGACCTTCGTTGATGGTGATCTTGACAAGCTTCGGAACTTGCATTACGGTAGAGTAGTTGAACTGCTTCATGAGAGCGTCAACAATCTGCTCCTTGTACACCTTCTTAAGTGTAGGAACATATCCAGTTGGAGCTCCTGCCTGTCCTGCTGATGGTTTATTTGTCTTTGCCATAATTACTTAATCTCCTCCCCAGATTTCTTAGCATAACGAATCTTCTTGCCATCCTCGAATTTGAAGCCTACGCGTGTAGCCTTACCTGACTTAGGATCAACAAGAGAAAGGTTAGAAACATTAATAGGGGCCTCCTGCTTGATGATACCACCCTGAGGAGCCTTTGTGTTAGGTTTTGTGTGCTTGCTGACCAGGTTAACACCCTCAACAATTGCACGGTTCTCGGCAGGTATGACAGAAAGGACCTTTCCGGCCTTTCCCTTGTCGTTTCCCGCGATGACGATTACATTATCGCCTTTCTTGATGTGTAACTTACTCATAGTGTCAAATGTTAAAGGACTTCTGGTGCCAATGAAACAATTTTCATGAAGTTCTCACGGAGCTCTCTGGCAACAGGGCCAAAGATACGGGTTCCACGAAGTTCACCTGCGTTGTTAAGAAGAACGCAAGCGTTCTCGTCAAAACGGATATATGAACCGTCAGCTCTACGGATTTCCTTCTTTGTGCGTACAACTACAGCCTTAGAAACTGTACCCTTCTTAGCGTCACCGCCAGGGATAGCACTCTTTATAGATACGACAATCTTATCTCCGACTGTCGCATAACGGTGGTTCGTACCGCCAAGCACACGGATGCAAAGAACTTCCTTTGCTCCGCTGTTGTCAGCCACCTGTAAACGTGATTCCTGCTGTATCATATTACTACTTAGCTTTTTCTACGATTTCAACTAATCTCCAGTTCTTTGTCTTGCTGAGGTGACGTGTCTCCATAATGAGAACCGTATCTCCGATACCGCACTCGTTATTCTCGTCCTGAGCAACAAATTTGGTGGTCTTCTTGACGAATTTACCGTACAAAGGATGTTTCTCTTTACGTTCAACGGCAACTACGATAGTTTTATCCATCTTGTTGCTGACCACTACTCCTGTTCTTTCCTTACGAAGATTTCTTTCCATAAGTCTGCTCTACTTTAGTTTTGTTTTTCTTTTTCAGCAAGGATAGTGATCATAAGAGCGATATCCCTTCTGGTCTTCTGAAATTTCGACGTATCCTCCAGCGGAGAAATAGCGTGATTGATCTTCATTGTATCGAGGTTTGATTTCTCGAGAGCGATACGATCGCGAAGGTCTGCTATAGACATTTCACGTGCTTCTGATGCTTTCATTTTCTTCTCCTCTGTTTACTATTCAACATAATCTCTACGAACGACGAACTTGGTAGCTACCGGGAGCTTGTTCGCCGCAAGACGCATAGCCTCCTTAGCAACTGCGAGCGAAACGCCCTCAGCCTCAAAAAGGATACGGCCCGGAGTGATAGGTGCTACGAATCCGTAAGGATCACCTTTACCTTTACCCATACGGGTATCAAGAGGCTTCTTGGTGACAGGCTTAACAGGGAACACCCTGATCCAAACCTGGCCTTCACGGTTCATAAAACGCGACATAGCCTGACGTGCAGCCTCAATCTGCTGAGCTGTCAGCCAACAATTTTCAAGGGTCTTGATACCGAATGATCCGAATGCCAGCTGGTTTCCCCTCTGAGCCATACCTTTCATGCGGTTCTTTTGTTCCCTTCTGAATTTGGTTCTTTTTGGTTGTAACATTGCTATATTACTTTAATAATTTGTATTCTTTTAACGTCCCGTCAGAAGACAGTCTCTCCTTTAAGGGGCTGCAAATTTAACACAATTATCCGGATATGCAAAATATTTTTCAAGATTTTTGACACGGAATTTTAGAGGTAAACTCCATTTAATTCAGAGACTTACTGACATGGGCCAATTTTTTCTCATCGCATTTTCGACGCGCGCACCTGCTTTCCGCCCTGTCCACCCTTGATTTTCGCTCTGTACACTCTGTCCGCTCTGTCCACTGAAATGGATTTACCGTTGTCCGGCAGGCCCACCTGCCCCTGACGGCTCTCTGTGGCACATGCCTAGTTCAGGTGAGGGCATAAACGGTGAAAAAGTCCCCTACCTGGCAGACCCACCTGCCTCTGACGGCCTTCT
>CAVFNP010000024.1:0-34877 GCA_963624185.1 Firmicutes bacterium CAG:460 | reverse complement strand
GGTTACCTTTGCATTATTAAAAGTTGAACCTTAAAAGATTTGAGATATGTCTAAGGAAGTTAAAAATTGGATCGAGGATTCTTTTGAAATAGAGGCTTTGATAGGAGAATTGGAATTGGAGTTCGTCTGCGAGTTTGATTAGCATTTTGCAACTCGGTTGCAAGTCCTGTTTTGTAATTTTGGTTGTTTTCTGACAGGCGGGAAAACCTTGCCTGTCAGGTTTTAAAATCAGGATTATTATCAGAAATGTTGCGCGCATATTGTTTTTGGGGATTGCAGTATATATGCTGTTTGTGGTTTCTTTCGTGCCTCATCATCACCATAACGGATGGATTTGCGTGGATTCTGACAAGTGCGATGCTCTCTTGAAGGATTTCGGCAGGGACTGTGATTGTGCTCACCATGAGGATGGTGAGGATGCCCTATGTCTTAAGTTTGAGCAGTTTCTGGTTTCCCGGCATTGTGAAGTTTTAGCTCTGTCCGAGCCTCTATTTTTGAATATAGCGCCTGTAATGTGCCGTACGGCTTGTGATATGCCGGTATGTCAGATTACAGGCTTTCTGTATTATGATACGGGACGTAGAATAACGTATCATTCTGATTGCTTTTTTCATCCGTGGTCTTTACGGGCGCCTCCTGTCAGATTTGTTTAAAACGATACCAGGTAAACAAATTTTTGAATATTAATAAGGTTTTGCAAGTGCAAAATCGGAGTTGACGTATAGATGAAAAATAACAATAGGCTTTATTTTGTAATAGGCGCCATTGTGGCTGCCTTTATGGTGACTGTATCGTGCGGTAATTCCCACTCCTCAGCCGAAAAACACGACACTCATAGTGAACACGATTCCCACGGACATTCTGGGAAACACGATATCAATGATGAACACGACCCTCATGGACATCACGCAGAACATTCTACAGACGTACATTTCACCCATTCGCAAGCGCAGGCCTGTCATCTGGCCGTGGAGGAACTGCGATATGGAGGGTTTCATCCTGTGCTCAGAGCTACGGGTCGCATTGGCTTGTTGCCGGGTGCTGGGATAACGGCGGTGGCTCCCGCCAGCGGAACGGTTTCTTATCCGGACACACCTATTCTCGACGGGACCAAAGTCAAAAAGGGAGATGTGCTTTTTTATGTATCTGCCGGGAACTTGGCCGAAGGCGATCAGATGGCCCGGGCTAAGGCCGAATACGAAGCGGCATTGAAGCAGTATACACGAGCGCAGTCTTTGGTGGAAGACAAGATTATCTCTCAGCAGGAATTTGAAGATATCAAAAGGCGCTATGAACTTTCAAGCGCGGCCTATGCCGGAAAAAATGGCGCTTATTCGGAAAAAGGAACAGCTGTCGTATCGCCTATAGATGGATATGTGCTTGATTTGAAAGTGAATGCCGGAGACTATGTGAGTATTGGAGCCGGTCTTGCATTAGTGGCGGACTGTAGAAGATTGGCCCTTGAAGTGGATGCCCCTGCGACAGATTATTCATTTTTAAGGGGTGTCGAGTCAGCTAATTTTTCTCTGACAGGCTCAGAAAGCCTTTATTGTCTTGACAAAATGAATGGAAAGGTGATTTCGTGTTCGAAAAACGCAGACGGAGCTTTTGTTCGGATGTCGTTTGCTTTTGATGGTGACCAGGATATGCTCCCGGGATCTTTCGCTCAGGTCTATTTGCTGGGACATAGCATACAGAACTGTATAAGTGTTCCTGTAGGGGCGATAATCGAGGAGCAGGGGATCATGTCTGTTTTCGTACAGGAAGAAGATGAGATTTTCAGAAAGCAGGAAGTGACCCTTGGCCAGAGTGATGGAAAGAGGGTGCTTGTTCTGAGAGGCCTGTCAGAAGGCGATAAGGTAGTGGTAAGAGGAGCATATAATGTAAAGTTGGCATCTCTTTCTTCAGCTATCCCCGGTCATACACATAATCATTAGAAGGTATGCTGGATAGAATTATAAAATTTTCTCTCAATAACCGTCCGGTTATTCTGCTTGCGGCTGTACTTCTGACCATAGGAGGCTTGTATACGGCATCGCATATGGACGTGGATGTCTTTCCAGACCTCAATGCACCTACCGTGGTGATTATGACTGAGGCTAAAGGTATGGCACCAGAGGAGGTTGAAAGACTGGTGACCTTCCCAGTGGAAACCGCCGTCAACGGGGCTACGGATGTCCGGCGTGTCCGCTCATCCTCGACTACCGGTTTTTCTGTGGTGTGGGTTGAATTCAATTGGGGTACAGATATCTATCTGGCCCGCCAGATAGTTTCCGAAAAGATAACGGCCGTAAAGGAAGAACTTCCCGACGGAGTGGGCAATCCTACCTTAGGTCCGCAGTCTTCCATTTTGGGCGAGGTCATGTTTGTAGCTCTGACCTCTGATTCCACATCGTTGAGAGATCTTAGAACTATTGCTGATTGGACTATCAGACCACGTCTGCTGAGCACCGGCGGAGTGGCTCAGGTGGCCGTGATGGGTGGAGATATCAAAGAATACCAGATTCTTCTCGACCCAGGCAGGATGAAGCATTTTGACGTAACTCTCTCTCAGGTGCAACAGGCGGTGGAGAATATGAATCAGAACACTTCCGGTGGCATTCTCTATGAATATGGGAATGAATATATTGTGCGTGCAATGCTTTCGACCGCCTCTCTTGAACAGTTGGGTGCGAGCGTGGTGAAGAAGTCTGGAGGAAGCTCTGTCCGACTCTCCGACATAGCAGATGTGAGGGTGGGCAGCCATTCTCCGAAGATGGGTGTTGCTTCGCACGACGGACATCAGGCGGTAATGATCACCGTCACCAAACAGCCTAATGTGAGCACCATAGAACTGACGGCTAAAATTGACAATGCTCTCGATGAATTGAAAAAGACCCTTCCGCAGGATGTACATCTTTCGACAGATATATATCGTCAGGAGCGTTTCATCAACAATTCCATAGATAACGTCAAAAAATCGCTTCTTGAAGGAGGTCTGTTTGTGGTGATAATATTGTTCATATTTCTTATGAACGTACGCACTACGGTGATTTCGCTTGTGACTATTCCGCTTTCGCTATTGATAACTATTCTTGTGATGCGTGTTATGGGGCTTACTATCAACACGATGAGTCTTGGGGGAATGGCTATAGCGATAGGTTCTCTGGTGGACGATGCCATAGTGGATGTGGAAAATGTCTTCAAACGGCTCAGAGAGAACCACTCTTTGCCAACTTCGCGCAGAGCGTCTACTTTGTCTGTGGTTTTCGAAGCTTCACGTGAGGTCCGTATGCCAATTCTGAATTCGACTCTTATAATAATAGTAAGCTTCATTCCACTCTTCTTCCTTTCGGGCATGGAAGGGAAACTTCTCGCCCCGCTTGGAGTGGCATTCATTACTTCGCTCTGTGCCTCTACTCTGGTCGCTTTAACGCTGACCCCTGTATTGTGCAGCTTCCTGCTTGGCAAATACAAGACAGACACTGTCGACAAAGAACCGATATTGACTATCTGGCTCAGAGGAGTATATGCACGAGCTTTGAGATGGACCCTCGCACATAAGAAGACGGTAATCGGTGTTACAGCGTCTTGTTTTGTGGCTACGCTCTTCATCTTTACTACGCTTGGCAGCAGTTTCCTTCCTCCATTCAATGAAGGTTCATTCACTATAAATGTAAGCACTATGCCCGGAATATCTTTGGAGGAATCGGATAGGATAGGCGCCAGGGTGGAGGAAATTCTGCTCAGTATTCCGGAGATACAGACCGTAGGACGAAAAACAGGGCGCGCGGAACTGGATGAGCATGCGCTTGGCGTGAACTGCTCTGAGATAGAGGCCCCATATGTTCTGGGCAAGCGGACGAAAGACGAACTGTCTGCAGAAGTCAGGGAGCGTCTGAAGGTGATTCCGGGAATCAATGTAGAATTAGGCTCTCCCATTACTCATCGTATCGACGCCATGCTTTCAGGTACGCAGGCCAATATAGCCATCAAGGTCTTCGGTACGGATCTTAACCATATGTACCTTATAGGTAATCAGATAAAACAAAGTATATCTGGGATAGAAGGTGTGACTGACCTTAATGTGGAGCAACAGGTCGAGCGTCCGCAGCTTCAGATAATCCCCAAGCGTGACATGCTTTCGCGTTATGGTATCACCATCCCTGAATTCGAGAAGATGGTGGGCGTTCTTCTCGCAGGGGAAAAGGTGTCAAGTGTCTATGAGGGCAATCAGGCATTCGATCTTATTCTTAAGGTTAATGAAAGCCAATGCTCTGATATGCAGAGTATAAGAAGTCTTCTGGTAGATGCCGACGGTGAAAAAGTGCCTCTTGGACATATCGCGGATGTCGTCTCTACTTCAGGACCGAACACGATAAACAGGGAAAATGTCGCACGTAAGATAGTCGTGTCAGCGAATGTGGCAGGCCGTGACCTCGGCAGCGTAGTGGCGGATGTGAAAAATGCGATTGAGGAAGACGTGACTCTTCCTCAGGGATATCATATAGAATATGGAGGCCAATTCGAGAGTCAGGAAGCGGCGTCACGCACTTTGCTTTTAACCTCTATTTTCGCGATTGTCATCATATTTCTTCTGCTTTTCAAGCAGTTCAAGAATGCCAAGCAGTCACTTGTGGTTCTTGTCAATCTGCCATTGGCCCTGATAGGCGGAGTGCTGGTGATATGGCTCTCGGACGGTACCGTCAGCATTCCGGCAATAATAGGCTTCATATCGCTTTTCGGAATAGCGACTCGTAACGGAATGTTGCTCGTGGCCAGATATAATGATCTGCGTAATGGTGGAATGTCCTTGGAGGACAGTGTGATGACCGGCTCGGAGGATAGGCTGAATCCTATCCTTATGACTGCGCTTACTTCGGCTTTGGCTCTGATTCCTATTGTAATAGGAGGAGATCTTCCCGGCAATGAGATTCAAAGTCCTATGGCCAAAGTTATTCTGGGAGGTCTCTTTACGTCCACCTTCCTTAACAGCTTTATAGTGCCGATAATGTATTTGATTACTAATAAAAAAACTACGGAGAAAGAATCATTATGAAAAAGTTATTCTGCGCATTTAGTGCTTTTCTGATGCTTTCGGGTGTCGCTTTCCCGCATCCCGATGGAATTAAGGACTGTCTTGAAGAGATAGAGGAAAATAACCTTACCTTGAAGGCTCTTCAGGCGTCTTTGCGTGCACAGGAGATGGAAAATTCTCTTTCCGCTACTCTTGATGATCCGCAGGTCGAGTATAATTATCTGTGGGGTAATCCTTCCATTATAGGTCCGCGTCAAGACATTTCCGTGAGTCAATCTTTTGATTTCGCCACTATTACGGGAGCGCGTAGGCGTGCCTCCCGGAGCAGGAACGAATTGGCCCGAAGCGAGTATCAGCAAGGCAGGCAGGCTCTGCTTCTGCACGCACAGGATCTTCTGCTGGATGTCGTTTATTATAATGCACTTATCTCCTATATGGAGAAGAGAGTGGATATAGCCTCCGAGATGTCTCTTCTGTATGAAAAGAAATACACCAGCGGACAGGTCAATCAGTTGGAATATAACGACGTACTGCTTAAATCATCCTCGCTTACTTTAAAGATGAGCCGCCTTAAGGTGGAAAGGGAGGCTTTGCTTACGGAGCTCCGTTCACTTAACGGTGGACAGGATATAGGCGGAGATTTGGGATGCGAATATGAGTGCATATTGCTTCCGGACAGTTTTGAACAGTGGGCGCAGGAAGCGGCATCAAAAAGTCCGGCGCTCTCCTATGTGAGAGCTCAGGTGAAATTAAGCGAGCAGGAATTGGCTCTGAAAAAGAGCGAGACCGCCCCGTCCATATCCTTAGGATATATGGGGGAGTTTACTCAAGAGGAAAAATTTCAGGGAATATCTTTCGGGGTATCGGTCCCGTTGTGGTCGGCTCGAAGGAGTGTTCAGCAGGCCAAGGCTTCGCTTAATGCCGCACAGTGTCAGCAGAGAGAGGCTCAGCTGACTTTTTATCATTCGCTGGAGGTCCAATATCAAAATACCTCAGGTCTAGGGAAAGTGGCTTCAGCGTATATGGAATCCATTCACAAGGTATCGGAGAATGTTGAACTTCTGCAGCGTGCCGTAGACCGCGGTGCAATATCTGTGCTTGATTATATGCAGCAGATGGAACTTTTTTACGACTCCCTCGAGGACAGTCTCGATGCCCAGCGTGCTTTTCAGAAGTCTTTTGCCCTTCTGACTGCATTTGAGCTATAGGGCTTTAGTAAATGTTCGCAAATATAGATGCGGCGGCTACCGTGAGTATACCGCTGACCACTATTGAGAGGCTGCTCATCGCGCCTTCTACCGGTCCCATCTCCATAGCTTTGGCGGTGCCTACAGCGTGAGAAGAAGAGCCTATCGCTATACCTTTGGCGATGGGCTCTTTTATCTTGAGCAGTTTGAGCACTTTCTCCGCCAATATGTTGCCAAGCACCCCGGTGATGATGATTACCACCACTGTGATGGCCACATAGCCTCCCAATTCTTCGCTTACGCCTATTCCTATGGCTGTGGTGATGGATTTGGGCAGAAAGGTGACGTACTCTTTATGGTCCAGGTGAAAGATGGGAACCATGCAAAGGATGGAGAGCATACTTGAAAGTACTCCTGCCGCTATGCCGGAGATGACAGCTTTCCAGTTTTTTTTCAATAGCTCCACCTGCTGGTAGAGCGGAACGGCCAGACATACGGTCGCCGGTGTAAGCAGATAGCTTATATATTTGGCTCCCTGGTAGTATTTTTCGTAGCTCACACCGCTGAGCAGCAGCACGATGATCACAAGAACGATGGCTACGAGCAACGGGTTCATTATGAGCCAACCGGTTTTTTTCTTGAGGAAAATCCCCAGGGCATAGCATCCGAGGCTTAAAAATACGCCGAAATAAACGGAATCGGCCAGAAGTTCATTCATCTTTTTTATTCTCTTTTTTTATAACGGCCTGTGTGACAAGACCTGAGGCGCTCATTACTATGAGCGTGCTTGCGACGGTGATGACAAGATAGGGTACAAGTGCGGTTTTCACTATGCCCCAGGAGTCCAGAAGACCTACGGCGGCAGGAATGAACATAACTGGCATTGCGGAAATGAGGAAGGCGCTTGTCTGCTGTATGTCGCTCACCTTTACGAGTTTGAATTCCAATGCCAAGAACAGCAGCACGAGTGCATATATGCTTGCCGGTATAGGCAGAGGGATAAAATAGTGAAGAAGCTCTCCAACGAAAGAGAAGGCTATTATTATAAGAAACTGAATAACGTATTTCATCTTATCTGACACCGACTACGGACGCGTACTCTCCGATGATGCGGGCTGATTCCTCCGCCCCTAATCTGACGCTGTCTATACTCAAATCATAGTCCGGGGCGTATCCCCAATTCAGGCCTGTATAAAAACGGTGGTAAGTGACTCTGCAGTCATCGGTGTATCTTACGAATGACTCGGCTGCAGAGTAGCCCATATGCTCTTTTTCCATTATGTGCCGTATTCTTCCTTCTATCTCGCCGTGAAGGAAAACGCTTATCAGATCAGGTCTTGAAGAAAAGATGGAGTTGCCGCATCGGCCTATTATGATACAGTCTTTCTCTCCTATTATCTGTGCAAATGCCTTTCTGAATTTTTCATTTACGGCCTTTCTTTCGTAGGAGTAATCTGTCACGGCCCAAAGCAGTTCGTCTACCGGTTTTTCTTCAAAGAACTCCGCCATCTGGTCAAGCATGCCTTTGCTTTCAGCCTTATCGCGAAGCGTTTGGCGCGTGTAAAGCGGAACACCGTAGCGTTCGGAAAGAATCTGACCTATCTGCAGGGCATCACAGCCACATTGGCGTGCGATCGTTATGATCATAATTCGTCTGCCGCGTAAAGATAAGGAAGAAGAGGCGTGTCGTATTCGAAGTAGTCGTCTTCGTTAAAGAACCGCTTCAATTCTGCCTCTGCGTTCTCCGCACAATCCGAAGCGTGGATGACATTCTCTTGATGAGACATACAATAATCGCCCCTGACAGTGCCCGGTGCCGCCTTCCGTCCATTTGTGCAGCCTGTCATGTCTCTGACGACGCTGACAGCGTCTATCCCTTCCAGACACAGAAGGATGACGGGCGCTGCCATCATGGATGACTCGATAATGTGATAGAAAGGTTTTTCTGTAAGGTGTGAGTAGTGCTGAGCGCATTTTTCCTTAGTGAAACGATACATTTTAAGCGCCACTATCTTGAGTCCTTTCTTTTCGAATCGTGCGATGATCTCCCCGGCAAGGCCTCTTTGCAGAGCGCAGGGCTTTATTATTACAAGCGTGCGTTCCATCCTATTGAGCCAGAAGATTTTTCACTATGGCGGAGATTACTTTTCCTTCTGCCAATCCGGCAAGCTCCTTAGTGGCCACTCCCATAACTTTTCCCATATCTGAAGGCTTGCTTGCGCCCACTCTTTCCACTATCTCTTTAAGACGCGCCTGCACCTGCTCCTCGCTCAACTGTTTAGGCAGATACACTTCCAATACTGCAGCTTCGGCCTCTTCGTTTGCGGCCAATTCGTTTCTACCGGCGGCGGTGTATTGTTCTGCCGCTTCTTTTCTCTGTTTGGCGAGTTTCTGAATGATTTTTATGATATCTGCATCGGTGAGTTCTTTGCTCCCTCCCTCGGATGTCTTGGCCAATAGAATAGCTGACTTAATGGAACGGACTGCATTGAGCCGGACTGTGTCCTTCTCTTTCATAGCAGCCATAATGTCTTTCTGAATCTGTGCTTCAAGTGCCATAATAACTGAATTTTTGGTGGAGCAAATATACTTTAATTGTCAAAGTTTAGCAAGATGCGCTGAATTATTCTTAAATTTGTGGCAATCTATAGATTATGCGAAGAAATTCAGCTTATATACTTGCGCTGTGTATCGTGTCACTGTTGTGGACGGGGTGCCGTCGTGACATCGTGCAGAACGAAAAGCTACAGCAACTTGATTCGATGCTCGCGAAGAAAAAGGAGTTTGACAAGAGAAAGGAAGCTGAGATAACATCTTTGCGTAGAGAGTATTTCGCCTGCGGCAAGGCAGATGAATCTTTTTCTTTGGCCAATAGACTCTATGCGCAATATCAGACCTATCAGTTTGATTCCGCATCCGCTTATGCCGGCCGTATGCGTTATTGGGCGCAGAAGATGGGAGATTCCGTTTCAATTGCACAGTCTGATATGGCTCAGGTCTTCTGTCTGATCTCCTCCGGTTTTTTCAAAGAGGCGTTTGATGAAATAGACAGGATAGATGAGAAGGGGCTTACGGGTGAAAACAGGTTGGAGTATCTGAAGCTTCGTGTACGCCTTTATTATGATGCGGCCAATTTTAATGACAAGCAGCCATATCACGACACTTATCTGAAACTTGGCCATCAGTACAGCGACGCCCTTCTTGAGCAACTGGATAAAAATAGTGCTTATTGGCATTACTATCAGGCCAATAAATATATGAAATCTTCTGATTACAGAAGAAGTATAGCGGAGTTTGAACCATTGGCTGACGATGAGCAGATCGGAGTTCAGGACAAGGCCATCGTGACTTCTTGCCTGAGCTGGATGTATCATAACATAGGAGAAGATGAAAAAGCAATAGATTATGCGGCGACGGCGGCCATTTATGATATCAAAGGCTCGATAAAGGAGACTACGGCTTTGCGTATGCTTGCTGATTTTCTTTCACAGCAGGGTGAGATTGACCGCCCGGCACGTTATGCCAGAGAGTCGCTTGGTGACGCCACTTTCTATCAGGCGCGTATGCGTATGCTGGAAACCGGGGTCGTCCTTCCGATAATAGAACAGAACCGATATGAAGATATTGCCCGTCAGAGAAATTCGCTTCTTGTAGCGGTCGCCTTTGTGGTGTTGTTCATAGCGGTCGCCGTAAGTATCCTGATATATATCAAGGAAAAGAATCGCAGACTCAGGGAGGCTCGGCAGATAATAGAACAGCGTAACAGCGAACTTGAAAAGTCTAACGCGCTTCTGCAAGAGGCGAACAGCATCAAAACCGAATATATAGGCACATCGTTCTATATCAATGCCGGTTTTATAGAGAAAATGGCCGAGTTCAACAAGATGGTCGAGCGTATGCTCTCCACTCACCAGTACGAGCTGCTTCGACGTTCGCTTAAGGAGTCGACCATAAACGAAACCAGAGACAGGATGTTCGAGTCCTTTGACAGGACATTTCTGAAGATATTTCCTACTTTCATAAACGATTACAATGCGCTGTTCAAAGAGCCTGAAGACTGGGCCCAGGATGGCAGGTTGACTACAGAAGTGAGAATATTTGCTCTTATCCGTCTTGGAATTACCGAGACGGACAGAATAGCGATGTTTCTCAATTATTCGCCCCATACGATAAATACGTATAAGACCAGGGTGAAGAACCGTTCGTGGGTGGAGAATGACAGGTTTGAATCGGAAATCATGAAGATAGGAACAGTCAGTTCCGTATAGGGCAAAATAGATATGAAATCAGATGTTATAGTGATAGGTGCCGGAGCCTCGGGGCTTATGGCGGCTTGTGCGGCTGCCGAGACACTCGTCCGCGGGGGGTCGAGCTGTCAGGTGACGGTTTTGGAAAAGATGCCGCGTGCGGCCCGTAAGATTATGATAACCGGAAAGGGCAGGTGTAATTTCACCAACCTCAAGCCGTGGAATGAATTCAGCGCTCATATACGTTCGAAGGATAATGCAGTTAAGTCCGCATTTTATAGTTTTACCCCAGAAAACGTGATTGAGTTTTTTGAAAAACATGGGCTTCCTTCGGTGGTGGAGAGAGGAGACAGGGTGTTCCCCCAGTCTCATAGGGCATCAGATGTGGTAGATACTCTGGTTGCGGCTTGTAACGGATACGGTGTCAAGATAGTCTGCGAATCCGAAGTCAAGGAAGTATCGGAAAAAGACGGTGTTTTTGCTGTCAGTCTTGAAGACGGAACATCATATTTATCTGCCAGACTGATTATTTCCACCGGCGGTCTCAGTTATCCTTCAACCGGATCTTCCGGAGACGGATATCTATGGGCAGAGAAGCTTGGTCATAAGATCAATCAGACTTTTCCTTCGCTGACGGCTCTTGTTCCGGTAGGGTATAAGCAGACAGAGTCTAAGCAGATGCATATTCACAGAAGCACCCCTCTTGGTGAGATCGGCGAGAAATTGTGTTCGCAGAGTTTGAAAAATGTCGGCGTCCAGTTGCTTGTTCAGGGAGTCGTGGTGGAAGATGAATTCGGTGACTTGGACTTCACGGATGGCGGTATAGAGGGTCCGATAGGGTTCCAGGTAAGCCGAAAAGCTGTAAAGGCATTGATTAACGGAGCGAAAGTGAAACTTAATGTCGATCTTAAGCCAGGGGTGGATCTTACGGAATTGACGACCAGGGTTAAGGAACTTTGGGCAGAGATAGATCGAGATCCCCGTAGCCGTAATCTTCGCGAGAAGGAAAGATGTCGTATCCTTCTTGGCAAATTGTTGCCTTGGGAACTTATCCCGGCATTTGTGACCTGCCATCCCGAGATTATTACGCTTGAGCGGCGTTCCCGCACGCAGACCAAGGTTTGGGTCAACCTGGTAAGTATAGCCAAGGCACTTAAGTGCTGGTCTTTTGACATCGCCGGTTTTGTAGGATATGAAAGGGCGGTGGTGACCGCCGGGGGAATAAATACAGACGAGATTATATCCAAAACTATGGAATCTCGTCTGCATAAAGGATTGTATTTCTGCGGTGAAGTGCTGGATGTGGATGCTGATACGGGAGGGTATAATCTCCAATTGGCATTCAGTACCGGGCATTTGGCTGGGGAAAGCTGTGCAAAGTCGTTGTTATAACGGATATTTTTGCTATATTTGCAGTCCCAAAAGCCACTTTAGCTCAGTCGGTAGAGCAGCGCATTCGTAACGCGCAGGTCGCGAGTTCGAGCCTCGTGAGTGGCTCACGAAGTTAATTAACTAATTTTTGGAGCGCTTTTGTATTGCATTCACTAGGCATACGAAAGCGCTTCCTATTATGGCTGCACATACTGAACCTGTGAGAACGGCTATCTTGCCGGTTGCACGGAGTCGTTCAGTGACTTCAGGCAGCTGGTCACCGAAGGATAGCGTATCTACGAAGATGCTCATCGTGAATCCTATACCTCCAAGGCAGGCTACAGCGAGGAACATCAGCCAAGAAGTTCCCTGAGGCTTTTCTCCTATGCCAAGTTTTACGCAGATCCAACTCAGCAGAGTGATGCCTACCGGCTTGCCGACTACAAGACCCAGTATGATGCCAAGTCCTACTCCTCCTGCGGCAAGAGCGCTTGGATCAAGCTCTACGCCGGCATTGGCAAGGGCGAAAAGAGGCATTATGAGGAAGTTTACCCAAGGTGAAAGTGCGCGTTCGAGCGTGTAGCTCATGTTCATTGAGCCGTTGGCTGCGGCGTTCATCTCTCTAAGGTAGTGTCTCTGCGGTCCGCTTGGAAAGCCCATCCCGGATTCGATGTCATCGTATTTTTGGAAATTGGTCCAGGCGTTTTCCAGTTTGTTGTATACTGTCTGCTTGTCGTAGCGTGATTTGTTAGGGATGACAAATGCCATAACCACTCCTGACATAGTAGCGTGTATGCCGCCATAGTAGAAGAGAATCCATATGAACAGTGCGATGAACAGATATGGGAACATCCTTTTTTCTCCGGCACGGCGCATCAGCACGGCCACACCGATAAGCAGAAGTGCGATAAGCAGAAGTTTGCCGTTTATGGCTCCACCGTAGAACAGAGCCACTACAAGTATGGCTATCAGGTCATCAGCAATTGCCAATGCCGTCAGGAATACCTTCATGGCTACAGGCACTCTGTCGCCCAAAACTGAAAGGATGCAGACTGCAAAGGCTATATCTGTTGCTGTCGGAATTCCCCAACCGCTCGCTCCCGGTCCACCGTGGTTGACCAAAGTGAATATGAGTGCGGGACATACGACACCGCCGAACGCAGCGATGACAGGAAGAATGGCTTTTTTAGGAGAAGAAAGCTCTCCGTAAGCTACCTCGCGTTTGATTTCAAGACCTACCGTAAAGAAGAATATGACCATCAGAATATCGTTGATGAACTTTTCGATATTCATCTCGCGCGGGAATGCTACATCTATAGCCCCGTCAGGGCTGGCCAATTTTATTGTAAGGTCAGTATTCAACATATTGTGGTAGAACTCTTTAGTCGCCGGAAGATTGGCAAGCAAAAGGGCTGCTATCACACAAACTAACAGAAGAACTCCCTGAAACCACGGCTGGTTGGAGAGTTTTGCTCCGTTTTCGCGGAATTTTTTTCTGGTGTTATTCCAGTTGTAGATAGGAATAAGCTTCATTTTAGTAAATTATTTTAAAGTCAATAGTTTTATTCTCGCAATAATAACCTTCTATAAGTGTTTCCTCGCCGTCTTCTCTGCTGGTCAAATCTTTTGGAGTGTCCAATTCCACAGCTACAAAATCTCCTGTGCGGAGATAACATATCTGTGACACGGCTTTTATCGCGTGTTCTATCTTCTGGACGGAGTCGGCCGGATGGAGGAAGATCTGCTCGCGGTTCTTTTTTAATTGGAAGGAATTATGCTCCGCGGATAGGGTTATGGGATTGAAAAGCGGGTGCGGAAGAAAAGATGTATGGTCCATACAGCTGGCGCAGGCCCATCCTTGCTCCGGAACATTCAGAAGCTCAGTAGGATAGAGAAATAATCCATAACTTATGGCATCGAAATATCTGGATGCGAATTTTTCGCTGATACTGCGTCCGGGTTTGCTGATGCGGGCGAAGAGTACAGGGGAGAATTTCAATGAACCGACATGTTCAGGTACATAAAAATCTTCGTTGTCCTTTTCCCATGTGGTATCAGGTCTGACCGTGACATTCCCTGCGGCGGTAAGCACTACTATATTCATTACAAACTAACTTTTTCCGCCTCTCTTTTTGCAAGAGGTAAATAACAAAATCGGGGGCAAAAGTAAACAAAAAATGTTAAATTTGTGCTTATATGAAACGAAAAGACATCAAATATCCGGACTATCCTTTTACGCGCATGGTAAGCGTCAAGGTAGAAGATTCATCTAAAGGAAAATACCAGTTCGACGAGAATTATCCTTATCTGGATGACAGTTTCCACTATAAGTTCAATAGACAGATTAATGCCTTTGTTCTGAGGTGGTTGGATAATCTTTATCATCGCGTATGTCTGGGACTTCGGATAGAGGGTCGTGACATTTTGAAAAAATATGGCAAGGAACTTTCCAACGGGGGAGTATCCATATGCAACCACGTGTTCAGGGAAGATGCCGTTATGGTATGCAGAGCCCTGGGGCGTTACCGCAAGATGCATATCCCCATGTTTGCCAAGCATTTCAACAAGAGCGCATTATACTACTGGATGCTACGTTATATGGGTGGTATCCCTATTGCTGAGACTATGTCAGGAATGAAGGAATTCAACCGTGCTCTCGACGAGTACAATTCGCGCGGGGAGTGGATACATGTGTTCCCTGAGGAAGTGCGCTGGGATTTCTATCCTTACATAAGGCCATTCAGAAAAGGTCCTTTCACGATGTCCTATAAATATAATTGTCCGCTGGTTCCCCTGGTCATTACATTCAGGGAGAGAAAAGGTCTTTACAGATTGACCGGGCCAAAGGATATGCCCCTTTTTACAATAAGAATACTCGAACCGATATTCCCGGACAGGAGTAAAAGCCGCGAAAGCGAGGTCCGCCGTATGTTGGAACTCGCTCACGCACGTATGGAGGAAGGTGCCGGAATTGAAAACAATCCTTGGCCGGCTAATCCTTGTGAATTAAACGTTTGAAAATGCTTTCCTTCTCCTGGTTTTGCATCAGGTGAACTATCTTGAACTGTCCGTCGCGCAGACCTTTTTTCAGACTTTCTTTTTTGAAGTCGCGGAAACTGTCCATCTTAAGACGGAAGGTATTCGGGTTCTTCAGTCGCAGAGATTTGCGTTTGGCGGCATATTCTGTATTGTCGTGCTGAAGTTTCTCATCTACCATTTCTGAGAATTCACTGGCCGTAATCTGATCTACAGGCTTTTCGAATTCATAGAAGAAATCATATCTCGATTTTTCAACATCCGCGAATCCCACGAAGAATTTGGCTTTGAGTGACTTTTTCCTCTCGGCCCAATGCACGGCGTCTATGAATTGCTTTTCATAGAGCTTTTCTCCGGTGATGCTTACGATGCCGTTGATTTTCTGAACCATATGTATCGTAGGAGTGCCTTTGTATTTAGGCCCGCATACTACCATATCGTTCATATTGTATCTGTATAGACCATTGAATGTGGTGATATAGATACAGTAGTTCTTCCCTTCTTCCAGTTCGTTGAGCATTAGGAAATGAGGGTTCTTGCTTTCGATTTCGCTTTCTTCCACGAATTCGAAGAAGTGGAACTGTGCAAACGGGACACTCCAGTTGGAGCCGTCGAAAGGCATTCCGAATCGGCATTCCGATGCGAAATATCCTATTTCTATATGTCTGATATCCTTAGGGAAGGCATCTATGAATTTGTCTATATATATCTGGGTGTTACCGCATTTCCACGTATTAAGTCCTGCAAAGTCAGGCCAATAGTGTTTCGGAAGCGGATGAGGGTATTTGGCTTTTATCTCTCTAAGCTCTTTTGCGCGTTTCGGATTAGGCTTTAAGGTTTCCTCCAGACGGTCGCGTATTTCCTTCTCTATTTCGAATTTGGTGTTAAGCGTACCTTGTTCGATATCGTTTACATAATCGTCGTAGAATTCGTCGGCGTTCTTGAGCAGTTCGGTAATCGTTGAAGGGTTGGCTGTGACTATAAGTGAAAGATCCCTGCACTCTATGGCCATGCGCATTATGGTGTAATACCTTGCAGTATAATCTGATATATCTGCCAAGTAATAAGGATTGGCTATTTTGGAGCGCAAAAGTTTGGACGATGATGCCTGTGTATATCCTGAGATGGATCCTACCGGAGTTCCTGTCTTGGTCCTCCCTTCAATGGCCGGGCTCACCACTACCAGATATTTTCCAGCCACTACACGTGAATCCCTGGAGAGAATCCAGAACCAGAGGTTGGATATTCTGTGCGATACGTGTTTATATTCATATGAAATCGGCAGGAATTTAGGCTTGGCTGTAGTGCCTGAAGTCGTGGCGTACATAAAAGGACGTCCTGGAACCAGTACGTTATCCTCGCCCACAAGCTGTCTGTCTACATATGGACGGAACGCTTCGTATCCGTCCGGAGTGACTTTTTCCCTGTATCGTTTTATGAGCGTAGCGTCGTCTTCCGCAAGAAGAATATAGTCGAAGTCATGCTGCTTTCCGTATTCAGTGTATCTGGTATACGAAAGAATATTGCGCAGAGTTTTACAGGAAGCTTTGAAAGGATCGCGAAGGGCTTTGTCCATAATCGCCTTTTCCTTTCCTCCATCTATTGAGTAGTAGGCTTTTATAAGCTTTCCGATTATTTTCCCCATTTCTGTTTAAGTTTTTCCATGCCTTTGTCCATTGCGAATTCGTTTTCCAATTTGGCGAATTGCTTTTTGGTATCCAGCATAAAGGCACCGTTTTGAATCCAACTGAAGTAGGCGCGGTCAAGATTGAAAATCTCTCTGGCTTTGCGCCCTTTGTATTTGCCGAAATTGATTACGGCCTGTCCGTCTTCCCCTTGTACGAGCATGCCGGCAAAATCAATAGTCTTGCGGTTGGCATATGAGGACAGGGAGTTAACATCATTTTTCAGCGTGTCAGGATATCGGTCCAATTGACCTTTCAGAACAGCATATGTGGCCAGCGTGTCAGCCTCTGCCGTATGTGCATTTTCAAAATCTTCTCCACCGCAGTAGAATCTGTAAGCGGCCTTAAGGTTGCGCGGTTCCATAGCGTGGTATATGTTCTGGACATCCACCATTTTGGGACTATGCAGGTCCACGTCCAGTTTTTTCCCGGTCAGGGCCACTCTTTCGAACTCTTCTGCGAGCATCGGGAGGTCGAATTTGGCTGAATTGAAACCTGCAAGGTCGCTGTCGGAAAGCCACTCGGCCACTTCATCTGCGACTTCGTAGAAAGTAGGGCAGTCTACCAGCATGTCGTCAGTTATGCCGTTGACCTTCGAAGCCGAAGGGTCTATGGGTCTCTGACATTTGTTCTCGTAGTCCCAAGGCTTTATCTTCCACGTTTTTACTGCATCTGTTCCGTCAGGAAAGACTTTCACGAAGCTCAGCTCTATGATGCTGTCATGCGGAATATTGAGTCCCGTACTTTCAATGTCAAAGAAAAGCAGGGGACGTGTAAGGTTCAGGTTCATAATGTACTAACTGTTAGGATATCATAATCGGCATCAAAATGCCGCATGTCTTTTCCGTCTTGGCCTCCTCTTCAGAAGGAACGATGAGAGCGGCGCGACGTGCATCGGCGAATTTCATCACGATGCTTTCGCATCCCATATTTGAAAGTATCTCTATGAGGAAGCTGCTCTTGAAGCCTATGCTCAGGCTGTCGCCCTGATATTCGCAAGGAATTTTTTCGTATGCCGCGATGGCAAAACTCAGGTCCTGTGCCGTAATCTCAAGCTGCCCTTCACTCAATTCGAATTTGATGTGATTTGAAGCCTTGTTGGCACAAACAGCTACGCGCTTGACCGTGTTGAGAAGCTGTAGGCGGTCTATTTTCAGGATATTGGAATTATTTTGAGGGATAACGTCGCGATACTTCGGATATCGTCCTATTATCAGCCTGCAGATCATGGTGGTGGTTCCGAACTTGAAAACTGCGGAACTTTCGTCGTAGTTGACTTCCACTTCAGTAATGTCCTTGCCAATTGTGTTCTTCAGAACAAGGGCCGGCTTTTTATGAAGAATGAAGGAAGTCTTTACCGGACTTTTCAACTCTTCGTCCGTATAGCATATAAGTTTATGGGAGTCAGAAGCCACGAGGGTAGTCTGAGTGGTGTCTATATCGAAGAAAATACCATTCATGGTAGGGCGCATCTCGTCATCTGCAGTGGCGTATACTGTTGAAGATATGCCGTTTATGAGTGCCTGTGCAGGGAAGACGATGCTCTGTGAATTATCGCATCCGTCAGAGATTTCAGGATAGTCTTCTGCCGGGTAATATGGAAGAGACGAGTTACCGCTGCTCCAACTGCATTCGAAGGAATTGGCAGAAGTGGTCTTGATGCATATAGGCTGGTCGGGAAGGGCTTTTATGAGCTCTATCAACTGGTGTGACGGAACGGCTATGCTGCCTTCTTCCTTACAATCCACATGTAGCGTAGTGCGCAGAGTCAGCTCCTGATCGGAAGCTGTGATTACCAGAAAATCGCCTTCAACTTTAAACAGGAAGTTGTCTAAGATAGGAAGGACGGTCTTTGAAGGAATAGCTTTGGAGACATCCAACAATCCTTTAAGAAGTTCTGCGCTTGAAACATTGAATTCCATATATTGCCTTTTTAAGTGTACTTTATTTATAACCCCGCAAATTTACAAAAAAATACTGAAATATCTATTGGCACATAATTTGACTTCAATATTCTTCGGATTTGAATTCTAAAAAACAATAAAATATATCATATGAAAATTTCGATTAAAATGCTTTTCGCCGCGCTTGCGCTCGCTTTAGCGACTGCCAATTTGTCAGCGGCCATGCCACAAGATTATCCGGATTTCACTTATGCTGCAGAATCTTCTGTAGAGGCTGTCGTGTATGTGGAGGTGACGATTAAGCCTAACACCACCCGTCAGCAGCTTGCGGATCCGTTTTTCCAATTCTTTTTCGGCGATGAATACGAACTTCAGCGTCGTGAGCAGAAGGCAAGCGGGTCAGGTGTCATTATACGTCCTGACGGATATATAGTGACAAACAATCACGTCGTGGCAGATGCCACTTCGATAAAGGTCACTCTCAATAACGATAAGATATATGATGCGACCATCGTGGGCACTGACCCGACCACCGACATTGCGCTTATCAAGATAGAAGCCAAGGGCCTCCCTTATCTGTCTTTCTCGGATTCTGACAAATTGCGTCTGGGTGAGTGGGTATTGGCCATAGGCTCTCCGTATAATCTGAAATCCACTATCACGGCCGGTATAGTAAGTGCCAAGGGCCGTTCGATGCCGAATTATAAGGGAGATTTCAAGATAGAGTCTTTCATTCAGACCGATGCTGCTGTGAACCCAGGTAATTCAGGCGGTGCGCTTGTCAACAGAAAAGGTGAACTGGTGGGTATCAATACGGCCATCATTTCACAGACAGGATCTTATAGCGGCTATTCTTTTGCCGTACCTTCCAATATCGCAAGCAAGGTGGTGGGAGATCTGATAGATTTCGGATCAGTGCGCAGAGCGCGTCTTGGCGTAGTCATGAAACCTGTCGAGGAAAAAGTTGCAGAGCAGATGAAACTTTCTTCTTTGGAAGGCGTATATATTGTTGAGGTTGAAAAAGGAAGCGCGGCAGATAAAGCCGGCATCAAGAAAGATGACGTGATTCTCGAAGTGGGCGGCAAGAAAGTCAAGAGCGCTGCCGGACTGCAGGAACTTGTCAATGCCTTCCATCCGGGAGATGTAACTACCATCAAGGTGGCCCGTGGGCAGAGTACACATAACCTGAAGGTCGTTTTCCAGGGAGACAGTGCTCAGACAGGCTATGCTCAGGAAGACGGAACGGTATCTTTCTACGGGGCTTCACTTAAGGCTGCGGACAAATCCACGCTCGCTGATCTCAGGATAAAGAACGGAGTGGAGATTGTTTCTGCCGGTAAGGGCAAGCTTGCTGCCAGCGGTGCAGTTGACGGTCTTATCATAAGATACGTGAACGATCAAAGCGTTTCCAAACCTCAGGATGTGATAGATGCAGCGGCTCGTGCCAAGAGGGCAATCGTCATAGAGTGCATTACTCCTGCAGGCCGTTCTGTTTTCTTCGCACTTGCCAAGGAATAGAACGTTATATATAGATGAGACAACTCAAGATTACAAAAAGCATCACCAACCGTGAAAGCGCCTCGTTGGACAAATATCTCCAGGAGATAGGCCGTGAAGAGTTGGTGTCCCCGGAAGAAGAAGTCGAATTGGCCCAGAGGATCCGCAAGGGTGACAAGGTGGCCCTCGAGAAATTGACAAAAGCTAATCTCAGGTTCGTGGTATCTGTTGCGAAACAGTACCAGAACCAGGGATTGAGTCTGCCGGATCTTATCAACGAAGGAAATCTGGGATTGATTAAGGCGGCTGAGAAATTTGATGAAACCCGTGGTTTCAAGTTTATCTCTTATGCCGTATGGTGGATTAGACAGAGCATTCTTCAGGCTCTTGCGGAGCAGAGCCGAATAGTGCGTCTTCCGCTTAACCAGGTAGGTTCGCTGAATAAGATAAACAAGGCGCTCGGCAGGTTTGAACAGGAGAATGAGCGTCAGCCTTCCACTCAGGAATTGGCGGATATGATAGATATCCCACGCGAGAAGATAGATGATACTTTGCGTGTTTCTGGACGTCATGTCAGTATGGACGCTCCGTTTGTGGACGGTGAGGACAATTCGCTTCTTGACGTGCTTCCTAACGATGATTCTCCTATGGCGGACCGCGGGTTGAACAAGGAGTCTCTGAGCACTGAGATAGACAGGGCGCTGCAGATTCTCACCCCTCGTGAGCGTGAAATCATAAAATGTTTCTTCGGAATAGGTTGTCAGGAGATGACTCTTGAAGAAATAGGCGAGAATCTTGACCTTACCAGGGAGAGAGTTCGTCAGATTAAGGAAAAGGCTATACGTAAACTTAAGAAACCTGCTGCCAGCAAGTTACTTAAAACATATCTTGGTTAAAATGGGAGCAGAACAGTTGTTGGCTTCGAAGGCCTCAGAGGCCATTGAGGCTCTTTACTCGTCAAAAGTTGATGCGGCATCTCTTCAGATAGCCGCTACACGTAAGGATTTCGAGGGAGACTACACTCTGGTGGTTTTCCCTCTTCTTCGTATATCCAAGTCTGCCCCTGAGGCTACAGGTCAGGCGATAGGAGAGTGGGTGGTGAAGAATTGTGAGGAAGTGGCCTCATTCAATGTTGTCAAAGGATTCCTGAACTTTTGCCTTTCTCCCAAATTCTGGAACGAGACCCTCGGTCAGATAGAATCCGATCAGAATTTCGGTCAGCTGCCTTCGACGGGAAAGACCATTATGGTGGAGTTCTCTTCACCTAATACCAATAAACCTTTGCATCTTGGACATGTCCGTAATAACCTTTTGGGTTCATCGGTTTCTGACATTCTCAAGGCGGCCGGCAATAATGTGATAAAGGCCACGCTTGTCAATGACCGCGGAGTGCATATCTGCAAGAGCATGTATGCTTGGCAGAAGCGTTTCAACGGTGCTACTCCGCAGAGTACGGGACAGAAAGGTGATCATCTGGTGGGTGACTGTTATGTGGAGTATGCCAAGATGGAAAAGGAAGACCCTTCCGTATTGGAAGATGTTCACAAGATGCTTGTGGACTGGGAGAATGGAGACCCTCAAGTACGCGCGCTCTGGAAGATGATGAACGAGTGGGTGTTCGAGGGTTTTGCTCAGACTTACAAGGCGCTTGGCATAACCTTCGACAAGACTTACTATGAGTCGCAGACTTATCTTCTGGGTAAGGAACTGGTGCAGAAAGGACTTGAGAAGGGAGTGTTCGTCAAGGATCCGGATGGCAGCGTATGGTGTGATCTGACCGCTGACGGACTAGACAGGAAGATACTTTTGAGAAGTGACGGCACGTCGGTGTACATTACTCAGGATCTGGGAACTGCAGAACGCCGATTCGAGGAGTCGCATCTTGATTCGCACGTTTATGTGGTCGGTAATGAGCAGGATTATCACTTCCAGGTTCTGAAGCTGATTCTTTCCAAACTGGGATTTGACTGGGCAAGCCGGATTTATCATCTCAGTTACGGAATGGTGGAACTTCCGGAAGGAAAGATGAAGAGCCGCGAGGGAACCGTGGTGGATGCGGACGATCTGATAGAGAAGATGTATCAGGAGGCCAAGACCACTTCCGAGGATTCGGGCAAATTGGCTGACATGTCGACCCGGGAGAAGGACGAGCTATATCATATGATAGGGCTTGGCGCTCTCAAGTATTTCATACTCAAGGTGGATCCTAAGAAGACCATGCTTTTCGACCCTAAGGAAAGCATTGATTTTAACGGTAATACTGGACCATTCATACAGTATACTCACGCCAGAATCAAGAGCATTCTCCGTAAGGCGGAGGGTGAGGGAAAGCAGGCCAAGGTGGAGGAAAGCGTCGAACTTTCTGCCAAGGAGGTGCGCCTGGTGAAGATACTTTCGTCTTATCCTCTAAAGGTGAAGGAGGCGGCCGATTCTTTGTCTCCGGCACTTCTTGCCAATTATTGCTACGAACTCTCAAAAGAGTTCAATCAGTATTATCACGATACTCCTATTCTCAAGGAGACGGATTCGAAGGTTCTTTCCATGCGTCTGTCTTTGATTAGCTCTATCGCGGTGATACTTGAAAAGGCGATGGGATTGCTTGGAATACAACTTCCGGAAAGGATGTAAATTATTTCTTGAAAAAATTTTTTCTTTAGAAATATTGAATTATAATTGCATCCTCATTTGAAAGAATGGATTTCGCAGACATTTGTAATGCTGCGGGACTTGTCTTAATTGATTTATTATGGCGACCGACAATAAGAAAAGACACGTTGTTAGTTACGAAAATATGTCCGCTGACGTAGCGGCGGCATTTGCGGAAAAATATCCGAAGGGGTATAATGATTATCTGGAAGATCTGGTCAAATATCCGAAGCCGGACGGAACTTCATTCTATGCTGTGACCATAGAGACCGCCGACGGTATATATCTTGTGAAACTCAAGGTGGATATTGACGATCCTGAGGATCTTCAGAACTGGCTTGACGGAGAAGGTGAATCAGAAGATGTTGCGATAACCGGCGCACCTACGGATTCAGGCGAAGGAAATAATCTCCCTGACGACAATATTTCTCAGTACAGTTCGGGTGATGACGACTCGTCCGATTCAGATGAATAGCAATTTCCGGAATTTAAATACAGAAAATAACAGATTGTTGATGCTGAGCCTCCTTGTGGGGCTCTGCGTCGGTTTTGTGGCTGTTCTCCTGAAAAGCGGCATACATCTGATACAGCAGTGTCTTTCTCCGCTCACATCGAACTCGTCCCTGTGGACCATAATACTTCCGTCCGTGGGTATGCTGCTGTCTTTGCTGATCGTGCGTTACATCGTCAAGGACAATATCAGTCACGGAGTTACCAAGGTGCTCAAGGCCATATCGAAGAACGAGTCGAGGATCAAGGCTCATAACACGTGGTCTTCGTTTGTCACATCTATGCTGACTATAGGTTTCGGAGGTTCCGTGGGTGCCGAGGCTCCTATTGTCTATACTGGAGCCGCGATAGGCTCTAATATAGGTCGCCTGGGGCGTCTGTCGTATCGTAGTATGACCATCCTTGTGGGATGCGGTGCGGCAGGAGCTGTGGCGGGGATTTTCAAGGCTCCGCTGGCAGGGCTTCTGTTCACTATGGAGATACTTCTTTTCAACATCTCCCTGGCGAGTCTCATGCCGCTTCTGGTGTCTACCGTATCCGCTACAGTGGTAAGTTACATTTTCACCGGGATGGATGCGGCGTTTCATTGTTCTCTGGAACCGTTCGTTCTGAAGAACATACCGTTTTACCTGTTGCTCGGAGTATGTTGTGGGGTGTTGTCCCTGTATTTTACCCGTACTACACTTAAACTGGAGGACAGGTTTGCCAAGATGCGCTCGCCTTGGGCCAAGTGGATTATCTGCTCGCTCGGAGTGGGTGTGCTGGTGTTTCTGTTCCCTCCGCTTTATGGCGAAGGTTATGGCGACATCACCAATCTGCTCAACGGGGTGGGAGGAGAGATGACAGGGTCACCGCTTAATTTCCTTATGAATTCGAAGTGGGGGGTGGTGGCAGTATTTGCTGCCGTAATGTTCTTTAAGGTGCTGTCTATGACCCTTACCAATGCCGGAGGAGGTGTCGGCGGTACTTTCGGACCTACTCTTTTCGTAGGCGCCATAGCGGGTTTCGTGATAGTGCGTATCCTTAACAACAGCGTGTCCGGAGTGTTTTGGCATTTGCCGGAACAGAATTTCGTGCTGGTGGGTATGGCTGCGCTGATGGCAGGCGTGATGCAGGCTCCGATGACTTCCATCTTCCTTATCGCCGAGATGACAGGAGGATATGATCTGTTCCTTCCTTTGATTGCGGCCTGCACGGTGTCATTCTGCGTTACACGTATATGGGAAAGATACTCCATATATACCAAGCGTATCGCTCAGAGCGGAGACCTCCTGACTCACGATTCCGATCAGGCGGTCCTTACGCTTCTCAGGACTGCGGACCTGGTGAGGGACAAATATCCGCGTATCTGTTTGGATGCGTCATTGAAGGACATCATGTCCGTGGTAAGCGAAAGTACGGCGGCGGTCTTTCCTGTGGTCGGGAGCGATGGCATATTCCAGGGACTGGTGGAGATGGACGACATCCGTAAGTGTATGTTCGATACGGCCAATTATTCCGCCATCCACGTGTACAACCTTATGAAGCAACCTGCGGCCTTTGTCACTATAGATGAGAAAGCGTCGTCTGTGCTGGATAAATTCGAAAAAACCGGGGCGTGGAGGCTCCCGGTAATCGATGAACAGCGTCATTATCTGGGTTTCATCTCGAAATCCCGCATTCTCTCCGCTTACAGGGAGGCGCTTAAGAGTATCTCCGTAGAGGACTAAGCAGCCAGGCCAAGTCCTATCCGGCGTCTCTGCTCGTCTATCTGGATGACTTTCACTTTGACCTTTTCGTGCAGTTTGAGTGTGCGTCCTTTCAGTTGTGATATGTGTATAAGACCGTTATCATGTATGCCAAGATCCACGAATGCGCCGAAATTGGTTATATTCGTAACTATCCCGGGAAGTTCCATTCCTTCTTTCAAATCACTCAGGTCGTGAATGTCTTCGGCAAAACTGAACGTGCTTGCTTCACTTCGAGGGTCCAGACCAGGTTTTGCAAGTTCCTTCACTATATCCGTGACGGTAGGAAGGCCTTTTTCTGCGCTGACATATTTTTGAGGGTCTATCCTTGAGCATAACTCCGGGTTCCCCACCAGCTCTTTAGTGCTGACCTTAAGGTCTGCGGCCATCCTGTCTACGATGCTGTAGGATTCCGGGTGAACTGCACTTCCGTCAAGCGGATTGGCGGCATCGCGTATGCGAAGAAAGCCCGCGCATTGCTGAAAGGCCTTATCTCCGAGTTTGGGTACTTTCTTCAGCTCCAGACGGCTCTTGAATGCTCCGTTGGCCTGTCGATATGCCACTATATTTGCTGCCAGCGTAGGACCTATTCCTGACACATAGGCCAGAAGGTATGGCGAAGCGGTGTTGAGGTTCACTCCCACGGAGTTGACACAGGCTTCTATCGTGTTGTCCAGCTTTTCTTTCAGAAGCCCCTGGTCCACGTCGTGCTGGTATTGGCCAATGCCCAGATTTTTAGGATCGATTTTGACGAGTTCCGCAAGAGGGTCCATAAGGCGTCTTCCTATGCTCACGGCGCCGCGCACCGTCACATCTTCATCCGGCATCTCTTTCCGTGCCACCTCTGATGCGCTGTAGATGCTGGCTCCGTCCTCGCTGACTGTCCATACTTTGCACCCTTGGGGCAACTCCACTCTTTTCATGAAGTCTACGGTCTCTCTGCTGGCAGTTCCGTTTCCTATGGCTATCGCCTCTATGCCGAATTTATTGACCATGTCTTGAATACGTCCAAGGGCCTTTATTTTTTCATTTTGAGGTGGGTGGGGGAAGATGATTTCGTGATGCAGAAGTGCTCCGTGTTCGTCGAGAACGGCTATTTTGCATCCGTTTCTGAATCCGGGATCTATGGCCATAGTGCGTTTTTCTCCCACCGGGGCTTCCAGAAGAAGCTGTCGGAGATTATCCCCGAAGACACGTATGCTTTCGATGTCGGCCTTTTGCTTGGCCTCTTTAATCACTTCATTAGTGATGGAAGGCTCCAGCAGGCGCGAGTAACTGTCAAGCGCGGCTGTACGCAATTCGTCTGAAAGCTCCCGGCTTGACGGCTTTCCGTGTTCGCGACAGAACTGGTAATAGACATCTTCTTCGCTTCCCGCTCGCGGCGCGATGCTCAGGCTGAATACCCCTTCGTTTTCTGCACGAAGAATGGCGAGCAGGTTATGCGCACTTACTTTATCCAGCGGACGTGAAAACCCTTCGTATGAAGTGTATTTTTCCCTTTCAGCCTTGTCTTTCGCCCCTCTGGCGAGATCCACCTTCAGCGCGCTTCTGCGGTAGGTCTGCCTGAGTTTTTCCCTAATCGGAGCTTCTTCGCTCAATCGTTCGGCTATTATGTCGCGAGCTCCGTCCAGGGCCTGCTCCACGCTGGTGACCTTATCTGTAAGATAACTCTTTGCGCTGGCCTTCGGAGAAGAAGTCTTAAGGTTCCAGATACTGTCTGCCAATCCTTCGAGGCCAAGTTCCTTGGCTGCTGTGGCCCTTGTTCTTCTTTTGGGACGATAGGGGAGGTAAAGGTCCTCCAGAAGAGTAGCGTCAGTTGTGGTTTCTATCTGTTTTTTCAGTTCGTCACTTAGAGCTCCGGCCTTTTCTATGGTCTGAAGTATGGTGGATTTTCTTTTTTCCATCTCTTCGAACACTTCGCACCAGTGCTTGGCTTCAGCTACCTGGCTGTCGTCCATCCCGCCTGTCTGCTCTTTACGGTAGCGGCTGATGAACGGAATGGTGTTTCCGTCTTCGAATAGAAGAATGCAATTCTCCACCTGCCAGTCCTTTACTGACAGTTTTTCGGCTATAGCCTTAATGTATAGTGGCTTCATCTGTTTGGATTATTTTCTGAACCTCAGTCCTATCACTCCCCAGAATGCTTCTCCGAATATGGACCCTGACATCTTGGATGTACCTGCCTTGCGGTTGACGAAAATCACCGGCACTTCCTTGACTTTGAATCCCTTGCGTACGGCGGTATATTTCATCTCTATCTGGAATCCGTATCCTTTCATCTTTATGCCGTCCAGGTCTATCCCCTCAAGAACCTTTCGCGAATAGCACATGAATCCGGCTGTGTTGTCCATAATCTTGCTTCTCAACACGGTTCTTACATAGACAGACGCTCCGTAGGACATAAGGATTCTTCCTATTGGCCAATTCACCACTGATACGCCGTCAGCGTAGCGTGAACCTATGGAGAAATCGGCGCCGTCCCGCTCGCATGCGGCAAGCAGTCGGGGAAGGTCTTTGGGATCATGGGAGAAGTCGGCATCCATTTCGAAGATATAATCATAGCCTTTGTCGAGCCCCCAACGGAACCCTGTCAGATAGGCAGTTCCAAGTCCAAGTTTTCCTGTCCTTTCTATGAGAAAAAGTCTGTCAGGAAATTCTTCCTGAAGTTCTTTTACTTTCAGCGCCGTGCCGTCAGGCGACCCGTCGTCTATTATAAGGATATTGAAGCCCTCTTCCAGAGCCAGAACGGCTCTGGAAATGGCTTCGATATTTTCTATCTCGTTATAAGTAGGTATGATAACGAGCTTACTTTTGTTTGTTGGCATCTATTTCTTTAAGCATTTCTTTAACTGCGGCCTCAAGCTGGAGATCCTTGCCTTCAAGAACACTTTCCGGAGTATTGTAAACCAGAATGTCAGGCTCTATCTGCAGGTTCTCGAGAGCCCTGTTTTCCTTAAGGCCCCAGCAGGTTACCTGCGGAATGCCGAAGACGATGGTCGGGTCTATCTGGGATTCCCACCATACGGCGGTCATGGTTCCAGGGACAGGTGTTCCTATGAGTTTGCCTACTCCCATAGTCTTATATACATAAGGGAATCCGCTCGCGTCGGAGTAGTTGTCCTCGCTTATGAGAACGCAGCTCGGCTTGGTCCATTTGCTGAATGGCTCTGTTCCTATGTATTCTCCTCTAGGACGGAATTCGATATAGGCCTTTCCGTTCAGGAAGCTGGCCAGATCATCGTGAAGCCATCCGCCTCCGTTATGGCGGGTATCTACGATTATCGCTTCGCAGTTGCGGTATTTACCCAGAGCTTTTGAGTATACTTCTCTGAAACTGTCTGAATCCATCCCTTCCACGTGGACATAGCCTACGCGTCCTCCTGACAGCTGAGCGGTCATCTCCTCTCTCTGTCGTACCCAGCGTTTGTAGAGCAGGTTTCCATCGTAGTAGCCGGCCTTGATGAACAACTCTACAGGCTCTTTGGCCTTTCCCTTCTTGATTTTGAGGAATATGCGTTTGCCTGCCTTATATTTGAGAGCTTCATACCACTGTGTCCCTTCCTCTATTTCTTCTCCATCAATGGCGAGGATTATATCTCCCGCTCCTATCTGGGGATCGACCATGCTGAGTTCGCTTCCAGGGAGGACTTCTGCTATCTTGAGTCCCTTGCCATGGTATGATGTGTCGTAAAGAACGCCTATTCTTCCGGCATTGACCGTGGAGAGGTGACGGTATCTGGCACCCGTATGTGAAGCGTTAAGTTCTCCGAGGAGTTCGCTGAGCAGGTCCTGGAAGTCGAATGAATTGTTGATATATGGAAGGAACTGCCTGTAGTTCTGGCAGAAGCCGTCCCAGTCTATTCCGTGTATGGACTTGTCATAGAATTTTTCACTTACCTGCTTGCAGATATGATCATAGATATACTCGCGCTCGCGTACCGGCTGATAGTCGTAATTGCTTGCAAATGACACGCCTTCGATTTTGCCTCCTGTAGGGTTGAACTTGTTTATTCCTCGTCCGCTCAGGATATATACGTGCTTGCGGTCGGCAGAAGCGACGAACGAGCCGTTGAAGCCTTTACGTATGACCTTGATGTCTCCTTCCTTGATGTCCAGACTGCACAGGTCCACGCTCTTTTCGAGGCGCTGGAAGAAGTAGAGGGTCTTGCCATCGTCTGTAAGGAAATAATCTCCTACGTTGCCGGCGTGCGGAGTGAGACGTACTGTACGGTTCTCACGTCCTTCCAAAAGCAGGTCGAGACCTTTCTTTTCGACTTTGATGGAATCTTTTTTCTCTTTTTTCTTCTCCGCCTTCTCTTCTTTCTCGCTCTTCTCGTCAAGCAGAGAGTTTATTTTCTCTTCTTCGGATGAACGGGTGAATTTGTAGTATTCCTTGGCATCGAAGAACATGGCGTAGATGTCGTACTCGGAGCCCCAGCTTCCGTGGCTGCGGTATCCGTATTTGTCTGACATCCACATCATGGCCTTTCCGCCAAGTATCCAGTGGAAATTGGTATCGTTATATCCGCTTTGGGTAAGGTTCGTAACTTCCTTCGTGTCTATATCTATGAGAGCGATGTCGGTGTTGTTCCATCCGCCGTTGGCCTGGTAGTCGCACAATATGTGGTGGCTGTCAGGACACCATTCAAATGACTGGTCTCCATCGGTATAGGAGTAGTTGGCACCGCGAAGAAGCGAATGTTCCTCGTTTTTCTCCGTGCTTCTGATTACAAGCTCCGTGCGGTCCCTGAGGAACGCCACCCATTTGCCGTCAGGTGAAACGAGCGGCTGAAAACAAGTCTGCCCCTTGGTGGTGAACAGGCTCTCCTTGATATCGTAAGAGAAAGTGAAGTATTTGTCCTGTTTGCGGGTGAGTTCCGCCTTCCATATGCCCCAGTTGCCGTCTCTTTCCGCCGCGTAGTAAAGTGTGCGCCCGTCCTTGGAGAAGGATACGTTTCTCTCCTGGCTCGGAGTGTCGGTGATACGTTTGGTGGCTTTCTGGTCAGGAGCTATCACGAACACGTCTCCGTGCGCCACGATGGCGATTTCCTTTCCGTTAGGACTTACCGAGAGGTCATTGGCCCCAGTGCTGATATTACGGTAGATATGTTCGCGGTCGTTACCTTCGAGAACTACGTTCACGTTCACCTTTACCGGCTGCTCGCCAGGGGTGCAGGTATAAAGATCTCCATTATATGAGAATGCCAATTTGTCAGTATTCGAAATGGAAAGATTCCTTACCGGGTGGGTAGGAAGGCTCGTGACCTGGAAGGCCGCCTCAGGCGTATTGATGTTGGAGCGCCACACATTGAAGTTTCCTCCCTGCTCGCAGAGGTAGTAGTAATCTTCTCCGTTTGAGGCGAATACAGGGTTACGGTTCTCTCCTGCGAAGCGGCTTATCTTCTGGTATTGGTTTTTCTTTGGAAGGTATTTCCAGATGTCGCGCGTTACGGAAGATGTGTGGTGCTTGCGCAGAGGGTCTTCGTATCCCTTGTAGTCTTCGTAGAGGATGATCTCATTGGCATTGATGGAGAGATTCATCATAGGAAGGGAGGTGAAAAGCGACGAGATGCCGTCGTTGATGTTCACGGTGTATACCTGTGCCGTCCAAGGGTAGTCTCCGTAAGCGGGGTCGGCCTGGATGTTGGCATAGTAATAAACTTGGCCTTCGTCTGATACGAAGAGGGGAGTCTCGGCTCCCGGGAAATCGGTAAGTCTTCTGGCTTTGCCTCCCTCCGATGGGACAACCCAGATGTCTTTGCTTCCTTCGCGGTATGAGCTGAAGATTATGTTCTTTCCGTCTGCTGTCCAGAGAGGATCGGAGTCATAGGCCGAATTGACCGTGATCTGACGCGCGGTCCCTCCTGTGGCGGGAACCGTGAAGATGTCTCCCTGATAGCTGAAGGCTATGCTTTGCCCGTCAGCAGAGATGTTGCTTTTCCTGATCCAGCGCGCCTCTTCCTGTGCGGAAAGGCTCAGTGTAAGGAGGCTGAAAGCGATGATTGATAACAACTTTTTCATTCTAACTGATATTTTGTAAGTCTAGTATGCCGGTAACATCCTCAAATTTACGCAATAATTTTGTGAAATGATACTGTGCGGTTCCCGTTTCTTTTATTTACGGTCGTTTTCCGTTTCTTCCGGGATATTCTTTTCCGATAATGCGTAATTCCGGTAATATCTTCCGTATTGCCGGTATGGCTTCGCGCATTATGAGAAAGTAAATTTGCATACGGATAAAAAATACAACACACTATGTATCTTGAGAATATCAACGGTCCCTCGGATGTCAAGAAACTGGATATCGCAGGGTTGAACATTCTTGCCGACGAAGTGAGGCACTTTCTGATTGAAAAACTGAGCAATCACGGCGGTCACGTGGGCCCGAACCTGGGAATGGTGGAGGCGACCGTCGCTCTGCACTATGTATTCAATTCCCCAGTAGATAAGTTCGTTTTTGACGTTTCTCACCAGAGCTATGCGCACAAGATTCTGACCGGCAGGAAACAGGCGTTCATGGAGCAGGGGCATTATGACGATGTGACGGGCTACAGTGAACCCTCGGAGAGCGAGCACGATCATTTCGTCATCGGACACACCTCGACATCGGTCAGCCTCGCCTGCGGGCTTGCCAAGGGTCGCGACCTCGCGGGAGGTAGGGAAAATATCATAGCCGTGATCGGAGACGGTTCGCTCAGTGGAGGTGAAGCATTTGAAGGCCTGAATGTTGCCGGCTCTGAACTACGGAGCAATTTCATCATAATTGTCAATGACAACCAGATGTCAATAGCGGAGAACCACGGCGGTCTGTACAGAAACCTCCAGTTGCTCCGTGAAACTGATGGAAAGGCGGAAAACAACCTTTTCAGGGCCTTGGGGCTGGATTATCTATATGTCCCGGATGGAAATGACATAGCCTCTTTAATTACCGCTTTCGAGAAGGTAAAGGATTCGGACCACCCTGTCGTGGTGCACATCAATACTCTGAAAGGCAAAGGATTGAAGTATGCGGAGGAAAATAAGGAAAAGTGGCATTATGGTGCGCCGTTCGACATTGAGACCGGCGAGGCGAAGTTCAAGTTCGAGGGAGAAGATTACAGTGATCTTACGGCCCGTTATCTTCTTGAAAAGATGCCGTCACATCCGCAGCTTGTGGCAATTACTTCCGGCACGCCTACCGTGTTCGGATTTACTGAAGAGCGCAGGAAACAGGCTGGAAGACAATTCCTTGATGTGGGTATAGCTGAGGAAACGGCGGTCGCTATGGCTTCAGGAATAGCACGACGTGGCGGAAAACCTGTCTGGGGAGTTTACAGTACATTCATTCAGAGAACCTATGACCAGCTTTCGCAGGATCTTTGCATCAACGACAACCCGGCTCTGATGCTCGTGTTCTGGGGTGGAATCGAAAGTATGAACGACGTGACCCATACCTGTTTTTACGACATTACACTGCTTGCCAATATCCCGAATCTCATCTATCTGGCACCTTCCTGCCGCGAAGAATATTTTGCCATGCTTGACTGGGCCATAGCTTATAGGGAGCATCCTGTCGCAATCCGTGTGCCCGTTAACGGCGTCATTTCGCGTTCCGGCGTCCGGACGGAGGCTGTCGACTGGTCTGCCCCGAAGTATGAAATCACCCGTAGGGGTAGCAGAGTGGCGGTTATAGGTCTTGGAAGTTATTATCAGAAGGCAGAGGAGGTCTGTGACCTGCTTGGAGAGCGCGGGGTTGAAGCGACTCTTATTAATCCGAGAATAATCACCTCACTTGACACCGGAACTCTTGAAGCCTTGAAAAAAGATCACGAGCTTGTCGTAACTCTCGAGGACGGTCAGGTGGACGGCGGATGGGGAGAAAAGATTGCGAGGTACTACGGTGACAGCGGGATGAAGGTTCTTGTCAGGGGCCAGCGCAAGCGCTTTGAAGATCACTATATCGTGGAGGAGTTGCTGAGGGAGAATCGGCTCATGGCGCAGCAGATTGCAGAGGATGTGATTGATGTCATTGGCAGGAATGATTAACTTTGTGCTTGTGCAAAGATTTGGCGTTTTTTGAAAAATGATATATGAAAGAGTTGTATTTCAACACTGTGCAGGAGTTTAACGACTATTACGGTTTTGAAACCTTGCATCCTCAGGTGAGTGTGGTGCGTTTTGACCGCAAGCACGATATAACGGAGGGGGTCTATCATTATGGGCTTTATGCCTTGTTCTTGAAGGAGAATAAGGGATGTAAACTCACTTATGGTCTTACCGAATATGACTTCGATGAGATGACGGTGACCAGTTTCGCCCCGGGCCAGAGCGTCAGAGTGGAAGCCAATCCTGATGTAAGGTACCCGAAATGGACTGCTCTGGTGTTTCATCCTGACCTGCTTGCACGCACTGCGCTCGGCAGGAATATTGACCGCTACGAATTTTTCGAATATACTTCTGATGAGGCTCTGCATCTTTCCGCCGGTGAGATAGAGATTTTCCGTGGTGTGCTTGGCCTTATCGATCAGGAACTTCACCGGAGCATAGACAAACATTCGCGTGAACTCATAGTGAGCAACATCGAGTTGATTCTGAATTATTGTCTTCGTTTCTATGACAGGCAGTTCATTACCCGCGAGGAGATAAACCACTCGGTGGTAAGGAAGTTCTCGTCCTTGCTTGATTCTTACCTGGCGGAGACCGCCGAAGGCGAAGGGCTTCCTACGGTCGCTTACTTTGCAGACAAATGCTGCTATTCGACCAAATATTTCGGTGAACTGGTCAAGACAGAGACCGGACGCACCGCAAGGGACTTCATCAACGACCGTATTCTCGCCTGCGCCAAGAAACTTCTCACAGACGAGTCTATGAGTATCGCACGCGTGAGCCGGAGGCTCGGTTTCGAATATCCACAGCATTTTGTGCGTTTTTTTAAGGCGCATACTGGAGTTACTCCGTCGCAGTACCGCAAAACATCGTAAATAAAATGAAACATATTTTCCTCTTTATAACGTCATTGGTTATGTCTATAAATATTTCTGCTCAGGGTCTTTCTGAGCGTCAACTCCATCTTGCCACTTGCGCGGCTCTTGAGGCGCAGGGAGACCTTGTCAGGTTGGAACCTGCGGTGTGTGCCGCACTGGATGCCGGGGTTACGGTCAACGAACTGAAGGAAGCGTTCTCGCAGTTGTACGCCTACACCGGCTTTCCGCGTTCGCTGAACGCGTTAGGCGTGCTGTCAAAGGTGCTTGAGAACGGTAAAGAATCCTGGAATGAAGGGAAACCTTGGACGCGTCCGTCCGTGTGGGACGATGCCGATGCATCTCTGAAACTTGGAACGGAAGTTCAGACTAAGCTTTCCGGAAGACCGTTCAACTATACATTCTGTCCCCAGGATGATTTTTATCTGAAATCGCATCTGTTCGGTGACATATTCGCCGGAGACCAGCTTTCTGCTGCGGACAGGGAGATCGTCACCGTGGCGGCACTCTCGGCCCTGAAAGGCGTCTCGCCGCAGATCGCCTCACACAAGGCTGGAGCGGTGCGTATGGGTAACACTCAAGAGCAGATTGATGAGTTATGCAAATTTCTGAGCGATAATGGGTTGAGCCAGTGTGACGCAGCTGCGGATGTAGTCGCCGGCGATTGGAAACAAGGTAACCCGAATGTCGGCTATGCACAATTTTTTTCCGGGAACTCCTATCTGAATCCTATCGTCCCGGTGAATTTGGCCTCGGCAGGGGAGGGTGCGTTGCCTCTTTCAAACGTGACATTTGAGCCGGGGTGTCGGAACAATTGGCATATCCATCACGGTGCCCGTCAGATACTTATCTGTGTCAGCGGACGCGGCTGGTATCAGGAATGGGGAAAGAGCGCCATTGCGCTTAACCCCGGCGATGTGGTGGACATTCCGGAGGGTGTGAAGCATTGGCACGGAGCCCAGAAGGACTCCTGGTTCCAGCATCTCGCCACGCACGTGGCGGTTGAGAATACCTGCCCGGGGTCAGCGTCTAACGAGTGGCTTGAGAGCGTCAGCGACGAAGAGTACGACGCGCTGTAAGTCTTGCTTTC
>CAVFNP010000023.1:0-35050 GCA_963624185.1 Firmicutes bacterium CAG:460 | reverse complement strand
GGGAGCGTCGCTGCATCTCGACGATAAAGTCCTTGCCGTCCGAGCAATGGCAATATATGTCGACGTGACAGATACACCTGTAAAACCGAAGTTCGAAAGAAAGTATATAAACAGCAAATGGCCCTCACAAAAACGGACGGCGTTCTATTCTCTATCCGAGGAATGAGATAAGCACACCGGCTGCCACGGCGGAACCTATCACACCTGATATGTTGGATGCCATGCAGTAGTTGAGTACGTGGTTCTTAGGATCGTACTTGGTACTGATACCGTTGCAGACACGGCTTGCCATAGGAACGGCAGAAAGACCTGTGGCACCGACCAGCGGATTGATCTTCTTTTTCGAGAAGAGATTCCATATTTTCACCATCAGAATACCGCTCGCGATACTCAGCGCAAATGCGAAGAATCCGCCCACTACGATACCCACGGTCTGAAGATTCAGAAAGGCTTCGGCCGTCATAGTGGCACCTACGCAAAGCCCCAGGAAGATGGTGGCGGCATTCATAAGACCATTACTTGCCACGCTGAAAAGTCGTGAAGTGTCGGAACCTATCTCCTTGATAAGGTTACCGAACATAAGCATACCTACAAGAGGAACGGCCGTAGGAACGAAAATGGCCACTATAGTGGTGACTGCGATAGGAAAGATGATTTTCACCGCACGCATGTTTTTTATCTCTCCCTTAGGCGGATAGAGCTTGTCCTGCTCCTTCATATTGATCATCAACTCTTTCTTGGTACAGGTAAGTTTGACTACAAGAGGAATGATAACAGGCACGAGCGCCATATAACTATATGCGGCGATGGCTATAGGACCCAGCAGATGCGGAGCCAGCTTGATGGTGGTGAATATGGCGGTAGGCCCGTCAGCACCACCTATGATACCGAGTGAAGCGGCCTCCTGCGGGGTAAACCCGAGCAGGAGAGAGATAATCAACACCGCGAAGATACCGAACTGCGCGGCAGCGCCGAATATGGCAAGCTTGAGATTGCGGAGCATTGGCCCGAAATCCGTTAGCGCCCCTACACCCATAAAAATGATAGGAGGAAGGAGTCCTGTCTTGATAAGGCCGTAGTAAAGGTAATTCATGATACCGAACTCGTGCGCTATATCGTGCAAAGGCATATCCCAGATGGACTTGGAAGTTCCGTCCGCAAGAGTCACGAACCCTGCCGCATCAGTCTGGATGACGCCCATCTCACCTCCGGGAAAATTGGCAATCAGCACGCCGAAGGCGATAGGGACCAGAAGCAGAGGTTCGTATTTTTTAACTATTCCGAGGTATAGCAGACCGAAGGCGATGGCATACATCAGCAGATAGGCAGGATTGTCTATGATGTTGCTGATAGCAGTCATCTCATAAAGCTTATTGAGTATATCTTCCATACGCTACTTCTTGTCTCTTGTCATTTTTACTATAGGGTCATCTTCTTCTACGGTATCTCCGTTTGAAGGAAGAATGGCAACTACGGTTCCGTCAAAGTCGGCGCAGATGGCGTTATTTATCTTCATCGCCTCAATGTAGCAAAGCACATCACCGCGCTTCACGTGATCACCGACCTTGCGCGGAGTCTCGTTACTGTCTTTGGTGAGAAGGAATTTGCCGGAAATAGGAGCCGGAACATCTTCTGCTTCACCCGCAGGTGTGCTTACAGGAGCGGCGGCGGAAACGGAAGGTGCCTTTCCGTCATAGGCTATGTCCAGCTTATATGACTGTCCGTTAAGCGTAACCACTATGCTTTCCGGAAGCGCCGCACCCTTAGGTGCATTTTTCTCAGCCTTACGCTTGGCCAGATCAGCCTCGAATTCAGCCTTTGCCTTTCCGCTCTTATATGCCTCATACTGAACAGGATGCATAGCGTATTCGAAGAGTTCCTCATCATCCTGGCCAAGTTCCCAGCCATTGGCTTTCATCTTGGAACGGAATTCATCCAGACAGTCAGGATAGTTCTCCTGAGGATCTGAGGTGACAAATACGCGTCCCTGGGAAGCTGCAAGTGCCTTCAATTCATCATCCACTTCGCCCGGAAGCTTGCCGGCTTTGCCAAGTACCATATCCCAGATGGTGTCAGGGAACATCTCCCAGCGATTCTTGCCTTTCTCCATCTGCATGACATTCATAAGCGAAAGGTTCTTTACATACTGCGAGAACGGAGTGACAAGCGGAGGAAATCCGACCTTAGGCCAGACATAAGCCACTTCGTCGAAGAGCTTTACGAGAAGTTCGTCAGTAGTGAGAGGCTTCTGACCGTTCTTTTCCTTCCATTTATTCAATGAGGAAAGATTCTCTTCAAGGTCTGTCATAAGAGATCCCATCATACCGCCGGGAAGACCCGGTTTTATGAGAAGCGAATTGTCCAGACGGTTCTGGGCAGGGCAGTAATAGCCCAGGAAATCATCCAGCATCTTCTGTATGAGTGTGCGGGCCTGCATATACGCCTCCATATTTATGTCCTTGACCTTAAATCCGGCGTCCTTAAGCATCTCCTGCACAGCTATGACATCCGGATGGCCTGTTCCCCAAGAAAGAGGAGACATCGCCACATCCACATAATCACACCCGTTCTGGCAAACCTCCAGAATGGAAGCCATACTGAAGCCCGGACCCGAATGCGAGTGGTATTGAACAGGAATATCCTTATTTATAGCTTTGATGCCTTTTACTATCTTGCCGAGCGATACGGGGCGTCCGATACCCGCCATATCCTTAAGGCAGATTTCATCGGCGCCGGCCTCTATGAATGTTCTGGCCAATTCCACATAATATTCTACGGTATGAATAGGCGAGTGTGTAATGCAGAGTGAAGCCTGTGCTATCATACCTGCCTGCTTGGCATACTTGATGGAAGGAATCACGTTGCGCGGGTCATTCAGGCCGCAGAAGATGCGTGTAATATCGGTTCCCTGGGCCTTTTTCACCTTATAGAAAAGTTCCCTGAGATCCTTTGAACAAGGACTCATACGAAGACCGTTGAGCGCACGGTCAAGCATATGAGTCTGAATGCCGGCCTCGTGGAAAGGTTTTGTCCATTCACGTACGGCGCGATTAGGGTTCTCACCGTATAGAAGGTTGACCTGCTCAAAGCCGCCACCGTTGGTTTCCACACGGTCGAAGCAGCCCATCTTTACGATAACCGGAGCTATTTCGACGAGTTGATCTACGCGAGGCTGATATTTTCCGGCGCTCTGCCACATGTCTCTGAAGACAAGGCTCAATTTTATTTCTTTAGACATTTTTAAAGTTTAGTTACTTTGACAAGTCGTCCTTTACCACCGGTAATCTGCCCGACTGCAGCTTCGAATACCGGGTTTAAATTATCTTCCGCCGCTGCCTGCTTGACTTTTACAGGCTCTGCGGGAGCTATTTTGTTCACTAAATTGATAAGTGCCTGACTGCCGTAGATAACTATGAGCAGTATGATGAAAACAGTTACCATACCCACAAGCATCAACAGCAATCCGAGTTGTAGATTTTCCATGATTTCGTATAGAATTTAACGCCGTAAAATTACCAATTTTCGGGCGCTTTTACAATGCAAAATGTAGGATTTTATATACGTAAATTCCGATTCTCAGCGGAGTTTGTTGCTTTCAAAATGTGGTCTGCTGACAGCGAAGAACCACAGGATTCCAAACACGAAGAATCCAACCGCTACCCAGAAGGCGATATGGTATCCGAAGTGCGCGCTGACCAGTCCTCCGAGCAGAACGCCGAGCCCGGTTCCGGCTTCCCATGAAGTCAACATGGAAGAATTGGCAGTCCCACGCTGCGCATTGCTCGCCAGATTTACAAACATACTCTGAAAACCTGGATACATATGCCCATTGCCAAGCCCCACGATGAAAGGAGACAGGTAAAAGGCCCACGGAGCCCTGAATGCGGCAAATATGGCATAACCTATTATGGAGATGAGAATTCCTTCCATAGTATTCAGACTGATATGGTTGTTTTTCAGTCCTGACGCACCGCTGATTCGCGACACCATCAATCCTATGGCGAAAAACAGGAACCAAAGCGCCGTGCCTGATGTAATGCCGAGCTCCTCCTTACCGTAAATAGCCACATAAGTGGTCACGATTCCGTGGCAGAGCGCGAAACAAATCACGTTTACCGCCTGCCTTACGCCTTTCAGCAGAAAGAAACGGTCCAAAGAGATGACTTTTCTGTTGGATATGTCATAGCTGCGCCTGTCTATCTTTATCGTAGAATTCAATATGAGGGCGGCGAGCGAAATGGCCATGGAAAAGGCGAAAAGCAGCTGATAATTCCCACCCGCGGCCTTCAGTACGTATATCGCGGCAAATGGGCCAAGCGCCGTAGCCACGTTGTTGCTGAGACCGAAATAACTGATGCCTTCCGTACGCCGTGAAGAGGGCAGCACGTCTATGGCTATAGTATTGACTGAGACGATAGCGGTCCCGAACGGAGCGCCGTGCATGGTGCGGAATATGGCGAATAGCGTGAGCGTGCCGGCAAAAATATAGCCGGTAAAAAGGGCAAAAAATATGAAATTGCTTATAAGCAGCACGGCTCTGCGAGGAAAGCTGTCCACTATGTAACCGCTGAATGGACTTACACAAATCACCATCAGCGTATAGCAGGAAAGCACTATGCCAATCGTATCGTTGCTGCAGCCGAAAGTTTCGCTAAGATATAAGGGGAGCAATGGAACTATCAGGGTAAATGAGAATTTTATCAGAAAATTGCCTATGCATGCCTTGATGAAATTACTGTTCCAAAGTTTTTCTTCTGCCATCTGTATATACTGCTAACCAATTTGCAAAGATGCGAAAAAAGTATGACATTTGGGATATGAAAATAAATGGAAGGATATTGCTGTGCAGTTTACTGGGCTTTCTGCCATGTTTTTGTGCCCAATCTCAGGGTCTGCCTGAACTGGTGTACGGGATGGGATTTGACCAGAGATTCGATAACAGGGAATACGACAGAAGCGATTATTCTTCTTCCGGAACCATCTTCGGAGCCAGGCTCACGCCATCCCTCGGCCTTAAATTAAGAGTTGCGGACGATGTGCACACCATAACGATAGGCGCAGAGATAAGAAAGGATTTCGGAGACATAAATACCACAGGGAAGAAGCTGATTAAAGACTTCTTCTATTACTATAGTTACCGCACACCGCTCGGGAAGGGGGTATTCAGCATAGACGGCGGAGTTATTCCGCGTACAAAATATAAGGAAAGCTGGTCTACTGCGTTCCTTTCGGAAAAGCGCGAATGGTATGATCCGTATATAGAAGGTCTGCTTTTCAGATACGAATCCGCCAGCTCCAACATAGAACTAGGCTGCGACTGGATGGGAATGTATGGCTCTGACAGCTCCGTAAATGAGCAATTTATGGTATTTTCCGCCGGGCATCACGACTTTTCCAGACTGTTCAAGATGGGATATAACTTTTATATGGTCCATTTTGCCAATTCCGTATCGGTACGCGGCGTATGCGACAATATTCTGGCCGAACCCTACGCCACTCTGGACTTGGCTCCCATAACAGGCGGACTGCTTGATGAGGCTTCCATAAAATTAGGATACATCCAATCACTTCAGCGAGACAGGACCGTCTCTTTGGATTTTCAGAATCCTTCGCTTCTTGAGACGAGTGTCAACATAAAAAAGAAAGGTTGGGAAGTGAGCAACAATTTCTATGTCGGAGAGGATATTATGCCTTTATACAACAGTGTCGATGCAGCGGAACAGATTTATGGGGACAGACTTTATCTCTCAGACCCGTTCTTCAGGATATATGACGACACAGAATCTGCACAGACGGGATTCTATGACAGATTGGAGTTAGGTTACTCTAAAAACCTGGGAGCGAATCTGATTCTCCGACTTTCTTGGGTATGTCACTTCAACACATCCTCTTACAGCGGAAGCCAGCAGATTATCACCCTGAAATACCTTATCCGTTAATCTGAAGTTTAAAGCCTTCGTCTTTAAGTGGTAAGAGGGCTTTTTTCATATCTTCTTCACTATAGGCGACCAGATTCTTTTCCGGAGTCGGACGGGCTATGGTATATGCCATGATCAGACGAGGCTTCACCTCTCTTACTATATCCATCCACAGGGCCAGATTCTTTTCATCGAGCGAATCAAAGTGCGCTGATTTCAGGAACATGGTCTGCAGGATGAAGTCTCCCTTGAAAAGTTTCATGTTTTCCACTACATCTCTTACTTTATAAGAGGGGAGAGCACCGTTAATGATCCTTGCGGCCTCATCTGTGGCGGCGTCAAGCTTGAGAATAGGAGAATCTACTTTACGCAAAGCGTCAAAGACCTCCTTTTTCGACAAATTAGTGGCGTTGGTAAGGACGGACACCTTGCTTTCGGGAGAATATATGTCTCTGAGAGTCAGCGTGTCATCTATAATCTTCGCGAAGTCCGGATTCAAAGTGGGTTCGCCATCTCCGGAGAAGGTGATGGAATCTACCCTGGTGCCGTTAAGAAGAACATCCGAAAGTTTGTCTTCAAGCGCTCTTCTTACTTCGCTCGCAGAAGGAATATGGGTGTCGTCTCTGCCGTCGGCATTCCAGCCGCACTCGCAATAGATGCAGTCGAAATTACAGATCTTGCCTTTGGTGGGAAGCAGATTTATCCCAAGCGACCATCCGAGTCGGCGACTTTTAACCGGGCCGAAAACAGTATCCTCTCTTAACATGCTCAAGTTTTAATTTTTAATATATTGGCAAATTTAATTCTTTTTGCGATATTTGCCACGTGTTGTACAAAACCTTATAAAATGAATGTTAAAATAGAAGAAGTGAAGAGCCGTAGGCAATTGACCTCGTTTATTCATTATCCGGAAAAACTTTACAAAGGTAATCCTTATTGGGTTCCGGCTTTGGTTGGCGACGAATACGATACGTTTAACCCTAAGAAGAATGCCGCCTATGACTTTTGCGAAGCTGCCTGCTGGCTCGCTCGTGATGAAAAGAATCATATCGTCGGCAGAGTCGCTGGAATAATCAACCATAAATCAAACGAAATCCACCATTCCAAGACCGTACGCTTCGGCTGGCTTGATTTCATCGATGAGCTCGATGTTCTTAAAGCCTTGATTTCCACAGTGGAAACCTGGGGTAAGGCACACGGAATGGATACCATCATCGGTCCTTTCGGCTTCACCGATATGGACAAGGAGGGACTTCTGGTAGATGGCTTCGACAAGATCTGTCCGTTCACCACTCTATACAACTACCCTTATTACGAGGCTCGCCTGAAGGATCTAGGATTCGAAGTGGGTGCCGAGTGGGATCAGAAACTGATTGAAGTTCCGGAAAATGTCGAAAGACTGGACAGGATGTCAGATGTCATATGCGACAAATACGGACTCCACGTACTTAAAGCCCGCAATACAAAGGCCCTTGTAAAAAAATATGGAATGGCACTGTTCCATATGTATAACGAGACTTTCGCGCCTCTGTACGAATTCACTCCTCTGACAGACCGTCAGATCAAAAGTTATCTATCTACATACCAGACTATTCTGGATATAGATTTTGTGGCTGTGGTAGCAGATAAGAACGACAAGATAGTGGGATTCGCATTCTGCGTGCCATCCCTTGCCAAAGCCGTTAAAAAGAGCAAAGGCCACCTGCTTCCGTTCGGACTTCTACGCATACTGCATGCATTGAAGAAGAACGATACACTGGAAGCGCTCATGATCGGTATCCTGCCTGAGTATCAGAACAAGGGCGCATTTGTGCCTATGTTCCAATATCTCCTGAGCGGACTTAAGAAGCGTAACATCAAATGGCTCATCACCAATCCGCAATTGTCAGATAATGTAGAAGTGCAGAATCTGTTCAATAAGTATGACCATACTCCTTATATGCTTCGTCGAAGCTACACAAAGAGCATCAATTCTTAAAGAGATTTGAGCTTTTCGGCCAATTCCGGCCATTTTTGCTGAAACGAGAGCGGTCTTCCGTTTTGAAAGAAACAGTGGGTGCTTGTAGCTTTGCATACGAGCACCCCTTTTACTTTCATCGTGTAGGCAAATGTCATCTTAAGTTCCGACATCTCCTTAAGGGTCAATTCTATCTCTATAAGGTCTTTGAAAGTCGTAGGCTTTTTGTATTCGCAGCTTATGGCCACAACCGGGGAAGTGACTCCCTCGCGCTCCATTCTGTCAAAACCGTATCCCAATTCATCAAGAGCATAAAGACGGGCTTCCTCCATAAAACGTACATAATTGGAATGGTGAGTTATGCCCATTCTGTCACACTCGTAATATTTAACTTCTCTTTTAAAGGGTTCCATAGCCAATTCTCTATTTATAAATATCTTTGCAATTCTATCTGGAGCCTGCTCATCACCTTTTCTGTAGGCGCATCCTTAAGAAGGACTGTCTTGTCCGCAGAAAGAAGATAAAGTGAAGGAATGGCTCTTATATTGTATTTTTCGCGATTCTGAAGTGTGAATGTGGGATCGAATCCGGTGTACCATTTTTTAGGATAAGCCGCCAGATAACTTCGCCATTGGTCCAAATCTTCATCCGTATACATATTGACGACAGCGAGAATCCCTTTATCAAGCGCCTCCGCTATAAGAGCGTCACCCTTAAGCGTGTCAATTATTTCCTTGCACGCATTGCAATATGGATTGCTGAAAAAAAGCAAGGTATAATTGGCCTTGACGCCATATAAAGTATATTGACGGCCTCTGGCATCTTCGATTCTGAAATCTGCCGCCTTGCTCCCTACGGCGTTCAAGGCGCAAAGGGAAGCGACTGAGGCCAATTCGCCGCCTGCCCGGGAACACAATATCCCGTATATGTCTTCATTACGATATGGAGACTGGGGATTATAGAGGTATTTGTCTGCAAGGTATAGTATTTTTTCAGGAGACTTTTCATATGCACTGACAAGAGATTTGCCTGCAATGCCGACGCTGACATTGTCGCTCAACCATACCCAATTGGCAAAGGCCTGTTCAAGAGAATTCGAATAGCAATTCGCACTCAGATTATCCCAAAAATGTTCGACGGTATAATCGAAAATTTCTGACTGCTCCGTAAAAACGGACGGAACCTTGACCATCTTGAATTCCACGGAATCCACTGGAGCAGAAGAAGTTGAGCTTTGCTTTGAAGAATGCTTCCCCCTGCAGGACAAAACAATCACGAAAGCGAATATTGTATATATGACAGATTTTACTTTCATTTGTAACAGGACTGAAATTTGCAGTACAAATTTAGTCATTTTTAAATTATTTAAATCTTTCGCGTTTGCGAAAACATGAAAAACATTATGAAAACAAAGTATTCAGGAACCCAGACTGAAAAGAATCTGGAGACCGCTTTTGCGGGCGAATCAATGGCACGCAACAAGTACACCTATTTTGCTTCAAAAGCTAAAAAAGAAGGTTTTGAGCAAATCGCTGAACTGTTTTTGAAAACAGCCGACAACGAGAAGGAACACGCAAAACTTTGGTTCAAGGAGTTGAACGGCATTTCAGATACAGCATCTAACCTCGCTGCGGCTGCAGAAGGAGAGAATTACGAATGGACCGATATGTATGACGGGTTTGCCAAAACTGCCGAAGAGGAGGGATTCCCTGAATTGGCACGCAAATTCCGCGCTGTCGGCGAGATCGAAAAACGCCACGAGGAAAGATATCGTGCACTTCTGAAGAATGTCGAGACTCAGGAAGTTTTCGCCAAGAGTTCTGTAAAAGTGTGGGAATGCCGTAATTGCGGCCACATCGTGGTAGGTACAGCAGCACCTGAGGTCTGCCCTGTATGTGCGCATCCTAAATCATATTTTGAAATCCATCTTGAGAATTATTGATCTTTATGAAGAAGATTCTATCTGTTCTTGCCGTATCACTGGCGTTGACTATGCTCACTTCATGTTCTCCTAAAGGACTGAATGGCGAGTGGAAAGTAGAGAGCATCGATTCTGTGGAACTAGGCGACGTCTTCAATGAGGCGACCCTTGAATTCAATGAAGCGAAAGGGGAGTATTACGGCGTGACCGGGGTCAATAACCTTAACGGAACTTTTACCGTAAAAGACCAGAAGATTCATTTCAATGACGGTCCTATGACCAAGATGGCTGCGGACCCGCATTCTATGGAGGTGGAAGCGGCTTACATCCACGCCCTGGAATGTGCCAGCACATACGAGATCGCAGATCGTACACTTTTACTTAAGGACTGTTGTGGCAACACGGTTATGACTTTGACAGTCAAATAACAGGCAAGAACATACTAAAAAAAAGAGCACTGCCCATCAGGACGGTGCTCTTTTTCAGTATGCAAAAAGCTGTTACCAGTTGAGAATCTTCTTAAAATCGTAATCCTCAGGATTAGGAACATACTTTTTAGCTGCCTCATAATCAGCCTCTGTAATGTAGTGGCAGATATGATTATAGTAATTCTGAGCGGTACCACCCTCGATGTTCACTCTTCTCGGAGGAATCTTTCCTTCCTCATTCTGCAGGTCGTGCAGGTACAGAGGCTTAGCTTCTCCGTTATGGTCTACGAATACCATACATCCGGTCTCGCCCTTCTCGAAAAGCTCATATACGCCCATTGCGAGTTCAGTACAGTATGTAAGGTCGAAAGCGATAGGGTCCTGGCAACGCACATCGTAACCTATCTCGATAGGGCGGGTCTTCACCTTCATGCCCACTTTCTTGAACTCCTTCTCAAGAATGTCGTTGAACATCACAGCCTTGGAGATCTTGCCAAGTTCAGGATGACCGTGCTCGTCATAAGTAAGATTGGCTCCTGTAGCTTTGATCTCTTCCGGGTTAAGGTCGTGGAACACGCCTTCTGCCACAACTACGGTACCGTAATCGATACCGAGAATCTTACGCTTGATGATGGAACCGAGGGTAAGTTTAATGATCTTGTCAATACCGATTTCGGTCTTGTTGAACATCTCCGGAATAATGGTCATAGGGCAGTGTGTAGCCTCGCCTATGCCGAGAGCAAGATGACCTGCGCTTCTACCCATAGCAGAGATAAGAAGCCAGTTTCCTGATGTGCGTGCATCCTCGTATGCTGTGCGCGCGATATGTGAGCCTTCGTCTTTGGCCGAATTGAATCCGAATGTCGGAGTGTTGTTAGGAAGAGGAAGATCGTTGTCTATAGTCTTAGGGACGTGAATGTTCGCGATAGGGTATTTCTTGTCTTCCAGGAATTTGGCGATACGGTTGGCGGTAGATGCCGTATCATCTCCACCTACGGTAACGAGCAGTTTGATGTCATTGGCCGTGAAGAGGTCGAGGTTGAAATTCTTCTCGAAATCCTCTGCCGTAGGCTTGAAACGGCTCATCTGAAGGTAGCTGCCGCCACGGTTGAAATATGCGTCCGCCTTGAAGAAATCGATGTCTTCGATACGCGGGTTCTTGCTGAACAGTCCGCTGTAACCGCCATGAAGGCCTATTACACGGTATCCGTTTGCAAGAAATGTCTTGGCTACTGAACATACGACGGTATTCATGCCCGGAGCCGGACCACCGCCACAAAGAATAATGATTGAACCTTTCATTTTTATAAATGTTTCGATATTATTTTATCTTTCGACTGAATTTTCGCTTTCAAAAAGCGCCGCAAAAATACATTATTTTCTTAAAATTATAAAATCGTTGGCAGGTATATTTACCTGCAGAGTCCCGCAGAACCTTGATCCTGCCTCGGGCGGGATTCTTAGCGTAAAGGCGGCTGGCGAATCGGAAAAATTGCACGCTACAAGAGCCTCCTTACGTCCCTCAGGTTTTCTCAAGAATGCAAAATGTCTGTCCACATCAAACCCTTCAGAGCCGCTCTGACAGTAAGATAAATCGAAATTCGCAGCGTCGCGCAGTGAGTCTTTCAATGCCAATACCTTCTTATAGACCTTGAGAACTTCTTTTTGGGAAGCACTCAAAGGACTAATTTCAATAGGGCTTTCGTGAGAAAATATTGACGTGCGTCCGTTGTCGCCCGCCGTGGCAGATTCTCCCAGCTCCTGGCCGAAGTAAAGCATAAACGGACAAGGATAAAACAACGCACTTACAGCAAGCGCGGCATATCCACGCTGTGGACTGCCAGCAAAAAACGGTGAAGCAATCCTCTGCTCATCATGGTTTTCCAGGAAATTCAGCATTCTGGGCTGCAATTCTCCAAGTCTTTGCCAATTTTGAGTAATTCCCCGGACTGAGCCGTTCTGGCAAGTAATGGCGCGAAGCGTGTCGTAAAGGCCTGATTTGTCATACAGATAATCGAAAAGCGCACCGTTGGTGAACAATCTGTAATTGTCAATCGAGTAGATCTCCGCTATGAACGTCACAGACGGAAACGCCTTCTTTGCCTCGCTTATGAGGAAATGCCAGAATTCCACCGGAACGAGTTCCGCCATGTCGCACCTGAAGCCGTCAACGCCTTTTCCTGCCCAGAATTTTATGATAGAAAGCAGCTTGTCCCAATTTGCCCTGTCGCTGTAATCTATCTTATCAGTGTCACTCCAGTCATAATCACATCTGTGAAGTGTCTTGATACCGCCATAAGAATCCGAATAATCTGGGCTTACGTGATTAGGGACAAAATCTATGATCACCTTGAACCCGGCATCGTGCGTACGGGAAATCAGATTATCGAATTCCTTCATTCTCCGCTCCGGGGAGTCTGCAAGATACGGATTCACATCATAATAATCCATAATGGAATACGGGCATCCCCAATCACCTTTGACATATGATTTGTCCGCAGGGGAGTGTCTGATTACTCCGGTATACCAGATATGCGATATATGCAGACCTTTAAGATAAGTAAACGTCTTCTGGTCAAAGGAAGAGAATTTTCCTTCGCCAAACAGACGCGTCAGCACTTGATATATGATCATTTCTGTGCGGGAAGTATTTTCTTGATTATATCGGTGTTGTCCATGCGGCCGGCGAATTTCTCCGCTCCAGCCCCTATCGCGTATACAGGTACGTGATCACCGTTATGGGCACTTGTGGTCCATCCGAACCCGCAGGAATCGTTGAATTTGTTACGCTCGTTCATGTCGGCGAAGTTGTCAACCTTTCCGGCATCCTCCCACTGCTGTATCATACGCGGCCAATTGACCTTATAACCGTACCCGTAACTTCCGACACTTATTCCACCGGTCTGGTGGTCAGCCGTAACCAGAATAAGCGTCTGTTTAGGGTGTTTGAGGTAAAATTCGTAAGCGACCTTCACCGCATCATTGAATTTGAGGGTGGCATCTACTGTCGGCATCACCATATTCGAATGGCTCATCCAGTCAATTTCTCCGCCTTCACACATAATGAAGAATGGTTTGCTCTCATCGAGAGTCGCCAGGCAATCTTCCATCATCTGAGCCAATGGCACCAGTTTGTCGTCCTCGGCGCTGTAATTCTTGACTTTGTCCTTGTGCTCAGGGTTAGGATTGGCCACCATCACCACCTTTTTAGCGCCCTTGGCCTGCTCAAACTCCCTTTGTCCATAGACTACCTTATAGCCATTGTTCTCCAGATAGAGGTCACTCGCCTCCATATCACCGCCGCGACCTTTGATGTCCAGAATGCCGGATCCTCCGATAAACTCAAATCCCGTCTGAGGAATCTGTGAAGATATGGTATAGTAATCAGTTCTCTTGGCGGTATGCGCATAGAAAGCGGCCGGAGTCGCGTGGTTCAGAGGAACAGAAGAGAATATGCCCACCTGATAGTTATAGTCATCCTTAAGTCTCTGGGCCACACTGTAGATGGGATTATTGTCCGGGTCAGTGCCAATCCTTCCGTTTTCGGTCTTGAAACCGGTGGCGATGGCCGTTCCTGACGCCGCGGAATCCGTAATGACACTGTTGGCAGAATATGTCGTGCACATTCCCAAAACAGGGAATTGCGTAAATGAAAGCTGCGCGCCACCCAAATCGCCGTTCAGATATGAGAGATAAGACTCGGTTACAGCCACCTGCCCGCCGCCCATACCGTCTCCGATAAACAGAAAGACGTATTTTGCTTCAGGTTTTTGTGTACACGAAGAAAGGATTCCCAGGCAAAGCGCGAGGGAAAGCAAAGACAGAAATTTTCTAGATTTCACCATATGTTGATTTACGTTTGAATTCTGAAACCGTCACCGCAGTGGCAACTGCTACATTAAGCGATTCAGCGTGGGGCCCCCTTTCAAAAGAAGGAATCAGGAGCGGTTCTGTGCACAGCGCACGCACCTGAGGACTGACTCCGCGGGATTCGTTACCCATAACTATAAGGCCATAAGGCTTTTGTACAGACGAATATAAGTCTTTACCGTCCAGAAAAGTGCCGTAAACGGGGAGTCCGTTGTCAATGAAGCGGGAGCAAATAGTTCCCAGGTCACAGTAATGAACCGTTTTCCGGAATATGGCACCCATTGAACTCTGAACGACTTTAGGATTATACTGATCTACAGTATCCGGTGAGGCGAAGATGCCGTCCACCCCGAACCAGTCGCATATACGCATTATGGTTCCGAGATTCCCAGGATCGCGTATGCTGTCAAGAGCAAGATAAAGTCCCTTTTCCTTAATGTTGACCTCGCTTTGACGTGCCGCCATTTTCAGCACGGCCAATACCGGAGAAGGGGAGTCCAGACTGGAGATTCTTTCCATCTGTTCCTGGCCAATTTCTTCCCGTTTATAGATTCTGACGGGCACAAATCCACCGTCTATGGCCTCTTGGACCATCTTTTCACCTTCCACGACAAACATCCCGTATTCGTCGCGGAATTTTTTCTGAGAAAGTGAGCGGATATGTTTAATTTCGGATAAAGACAATTTGTTCATAGCCTGTACAAATATACTTAATTATTTGTTAAATTTGCCTGATTATGTCTTTAAAAAAGCCCTTAATATCCGCTTTTGCGTTTCAAGTCGCATTGGCTCTGCTCATCTCCTCGTGCAGCACTACGCGGGCGCTTAAAGGTGATGAATTGAGGCTTAACAGCAACGATATCGTAATCACCAATGATTCAGGCTTTTCCCCACATTCTCTGACGCCATATCTCAGACAGCAGCCTAATCAGTCAATATTTGGGGTTAAACCGCTTCTCTATGTTTACAATTGGTCTGCAGGCAGCGACAAGGGGCTGAACAAATTATGGAAAAACCTGGGAGAGGCTCCGGTCATCTTTGACCAGGCTCAGGTGGAACGCTCGAAAAGCAGTATGACAAGCCGGCTCAACGCTCTCGGATATTTTGATTCCAAGGTCGAAAGCGAACTGAGAATAAACGGCCGAGAGGCGGATGTGACATATTACGTGACTCTTGGAAAACAATACCAGATAGACTCCATATGCTTCACGATTCCTTCATACAGACCCGATTTTGAAGAGGACTTCACGGAAGACATTCCTAATGTTCTGTTGAAGAAAGGAGACTGTCTTTCTGAACTGGCACTTACCGCCGAAGTGGAAAGGAGCGTAGCCGCTCTCCGCGAAAAAGGCTATTTCGCGTTGGACAAGACCTCATACAATTTTGTAGCCGATACTTTGTCCGGTGACGGCAAGGTAGTGCTTGAATATATAATCAAAGAGACGGACCAGCGTCTGACGAAGGCAAAAATCGGCAACGTGGCTATCAATTTTCCAGAAAACTTAAATGTTAAAGAATCTGTATTAAAGGGAGTTAACCTCATAAAACCGGGAGAAGTATATAAGGAATCCCTTGTCAGCTACACATACCTGCGTTTTTCTTCGCTGAAGATTTTCAAGACGGTGGGTATCGATATGCATCAGGTTTCCGACCAGCAGGTGGATTGCGAAATCAGTCTCACCAAGTCCAAACCTCAGGGCTTCAAGACCAATCTTGAAGTATCTACGAATTCTTCCGGACTTATAGGCATATCTCCCCAGCTCAATTTCTACCATAAGAACATATTCGGTGGCGGAGAATGGTTGAATGTAGGATTTGTGGGCAATTTCCAGTTCAAACCTAACGAAGACATATCTTCGAATGAATTCGGTACTTCTCTCAGTCTCAGTTTTCCGAAATTCCTGGGACTCGGATACAATTTCTTCAAGGGACCGAGCATTCCACGTACTGAATTCAACGCCTCTTTCAATTATCAGAACCGCCCGGAATACACGAGAAACCTCTTTTCTACATCTTTCGGTTATACTGGAGCCGTCAAAAGAAGATTCTACTATCAGATATATCCTTTGAGAGTGAATTATGTGAGGCTTTTCAACCTTACAGAAGAGTTCAGCGAGAGCCTGTACAAGAACCCATTCATGAGATATTCCTATCAGGACCACTGCGATGTCGGAGTTTCCGCTACGGTATTTTACAACAGCAGTACGGAGCTTGTGCCTAAGACAGATTACCATTCGCTGAGACTTTCCACAGACCTTTCAGGAAACCTGGTAGGCGCATTCAAAAGATTCATGAAAGTGGACGAAGGTGGAGAGCGTCTCATCCTTAATGCCCCATATTCCCAGTACGCTAAAATGGAAGTTTCTTATGCTCAGGCGATAAGATTCGGCCACAATGACAGCCATTGTTTTGTATACAGGCTATTGGCGGGAGCCGGTATCGCTTATGGCAATTCCACCTCACTTCCTTATGAAAAGCAGTTCTATTGTGGCGGAGCAAGCAGCATGAGAGGATGGCAGGCGCGTTCACTCGGCCCCGGCAATTCGCCTTTGAACGACACTTTCAGCATCCCAAGTCAGACGGGTGATTATAAACTGGAGGCAGACATTGAATATCGTTTCCCGGTAATATCCAAGCTGGAAGGTGCGCTGTTCGTGGAAGCAGGTAACGTATGGGAGAAAAACGCAGGAATCACACTTGCCGATATCGCAGCTGACTGGGGACTGGGTTTACGTGTAAATATGGATTTTCTCGTTCTTCGTGTAGACTGGGGTATTCAGTTCAGGGATCCTTGTACCGGAGACAAAGGTCGTTGGCTTACACTCATCGATGCATTCAAGGACAAGGCGATGGCCCTCCATTTCGGTGTCGGCTATCCGTTCTGATCCTTTTTACTATAATACTTTGGCCAGCACGCCTGAAGATAGGCTTTCAGTTTGTCTTCGTGAGAATTGGCCTGCGGCTCATAAAAAACCTTCCCCCGTAATGCGTCAGGCATGAATTCCTGATCCACGAAATGTCCCGGAAAATCATGGGCATAAAGGTAGTTGTCACTATAGCCGAGACTCTTCATCAGAGAGGTCGGCGCGTTCCTAAGGTGCAGAGGCACAGCAGGGGAGTCATCTTCGGATACTGCCGTCATAGCGTTGTTTATGGCCATATAAGCTGAATTGCTCTTTGGGGATGAGGCCAGGTAGACGGCGCATTCGGACAGCGGAATACGCGCTTCCGGCATTCCGATATTCTGGCATATGCGAAAGCAGGAATCAGCTATCAGCAGTGCATTAGGATTGGCCAATCCCACATCTTCCGCAGCGCTGATGCAAAGCCTGCGGGCTATGAAAAGCGGATCTTCGCCCCCGGAAAGCATACGCGCCAGATAATATACGGCGGCATTGGGGTCAGAGCCTCGGATGCTCTTTATGAATGCGGAGATAATGTCGTAGTGCATCTCTCCGCCTTTGTCATAGGTCGCGATATTCTGCTGCAGACACTCCGAAACTGTCGCGTCATCAATTACAATCGCTTTCCCGGAGGCGCTCAGGGAATCCACCACTATCTCCAGAATATTGAGGAGCTTACGGCCATCGCCACCGCTGTAACGCAGCAGCGCGCCTTTCTGCTTAACGGTGATGTCTTTTTCTTTAAGAAGGACATCGTCCTTTAGCGCCCTGTCAAGCAACAGTGAAAGGTCCTCGCTGTCAAGACTTTTCAGTACATATACCTGACAACGTGACAGGAGCGGGGTAATTACTTCGAACGAAGGGTTCTCCGTCGTAGCTCCTATGAGAATGAATATTCCTTTTTCAACCGCACCCAGCAACGCATCCTGCTGGCCTTTATTGAATCTATGAATCTCGTCGATGAACAGAATGGGAGAATTGCCGGCGGAAAAGAGAGAATTGGCCTGCGCCTTATCGATAATGTCCCTGACATCCTTGACGCCGGAGTTTATGGCGGAGAGTGTAAAGAATTCTCTGCCAAGCGACTGAGCGATAATATGGGCAAGCGTGGTTTTACCTACCCCCGGAGGTCCCCAGAGAATAAATGAAGAGACGTTGCCGCTTTCAATCATATTTCTCAACACGCAGCCTTTACCCACAAGATGACGCTGACCTACATATTCGTCAAGCGAGCGGGGACGCATACGTTCCGGAAGAGGAGGTAAAACAGTATTCATTTCTATTATAAAACTCGTCTAAAATACTCGTTTTTTTCTCATTTAACAAATAATTGCATATCTTCGCAAAGTGTACTTATGAACCTTAAACCTCTAATAGCGGGTGTTATTTTTCTGTGCCTGAGTTTCTTTGATTTATCGGCTCAGAGCAAGAGAATCGTGGTTACGAGAATAGGGGAGAATAGTTCATTCAAAGGACATTGCGTATCCCTTATCACCACCTCCAACAGGAAAGAGAATGCGTTTCTGAAATTTTCCGCCGGACTTGACACTTATGGCATCATTTCACATAAGACCATATCTCCCGGAGGCAAGCTGTCCGTCACACACAATACGATACTGAAAAACAGTTTCATCAATGATGAAGTGGCTTACATATTATATATGGGAGCGGGTGGCGTAGCAGGATATCTGAAAGACTATTACAGGGAAAGCATTAAGAACCACGGGGTTATAATGGGGGTGAGCACATCTCTTGGCGGGATAGTCGCTTTCAGAAATTCCAACATCGAACTCGGTCTTGACTTTACCGCCGATCTGGCCCTCCAGCTCAGGAAAATGGAAGAAACAGAGAACAAGTTGGGGCTTTCGTGGTATGCCAACGGCTTGATTCGCGCCTTGATCCCGCAGGTCAGCATATATTACAGATTCTGATGAAAAAGTTCGTGTGCATATTGGCCCTTGTACTGGGATGCAGCCATCTGTCCCTCGCCCGTTTCAGCGGAGGGATTAGCTGGGGGTATTCGCCACAGATATTCAAGTCTCAGGTGTTTTCGTATACCCCTAACCGCATAGGTTACAGAATCAACGAGAGGAATCAGAGTTTTACATATTTCAGCAATGCTTACGTGGATATAGATGCCGGCGTGGATTTCTTTAAGAAATTCTCCTTGCATCTCAAGACCGGATATCGCGGAGCGGACTTCAATTATGACCTTATCCCTTTTCTTCTTGAAAGCAGATACTACTTTCGGGATTATTATTCGGGCGGGGCATTTCTGGCTTTGGAGGCCGGTACGGCTATGCATAATAAAAGTTTTGAAGATGGGATAATCCTGCTTAAGACCGCATTCGGCTACAGAGAACAATTGTACCGGAATCTCAGCGCGGATTTTCTTCTGCACATATCAGCCATGAATTTCCACCCTCTGCCCGTAGACAAATATGAGGGCGTGATTCCGCGCCCTCAAGTGTCATATTCCGTCGTTGGCCTAATCCAGATAGGATTCGGCGTAGGAATCAATTTCTAAAGCTGAATAAAAAGATAGCTCATATACAGCACCTCCAGAATCAGCATCGTAATGCCGCAAGGCTTCGAGAGACTCTGGCTCTTGGAAGTATAAGAGAAGATGAACAGCGACAGTGACGCAAGCAGCAGCGCCGCCAAATCCACATAATTCAATGATGTCGTCTGCATAGGAAGGATAAGTCCGGACACGCCGAGTATAAAAAGGATGTTGAAAACATTGCTTCCCACTATGTTGCCAAGCGCCAATTGGCCCTTCTTCTTCGCCATTGCCACTATGCAGGTCATAAGTTCCGGAAGGGATGTCCCCACAGCCAGTATGGTGATGGCGATGAACTTCTCACTTGCACCAAGCCTGTGGGCTATATCCACCGCACTGTTTACAAAGATTTTACCCCCGAATATAAGACCGGCAAGACCCGCAATTATCATCACTGCGCAGGCAAAGGTGGAGTGCGTTTTTACCTGCTGACCTTCCTCATCTTCTGCAGTGTTCTGCTTCCCCGTCTTGAAATTATAGTACAGATAAGCGGCGAACACAAGGAGAAATATGAGAGCATCTATTCTGTTGAGAGTTCCTTTCAAAACAATCAGACAGAAGAAAATCGTTATGCACAGTAAAATGGGAATATCTATCTGTTTGTTCTGACGAGTGACGGCGATAGGCGAGAGCAAGGCCGTAAGACCCAGAATAAACAGGACATTGAAGATATTGGAGCCTATGACATTGCCAAGCGCTATGGCGGAAGACCCTTCTAGGGCTCCGGTAACGCTGACCACAAGTTCAGGACAAGAGGTTCCGAATCCTACGATGACTATTCCTATCACAAAATCGCTGATGCCGATTTTCTTGGCTACAGCAGATGCGCCATCTACCAAAATATCAGAGCCATAGACTACTAAGGCGAGTCCGACGAGTAAAAGAACGATTGAAAGTAACATTATTGTTTTCTAATTAATTTACAAACATTTTCCACGTGCTGCGTATGCGGGAACATATCTACAGGCTGTACATCAGTAATGACATAATCAAGGCTCAGCATCTCCAGGTCCCGAGCCTGAGAAGCAGGATTGCAGGATACATATACTATGCGCTTCGGAACGGCCCCAAGAATCACTTTGGCCACATCCGGATGTATTCCGGCACGCGGTGGATCAAGGATGATGACGTCCGGTCTGCCGTGGGCTTCTATAAAATCATCGGTCAGGATATCTTTCATATCTCCCGCATAGAATTCACAATTGTCTATGCCGTTGAACGCCGCATTGGCCCGCGCGTCTTCTATCGCCTCGCTCACATATTCTATTCCTATGACTTTCTTCGCTTTTGCCGATACGAACTGAGCGATGGTACCCGTTCCCGTGTACAGATCGTACACCACTTCGTCTCCAGACAAGGACGCGAATTCGCGAGCTACCTTATAGAGGTTATATGCCTGAGGGGCATTGGTCTGATAGAATGATTTCGGGCCAATCTTGAACTGCAGATTCTCCATCCTTTCATAAATGGAATCCTGTCCCTTGAACAGAATGCACTGCTGATCCGCAATGGAATCATTGACCTTATTGTTTATCACATAATAAAGTGAACTTATCTGCGGAAATTCCTCCGCTATGGCCGTAAGCATCGCTTCGCGCTTGCTGAAGTCTTCTCCGAAGCAGATTATAAGCATAACCTGTCCGTCTTCAGTGGTGCGCACGAACATATTCCTGAGGATGCCCGTATTTTCTCTCAGATTATAGAATGGGATGTCATTGTCCAGAGCGTATCGTTTGATGAAGAGCCTCAAGGCATTGGACGGCTCCTTCTGAAGATGGCACCATTTGATATCCAGAACTTTGTCGAAATATTTGCCCACATGAAAACCCAGACCGCAACGTTCCTTGACGTCCAGCAGCTCCGGTTCCTCGTCAGAGAATACCCACCTGTAACAAGAAGCACTGAATTCCAATTTGTTACGATACTCTCTTGTTTTTTCCGATCCTATGGCAGGTTTGATTTCAGGCACATCCAGATGGCCAATTCTCACGAGCTGGTCATATACCTGTCTGGTTTTTGCCTCAAGCTGCATATCATAAGGAAGATGCTGCCATTTACACCCGCCACATACTCCGAAATGCTCACAGAAAGGTTCCAGTCTGTGCTCCGAGGGTTTTACGATTCTCTCGATACGTCCCTCCATATAGTTCTTTTTGCGTCTTGTGACCAGAACATCTACAACATCCCCGGGTACCCCATACTCTACAAAGAGAACTCTGGCAGTGGCGTCTTCGCTTTCCGTGGGAAGCTTGGCATGTGCGATAGCCTTGCCTTCCGCAGCTATGCCTTCTATAGTTATATTATTTAATATTATTCTGTCTTTCATATAGTTAACTTTCCTTTTCTATAGTAATTCTGGAAGTAGCAAAACGGAAACCCTTTGCCTGTGCATCATCATAAATCGCCTTATAGAAAGAATGATACACATCCCAATAATCTTCGGTTTTCACCCATAGCTTCACCACGAATTCCACCATGGACGTATCTACTTTATTTATGGCCACAAATGAATTGAAAACTCTTTCGTCCTTTGAAATGACGCTGTTTACCTCATTAATGAAAGCATCAGAAGATGTGGAATGGGCGAGCGGAAGCAGGAAATCCACACGACGGGAGGGGAGTAGGGAGTAGTTGTTGATGTTACCCGATGAAAGCGCTCCGTTAGGGATTATTATGACCCTGTTATCTGTCGTTGTTAACCTTGTCGAGACCATATTCACCTCATTCACGGTACCGCTATAACCTTGAGCTTCAATAAAATCTCCCACTTTGAACGGTTTGAAAATAAGCAACATGATGCCTCCGGCAAAATTCTGAAGCGCACCGCTCAAGGCCATACCGATCGCCATTCCTCCGGCAGCCAGAAGGGCAGCCAGTGAAGTGGTGTTGATTCCGAGTGTGCCTATGCATATGGTAATCACCAGGACGGTCAGGATTACGGAAACGAGCGAAGTGGTAAAGCTGGCTATGGTCTTATCCGTGTTCTTACGTTCAAAGTTGCGCTTCAAAGCCTTCTTTATGCGCTTAATCAGCCATATGCCAATTATATAGACAAGCAGCGCGGCGAGAACCTTCAGGCCGAAATCCATAGCTCCGTGCAGGAGCTGGTCAAGAGCCTGCTGAGGATTTTCTTTCAGGACATTTACGAATTCCTGCGAAGCCTGATGCAGAGAATCCGCCTTTTGGGCCAATTCAGCTTCGGACAAACCGGGAATTTGCTGCAACGGTAAATTAATCATACGAGAACTGTCTGTTTTTAAAGCGTGACAAAGATAATCATTGGAATTATAGAAATCAAATCACTTATTTATTCTTGTTATACAATTTATATTATGTTAACTTATGCGTATAATTGCATTCCCCTTTCTTTGTTAAAAAGAAAATTGGCAGGACGAGAAAAAATATATAAATTAGCCAGCGATAAAATGAACTATTCAATAAGTAGAACTATGTTAGGAAAAAGCCCTCTCAGAAAATCCTTTTTGGCGGTCCTTATTCTGTGGACCCTGTCACTGAGCCAGAGTTGTAAGGTTGATGACCGGTATTCGTTCGACAGAATCAAAAATGTCAATACCGATGTTACTGTGTTCGAAAACGGTATGGCTGTTCCGCTCATCCAAAGCACTTGCAAGATTCGTATAGACTCCATAATGTCACTCGCCGGTATAGATACGACCGCATTCGGAAAATATTTGACTGTCGGTGACGATGGCTTGTATTACATTACGCACGAGGAGAACTATTCTCTTAACGAGGAAATAAACGGAATGAATTTCTCGGAACTTGTCAAGCTGGACCCTATCACGGTATCCCAAGATTTTTCATACGATCTTTCCGCATTTGATCCGGAATCGTTGGAAATTGACGAGAAGAAATATGTATATGGTCAAAGCTTTCCAGACTTTTCCCTGGACATAGATAAGATATCCCCTGTCGAACAGAATTACCAACTTATTGATTATAATAAGATTAAAGAGGCCGGTGAGATAGCTCGGACATTAGGTCAAAGCACCGTTATCCTGCAGTCCGCTTTAATTGACGCTTCCTATTCTCAATTAGGTACCATAAGCGCTGTAAGCATGTCTTCCCATATCAAGAGTCTGGAATCAATCAATCTTAAGACCGGTTCCAAGATCAAAGTGGAAGTCAGCGTTCCAGGAGCATCTTCTCTTTTCTCATCCGGAGAAATCATTCCTACTGTAGAAGTGGATCTCAAGGACGTCCTCACTTTTTCCGACGGAACTACCCTGCTGGATCTAAGTGATCTTGTACTTTCAAATGATAACTTCTTCACGGATTCCCGCACCTATGAAGTCGCATCATTGAACGCGGCTAAAATCTCTGAAGACAAGACACTTACCGCAGAAGGGTTAATTCGTTATACCGATATGATTTGTCCAGTTGACAAAGCTACCACCTGCTCGCAGGACATTGAATTGGAGTTAAAAGTAAGTTTCGTGGATTTTGCACTTGATTCAGCAATAGGACAAGTGGAGGGTCTGAGCTTCGAGCTGGACAAACCATTGGAAACCATTACCTATCCGCTTCCTGACGATGTAGCCAATCTGGGAACATTCACTATCACGCCAAAAGGCAGTCCTAAAGTAGAGGTAAAGATAAATTGTCCTGAGATTGAGGGAGTTGACATCACTTCAGACGACGGAGTTGACATCACTATTCCATATTTTATGGGCTTCACTGACATTCCTTCAGATTTTACCTATATGGATTCGGGAACATCAAAGGAACTGTTCCTGTATTCGCTGAAAAACACCACATACTATCTTACAATCGGCAGCATCGACATCGAGCCTAAGAAAGTGGATGGTAAGTACGTTCTGGAAGGCAGTTATGGATTAAAGGGAAGCGTGGCCATCCCTGACGGGCGTATGGATGTTGCCAAACTTATTAACATCAGCGATAAAGACATTGAAGTCAGCGTGACTATCCCGTCCATCGAGGTTGAGAGCATACAGATGAGCGAATTGGCTGTGGATATCGATGAATCCACGACCGTGGACTTCCTGAAGGCTTCAGACATTCCCGAGATGGTAAAACTCATCAACATAGTCAATCTGGAAGGAACCACGACTGAGTTGGAGATTGAGCTTACCAACCTTCCTGATCTGGGTGAAAGCGGCTCATATTCAGCCGATCTTACCATAAGTCTACCCGATTTCGTAAACCCGTCATCCGTTCAGATTAACGGAACTTTCCATAATGGAAAACTGTCCAGACTGATAGATATCAAATCATTCAACTTCAATGGTTACTATCTGGACAGACTTCGCGAAAAAGATGAAACAATCAGCGGAGATGTAAAAGTAACCGGACAAATCAAGGCTGACAAGCCATCAGTCAAGGCGGAAAGTCTTTCAGGTACCCTTGGTGGCAAGATTTCTCTGAACTCTCAGATAAAGATAAAATCTGTCAGAGCCAAAGTCGGATATGAGACACAGAAAGCTATAAACATTCCTTTCTTCAGTCTGCCTGACATGCTGAAAAACGCAAATCTGGATATTCCTAAAGCGACTCTCTACGCGCATATCAACAGCAATATCGCAGTTCCTGCGACGGCGAAGATAGACGTGAACGACGGCATGTATGACCTACCTGATCTTTACTTCCCTTACAGCGAAGATCCTTCCACTAAAGAAACTCTCATAAACGAATATAATATCGACCTGAATCCGCTTCTGAAGACTGAAAAAGAAGAGATTCCGGTAAAATTTGACCTCAGAGTATCTGACGACAGCTACAGCATAATCTATCCGGACGCAAATTATGAACTGGACATAGATTTCGGGTTTAAACTTCCGGTTAAATTCGGAGAGAACTTCAACGTAACCTATGCCGACACTCTGAAGCTTGGTGAAGATCCTACACTGATTACTAAACTGTTACAGGAAAGTACCGCCACCCTTAAAGGCAAGGTGGAAAATACATTGCCGTTCAAGGTGGATGTGCTCGTAGAATTCTTGTCTTACGACAATATAAGCGACAAATACACCGTCATAGATACCGGCACTCCTATAACACTTTCTGTTGCGGCACACGATCCGGAAAGCGACAAGGAAGAAGAAACGGAAGGAGAAGATAAGAAAGACCAGTTCCAAGAGTTTGAAACAAAGCTTGACATATCCCCTGACACTGATTTCGACGGACTCAGCCACATACGCCTGAGCTTTGTACTTGGCGCGAACGGAGAATGGCTGAAAGACTCCAACTATATTATGTTCAAGAACTTATCCTTGAGCGTTTCCAAAGGTATAACTTTCAATGTCAACGATTTAATTAATGGAGGCAGCGATGAAGACGATGAATAATCTTAAACACATAAAACGCCTGACATTGCTTTTTGCGGCAGGGTTTATAACAATTAACGCATCCGCACAGAACCAGACCAATTATTTTTTGGATAATTACGTGTATAATTACCGCTATAATCCGGCCATAATGTCTGAAAGAAGCTTTTTTGCCGTCGGTCTGGGGTACAGCTCTTTTTCATTGGGCAGCAACATAGGTCTGTCATCCCTGCTTTACCCTTCCGCAGACGGTAATACCCTGGTAACCGGCTTCAACAACAGTGTAAGCTCGCAAGAGTTTTTCTCCAATATAAAAGACCGTAATGGAGTATGCTTCGACAATAATGTCAATCTTTTTTCTTTCGCGGCCAGAAAGGACAACAGTATGACTTCATTCGAAATCAATGTCAGGACTCTCTCTGATGCCACTGTTTCCGGAGACCTCTTCCGACTGCTTAAAACAGGTTCGGCAGATACCAAATATGACCTGTCATCCACATCAATGAATCTCGATTCTTATGTGGAACTCGCATTTGGACGTGCCCGCTACAATGAAGATAACAAATTCGGGTTCGGCTATCGCATTAAAGGAATCGTAGGACTGGGTAGCGCGCAGGTATACTTCGATGACACTCAGATAACTTCCAACGAAGACCAGCTCAGAGTCAATCTTAACGGTCACGGACGTATCGCCTGTCCTATGGTCAAATTCAAACTTGATGACGACGGCAAAGTAAGCGGATTGGAAGCAGATACCGAAAACCGATCGCTTGCCGGAATCGGAGCCGCTATCGATGCAGGCGTAATCTACAAACCTATTGAAGGTCTGAGCCTGAGTGCCGCAATCAACGACCTGGGACTTGTAAATTGGAATTATTCTCTGCTCGCCCAGTCTAAAGGAACCGTAAATTTCAAAGGACTGGATATGAGTTCCGAAAATGCCAATTTCAAAGATGAGCTCAGCAAAGTGGAAGAAGAATTCAAGAATCTCGCTAATTTCGGAACCAAAGAAGGGAACGAGACCATATGGCGTTATCTTCCGTTCAATGTCAACGCCGGTGTCAGATATAGACTTCCTATGGCACAGATTGTCAGTGTAGGCGCTACCACAAGCTACCAGCATGGTAATATCTCCATCTGGGAAAGCAGATTCGCCGCTACTCTTTCACCATGCAAATGGTTCAGTATAACAGGCAATTACGGCTATGGCACCTTTGGCGCGGTATGGGGAAGCGCAATGAGCGTATCAGCAGCATTCCTGAATTTCTTCATCGGAATAGACGGCTTCAGCGGTCCTGTCGGCAAATATGAAGATATGGCCTTTTACCCTGTAAACCGCTTCAATCTCAGGGTAAATACAGGATTGACCATACAGCTGGGAAGATATCACTGATCCCTTCTGAAAAGAAGAGAGCTGTCTCCGTAGGAGAGAAAACGGAATTCGTGAGACAGGGCGTAATCATATATCTTACGCCAATCTTCTCCCACAAAGGCCGCCACAAGCAAAATAAGGGTGCTCTCGCTTTGATGAAAGTTAGTGATGAGCATATCCACAAGACGGAACTTGAAAGTAGGTACAATGATAATTCTTGTACCTACTTTTATTTCATCCAGGCCATTGGCATTAAGATAATCCACTATACCCTGAAGAGCCTGCGAAGTCGAATAAGAATACTCGCGTTCATACGGAGCCCATTGGCTCACATCTTCCGGATGACCCTTTTCCAGGCACGACACACCCACATAATAAAGAGATTCGAGAGTACGGACAGAAGTGGTTCCCACAGCCACCAGAGGGGTTTTCTTCGAGATAAGTTCCTCGATCAAAGCCTTTTTCACCACGAACGGTTCCCTATGCATAGGATGTTGAGCTACATCTGACGTCTTGACCGGAAGAAAAGTCCCGGCACCTACGTGAAGACACACGTTACGCATCTGTACGCCTTCGCTCTTAAGAGCATCCAAAACATCATCAGAGAAATGAAGACCTGCCGTAGGAGCCGCTACAGAGCCTCTGATGTGGGCATAAACAGTCTGATAACGTTCCAAATCTATTGCTTCGGTCTGACGGTTCAGATATGGGGGAATAGGAATATTCCCACAGATGTCAAGCACATTAGAGAACGGTATTTCAGTCTGCCAACTGAACTCTACCACGCCCGTCTGACCATCTCTACTGAGAAGCCTCGCCTGCAATGATATCCTGTCCATATCCTCGCTTGTAACCCCATCGGGAACAAGATAGGAGAGTATATCATCCTTCCATCTCTTGGAATTGCCGATTACACACTGCCAAGCACATTTTCGCGTAGATGAGAAAGCCTGCGCGTAATCTGACGGTTCTACGGGCTGAAGGCAGAAAATTTCTATATGAGCACCGCTTTCACGCTTGAAATGCAGTCTGGCAGGTACAACCTTAGTATCGTTGAACACCATTAAAGCATTACCGGGGATTAATTCGGGCACATTTCTGAAGTGCTTCTCGTCTATATGACCGTCTTTATAAATCAACAATTTCGACGAGTCTCGTCTTTCGAGCGGATATTTTGCAATTCTATCCTCGGTGAGAGGATATGAATAATTTTCTATATGTATGGAAGGAATCATTTCGTCTCAAATTTTAGAACGCAAATATACAAAGTTTTAGTCTTCATTATTGTTTTCATTTGTGAAATGTATTTTACAAATGAAATTCAATTTTGTAAACCACCGTGACATTATGGCGCTTAACAACGGTAAAGTTTCAAAAAAGTTTCAGTCGCTCAATCCCTGTTGATCCACTGAGGCTATAAAAAAATCTTATAACATTGGTATTTATCGTTAATAATGTTTATAATCTGCTACTTACATACTTTATGTCAGTTAAAAGTTCGATTAATGCCATGGCAATAAAAAGAGATCTTCCCCTTAGAATAGGATTCAGGCGTTATACAATTAAATATTCACGTTCACAACTACTTGAATGTCAAATAATCGCCAATTCTATTTACATCTTTACTTTTTTCTGTATTTTGCAACATTTTGATGGTTTCTCCCCTGCCCTTTTGTTTTTCTCTTGTTTTTGAACCGATTTCGAGTTACATTTGTAAAAACGTTTTTACTTTATGATTTCACGTCTTCAGCAGCTCCTTCAGGCAGAGGGAATTAACAAAAGTGAATTTGCGGAAACCATTGGAATCGCTCCGGCCACAGTAACTCACCTGCTTTCCGGACGAAATAATCCGAGCTACGAGATTATTTGCGCCATAAGCAGACAATTTCCTAAGATCAGTCTCGATTGGCTGATAAATGGGACAGGCAAAATGTATCGAGATTCCTCTATTTCCGATGCAGAGCATGTCAGTGGTGGATTATTTGACTCCCAGAGCGAAAGCAATACTTCAGATTCCACCACTAAACAAACTGACATAAAGAGAATTATAAGCGAGAAACGCATATCAAAAATACTTGTATTCTTCTCCGACGGAACATTTCAGGATATTCCGGTCAAATAGTATATTTGCATAAAAATCCGTTTACATGGAAGAATTGCTGAATATACAGGAGAAAATCGCTTCTCGTCTTATAGAACTTAACGCTACCCTGTCGGTGGCGGAATCCTGCACTGGAGGTATGATCTCACACGTGATTACCTGCATCCCCGGTTCATCGGCCTATTATCTGGGAGGGGTAACTTCTTACGCCATCCCGATTAAAGAACAAGTGCTTGGCGTACCTTCTGACATTATAGAAAAATATGGCGTCGTCAGCGTACAGGTGGCTTCTTCTATGTCAGAAGGCGTACGTAAACTTATGGGAAGCACCTACTCTGTCGCCACTACCGGACTTGCCGGTCCCGGTGGAGACGAACATAATCCGGAAGGCACCGTCTGCATAGCCGTAAGCGGCCCTGAAGGCACAGTCAGCCAGCGTTTTATAAAAAAGGGTGAAAGAATGCAGAACATACATTCCTTCACCCTAGAAGCTTTGACTATGCTTTTAAGCGTCCTGAAGTGAGAACCACTCCTGAGTCTTGGCATCCAAATCCTGCTTCAATTCCAGATATTCCTGCGTTTTAGCCATTATATCCAAGCCTTCAGATGGTTCTGCCAATTCCGCTTCTATCTGTGCTATAGCTCCCTCGAGGCGCTCTATCTCCCCTTCCAAACTTTTGATACGGTCCCGCTTTTTCTTATCTTGCCGCGACAGTTCTTTCTGCTGCTGATATGACAACGGAGCGCCTTCGTCCTTCTTCTTGACGACTTCGGAGTTTTTCCTGTCCAATTCATGCAGACTCTCAAGTTTCTTGTTATCAAGATATTCCTGAACCGTCTCCAGATGTTCCCTAACGGCGCCGTCGTTGAATTCATAGAATTTGTCCACCAGGCCGTCGAGAAAATCACGGTCGTGAGATACCACTATCAATGCGCCGTCATAGCTTTTCAGAGCCTCCTTGAGGATATCTTTACTCTTGATGTCCATATGATTGGTCGGCTCGTCGAGAAGCAGAAGATTGTGCGACGAGAGCATCAGCTTAGCCATACCCAGACGCGCCCTTTCTCCTCCGCTGAGCACACCGACCTTTTTGTCTATATCCTCTCCACGGAAGAGGAATTGTGCCAATATGTCTCTCACCTTTGTCCTGACCTCTCCTACGGCTACGCGGTCAAGCGTTCCGAAGACCGTATCGTTACGATCAAGAACATCTTCCTGATTCTGAGCAAAATATCCTATATTGACATTATGTCCTATCCTGCTTTCTCCACTCTGCGGATCGAGTTCTCCCATAATGACACGCATAAGCGTAGTCTTACCCTCTCCGTTTCGACCTATCAAGGCCACCTTCTCCCCTCTCTTTATCTCAATATTGGCTCCAGAAAAGACCCTTTTCTGCGGATAGCTGACTGACAGGTCCTTTGCACTGTACACCACATCACCTGAGCGCGGTGAGGGCGGAAATTTAACGGTCAGACGTGCGTTGTCAGTCTCATCTATCTCTATTCGGTCAATCTTCTCGAGGGCCTTTATACGGCTCTGCACCTGATTGCTTTTTGTAGCCTTATAACGGAAGCGCTCTATGAAATCTTCCGTTTTTTCTATCATCCGCTGCTGATTCTCATAGGCCGCCATCTGCTGTGCCATCCTTTCGGCGCGAAGTTCAAGATATTTACTGTAAGGCACTTTGTAATCCTGCACGTGTCCCAAAACTATTTCGACGGTGCGGTTTGTCACTCGGTCAAGAAATTTCCTGTCGTGCGACACAAGCATAAGAGAGCCTTTTCGCGCGGCCAGATATGACTCAAGCCATTCAATGGACTCTATATCCAGGTGGTTGGTCGGTTCATCGAGAAGCAGCACATCGTGCTGTCTGAGAAGAATCTTGGCCAATTCTATGCGCATATTCCACCCCTGAGAGAATGTCTCGGTAAGACGTCCCAGTTCATTATCTCTGAATCCCAGTCCCAGAAGAGTCTTTCTGGCCTGAACCTCAGGTGGCTCGCTATGTGAAGTCACCAGATGATCGTTAAGATCGGACAATCTTCCGGCAAGAGACAGATAATAGTCAGAATCATAATCAGTTCTCTCGGAAAGTTCTCGCGTGACGCGTTCTATCTCCTCTTCAATTTCCTTCTCACGGTCGAATGCACTCATCGCTTCTTCAATCACGCTACGTCCGCGATGATGTTCCATAATCTGAGGAAGATAGCCTACACTTATATGGTTCGGCATATCTATCTGACCGGAGGTTGGATTCTGAAGACCGGCTATCATCTTCATAATAGTAGACTTACCGGCACCGTTCTTACCAACAAGACCTATCCTGTCCGTTTCAGAAATATGGAAGTTAATCCTGTCAAGCAGGACATAACTTCCATACGAAACGGTAACGTCATCAAGTGAAATCATTATACTAAAGGGCCTTAAGTGATGCTTCGAGAGCCTCTATCCTGGAGAGGGCATCTGACTCCTTTTTTCTCTCGAGAGCAACGACTGCCTGCGGAGCATGTGAGACGAAAGTCTCGTTGGAGAGTTTTTTCTGCACGCCGGCAAGGAATCCTCTCTGATGCTCAAGTTCAGCGAGAATTTTGTTTCTTTCCTCCTCAAGATCAACAAGTCCGCCTACAGGCACGCTCATCTTCAATGTTCCTACGATAAATGACACGCAGGCCTGCTCACACTCACCGCTACGTATCTCGGAGAGATTGGCACTTTTCTGGAAAACAGGCTTAAGTTCCTGGCTCAGCTCCCCTTCTAGATAAAGCACCAGAGCCTCTTTAGGAGAGATCTGTTTCTGTGCTCTAACGCCGCGCACACCCACTATGGCTTCCTGCAGAAGAGCGAACTGCTCCAGGAACGCCTCATCATAAGGTCCCGCTACAGGTGTGTGTTCATACATTATGGTCTGACCTTCGCGGCGAGGTGACATCTCGTGCCACAACTCTTCCGTAATGAAAGGCATTATCGGGTGGATAAGTTTGAGAAGCTTCTCGAAGAAGTCCAACGTGCTCTCGTATGTTCTGGCATCGATAGGCTCGCCATAAGCCGGTTTTACAAGTTCAAGATACCAAGCGCAGAACTGATCCCAGAAAAGCTTGTAGATGGTCATAAGCGCATCTGAAATGCGGAACTTGGCATAATGGTCTTCCACCTGTTCTATGGTTTTGGACAGAAGATTGTCAAACCATTTGACGGCAAGGCGACAATTCTCGCTCTGCTCTGCCTTTTCATCTACATTCCACCCGCTTATCAACCTGTATGCATTCCATATCTTTCCGCAGAAATTACGACCCTGCTCCACTTGGCTTTCATCATAAAGGATGTCACTCCCGGCAGATGAGCACAGAAGCATACCGAGACGCACTGCATCGGCACCATACTTGGCTATAAGATCCAACGGATTAGGTGAATTGCCGAGAGTCTTGCTCATCTTACGGCCAAGCTTGTCTCGAACGATACCAGTGAAGTACACGTTCCTGAACGGAACATTCTCCATGAACTCGTCTCCGGCCATGATCATTCTGGCCACCCAGAAGAAGATGATATCCGGACCTGTAACCAGGTCATTGGTAGGATAATAGTATGCCAAATCAGCATTAGGTTTGTGCTGAGGGCATCCCGGCTTCTTCGGATCAAACACGGAGATTGGCCAAAGCCAGCTGCTGAACCATGTGTCGAGCACATCCTCATCCTGATGAAGATCGGCTTCCGTTATCTGGGGGTCCAGAAGACGGGCTGACTCAAGAGCTTTCTGGGCGCTGCTTTCCACCACGTACCTTCCGTCAGGAAGATAATACGCCGGAATACGCTGTCCCCACCACAACTGACGGCTGATGCACCAGTCGCGGGCGTTTTCCATCCAGTGGCGATAGGTGTTACGATATTTGTCTGGAATGAATTTAATCTTGCCTTCTTCCACTACAGACAGAGCCATAGGGGCGAGTTTATCCATCTTAAGGAACCATTGAGCGCTGAGTTTAGGCTCTATCACCGCGTTAGTACGTTCAGAATAACCTATAGGAGATGTGTAATCTTCTATCTTTTCGATATTCCCGGCTTCCTGAAGCATTTTTGCAATCTTCTCGCGGGCTACGAACCTGTCCTCACCCACCAGGATCTGCGCATCTTCGTTAAGGCATCCGTTATCGTCGATAATGTCGAGTACAGGAAGGTTATGACGCAGGCCAATTTCATAGTCATTGGCATCGTGAGCTGGAGTAACTTTCAGGCATCCTGTTCCGAAGTCCATCTCTACATACTCATCTTCTATGATAGGTATCTCCTTATTGATAAGAGGAATAAGAACCTTTTTACCTCGCATCCAGTGATGTCTCTCATCATGAGGGTTGACGCAGATCGCCGCATCCGCCATAATGGTCTCCGGACGTGTCGTGGCCACCACTATATATTTGTCTGTAGGATGGCCCTGACCGTCTGAGATGAAGTATCTCATATGGTAAAAATGGCTCTTGGTGTCCCTGTGAATCACCTCGTCGTCCGATACTGCGGTGTGTCCTACCGGATCCCAGTTAACCATTCGTACACCTCTGTATATCCAGCCTTTCTTATAGAAATACACGAAAGTATTGATTACGGCCTCGTTAAGTTCCGGCTCCATAGTGAAGCGCGTACGGTCCCAGTCGCATGAAGCGCCGAGTTTGCGGAGCTGCTGAAGGATGATTCCGCCGTGCTCCTCTTTCCATTCCCACGCATATTTCAGGAATTCCTCGCGGGTGAGGTCCTCTTTTTTTATGCCCATGTCGCGAAGTTTAGCCACGACCTTGTTCTCCGTAGCTATGCTGGCATGGTCAGTCCCCGGCACCCAGCAGGCATTCTTGCCGTCCATACGGGCTTTTCGTACCAGCACGTCGTTCAGCGTGTTGTTAAGCACGTGCCCCATATGAAGAATACCCGTCACATTTGGCGGAGGTATCACCACCGTATAAGGCTGACGGTTATCTGGTTCTGAATGAAAGAATTTGTATTTTAGCCAATAGGCGTACCACTTGTCTTCTACTTCCGAAGGATTGTATTTCTTTGATAATTCCATAGCCCGCAAATTTAACCATTTTTACCGATATGTAAAATAGGATCGCCATGGAGAAGTGCTATTGGCTTGCAATATAAATCCAACAGCGCCAGAGGCGTCACCCGCTACGGCTACACCTTCTCCTGCATCTTATCGCACATAGAATATTCTGCATTAAGTAATCCGTGTAGCCTTCCCTAAAATCATATGCCTATTCCCAACGAATATGAATCTCCCTTAAATATATATCCCATAATTCAAAATATTCTTGTTTATAATATACCTTCAACCCTATTTCACTGCTTAATTTTTGGGCATATTCACAATTAGAAGGAAGATCTATTGCCCCCTTTTTTAAATGTATCTCTGGCAGTTCAAAAGATGAAGACGTTAAATAATTATTAAGATGTTTTGGAGTAGGCCTTTTTGTACTCGTAGAATTAAGTCCAATCACACAATCTAAGCCAATATTTATCGGGCTAAACGAAATTAATTGAACAATTCAGCCGGCTATCCACTCTATGACGGCACACGGACGTAAGGTAGTTCAATGTCGAAGTATTGCTCACCCTGCCCTCCAAATCGGAAAGAAGGCTCCCGCTTGGCATAGAATGCGTTATGTCAAGCGAAGAGAACTCATCGGGCATGTCGCACACCGTGCGCGATACGCACCCTCCCG
>CAVFNP010000022.1:0-36268 GCA_963624185.1 Firmicutes bacterium CAG:460 | reverse complement strand
ACCGAGTCCATAGCTATAATACCTCGACCCGAAGTCTATCACATCGGCGCTGTTGTTCGTTCCGAAGTCCTGCAACTCTTTTCCGGCATAATGCCATCTGTTCCGACCCACCTGATAGGAAAGATGGTACTGCTCGATCTGCGTGCCATACGGAAGATAATCACTGGCTTCTATCACCAATCCATCATCCGAACGCACTACAGCGCGTACATTACCCAGATAGTCTTTTAGATCCCAGCACTCCCACTTATTCCCATCAGGAGTGTCACTGCAATACACCCTTCCCTCCGGAATTCCTACAGACTCCAAAGTGATGTCGCCATCGGCACTGACCCTGTATACAAAATCACCTCTATACACCACACGGGATAAGTCTGATTTCGTTACAGAAAATTTCGTCCCATCAGATAGATATGTGTATTCAAGACCATTAGCCATACTTGGCAAATTTAAATAATTATACGACATTCCCGTTCCGTCATATCCATTTTGTGTAAGATTTCCATTGAGATCAGATGCAAACCATAATTCCAGCATCTCAGTGAAAGGATTGATATGTAAACTGGAAGGTTTCGTGTTTGCGCTTTGTGCTGAATACACCCGGAACATCAATGTGCCTTACAAAGCGTTCTATGCCACATCCTTGATCCAGGTACCTGCCATAAGGAGGTAACCTGGAGCGGCAACATGCCACTCAGTGCATTCTATGGCCTATAGGCGTTCCAGGTAACCAGACCACACCGGACTATACCGGACCACACTGGTATCACGACTATACTGAACTCCTCGCGCCGTACTACTGCTTCCACTGCATGTAAAGATCGGCAAATACCAACCCAAATGCATATAGACGAAAAAACGGGTCGAATCACCAAGCAGTTTGCATATCAGTGATGCGTAAAAAAATAACCTACCCGTATTTTTTATAAAAGTCACAGGATTTTATGTATGTTTGCATTGATATGGAACTAATTCTAGCATTCTTGGCAGGAGCCATCGTTAGCGGCATTGTCGCAGTTATCATCTGTCGCAACATTTTAAATAATCAAAGAACGAGCGTCACGGCCGCATATGAAGCAGAAAAGCGCCGTCTTGAAGAAAGCATGTCGGACAAGGAAAAAAACCATAGGCAGACTCTATCCATCCTGCAGGATAAGTTCGACGTAGCCATCAAGGGTCTCGACGAAAAAATCAAAAACGAAACAACAGTACTGCTAAAAGCCAGACAGGAAGAACTGTCAAAAAACAACCGTGACAGTCTCGGTCAGATCGTGGACCCTCTCAAAGAGCAGCTTAAAACCCTCCAGAAACAAATTCAGGATAACGAAAAGAGCCAGAGCGAGCGAAACGGAGAACTTCGCGAACACCTTAAAACTCTGATGGCCGAAAGCGAGAATACGCGCAAAAGCGCCGATGAACTTTCTAACGCACTAAAACACGGAACAAAGGTCCAAGGCGACTGGGGCGAAACCATTCTAAGTGAACTGCTGGCATCCCAAGGGCTCAAGAAAGGCATTCATTTCGATGTCCAGGCCACTATCTGCGACGCCTGCGGCAGACCCGTCAAAACAGACTCCGGAAACATTCTCCGCCCGGACCTCATACTGCATCTCGACGAAACCAAGGAAGTCATCATAGACTCCAAAGTATCACTCACCGCCTATATTGACTACGTCAACGCTACAGATGAAGTCAGCAGAGCAAATTACCTGAAACAGCACATAGACAGCATCAAAAAACACGTCAAAGAACTCGCCTCCAAGGATTATTCCTCATATATAACGGCCCCTAAACAAAGTGCGGGATATGTAATAATGTTCGTACCCAACACCGGAGCGCTTTGGGCAGCCCTAAACACGGACAAGACACTGTGGAGAGAAGCAGCGGAACAAAACGTATATATCGCTGACGAGCAGAGTCTTTACGGCGCACTGCGTCTGATAAAACTTTCTTGGGTGAATATAGCGCAGACACAGAATCAGAAAGAAGTGTATAAATTGGCAGAACAGATGGTGGACAGAGTCCGCCTGTTCAGAGACTCATACGCCAAGTTGGGCACAGCACTTGGTAATGCACAAAAAGAATTTGACAATGCCCAGAAAAAACTCGAAGAAGGCGGAGCAAGCATAATCACCACGGCGAACAACATACGTAAACTCTCCGAAAAGAAGTCAGCTGAAATAAGCGAAAATTATTCGCCTGAAAATTAACCAAGTAATGAAAATCCTGTACTGACACGCCTAAAAAGTTCTTTTCAACGAGTCAATCTACAGGATTTTTTCGTACATTTGCTCTCACAATAACCACGAAACCGATAATAACTAACCAATAAAACTACTTGCTTAATTAATGTGTAACAATCTCAAAAGATTGTGGATTATGGCTATTGCCGTGTTCGCAATGAGTATTGATTTTGCTACTGCACAAAGTCTCAGAACCATCACCGGTCAGGTATTGGATGAGACTAATCTCGGTATTCCGGGAGCCTATGTAGTAGTAAAAAACGAAACTCGAGGTTCTATTACTGACGTCGACGGTAAATTTACCCTCGATGTAAATCCTAAAGACATCCTGGTAGTCACATTCCTCGGTTATCAAGACCAAGAAATCGTGGTCGGAGACCAGACCAATCTGGTCATCAGGATGGTTCCTTCTGAAGACATGCTGGACGAAGTTACCTTTGTCGCATATGGCGCACAACGTAAAGCCAGCGTGATCGGTTCCATCAGCACCATCAAAGCCGACGCCCTCGCAAGCCCTGCGGGACAGCTCTCCACAGGTCTCGCCGGCAAATTGGCAGGTATCGTGTCCATGCAGAGAACAGGTGAACCGGGCGCAGGCTCCGACTTCTGGATTCGCGGTGTCAACACCTTCGGAGCCAATTCAAAACCTCTCATCCTCGTCGACGGCGTAGAACGTGAAATGGACTTGGTCGATACGGAAGACATCGCCTCGTTCTCCATTCTCAAAGACGCTACAGCCACCGCCCTTTACGGTGTAAGAGGAGCCAACGGTATAGTGCTCATCACTACAAAGCGCGGTCAGGAAAGCAAACCTCAGGTCAACTTCAAAGCAGAATACGGACTTACCCAACCTGTCCAGCTTCCGAGATTGGCAAATACAGAACAGTGGATTGACTACTACAACGAACTGTACGTCGATGCCGGAAGCACTCCGGTAATTGACGATTACCAGAGAGAAATGTATCTGAGCGGTGCGGACCCGGACCTCTATCCTTCAGTGGACTGGGTGAAGACCATTTTCAAGAACATGGCCTCCACAGAAAAAGTCAATGTGAACGTCACCGGAGGTACCAAAGGAGTACGTTACTATGTGGGAGCATCCTACTATATGGAAGACGGTATCTTTAACGTAGTGAAGGATAAAGAGTATTCCAAATACGACAACCAGATCCGTTACGACCGGTTCAACTTCCGTTCAAACGTGGATATCGACATCACAAAGTCCACCACGATGGCCATCTCGCTATCCACACAGTATTATACCAAGACAAGCCCTGGCGAAGATCTTGCCAACATCTATGCATATACGATGTACTCGACACCTATCGCTTCGCCTCCAATATTCTCGGACGGTACACTTGCCAATCCTGAAAACGGCTACAACCCTTACCGCATGCTGAACAGTTCCGGATACAAGAGAACCACCAATATCGTAGCGCAATCGCTCATCTCCCTTACCCAGGACTTTTCAGACATCATCACCAAAGGTCTCAAAGCCAATATCAAATACTCATGGGATGCAGACAACGGAAATGTACTTAACCGCCATCTCAATCCTACACTTTACTACACTACGGGAAGAGATGATGACGGAAATCTCATCTATCAGCCGTGGAACGAGGGAACAAACTATATGTCCCTGTACAGGACCAACAGCAGCTACACCACCACGAACATGGAGGCCAGCCTAACTTATGAAAGGGAATTCAACTATGCCCACAACGTAAGCGCACTTTTGCTGTTCAGCACCAGGAACAAATACAACAATGTGCCTGCCACATTTGAGCAGTCATTTGCATACAAGAACATGGGTCTGGCAGGACGCGCCACCTATTCATATAAGGACCGTTATTTCGGAGAGTTCAACTTCGGTTACAACGGAAGCGAGAACTTCGCACCGGGCAAGCGCTTCGGATTCTTCCCGTCCATAGCAGTCGGTTATATGATCAGTAACGAACCATTCTGGGATAACATCAAAGACACTTTCAATATGCTCAAATTCAAAGTGTCTTACGGCAAAATCGGCAACGACCAAATCGGAGGTTCCAGACGCTTTGCATATAACTCTACCGTGAACACTTCTGCATCAGGATTCACTTTCGGCAACACCCCTATCGCCATAGGCGGTATCACTACCGGAGAAGTCGGCAACAGCTCAGTTCAATGGGAGGAAGCCCTCAAATTCAACACCGGTGTCGAGATGACGCTTTTCAAGGACCTTTCTCTGCAGATAGATTATTTCTCCGATCACAGAAGCGGTATCTTCATAGAGCGCCAGAGTACCCCTCCTATCGTGGGTCTGAACAAACAACAGTGGGTCAACCTCGGCGAGATGGAGAACAAGGGTGTGGATATGGGCCTTCAATATGAACATACATTCGGAGACCTGTATGTGTCAGCACGAGGCAACTACACTTTCAACCGCAATAAAAAACTTTACGATGACCTCCCTGACCAGATATGGTCATACCAGAATCTGACAGGATTTGCTTACAATCAGCAGTTCGGACTTATCGCGGAAGGTCTGTTCAAAGATCAGGAAGACATAGACAACTGGCCTAAGCAGGACTTCGGAGACGTGCGTCCAGGAGACATCAAGTATCGTGACGTGAACGGTGACGGAGTAGTCAACACCTTCGATAAAGTGGCCATAGGCTACACCACCATCCCGGAAATCAACTACGGATTCGGTGTGAGTCTCGCTTATAAGGGCATAGACTTCTCAGTGTTCTTCCAGGGCGTAGCGCACGTAACCAGAATAATTGGAGGACAGAACCTGTTCGGGGCATCTTCTCAGATTCACAAACTCGGTCAGATCTACGAAGACGTGGCACTGAACCGCTGGACTCTGGAAAATCAAAATCCAAACGCTCCATATCCTCGTCTGTCACTTAACAAAGTGGAGAACAACCAACAGGCCTCCACCTATTGGCAAAAAGACATGAGTTTCATGCGTTTGAAAAATATGGAAATAGGTTATACGATTCCAAAGAAGATAACCAAGAAAGCAGGATTGTCCACAGTACGTCTTTATGTACAGGGACTTAACCTTCTTACATTCTCCGAATTCAAACTTTGGGATCCGGAACTTGATTCAAGTTATGGTAATGTATATCCAACAATGCGTACCTACACATTCGGCGTTAACCTTAATTTCTAGAAAGATGAAAATATTCAATAAAATCATATTGATGGTCAGCGCTTTGTGTATTCTCAGCGCCTGCGATGGTTTCTTCGACGTGGACTTGAAAGATCAGGCCACACTCGAAGAAGTCTTCTCACAGAGTACCACAACCCACAAATATCTGGCACATTGCTACTCCTACATCCCGCTCGACGAAGAAATCGTAGGTAGCGACGGATGGGTGGTAGGACGTGCAGACGAGTCCAGATACTCTTGGTATCAGTGGGTTTACTACGAGCTTTTCCGTACGGGAAGTTATTCCAGCGCCACACCGAGCAGCACGACATACTTCAATTATATGGAGAAATTTTACACCGGAATAAACCAGTGTACTACATTCATGAACTATGTTCACCTCGATGTCAAGGACAGTGATGCCATACGCAATTATATGTCATACGAGGCACGCTTTCTGAGGGCATATTACTACTTCTGTCTTTTCCGTCAGTATGGCCCTGTGCATATCTGGGGCGACGAGCCTGCCGATGAACATATTCTCGCTTCTGAAGTGGACAGACATACGGTCGAAGAGAACATCAATTTCATAGTCGAAGAACTCGACAAATGCATAGATAACCTTCCTATGAAAGTTGGAGAACTGGAATCGGAAGCCAATTACCAGGGAAGAGTCACAAAAGGAGCAGCCATGGCCCTCAAAGCCAGAGTTCTTCTGTGGGCGGCATCACCTCTGTATAACGGCGAAGCCACTTGGCTTAAAGGGATGAAGAATCTTTACGGAGACTATATCTTCCCTCAGAGTGCCGATCCACAAAAATGGGAAACGGCGGCACAGGCCAATAAAGCCATCATAGATCTGGGCGCATGGTCACTCTGCAAGGATACCTCTACCGGTGACGCGTTCAAGGACGGCGCCGCTTCGTATCAGAAAGTCTATTTCACCCCTTGGAACGAAGAGACCATCTTCGGATGGTGGAAGAGAACTTCAAGCGCATATAACTATATGGGCGGTGCCGGTGCACTTCTCGGATGCTCTTGTCCACATTCCATCGTACTTTGGGGATTTGGCGGTATAGCACCATCCCTCAAACTGGTAGACACATACGCGATGTGGGAAAGCGGACGCTTCCCTATTACTGGTTACGAAGGCCATAATGACTATTCACGTCCTATAGTGGACAGCAAGTCAGGATACCAGGCTACAGGATGGAAGGAAGGATACAAGCAGCCTGTAGATGCAGACTGGGCTCCGGCATTCAAAGCCCACAATTCTACCGTGGGACGCGAACCGCGCTACTATGCATGCGTGCTTCCTAACGGGTTCTATTGGCCTGACAAGAACATCAAGACACGCTTCACATGCTACGACAGCAAAGACGCCACATCCAGATGGGCGGCTTCAGGAAGTGCCATAAGAGTGGGTTATGCATGGAGAAAATTCTACCCGGCTGACCATCCACTCAAAGTGCAAACCGACTACACAGGACTGAAGCACGTCTACCCTGCCTTCAGACTTGCAGAAGTTTATCTGAACTATGCGGAAGCCTGCAATGAAAAACCTGCACGCGATGAAGCCGAGGCACTCAAGTACCTCAATCTCGTCCGTGAACGTGTGGGACTGAATAAAGTAGAAGTCGCGTACCCTGAGGTTATTGGCAATCAGGCGCTTCTTCGAACCCTCATCAAGAAGGAAAGGATGGTGGAATTCGCCATGGATGCGATGCGTCATTATGACGCTTGTCGTTGGTTGGATGCAGAGAAGGAATATCCTTGTGAGAACTGGACGCTGCACTGCACCGCTGACAATTACGAGGACTCATACGAAAGAGTCAACAACGAATTCATAGGTGGCGACGCTTCGTTCCAGAAGAAGGATTACTTCTTCCCGTTCTACTCGGGAGACCTGGCCAAAATGCCTAATTTCACACAGAATTACGGATTCTAAAAGAATTGATTATGAACAAAAAACATATACTTGCCGCCATCGGCGTGCTGACAGCTCTTTTTACCGGCTGCCAGCACGACTTGGAGCACAATATGGTGCCTGACAAGTTGGGATTTTCCTACTCGACGAATCTTCAACAGCCATCTGTCTTAAACAATTCGATGGATGTCAGCGTGATAAAAAGCGGAAAAGGCACCAGCAGCGCCACAGTGAAAATAGAGCGGCTCACACAGGAAGAGCTCACCGCGTGGTGCGAAAATGAAGAAAACAAAGAATATGGCTATAACTTTCTGCTCGCCTCAGAGTCCCGCTACGAACTCTCAGCAGAAGAGCTGAACTTTGCCGCCTCCGATACAAGGCAGCTTTTCAAAGTGAGCTGGACCCCGAATTTCTTCGCCAACTCGGCAATGAACGGGAAAAACTACGTCATAGCCCTGAAGCTCAGTGAACCTTCCATAGATGCTGACCCCAACAGATCAGTGGTAATCATACAGCCACGACTTACGCACGTGACATTCAAGACGCGCGATCTGAAAAGCGTATTCCCTACCATAAAAGATGTCGAAACCGTCAATACATACGAAGGGGAAATCAACCTCGACTATGCCATTCCTTCACAAGACATTACTGTCAAGATGGCGGTAGACAATTCAATTATCGAGAAAGAAGCTGAAGCCAGAGATAAGGAATACGAGGCCGCACCTGCGGGACTTTTCTCTCTGGATAAGGAAGAGATCACCGTCGAAGCCGGGAAAACAGTGGCACATTTCGGATATAAGATAGACCTTACCGTACTGTTCAATGAGAAAGGCGAATTTATCAAACAAGATGTCAACTATATGATACCTCTCGTCTTTTCGAAGAAAAACCCTGAACTTCTGGGCGAAGGAGACTACGGCCAGACATTCGTGATAGTAAGCGTGGCCGACGACAAGACAGTAGTCCGTCCGGACGGTCCTACCTCCATTCTTCACGGTCCGTGGGAAGTTATCGAAGGAGCAGACCTTCATATAGGCGCTGACCCGTTATGTTCGTCTCCAGCCTGGTACGGCAATTACAACACCACCAAACTCGTGGACTGGGGATTCGGAGCTACTGAAGACGCCACCAAGAACGGATACTGGGGCTCATACTTCTGGAGTCCTGTTGAATTCCCTATGGTATTTGTCTTCGACACGGGGGCCACTTACACCTTCGACAGATTCTATAAAGTGGATTCCAACCTCTATCAGGGCCAATATCAGGATTTTGAAGTCTATGTAGCACGCGAGTATGCAGGAGCCGACACAGACTGGGTTCTCGCGGCCAAAGGCAATACCGGAACGAAGGGATGGCAAAAATATCCTACCGGCACCAACGAGGACAACATAGACACCATCCTGAATACATTCTCTTATGTCATTCCTGCAGATGCCACTGCAGAGGGCAGTGAAGTAGTCCTCACACGCGGACGCTACATCAAGCTCTGCATCACCAAAAGCAGCAAGGTAGACAGCAAAGACTGCGGTTATCTTATGGAGTTCTACGCTGAAGGATGGGAAAACTGATGAATAGGATGAAATTGATTTTAGGGACAGTCCTGCTTCCATTGATCTTGCTCACCTGCAAGCCAATGGAAGGGACTCCCCTTCATAAAAACAGACCTGCTCTACGAATAGTTCAGCAGGATATTTTTGCTTCAAGAGGGACCTTCCTGGTAGAAATGGTCAATGCAAGCGAGGCTCACATTCTGTGCAAAGAGCAACAAGAAAACGCTCCGTCTGCAGATATCATCGTAGAGGAAGGAGTAACAAACACAGGAGGAGAATATATACAAGACGGATTGGAATCCGGCAGACACTATGTTCTTTACGGCGTAGCAACAGATGACAGTGGACAGAAAAGCAATGTTTACAAATTGAATTTCGACACGCTGGAAGGGGCTGAGATTCTCTACGACTGGGAAAAGAACCGCACGGAGAAGCCATACTATTCCAATTTGGCACTTTGCTACGGAGGGTCGTCGCATAGAACGCCATTCCTGTGGGACGAAGACAGATTCTCCGCCCACGTGACCTTCACCGATTCCAAGGGAGAAGAAAAATGGCTGTTCGACGCTTTTCTTGCTATAGAATTCGTAGACGCCGCCCGCAGCAAAAGTTATATGCTGGGACACGGCAACCCGTCAGGAGACAAGGCCTCATGGATAGCACTTATGGACTACTGGTTTGACTCCGACAATGGATTTGCAGCTTTGGACAAAGCTGTGGGACAGGCAATTGAAAGAATTGGCAAGCCACAGACAAAACGCAAGGTGGTAATGACTCTGCCAGATCCTATCATCTATCAGAATTTCAAAGATACAGGGTCAAGTACCACTTACTGGGGATTTCTGGATGGTAAGCAGATGGATTTCAGCAAGGCTGCGGACAGATGTCAGGCGCTTCGCTGGTATATAGATGAGGTACGCAAACGCTGGAACAATTCTTCATATGAGAACTTGGAATTCATGGGCTTCTATATAATTAGCGAAGACCTCGCCACACCAGGTTACGGATGGAGCGCAGAGCTCAAGCACTGGGAAGACATATATCCAGAAATAAGCAACTACATCCACTCCTGCAACGAGACCCTCTCCTGGATTCCGTACAACTCCGCAGGCGGACACCAGAATTGGAAAAAATTCTGCATAGACTACGCGATGATGCAGCCAAACTATTTTTGGCACAGTGAATATAATATGGACACATATATGTCCATGGTCAAGAACAATGACCTGTCGATGGAGTTCGAACTGGACTCGAAGATACTCGAAAGCAGCGAAGGGTCAGATGCATACCGCGAAAGATTCTATAAATATATGTCCATGTGCAAAGAGATGGGCCTATACGGAAAACGCGAACTCTCCTACTATTTCGGGACTAATGATTTCTATACTCTGAGTAAATCATCTTATCCGAAAGACATGGAACTTTACCAGAAATTGTGTAATTTTATCATAGAAAGCATACACTGAAAAACATGAAACATTTACTTGGTCTCGGTGTGGCGATGGCGCTTGTCATATGCGCGCTGAGCTTCAACACCGACCCCGAAATCAAAGCTGCCAAAGGACTTGCCAAACGCGTAATCCCCGAGCATGCATCGAACATAAAATTCGTCCATTTTTCCGACACCCTGGACAGATTCACACTTGAAAGCAAAGGCGGAAAAATCGTCATCGGCGGCAATAATGCCAATTCCATGGCCTTCGGACTGAACTATTATCTCAAGAACTACTGCCTTACGACAGTGTCATGGAATGTGGCAGACCCTCTGTATATGCCGGAGAAGCTGCCATCTGTCAAGGAAAAAGTCTCCATTGAGGCCAAAGCCAAAGACAGGTTTTTCCTGAACTATTGCACCTACGGATACACAATGCCATGGTGGGGGTGGAAAGAATGGTCATGGATGATAGACTGGATGGCCCTCAACGGCGTAACTCAACCGCTCAACATTACGGGAGAAGAAGCCGTGCTCATGAAAGTCTGGGAAAAATTCGGTCTCAGCCAAGATGATATAAGAGAATCCTTTACAGGGCCTCCATTCCTTCCATGGAACAGGATGATGGACATAGACCGATGGAAAGGTCCGCTTCCACAGAAATTCATCGACCGTCAGGAAGAATTGCAGAAAAAGATTCTCAAGCGCGAACGCGAGCTGAACATGAAGCCTGTCCTGCCTGCGTTCAACGGCAAGGTACCGGCAGCATTTGCCCGCCACTACCCCGACGCCCACATAAAGGAAGTAACAAAATGGGACGGATTCGAAGAAGAATACGGTTGCTGGTTCCTGGATCCGGCAGATCCGCTTTTCGAGGAAATCCAGAAAACATTTCTCACGGAACAGGAAAAGATGTACGGAACCAGCCACGTCTATGGTCTGGATATCTTCAACGAGGTCGACTTCTTCGAGGACATAGAGGGAGACGACTGGGACCCGCAGGTTCTCGCACGAATCTCACATCACGTATATGAGACACTGCAGGCCGCTGACCCTCAGGCCATCTGGCTGCAGGTAGGCTGGATGCTCTATTACGACCAGAAGCACTGGAAGAAAGAGAACGTTGAGGCCTATCTCAAGGCCGTTCCTCAAGGTAAAGTCGCCATGCTTGATTATTTCTGCGATGAAGCTGAGATCTACAAACTTAACGACAATTTCTACGGACAGCCCTATTATTTCTGTTTTCTGGGTAATTTCGGAGGAAACACCAACCTGTCCGGCAACTTCCACTCGCTCAGCCAGAGAATCAGCGATGTCTTCGAATACGGCGGAGACAACCTCAAGGGACTCGGCGGCACACTTGAAGGGTTCGGTGTAAGCCAATGGCTCTACGAGTATGTACTCGACCGCGCGTGGGACCTTGGACAGGATGATACCCAATGGCTCAAGACATTGGCCAACCGTCATGTAGGGAAAGACGACCCGAGCATCCAGGAAGCGTTCAGAATGCTTTCAGATGACATCTACGTCAAGACCACCTACTCCGGAATTTGCCCTATAGCCAGCATACACCCTTGCCTGGAAGGTCATTGGAGATGGACTACCCTGCCGGATGTACCTTATACCTACTCCCAGATATCTAAAGTATGGGCCAAACTTCTGGAGAGCCCGGCCAAGACTGACTGGTATGAATTTGACATAGTGAATATCGGTTCCGAGGTGCTGAAATTGGCATTCCCTGAGGAAAGAGACGCCTTTACGCAATGCTACTACAAGCGCGATCTGGAAGGCCTTAAACTCCACGCCGACAGAATGCGGCATCTCTATGATCTATGGGAGGAACTTCTCGCCTGCCACCCGAGTTTTTCATTTAAAAACTGGATAGATCAGGCCCGCAGTTGGGGTGACACTCAGGAAGAGAAAGACTACTACGAGAATTGTGCGCGTGTAATCGTGACCTCATGGGGAGGAACAGGACAACTTACCGACTATGCCAACCGCCAATGGAGCGGTCTTGTGTCCAACTACTACCGTCAGAGATGGGAGATGTTCTGGGACGAAATCATAGCTGACGTGGACGGCACCGGTCCTGCCTTTGACCAGAAAGCCTTCGATAAGAGAATACGCGAATTTGAACTTGATTTCGGCGAACCAAGCCATTCGCTTTCTTGGACAGCAAAACCGGCGGATACATATCGCACCGCCTGCAAAATAGCATGCGAACTGGGCATAATTGACAATGGCGAGATAAGCATAGTCCCTCAACCTGCCGTACTCACTCCCATCAAAGGGGATGTCAATATTGAAGGGAAGACTACCATATATCTGCAAAGCAAAGAATTGGCATCAATCCTGAAAGGATTCAACGCCCTGTGCGACAAGTACGGTGCTCCTCGGTGGGATAAGGTTTCTTCGAAGGAGAAAGCCACACTTTCGGTAGAAATGGATGAAACTCTTCCTGCAGAGGCTTACATATTGGACAGTTGCCCGGAAGACGGAAAACTGCATGTCAAAGTATCCTCCAGACAGGGTGCGTGGAACGCGCTGATGACCGTTCTTCAGCTCTCGGCGCAGAATCCTTCCTGCATTAAAGGCCTGCACATAGAAGACTACCCCGCATTCTCCTACCGAGGTACGCACCTTGATGTATGCAGACATTTTTTCAATGTCCAGGAAATCAAGGACTATATCGACATACTCGCCCTCCATAAAATAAACACCTTCCATTGGCATCTGACAGACGACCAGGGTTGGAGACTGGAGATAAAGAAGTATCCCAACCTTACCAAGACAGGATCTATGCGTAAAGAGACCCTTATAGGCCCGCTCTACGCCCACATAGGCTTTGACGGTATCCCATATGGAGGATATTACACGCAGGAAGAAGCTAAAGAAATAGTAGAATATGCGTCACAGCGCTGCATCACGGTCATCCCTGAAATCGAGATGCCGGGGCACGCAAAAGCCGCTCTCGCAAGTTATCCTGAGCTTGGATGTCTGGGTAAGGACCATAACTATGAAGTATGGACCACCTGGGGAGTCAACGCAGATCTGTTCTGTGCAGGAAAAGAAGAGACTTTCAAATTCTTGGAGGACGTTCTCGACGAAGTCTGCGATATATTCCCCAGCGAATATATCCATATAGGCGGAGACGAAGCGCGTAAAACCGAATGGAAGAAATGCCCTTCTTGCCAGCAGCGCATAAAAGATAATTCACTCAAAAACGAAAAGGAGCTCCAGAGCTATTTCATACGCAGAATTGAGAAGTATCTTAACGGCAAAGGGCGCAAGATTATAGGCTGGGACGAGATTCTTGAGGGCGGTGTAACAAAGACAGCCACCGTAATGTCGTGGAGAGGGACAAAGGGTGGAATTGAAGCCGCAAAACTGGGCAACGATGTCATAATGACCCCGTCGTCTTATTTCTACCTTGATTACTACCAGACTAAAGAATATAAGGCAAACGGAGAACCGCTTGCAATAGGCGGACATCTTCCGCTGCGCACCTGCTACAGTTTCGATCCGTTTGACCAGCTCCACGAAAACGAAAAAGCTTTCATAAAAGGAATCCAATGTAACCTGTGGACAGAATACATCCCTGATTACAATCACATACAGCATATGCTTCTTCCCCGTCTTGCCGCGCTCAGTGAAGTGGCTTGGAGCAATTCACACCGGACAGAGTATGACAATTTCGTAAAAAGAATGGAGACATCGCTTCTGCCGTTATATGACAAAGCCGGGTATAATTATGCTACATACGCATTTCAAAATCCACCTTTAGAATAATTTATGTTTTTTTCCAGTCTATTTTCGGTCCTGACCATTCTGCTTAGTTTGAACAAGGCCGACGGAGTATATCAGAGCGAAGACACAGTCCGTGTCTTCGCCACTGAAAATAATGTGACCACTCTTGTACACGAACAGGTTTACACAGGGCCACAAAATGTCATTTTCAAATATGGCGATTCTGAAATAGGATGGGTCATAGCACCCGAAAAGTACAGCCAGAGCGTGCCTTGCCCTAAGGATTTTGACCGCTTCTGGAAAAGAGAGATAGCCAAGATGAGAAAAATCCCTATGGAGACGTCTGTGAAAGAGATTTTCGTGGAAGGCAGGGACAACGTGAACTTCGTATGCTATGAACTGACTCTGCGATGCGTGGATGACACTCCTGTCCGAGGCTATGTGGCAATGCCACGTAATGCGACGCGTAAGTCTCTTCCTATCGTGACATTTTTCCACGCCGCCGGGGTGACCGGTGGATGGTGCAGGTCCAACCCTTCTCAAACCATGGATATGGCCGCTTGGGGAGATGGCGCCATCTGCATAGACATCAATGCATTCGGAATGCTCAACGACCAAAGCGAGCAATATTACAAGACGCTATCCGAAACTGCTCTTAAAGACTACTCTACAAAGCCAAGTGAAAGTCGTGAATCATATTTTTTCAAGAATATGTACCTGAGAGCCATACGCGCACTTGACTATGCGTGCTCCCTGAAAGAGTGGGACGGGAAAAGAGTATTGGCCTATGGACAAAGCCAGGGAGGAGCGCAGTGCATAGCCTTGGCCGGACTTGACAAAAGGGTCACAGCCGTGGTCGGAATCGTTCCTGCGGGCTTCAACAGTGCAGGAAGTTACGCTCAAGGCGGAGAAGACAGCTGGCCGTTCATCTACAAGCAGTACGCAGACAAAGAAAAAGGTGCAGAAATAATGAGCTATTTCGACGGATGTAATTTTCTCAAACGTACCAAAGCCAAGATCTGGATAGAAGTGGGTCTAATGGACCAGACCTGTCTGCCCTCTGCGATATGGTCAGGCATCAACATCTGCCCAAGCAAGGATATAACCGTAAAGAGCAGTCCGTACCGCTTTCACGACGAACCCAAACCCCGTTACCATAAGCAATGGAAGGAGAGCATAGCGGATAAACGCATGCAGTGGGTAAACGATTATCTTCGCTCGGATTACAAATCGAAATAACTGTCTTCCAACGATTTGAAATTGAAAGACATCTCCCGGCGCTGATTCGGATTGGCAATAGGGAGCACCAAGCTCAATACTTTAGCTTCAAGCGGGTCTTTGGCCTTCACGCAGCAGAGTCTGCCATCGCAAAGTGAAACAGCCAAAGACTCGTTTTTCAATTCATATTCCTGCAACTCATCGTCAGTCTGACTGTTTACAAGCGTATAAGACCAGCCTTCACAATAAGGCTGACGACCTACCGCATACAATACGCTATCCCCAAAATTAAGGAAAGCGTCTTTGACCTTCCCTTTCTTGAGGATAGCGGCTATTCTCTGCAAAGCATAACCTTTTATGAAACCCGCAAAATCCAGATGGTCATTATCCCCTTTTGACACATTGAAAAGACTCTGCGTCTTGATCAGATAACTTTCACACAGATTCAGGGCACTTTTCATCTCAGAAGAAGTCTCTATATCCACCTTGGAAGCATTAAGGACAGACACCTCGCTATCAGGTTTGGAGGAGTCAAAAACCTTCTCCAGTGCGGAAAGATCCTTAGTAATATCCTTATATAAAGCATACGCCTTGTTCTCAGGAAGTCCTGTAAACTGGATAGAGAGAGAACTTGAGAAAATGCCATCCACCGATGCTTTAAAAAGTGAATTGCTTGATGAATAAGTGCTTTGAGTTTTCATAAAATGCTTGCTGTCCGGTTCAATTTTTCTTATAAAATCCCATCACGGAACCGACCGGTCTATTTTCCGTCGATCCTGATGTGCTGCTTACCAAAGAATTAAGTCTCTTACCATTAAGGGTCATCGCTGTAGATCCGCCGCCATCGAAATTGACAGCTCCCACGCAACCTAACCCTTTCATTATCTGGGCCAATTCCACTATGCCTGCGCCCTTGCTTTCAGTGATTCGACCGTCGCAGACAAAAAGAATAATCCGCCCGTCTTGAGTATACCCTACCGCGGTACGGTCAGGAGTCACGGTATTGGTAAAGATATCTGATGCTATTATCTCGTAGTTTCTGACCAGAACGCCGCCCTCTGCCGTAGCATCTGCCATCACCTTGCCGTCCTTCACGAGAAGAGGTCCGGCGCTCATCGCATAATAAGGCGTATAATCATTGAATGCCAAGCTCGGATACTCATCACTGACCCCTTCATACGAGTTCTTGCCTTCAATATTGGCCATAGGGGAATCATAAAAATAGGTAATGTTGTTCTCGTCTCTTGTAGCCCAGAATGCACGTGCGCTCTGTTTCTCGTCCACAGCAAAAGTTCCGCGCAAAGTAGGGACGGAAGTAGAAGGACTCACAACTCCCTTGTCCACATGATAATCCCCCGTCACGCCTGTCGACATATTGAAATATCCTGCGTTGGTCATTATATAATTGTCCTCGGTATAAAATTTTTCGAGTGTCTTGGCAGTGGAAGAAAATTCCATTCTGAACTCCACATTGCCCTTGCTCACGTCGGCTATGGCATACCACGCATTGATTGGCCTGCCGTTTAGCACATCCGTTGTCTTATAAAGTTCTATATCAGAAGGAAGAGTCGAGTCTTCAATTCTAGTCCAGCTGAAGGAGATGGCCTCAGGTTCATTCTCAAGAGACACTTCTACCTCGTCGCTATACAAAGTCCCCATACTGCAGGTAAGATATGCACGGACTTTGTATTTTACCCCATAATCCAGACTTGCACAGGTAATCGCCTGAGTAAGACGGACTTTGTTAGCCTTAGGGCCATGTTCGAAAGAGTCCGCTTCAATAGTAGGAGTATGTCCCTGAGCCCAACACAAACCCCAGTCCGTAGCCGGATAGGTGGACGAAGATTTCAGGGTATATTCAAACACGACGGATGTCGGAGTGTACGACGGCTCGCCGGAAAATGTCGGATAAGGAAGTGAAGTGTAATCGAACATGGAAAGTTCCTTATACACCACCTGGGAAGAAAGCATAGGGCCATCACTTACGGCCTGTACGCCGACAGAATATGTCTTGCCCTGAACCAGGCCTTCCTTTATGTCAAAACTCTGCGAATCAGAAGGAAGCGAGGCTATCTGAACGGCCTGCGAAGTACCGCTCCTGAGGAACACGGCATAACCGGCCTCATTGTCACAATTGTCCTGCCAGGAAAGAGTGGCCTCTGAAGTGAAAGGCAGCTGTTCCACCTTCACTTTCGTGGGATTATTCAAAGGTGCATAATGCTTAGTGCCACTCTCCGAAGAGGGATTACAGGAGAGCAGCGATGCGGCAAACGTGGTCGCAACCATAAATTTACATAGATTCATAATAAAAGGATATTAGTTTGTAGTAATGTTATTTTCTGCTTGCACCATAGGCCTTTACTTTCACCTTCACCCCGTTTGGGAGCGTAACCGTCCTATCCTCTCCGCTCATGTTCACCACTATATAAGCGTCACGGCCCTTTACATCAAGCCAATGCGCACCCATCACCACAGGGAAGACCTCTGAGTCAAAGACTGTCATTAAAGGCAAGTCTTCGTCAAGACTCAACTCCTCTATAAATCTTCCTCCATAAAAAACATCGTGATTCCTCGCACGGAACCTACCCAAAGTACGCAAAAACTTTATCTCCACTTCGTTACCTTCCGCAAAAAGCCACTCCGGCTGTATCCAGCCAAGCTGCGCCCCCCACAAAAGGCTACGCGCATTATTGTAAAGGAAATGCCCGTCATTAAGCCCCTGATGATAATAATTAAGTCCGCTGTACACCGCCCTGTCTGAATAAATAAGCGGGAAAACAGGCCTCATTTTAATGTCTTTGGAATGCGGAGTATTGACTATCAGCATCATATCCAGAAGATCCATATACACCTCGGCATTTTCCTCCGAAGTCACCGCCTTACCGCCATGAAAAACTGTGTCGTGCAACTGTGAGAAGAGTTCTCTGTAAGCTTTCGGCCACCAGTCCCCGGCTCCCGGTGAATGAGGGTGATTCTGCGCATAACAAGGCTCACTCGCCGCTGCTGAGACCTGATCTATATAAAGACCGTCAGTGCCTATTCCGCACACTATGGAATCCGCCAGGTCTTTTATCACATTCTGCCAGATCTGCGTAGACGGACAGGTGACGGTATTGGGAACATTGGAAGTAGGATAAATCTCCGTATAAAGCGTTCCGTCCGGCTTTCGGCAAGAAGCCAGATAACCGCTGCTTTTGTATGAGTCATTTGACGGATCCCACAGACGTCCGTTAATATAAGGAGTCACGTGAGCGCCTTGCGCCTGTATCTCCTCCACCATCTGCTTAAATCCATCCTTGGCAGGAAGATACTCCGGATACATCGTGTCATAAGCATAATGATGCCAATGATACCAATGCACACCTATCCCCTTATCATAATATTTTACGGCCTTTCTGAGCGCATCAATAACCTCAGGATACATATTTTTAGGCCGTATCCATACATCGGCGTTCTGAATCCACGCAGTAATGCTCCTTTCCCTCAAAGGAGTGTCGGCCCAGTCGGCAGTCAGGACAAACGGACGGTACCATCGCAAAAGAGTCTTGTCCCAGGAATCACGACTATATGCAAATACCGTAGACCAAGGAAGTTCAAACCGCCCATCCTGAGTCCACGCGTAAGAAGTCACCACCTTTTGAGAAAAGACAAGATGCTCTTCGCCGCCCTGCACATTGAAATATTTGGCATTGCCCTCCTTATCCTGCGAAGCAAAATAATAAGTTCCGCAAGGAGAATAAGTAAGAACGAACTGCATGCCCCCGGTAACAGAAGGATAACGCGTAGTGAGCGACTTTCCGTTAGTCGGGACATCAAACTCGGCCCCATAGCCCATAGGAAGAATAGCCTTCGAGCCCTCGTCCCTTTTTATCTTCACTATAGGGAACGTCACCTCCGTCACCGTCCACCCGCACGGAAGGCTGGCAGAAAGGCGCCATTGCGCCAATTCTCCATCCTCAATTATACTTACAGCCACTTCATTGGTCTCTATCCTGTCGAGCGTTATGTTCCACTTGAGAGTGGCTGTCGTTTCGTCTGCACTCATGAAACACCCCAGATAACGCGAATAATCTGCAGTGAATTCAGGAGTCTCTCCCTGCGGCCCCAGGAGTGTAATCTTCCAAAGGGACACTCCGGAGTCCATGACGCGTTTCACATCCGGATGCTCAAGGATAGAAGCAAAACAACTCTGAGATTGAAGTCCCAGAGTTATTGTAGCTATAAGTATTAAGTGTTTTAATTTCATTTTCTGCGTTGCTGCTGTTTCATCTGTTGCTGCTGCAGCTTTTGTGCTTCCTCCAAGCGCTGCTGCCATTTGCTTTTAGGGAGAGGTTTTCCCTTCGAGGCTTCCACCTTGGCTATGACTGCCGCCGGCTTCACGCACCACTTGCGGATAATGAAAATCTCTATCATCGATATCAACTGCGATACCAGATAATAGTAGCTAAGACCGGAAGAGAGGTTATTACAGATAAAGAACATCATTATAGGCATCATCCACACGCTCATGAATTTCATGGACTGCGCGGACGGGTCGTTTGACGAAGGCTGCTGCGACATGGTGAGTTTGCTGTATACCCACATAACCACGGCCATAAGAAGCGCAAACAGCGACAAGTGATCCCCCAGGAGAGGAACCCTGACACCGAAATCCACTATTGAATCATATGCGCTCAAATCTTCCGCCCACAGGAAACGCTGCTGACGAAGTTCTATGGAAGCAGGGAAGAAACGGAACATAGCCCACAAGATAGGGAAAGTAAGGAGCGTCGGAAGACATCCTCCCATCGCGTTGACTCCCGCCCTCTTGTAGAGTTCCATGGTAGCCTGCTGTTTCTTAAGCGCGTCATCCTGCTTAGGGTATCTCTTGTTTATATCCTCTATATATGGCCTCAGGGCGCTCATCTTGGCCGACGAGGCGAAAGACTTATACGTGAACGGAAGCACTACTATCTTTATTATCAATGTCATAATAAGGATAATAAGACCGAAGTTCGCGATATACTTATGCAGGAAGTTGAACATAGGGATGATGAAATACTTGGTAAACCACCCCACCAGCCAACCGCCAAGCGGAATAACTTTCTCGTAACTGTGATCGAACGATTTAAGTGTCTTATAATGGTTAGGACCCAGATAAATCTCCAACGGAATTCGGGTATCCCTGAGCGGATCTATATCCAGACGCATATTTGCGGCACAGGACATTAGGTCGTGCTCGGCATTATCTTCTCCCAGAAAATCCACCTTTATATCTCCGGATGCAAACTGCTGCGGAGAACGAACTATCATGGAGAAGAACTGCTGCTGGAAAGCGAACCACTCCAGACGTGAAGAAATCTTCTTGCCTGCACTGCGACCGCGCCCCATCTCCACAGGTTTCTTATCTCCGCTAAAATAGTAATTGACTTTTGAATATTGGCTTTCATTCTTATAGCCCTTCTCCATACGCGGAATGACAGTATGGAAATCCACATCCACAGAATTAACCTGACGTGGAATATTCGTCATCCCTACAAATGCCAATTCACTTTTTACCATATAAGAAGCGTCAGAGAGGCAGTATGACTGCTCTATGTAGCCGCCTTTTTCAAAAGGCATTCTAAGCACGAGTGTAGAGTCCGTATGCTCGGCGACATCGAACGCGAAATCTGAAGTGTTGATATACTCGTCGACATATACGCTCACGCCGTAATGATTCGCTCCTTCCTTGAAAAGGAACAGATCGCTGCCACCGTAATTCGTATATTTCTTAAGACGGGCAGACCAAAGCTGTGCGCCCTTGGTATTCACCTGCAATTCAAGAAGATTATTTGAAAGAGTGACAATCTCCCCCTCGGCACTCTTGCGTGCGTCAAGTGAAGCATCCTTATAAATACGCTCCGTCTTGACTGAAGCCGCCTGCTTCACTTCACCTTCAAGCCTGGCGCTGCGCTCCACCCCCTCGGCCAAAGCGATAGCTGCCAAAGAATCCTGCTGTGCCTGATAAATGGCGGCCTGCTCCTGACGTAACTGAAGTTGTTCTTCTGCTTGTTTAGATTGGAAAATGGTAAAGCCCACAAGGACTAAACCCATTAAAATAAAACCAATTACTGAATTCTTATCCATGTTCTGTCTACTTCTGGCTTCTTATCTGCTGCTCGATCTTCTTCAACTCTTCCTTAGCCTTTTCGATACGTTCTCTCATCTGAAGAACCAGAGGTTCAGAATTACGTGAATTAGAGAAGAAACCTATGTTATTCTCGTATGTTACTATATCCTGCTGCAGAGCGTTATACTTTCTGATAAGATCGCTCTTGCCCAGCACTGGAGGAAACTTCTCATCTATAGCCTCTTTGAAAGCCTGGGCGATACTGTCCTTCTCCTTGAAAGGAACAAATCCTATTTCACGGAAACGACGCGTAAATTCGTCTTTAGCCTGCTGGTCTGAAACACCCTCCTGCTTCTGATAATCCTTAACCTCAGCAATTATGGCCTTTTTAGCTTTCAGATTAGCATAAAAATCGTTCTGAGGGCCTGCGGCGGCGTCCCTGGCAGCAAAAAATGCATCACAGGCGGCGCGGAACCTCTTCCAAAGCTGTTCTGACTTTTTACGAGGTACAGCACCCACTTCCTTCCATTCCTTCTGCAGGGCTATGAACTGATCTGTCGTCTTCTTCCAGTTGTCGCTATCCTTCAAAGCCTCAGCTCTAGCTATAAGTTCCTCTTTCTTAGCTATATTTTCCTCCATTCCGCCTTTAACGGACAGGAAGAAATCCCTTTTCTTAAGGTAGAATTTATCACAAGCCGCACGGAAGCGATCGTAAATCTTCTGATTATCCTTTCTGGCTGTGAATCCTATCTTCTTCCAATCCTGCTGAATGCCTTCTATCTCCTTAGCCAGGGCATTCCAAACACTCGCCTGAGTGATATCCTCTCTGTCGGCTATGCTTTCCACCTTCTCGCAAAGAAGCTCCTTCGCCTTCAGATTTTCCGCAAACCCGGCCTTAAGCTGCTCGAAATGATCCTGATAGCGCTTGTTTATCACGCCTGTTGCCAATTTGAAACGATCCCAGATGGAATCGCGAAGCTCCTTCTCCACCGGGCCAATTTCCTTCCACTGCTCGTGAAGAGTTTGAAGCGTATTGAAAGAACCTACGACATCGTCAGATGCAGCCAGATTTTCAGCCTGAGAGCAAAGCTCCTCCTTCGCCTCAAGATTCTTCTTGAAATCCAGATCACGAAGTTCGTGATTAATCTGCACCATATCATAGAATTTCTCCACCTGATGCTGGTAGGTCTCGTTTATATTACGGAATTCGCTAAGCGGCACCTGTCCCGTTTCTTTCCACTGAGACTGTATTTCGCGCAGTCTTGGAAAAGACGCCTGCACGTCAGTATTGTTCTCCACCAGGTCCTTAAGCTGCTCTATAAGAGAAAGTTTCTTCTCAAGATTTGCCTGTCTCTGGGTATCCAAGGCCTTGTTATACTCCGCACGCTCACGTTTATAATCTGCATACACGGTCTTGAAGTTTTCTTCAACAGAAGCAAACGACTCAGCCACATTCTTTCCCTCCGATTCGGCCTCGGCCTTAAGCTTGCCAAGCGCCCTGTAGAAAGACGATTTGAGGGCTTCAACTTCTTTAGAGCGTTCCATCCGATCTTCGGAAGCACCGATCTTCTTAAGTTCAAGTATCAATTCCTCAAGGTTAAGATTTTCAAGATCTGTCATCATAATATAAAGGTTTTTGAAATCGGGCAAATATAGCAATTATTTTGGTATTTTTGCAGACAAACAACACTTGAAAGCATGAGAGTAGATATTCTTAGCGTAGTCCCGGAACTGCTTGACAGTCCGTTCAGCGCGAGCATCGTAGGCAGAGCAGTGAAAAAAGGACTGGTAGACATACATATACATAACCTGAGAAAATATGGAATTGGCCCGAGACAGAATGTCGACGACTATTCCTATGGTGGTGATGCCGGAATGGTCATGATGATAGAGCCGGTCTATAAAATGATTGAAGAACTTAAAAACGAAAGGGATTACGACGAGATTATATATATGTCTCCGGACGGGGAACGCCTCACGCAAGGGATCTGCAACTCTCTTTCGCTAAAAGGGAACATCATAATCCTGTGCGGTCACTATAAAGGAATAGACCATAGGATCAGGGAGCATCTGATTACCAGAGAAATCTCCGTCGGAGACTATGTGGTAAGCGGAGGCGAGATTCCGGCAGCTCTACTCGTAGACGCGCTTGTCCGGCTTATCCCTGGTGCCCTTACAGACGAGACTTCCGCTCTCTCCGATTCTTTCCAGGACGATCTTCTCTCCCCTCCCATCTACACCAGACCGGCGGATTTTCACGGTTGGAAAGTTCCGGACGTCCTTTTAAGCGGGAATCCTAAACTGATTCAGGCTTGGCAGGACGAGCAGGCGTTGGAAAGGACAAAAAGATTGAGACCGGAACTTATTAAAAAAATTTAAGAACAAAAAAATAAAAAGCAAAAAAATGTAAAAAAGTTTTGCATAATAAAAAAATGGTAGTATATTTGCCTTCGGAAATGATAAACAACTCAACTTACTTCTTAAGTAAGTATTCTAACCAACAATAATTAACCTTCTTAATAGGTAATACACTACTAACTAATCGATAAAAACTCGCAGGGATGCGAGTTTTTTCGTTATATATGATGTATCAATTCTTTCTATATCAGTGTTTTAAGCGCCCTTGCCAACTGATCCGGGCAAGAGGTCCCCTTGCCCTTGCAGCTTATCCCGTCAAGACGGCTCACCACATCCTCGACTTTCATTCCCACACACAAAGAAGACACGCCTTGAGTATTGCCGTTGCAACCCTTGGTGAATTTCACGCTCTTGATGATGCCATCTTTTATCTGCACATCTATCTGAAGAGAACACACAGCCTGACAAGTCTGAAACGACACACTCCTGAGTCCATCCTCAGAAGTGGTGTCACTTAATATCTTAACATCAAATTCTTCCATATTCTTAAATTTCTTTGAAACTTACCGCAAAACCTCCTCCCGGAGCCATATACATAGTCAAAGTATCAGCCGAAGTCACTTCTCTGACATACACCTGACAAGCGTCCTGCTTCCTATAATGGCTGTCAGCATTATCCGCGTAAACGGTAGCTTCATATACCTTATTATTATCCAGAAATTTCAATGGCACGTCAAGAGTTCTCGAATTCTCATCGGTAACGCCTCCCATGAACCACCTTCCTGTCTTCTTGCCTTTCCTGGCGATTACTATATAATCTCCCGGTTCTGCCAAAAGATACTCACTTCTGCTCCAATCCACTTCCACATCCTTAATGAACTGGAACTGCTGCGGGAATTGTTCGTAGTTCTGAGGCAGGTCTGCAGCCATCTGAAGAGGAGAATACATGGTCACGTAGAGCGCCAGCTGATTAGCCATAGTGGCATTGACCCAAGACTTATTTATACCACCGGTAACATTCTCGAGATCACGTCTGAAAATTCCCGGAGTATAATCCATAGGGCCACCGTTGAGACGGGTGAACGGCAGAATGGTCACGTGATGTGGCAACGTGCCGCCAAATGCCTGATACTCCGTTCCGCGAGCAGACTCATTACCCACCAGATTAGGATATGTCCTGCACAATCCGGTAGGACGTACAGCCTCGTGGGCATTGACCATAACCTTATGCTCCGCAGCCTTTTTCACGGCGTACAGATAATGATTGACCATCCATTGGCCATAATGATGCTCGCCGAAAGGAAGGATGTCACCCACATAGCCGCTTTTAACCGCGTTGTACCCATACTTATTCATAAGATCGTAGGCCTCATCCATATGCCTTTCATAATTTCTTACCGAAGACGATGTCTCATGATGCATCATCAGGCGAACGCCTTTCTTGTGAGCGTAGTCATTGAGCGCCTTTATGTCGAAGTCCGGATAAGGAGTCAAAAAGTCGAACACGTAATCCTTGTTGCAATTGGCCCAATCCTCCCAGCCTTCATTCCAGCCTTCGACCAGAACCTGATCGAATCCGTTAGCGGCCGCGAAATCTATATACCTGCGGACATTGGCATTATTGGCCCCGTGACGGCCGTTAGGCTTGGCATCAGCATAATCCGACTCTCCCAGATGGACAGAATTGAAATCGTCAGTATATGCCCAAGAGCTCTTTCCGGATATCATCTCCCACCATACACCTATATATTTTACCGGTTTAATCCAGCTGACATCGCTCAACGCGCACGGTTCATTAAGATTCAGCACCAGACGCGATGCCAATTGCTCAGTTGCGCTTTCACAGACCTGAACCGTTCGCCAAGGCGTCGAGAACGGAGTCTGAATACGGCCCTTGCACCCCTGCGCATCAGGAGTCAGACGGGCGGTAAAGGTAAGAGTCTTCGGATTGATTTCCAGATGCATACAAGGATAATCCACCAGAGCGGCCTCGTGAATGTTAATATAAAGACCCCGCGGAGAACGCATCTGAAGAGATGTCTGAACTCCGTTCACAGAGAACGGGGTCTGAGAATCGTTGCCGCATATGGCATCCTTGAAGCGCTCCGGGATTTCACTTATCAGACTTTCCGTATAATTATATTCCTGCGTATCGTAATCTCCTGGAATCCACCACGCGGTGCAGTCCTGAGCCATGGCAAACTGAGTAAGTTCCTCGTTTATCACGAAATAGCGCATATTCTTCTGGTCAGGGAATTCGTAACGGAAGCCAAGCCCATCATCAAAAAGACGGAATCTTATGTTCATCTTCCGGGACGTCTCCTTCTGGGAAAGACAAACCAGAAGTTCGTTATAATGGTTTCTGATGCTGGACTCCTCGCCCCATACAGGCGACCAAGTCTGATCAAACGTACTTCTGGACACATTCACGACAGAGAATCCGTCGTGAAACGAATTGGAAGGATCATAGTCCCTCTTATCTATGGAGGAATCACTATTATAAACCAGTTTCTGCGCCTTGAGGTTACCGCGAAGTTCAAAACCTAAAGCAGAAGGGAGAATCACATCCTCTCCTTTATATTTTAAAGTATAGAACGGTGTTCCGTCCGCGTCATTAAGAGCAAAAGTAAGTTGCAGATCACCGTCAGGCGAAAGAAGAATCTCACTTCTTCCGTTCATTTCCCGATTACCGCCACAAGAGGCCAATAAAAAAGCCAACACACCAAAGGCTAAAAGTTTTAATCTCATAAAGTCTGTTTTCTATTCTTTCAAGTCAAAAATAATCACTTTTTTTCGAAAAGATAGAACAACTTTAATTATAAATTATTACCTTTGTAAAGTTAGAAGTTGGTACTATTTATACAACTCTCTATTAGTTAGTGGTTTATATTACTTTCAAAGTGTTACCTAAGTTATTTAATCAGCAATAATTATAAAACCAAACTCAAATGAAAATCAAATCATTTCTCTGCGCTGGCATAGCCGCGCTCAGTTGCATTACAGCTTGCAACACCACCAAAGAATCGGATCCCGATAAACTGGAAATATCCGGAGTAGACGGAGGTCTCGCTTTCGAATCAACGGGCGGAACCAAGAAAGCCACCATCACTTCAACCGTAGCTTGGAAAGCCACTTGCGAAGCTGATTGGGTTAAAGTGACTCCATCAGAAGTGACATCTACAGAACTCACCTCTACCGTCGTCAAAGTGACCGCCTCTACAAATTACGCCATCACCGAGCGCAGTGCTGTAGTCACATTCTCACCAAGTGACGAGACCGTATCTCTTGAGCCTGTAGTGCTTACCGTATCACAGGCGGCTGAAGCCAAGACCATCGCAGTGTGGAACACCACTGATTTCGCACCTTATGAGAATTATACCGCAGAGGCCGACTATATCAGAGACAGCATCACCCTCTACATCCACGCAAACGTCGACTGGGAAGCCACTACCATTCCGGATTGGGTAACAATAAGCCCAGCTTCTGTCAAGTTCGACGGAGATAATGTAAACAATGAGGTCAAACTTCATTTTGAAACCAACACGACAGACACAAAGACAGGCGAGATAGTTCTGACAGGAGACGGAGTGTCTCTCAGCATCCCTGTAACCCAGGAGAAAGCTATCAGCTTCACCCTTGAGAATGTTACGGAAGAGGTTCACGCCTATACCGACGCCGATATCGATGTCACTGTCAAAGGCGGTCTCGAAGACAAAACACATTACTGGTATTATATCTGCCCTACAAAGGCCAACTACGAAAAGGCAGGCGGCGCCGAGGCTTATATAAACCGTCTTCTTACAGCATATAATGCTTATATGACAGACTACGAACTCGATCAGCTCTTCTACACCGGAGACAGGACCCTTCAGTTCGGAGGCCTCCCTGACAATACGGAATACGTTCTCATCGCATTCGGTGTTCACAAGAACGCGGACAAGACCTTCGAGGCCAACACCACGCCTGCGACCATCGACTTCGCCACCACTACAGCACCTGTTGCAGAAGAAGAATATCTCAAATTTATCGGAACCTACTCAGCCAATGTCATTGACTACTTCGAATCACAAGACTCGGAGGAGGATGTTCGAGCAGACCTCACCATGGTTGTAGAGCAGGAGTACATCAATGAATCATACGCCGTATACTACCCTAACGGAGACTTCTCTCCTGTATCTGGAAAGTACATCGACACGTTCACAGCCACTTATTCATCAGAGAACAAGACTCTTTCTCTTATCAACGGACAGCTCGGTTCAGCAGGTTATTGGCAATTTGCATCAGGAAACTACGCAATCGCACTCCTGGGAGGATGGTTGAGCGATGAGGAGACTGTCATAGAAAGTTATGACTATGTACTCAGCAGCGACGCCACTACCCTTAACCTGACCAACAAATCGAACGTAGAAGGAGACAATTATTTCATCCAGAGCGTGCTCGTAGATGAGGCCGGTGAAGTCACCAATTATGCATACGCCATCTTTGTATTCGACTCAGAGTCTGTATACACCCGCGTAGAAGAGGAATCAACGGAAAGCCTGACAGTAAAGAATCTCGACACGGTAACAGCCAAGAATGACAAACACATTCTCAACTCTGCCGCTTCAAAAATTCACAACAGGCTTAAATAATTCTTAATAGTTTCACAAAAGAAGGTGACCGTCGAGAGATGGCCACCTTCAATTTTTTATCAAGCCACACCGTTATGGCTTCTTATATATCGCACGGACCGGATATCCGAAATATCTTTTTTTGTCGTGTTTATCCCCGGCCGAATGATGAAATTCACCGGTAGAAGAAAGGATATAAAAATAAAAGATATGCGCATCATTATATGGAGATGCAGTCGAGATGGTGCTTGCCAGCAAGTATCCGTCCGAAGTATCCTTGAATGATGTTCCGTCCATATAGCCGGATTCAGGAATAAATATCGTCGCTCCCGTCGTAGTGTTTCTGACCTGACTGCCATGAACAGTTTTCCCGGAAGAATTGACGCGCGTGGTATATGTCCACTCGCAGTTGCTGTTCAATTCTTCAAGTTCAGTGTCTGTAGGCATGCGGAACTTGCTTCCCCACTTCTGGGTTACCACGTCATCCTCTGCGTCAAGAGTGGTCTTCTCATTATTATATTTAGAATAACTGCCGTTCTCCCAGAACTTATAAGACGCCTGCGTATATGTCGAGTCAGTCTCCAGCTCACCGAAAGCATAATAATCCCCGGCATCCGCCTCGTTGCTGGCGCCTATGTTCATATCCGCCCAAAGAATACCGCTTGGCAGACCAAGGTCCACGAATCTGTGCCCGTCTATTACGATGGAGGCATCCTTGGTCATTGAGCTTTCCTGGAGTGTGACCCTTTTGATTTCGCCTCTGTTTATGGTCAGAGATTTGGAAGTTGACGTATAAATCCTCTCCGCAATCAATCCGGGATGATAGTGCCCCTCTCTTACGGTAAAATTATACGAGCCCTCAGGAACAGGGAGATAAACGACAAAGGAATGACTTCCTCCCGGGATATGCATGTTAAAAGTAACCGTGTCTTCTACTGACTCTGAACTTGCCTTCAACTTCGGAGTGTCTGCACTTAGATCCACCTCGAAATCTCCGCTGATTTTTTTATCGGCTATGACAGACAGCGTGAATTCAGTCGAAGGAGTATTGTCAAGCTTCACACACAGCATTCCACCAAGCATCTTGAACTGAGCCGAGGCCGATACTTCCGTATTGGAAATCTCAGCATAGAGAGCCGGATTGGCACTTATGCTATAAGAATCAATATCCTCCTCCGAAGCGAGCCAATCATATACTACAGTCGACTGACTATGACAATAATATGAAGACGGCAGGTTATATGTCAGGATATTACCGGAGATCCTGTGATTCTCATTATAAGGATACACAGCATATGAGCCAACCTCACCTGCGACAGTACCGGAAAAGACGCCGGTCTGTTTCCCCGCATACTCTTCCTCCAGAGCAAGCGAAGATAAGACTTCTGAATCCTTTATCGCCACACCTATGCAATCCGACTTCTGCCAATAAAAATTGGCCAACCCGTCATTACCTGTAAAAACGCAGCGGGTCTGCACTCTGTCCTGCCCACCATCATCCACTCCGGCATTCAGGCTGACAAAATGATCTTTGTGAACGGACTCGGTTTCAATATCATTTTCCGAGTCACATGCAGACAACAAGCCGCAAAAAGCTACAAGAATAAAGACATTCTTGGAACTACAACACTTCATTTTAAACTGATTTTTCTTTTTTAGCACCTACACGTGCTTCAACTCCATATATGTGGCGCCCATCTGAGCCCCGAACACGCCTCCTATAAACCCTACCAGGTCTCCCTGCTCTATCTTACCCTCACGGGTCAGCAGTTCGATGGACTTGGCCGAGAATTCTTCCTTATCATTAACCTTCGCGAACGGATAAGCCTTGATTCCGAACACCAGGGCCAATTCCCTCATAGTATAGCTGTTATAGCACATCGCATAAACAGGGACCTTAGGCCTGAACGTGGAAAGATAACGACCTACGCGCCCGGTATATGTATCGAAGACCAGGGCTTTCACCGGCAGTTCGTGTGTGGCGGCCACAAGTGAGCGGGCCAATACGACAGCCACAGGCTTGACCGCCTTTCGCAAATTAAGTTCCAGATTGACATCGATGGTCTTCTCCGTCTGCAGCGCGATCTTGGTCATCGTCCGGACCGCCTCCACCGGGTATTTTCCGTATGCGCTCTCACCGCTGAGCATTATCGCATCCGCGCTCTGGAAGATGGCGTTCGCCACATCCGTCACCTCCGCCCTGGTAGGACGAGGGTTTTCAATCATGCTCTGAAGCATCTGGGTAGCGATAATGACAGGTTTTTTCCTGTCCCTGCATGCACGGACGATATCCCTCTGAATCAAAGGAATGCTCTCGGCAGGAATCTCCACGCCCAAATCTCCGCGGGCGACCATAATGCCGTAGCTGTAAGTCAGAATCTCATCGAGGTTGTCTATCCCCTGCTGGTTCTCTATCTTGGCTATGATTTTAAGATGACTGTCCCTCTGATCCAGAATCTCCTGAATCTCATGCAGGTCGCGGGCGCTGCGCACAAAAGAATGCGCGATGAAATCGATGTCCGCATCTATCGCCCACTCGATGAACTTCCTGTCCTTTTCTGTCACTGCCGGAAGATTGATATGCACGGCGGGAACATTGACACTCTTATGTCCTTTGATTACCCCCTCGTTCATCACCTTGCAGATAAGCTTGCCTTCCTCCTTATCTATAACAGAGAGGTCTACCGAACCATCGTCTATAAGGATATCCGAACCGACCGGCACGTCGTCGGCCATATGAGGATATGTCGTGTACAAAACCCCCTTGCGGCAAGGCTTCGAAGGATCGTCTATTATCTCCACGATCTGCCCGGTCTTAGCTACAAACCCCACGGAGTCAGCCATCTGCGTAAGCCTTACTTCAGGGCCTTTCGTATCTATCAGTATGGCTATTCTGTCAGACACTTTTCTTACATTGTCCACGACCATCTGCGCACCCTCAATCGAAGCATGTGCAGAATTGATACGCACGACGTTCATTCCGTTCTCGTAGAGTTGGCGTATGAAATCCACATCACAGCGGTTATCCGCAATGGTGCATATAATTTTAGTCTTCTTTTCGTCCATGATAAACTGTTAATTCTAACCAACCAAAATTTCGGGGCCGAATTTAGACATTTTTCTGAAATGCGCCAATAGCTCCCGTTTGAAAAAACAAGCCTTACGAAACACACCATAAATTCGAGTATCTTTGCAGAAAAAACAAACAGAACATGATACACGGACACGAAGTACTCCATATGATGGAGGGAAATAGTTACGCTACAAAACGACAGCTCATAGACGCCATTATCGAACGGTTCGGTGAGAACGAACGCTTCTACACTTGCTCTGCGAGTGGTATGACCGCAGCGCAGCTTGTAGATTTTCTGGAAGAGCGCGGAAAGTTCATGCCTTGCGGCGAAGAAGATGACTTCACAGTCGACTCTTCGAAAATCTGCAATCACTAGGCAAAAAACTATTTTTTTATTTATGAATAGTGGTTATCTGAACCTGCACTTTTTCAATATCCTCTTCCGGTATATGCTGCTGTCTCAGGTAATCCCGTACCACTTCGGACAGCCCCGGCGCTTCAAAATCGGAGACCTGATTGGATGAGAATATATGGTGATGCTCTCTTGTCGTTATGTCATAGTATCCCTTGCCCGTTTCAGGGTGAAAGAACAGCGAAAGCAGATTGGCACGGCAAAACGAATCCAGCACCCGGTACACGGTAGATGTTGTCATGTCTGTCCCTTTACCTTTCAGATATTCTTCAATATCATCCAAAGTGGCGTGGCGCAACTGCATCATCGCCTCGTAAATCATCCGGCGCTGTGGCGTCAGCTTCAACCCTGCGTGCTTTATGTTCTCTATGCTTTCCATATTTCAATCCCCTTTCTACGGAATTCCTGCTGCAAAATAAATGCAAATTATTAGCATTTGCAATTTTTTTGCAAAAACTATTGCGAGACCGAATAATCTCTATATCTTTGCACAGAAACAAACGTGACACAATAAATCATATCTAAAAAACACAGACATGAAAAAGAAATTCAGATGCCTCGTGTGCGGATACGTATTCGAGGGCGAAAACCCACCGGCAGAGTGCCCGGTATGCCACGCCAAAAGCGACAAGTTCGAGGAAGTCAAGGACGATGAGCAAGGATGGGCCTGCGAGCATAAAATAGGTGACGGAAAAGTCGAAGACGAGGAGATTATGCAAGGGCTGCACGATCATTTCTTGGGAGAATGTTCAGAAGTCGGGATGTATCTTGCGATGAGCCGTCAGGCTGACAGGGAAGGCTATCCCGAAATTGCCGAAGCGTTCAAGAGATACGCCTGGGAAGAGGCGGAACACGCAAGCAAATTTGCGGAGCTGCTCGGCGAGATCGTCTGGGACACGGAAACCAACGTCAAAAAGAGAATGGAAGCGGAAGGAGGAGCCTGCGCCGGGAAGCTCGCCATAGCCTCAAGGGCCAAGCAGCTCGGCTACGACGCCATCCACGACACCGTCCACGAGATGGCCAAGGACGAAGCCCGTCACGGAGCCGGTTTCAAGGGACTGTATAACCGCTATTTCAAGAAATAACACAAATTCTAAAAAAACACCCGCTCCCTTGCACTGCAACAATTATCGTAATTACTGCTAAATTTGCAGTATGAATATAGAAGACAATGCAAGAATCCAGAGGGATGAGAATTTGAATGAATCTGTAATTGGCATCATCACTTCGGATGTCCCATATGCGGGCAACGTGATGCTCATACCGGGTGAGATACAGGCGAAGGCCAGAAAACTGTGCTGGAAGTACAACAGCACGGACCCCTCTGACAAGGAGGCGCTGTCGACCATACTCAAAGAACTTTTGGGAACATGGGACGAAAGAACAGCCATAATGCCGCACGTCCACTTCGACTATGGAATAAATACCCATTTTGCCGGAGGACATTTCACGTTCGTCAACTTCGACTGCGTATTCCTTGACACTTCGCCCATCCACATCGGAGGCAACGTTTTCATCGGCCCCAAGTGCATCATAGCCTGCGCCGGACATCCCGTAAACTCGGACCAGCGACTTGGCGAACCGTTATCGTCCAGCAAACCCATTACCATAGAGGAGAATGTCTGGCTCGGAGCAAGTGTCACAGTCCTCGGCGGGGTCACCATCGGTAAAGGCAGTGTCATAGCGGCCGGTGCTGTAGTGACCCGCGACATCCCCGCCGGAGTAGTGGCCGGAGGTGTACCGTGCAAAGTCATACGAGCCATCACAGAAACCATAAGTAGCACGATACCAAACATCACGCTGTTTCTAGACTATATAAACTATGGCGGATATCCTGAGGTCGTATTCAGTGAACGAATACAGGAGAATCCGGGGCAGTTTATCAGGCACGACATAATAGACAAGGTGCTGCTGAGAGACTTGCCGAGTCTATATGGAATTCAGGATGTTCAGGAACTCAATTCTCTGTTCACGATGATTGCATACCATTCCGGGGAGCAGTTTTCTTATGAGGCAATGTCAAAGGAATCCGGTGTGAAAAAAGAGCTTCTCAAGAAGTATATACAATATCTTGAGGCGGCCTTTTTGATAAAAGTCATACACAGGACGGACGATAATGCGAAAAAATACCAAAGGGATATCAGCTTTAAAATTTATCTTACGAATCCATCGCTCAGGTGCGCGTTGTTTCAACCGATAAAAGTGACGGATGAGGGGATCGGTGATATGGTGGAAACTGCGGTATATGCGCAATGGATACCAAGGCAAAGGACAGACATATCTTTCGCGAATTGGAGGTTGTCAAAAAAGGAACAGGGGGAAGTTGATATCGTAGGAATAGACCCGGCAAGGCAGAAACCTCTCTGGGGTGTCGAGATCAAGTGGAGCGACCGGTATGTGCAACATCCCGGGGAATTGAAATCATTGCTTTGGTATATGCAGAATAACGGATTGAAAGAGGCTATCGTGACATCTGAGACACAAACTGTCGATGTCGAGATGGGAAGTGTTGTACTGCATTTCTTGCCGGTTGCCTGCTATGCCTATACCGTAGGTAGAAACACATTGGAGCATAGCAAGAGCTTTTATGGTCTCTGAGAACTTGATAATTTATTACAGAGGTAAACCAGTGCAGAATTCCGGCTATTAAGTGGCAAAGTATACTTGCTTGACATTAAAATTATCTCTGTAGTTTCGCTTAGAAGTTGAACCCTTCGAGTACCTGCATGTCGGCGTGGACCTTCTCCTTGAGAAACTTCGCATAGGTTTTCTCGGTGGTGGCGATGCTGCTGTGGCCGAGCATCTTGTTGATTCCTTCCCGGCTCGTGTTCCCCTTGGTCGCCATCCTGTAGTTGACATAGCCGTCGAACATCTCCACTTTCAGCCCGCTGAGCCTTGGCCTTTCGAAGCTTGTGAAATTCTTCAGGTAGAACTCGAACGCGATGATGTAGCGTTTCTTGTTGTACCAGCTGGTGAAGCCGTATTTGCCCTTGTTATAGAAAAGTTCGTTCACCTTATGGGCGTATGCGATGAAGTCGGGGTCCTCCCGTTCTTCTCTGGCGATCCTGTCCTTCTCCCTTTGGCTGGAACCGTCCCAGTGTTCGGGCCTGATGTAGATGTTCGTCGCCTTCCTCAGGTAGCGTCCGTCGAACGGGATTCTAATGTAAATGCCGCACTCGCCGTACTTGTCGGCCGGGGTCTGGAGGGCCAGACTCACTTTCGGAATCTTGAAGATATAATTGCTCATTACTATGTGTTTGATTGTCAAAAGTTATGAACAAAAATCACCATCTCCAAATTACCACGGAATGCCACAAAAGTGCTGGAAAATGCCACTATGGAACAAAAACAGCGTGAAGAAGACATCCGTCCTTTTTTTCCAGATGCGTGAAAATCGGGTAAAACATCCCCTGATCCCGATGACACGATGTGCCACAGAATGCCCTGCAAGGCACACCGAAAAACGACTTTTCCAGTGAAAAAACTCACCAAAAAAGTCGTTAAGTGTTTGAAAACTAATTATTTACAAATCAGTACTCTTCCTCGTTGAAAAAGAAGTCATCTTTTGTAGGATAATCCGGCCAGATATCCTCTATGCTTTCATAGATCTCTCCATCGTCTTCAAGTTCCTGAAGATTGTCAAGCACATCCTGAGGAGCGCCTGAACGATTGGCATAGTCTATCAGTTCATCTTTTGTTGCCGGCCATGGTGCATCGTCAAGGTGCCCTGCCAATTCAAGTGTCCAAAACATAACGTTATAGATTTTATGTGTTTACATCCATTATGCACAAGTTTCGCCATATCAATATCTTCACTTCCGCGGGACTTGGCATTTTTATTTTAGGGCGCAAATATATAAAATAATTCTTTCTTTCAACACTTTTTCATTTCGGTTGCGCTACTTTTTTACGTTCCGCGTCTTAGCCAATGGATAGGCTATGCATTATCGGAAACGACAGCTGAGCCGCTCTCCTTCCATCCGTTCGAAAATCATTTTCTTGCCTGCAGGTGGCTTCCATTGTTTAGTCACGCTTGGGTTTTGGGTCTGCTTTTCATCCCGGTAGATCCGTCTTTCCTTCCGATCAGTTCAGGTGAGGACATAAACGACGGGAAAGTTCCTCACCTGGCAGGCCCTCCTGCCTCTGACAGCCCTCTGTGGCACCTGCCTCGTTCAGGTGAGGACATAAACGGCTAAAAAGTTCCCTACCTAGACCATACCATAAGCCTCCGGCGGCCTTTCGAGGTAGGCATATGCTTTAGAATCGCCTTAAAATTACTACTTTTGTCACTATGGACCTCGCGGCAGATAGCCAATCCATGGTTTGTAAAGAATGACATTGCCAGGCAAATACATCTTGGAATAGGAACAACAAGCGGATAAGCGAGGTTCGGAAAGAATGATATTGCCGTGCACATATAGAAAATCAATAATTTAAAAGAACATGAAGATTTTAGGAAACATTCTCT
>CAVFNP010000021.1:24561-36313 GCA_963624185.1 Firmicutes bacterium CAG:460 | reverse complement strand
CCGAACGGGGAAGCAGTATATTATTCTTACACAGGTGATTTTATTACTTCTGACAATATTGACGATGGTAAAATTTATCTGGTTGGGATAAGTACGCGAATATTAGTGCCTATTCGGCGATGTTAGTGCGAAACGCCTTTCCTGAAGGATTTAAAGAAGTTGGAGGATTGATAATTCAATATCGCTTTGAAGAAGGGTCAGATTATACAGTCAGCACATTTGAGACTGTAGGAGGAGATGAATCAGTGACGGGATACATTCTCGAACCCGAAGGTCCAGATACTACTACTCCGAATATGGATAAAAGAATCCCTGAGGGGGTCTATGAAATAGATAATTATCATAGCGAAAAGTATAAGGATAATTATATACTGTTTAATGAATCCGTCCCTAAGTCAAGGAAAATTCTTTATCATTTAGGTACCAAAAGAAGACATACAAAAGGATGTCAATTAGTTGGAGCAGGGTATAATAAAAATGGGACTATTTCTAACCCTGGTGATAAATTTGATGAACTGAAGGGATTTATAGAGAAGGTGGGAGCAGAGAACGTTAGGACAATTATAAAAAATAAGTGATTAAAATATAGTTGATTATGACTAAAAATAGATTTGCTGCCTACTTAATGGGAGTGGTATTGTTGTTTTCATCTTTTGATGTTCAGAACTGCGCTGATACGTTACAAAAGGCATATGAAGAGAAAGACTATGATGCCTTTGTAGATGCGTTTCCGGATAAATATGAAGATTTTGTGAATGTATATGGGTATGATCATGAAAATAGAAAACCAATGGTATTATGTACTTATGGCTATGAACACATAAAATTTTTGTTTTCCGATAAAAGAGTAGAGGAAACTAATGTGCTTGATAAATTTTTAAGCCTGTCCTATAATTATATATGGGATGGTATTGATGCTATTTGTTGTTTTATTGATGGAGTATATCAACTGCTTTTAGATAATCCCCATAGAATGATTGAGTATTTTTCAAAAAAAACAGATGAGGAGGTGATATCTTTTCTTCAGTTGTCAATCACTAATATAGATTCTGATAATATATACTATATAAAGGATTATAACAAACTTATAGATACTTACACCCCATATTCAAGTAGAATAGTGAGGCTGCTGAAATTAGCATTTAAAAGAGCGGAAAAGGCAGCAGAAGTATTGGTCGTATATTAGTATTTTTTATTGGCACTGCTGGGATAAGTATCCTGGCAGTGCCAATTTGGGTATACATAGGTATAAAAGAAATGAGTTGTGACCTCACGGCGACAACTCATACTAACCACATAATTAATAACACTAAAACTAATAACCAATAGGTCGATGGCTAAGAACTAGCACTTGCTCAACCCGAGTACAAAGGTAAAACAATTTTTTATATTCGCAAAATATTTTAATAATTTTTTCAAAAAATTTTGCATCTACTGTCGTTTTTCCGCCTGAATATGTCTTTTACGCGTCTGTATCCACGTTTTCTATGTGCTTGATATCAGTCTGTTCTATGGCTTCTTCGTGTCCGGAAAGTGCATTGAAGGCAGAAAATTGGCCGGCGCGGGCATAGAGACTCATCTTGGGGTGACGGCTTTGAGGTCTGGGGAGATTGATAATTTCTTCATATTTCGTTTTCATGCCTTGTGCCCTCCTATCTGGTTGTTTCTTTCTTTTGCGGTGGCTCCATCTTCGAAGCTGTAGCCTTTGAGTATGGAATTTTTGCCGAACTTCTTACGTATTGACAGAAGCGTTTCCTGCAGTTCTCTTTCCTTGGCAGGAGCCGTATTCGGAGAAGAAATGTCTTTTTCTTCAAAAAGGCTGAGTTGGCAAGGGCTGCTTTCTCTTTTTTCGGCGGACAGCTTATTGACTGATATATAAATGCGACGTATGAGCAGCCCTTTATTGACATGTGTTTCAAAAAGGGTCTTTATCGCAGTTCCGAATGCTGCACTTGACGACGTCCCTTCGTTCCAATTATATGTCCCTTGGCTGTGCTTGGGAACTTTTCTTCCGTAATAGTCGTTTTCCACGGGCCCGTTGTAGGGGAGCGTGCCACCGGAAGTGGACAGGCTTTGCTGATCATAACATACGGTGAGAACCATCTGCGGGCAGACCAGGGATTTTTCCACTAGAGTAAGAGAAAGGGCATCCGCCATTTCGAGAGATACGATGAGCGCTTCATCAAAACGGTAAGGCCTTGAAAGTACTTGGCCACGGCTGAAGGAATTGCTCTGAGGTTTATATTCTTTGATAGCTTGCATAGTGCAGGGCTCATATCCCCAGGCGTGATCTATGAGAAGCTCAGCCATCACTCCGAATTCCTTGAACAGGAATTCTTCGTTCTTCAGGGAGCAAAGCGCCACGTCGCCCATAGTGAAGAGCCCGAATTTTTCCAGATGCGCGGCCGTTCCTCTTCCCACTCTCCAGAAGTCTGTCAGAGGCCTGTGCTCCCAAAGCAGCCTCCTGTAAGACATTTCGTCCAGTTCGGCTATACGCACACCGTCCTTGTCCGCCGGAATATGCTTGGCTACTATGTCCATAGCTACTTTGCACAGATAAAGATTAGTCCCTATTCCCGCTGTGGCCGTGATGCCGGTTTCGCTGAGGACCTCGCGTATAATCTTTATCGTGAGCTCGTGAGCACTCATCCCATAGGCCGCCATATAGTGTGTGGCGTCGATGAATACTTCGTCTATGGAGTAGACATGTATGTCTTCAGAGGAAAAGTATCTTAAATATATGTCATAGATTCGCGTGCTGCATTCGATGTAGTGCGACATTCGCGGCGGCGCGACTATATATGTAATCTTGTCGCGGCGTGTCCGGTTAAGTTCCTTTATTCTCTGTTCCACTTCCCACAGACGTGCCCTTCCGCCGATTCCATAGGCTTTCAGTGAAGGCGATACTGCCAGGCACACGGTCTTGTTGGTCCTGGACTCGTCAGCCACTACCAGATTGGCCGTGAGTGGGTCCAGACCTCTTTCCACGCATTCCACCGAGGCGAAATACGACTTCAAGTCTATGGCTATGAAGGTGTTCATCTGGGCCCGAATATGGCTGAGCCGATTCTTACCATCGTGGCGCCGTGCCTTATGGCTATTGGCCAATCCTCAGACATCCCTATGGATAGCTGATTGAAGTCTGTCAGTTCGGGAAAAAGGTCCTTAAGGTAAGCCATCAGCGAATCTATCCTCTCGAAATCCGCTTCTATCGTCTCCCGATCGTCGGTATTCGTGGCCATCCCCATAAGTCCGCAAAAACGGATACGTGTGTACTTGGACGAATTGAAAAGCAGCTCCAAGATTTCTTCTTCCCAGAACCCCTGTTTGCTGTCCTCAGCGGCAATGTGCACCTCCAACAGAACATTTATGGTCTTGTCTTGGGCCAATCCCCATTTCTGAATCTCGTCGAGCAGATGAACGCTGTCAACTGATTGAACCATCGATACATAGGGAAGTACTAACTTGAGCTTATTTGTCTGCAGATGCCCTATGAAATGCCAATCCACCCCGGGGTATTTCTGCTCGTCCAGAGCTTTGACTTTTTCGGCCAATTCCTGCGGCCTGCTCTCGGCAAATACCCTTTGCCCTGCTTCATAAGCCTGCAGGATGGCATCCAGCGGGTGAAACTTGCTTACAGCCACGAGTTCCACATTCTCAGGAAGTCGCGACTTGATGTCTTTGATGTTATCTGTGATATTGGTCTTATTCATTTGTGCAAAAAAGAGTATCATACAAATATATCTTTCTTGAAAGATAATTACAAGAAATCAGCGTAAAAGAGGACGGTCGGGAATTTTGCAGGTGTGCTGAAAATTGCGTACATTTGTATCCCTGTTGGAGGTATGCGCTTCCGACAGGTTTTTTTGTTATAGGACTATGAGCACAAAATACGTATTTGTATCTGGAGGCGTGGCCTCATCACTTGGAAAGGGAATAATCGCGGCGTCGCTCGCCAAACTTCTTCAGGCAAGGGGTCTGAGGGTTACGATTCAGAAATTCGACCCGTATATCAATATCGACCCGGGCACGCTTAACCCATATGAACACGGAGAGTGCTATGTTACTGAGGACGGTGCGGAAACTGATCTTGACCTCGGGCATTACGAGCGTTTTCTGGGGGTCTATACTTCCAAGGCCAATAATGTCACGACCGGTAAGATATATAACACGGTCATAAGCAAGGAGCGTGAAGGCGCGTATTTGGGAAAGACCGTACAGATAGTGCCTCACATTACCGACGAGATCAAGCGCCGTATGATGCTCATATCCAAAACTCAGAACTATGACGTGATTATCACTGAAATAGGAGGAACGGTAGGAGATATGGAGTCCCAACCTTTCGTGGAGGCAGTGCGTCAGCTTCAGTGGGAGCTTCCGGAAGAGGACTGCGTGACGATACACCTCACGCTCGTACCTTACCTAAAGGCTGCCAAGGAGCTCAAGACCAAGCCTACCCAGCATTCTGTGCAGGATCTTCAGCGCGCCGGCGTGCAGCCGGACATAATAGTGTGTCGTACGGAGTATGACCTGTCACCTGAGCTCAGAAGAAAGGTGGCTCTGTTCTGTAATGTGAAGCCGGGTCATGTCATACAGTCCATCGATGCGGATTCCATCTACAAGGTGCCGCTGAACATGCACGCAGAGGGACTTGACCGTCTGGTACTCAATCATTTCGGCCTTACTGATTTGCCTGATGCCGATCTCGGGAAGTGGAATGAGTTCCTATATAAATTGGACCATTCCAAGAAAAAAGTAGATGTTGCCCTTGTAGGCAAATATAATCTGCAGGACGCATACAAGTCCATACTGGAGTCATTTGTGCACGCAGGTGCCGCGTGTGAGTGCAAGGTTAATGTGCATTATATTCACAGTGAGAATATTAACGATGGCAATGTCGCTGAATTGCTTTCTGGCATGAACGGTATTTTGGTGGCTCCCGGATTCGGTGAGAGGGGATTGGAAGGAAAGATTGCGGCGGTAAAGTACGCCCGCGAGTCAGGCATTCCGTTCTTCGGAATATGTCTGGGCATGCAGATGTGCGTGGTGGAATTTGCCCGTAACGTGCTGGGTATGCTCCAGGCCAATTCGACGGAGCTCAACCCTTCGACGCCTTACCCCGTGGTCAGCCTGATGGAGGATCAGAAAAGCACTACTTCCAAGGGAGGCACCATGCGTCTGGGGGCGTACGATTGCCTGTTGAAGGAGGGGACATTGGCCCGTAAGATATATGGTAGGGCGAAGATATCGGAGCGACACCGTCACCGCTATGAACTTAACAGCGATTATCTGCCGGCTTTTGAGAATGCGGGTTTGGTGGCCTCGGGATTTAATCCGGACACGCGTCTAGTGGAGATAGTGGAACTGCCTTCGCATCCATTCTACATCGCGGTGCAGTTCCATCCGGAATATAAGAGTACGCCGGAAAATCCTCAGCCTATCTTCGTCGCGTTCGTTAAGGCTGCGATGGAAAGGCGGTAGGGAAGTCTTCTGTTAATTTTTTTTACAAACGATATGAATAGTTGAATATGAAAAGACAATATTGGAATATCTTTCCGCTTTTTTTTCTTGTTCTGTGCGGTTGCAGTAAAGAGAAAACTGAATTTGAGATTATTTGTGATAATCTGTGTGGCACATATAGATTGGAAAGTTCTGGATTAGGAACGACTATGGATTTAGACGGAAACGGTATCGGATTCTCTACTATAGAGGAACTTGAGGGTCTTCCTGGAGGAAGAAATGAATGGCTGTTTGCACAAATTATAAAGGACACGGAGCACCCTAATACTCTTATATTTGTTGCCCAAATTCATAATGTTGTGACTTCGTTAACTGAAGATGGTGCTGATATTCAAGTACGATACGAAACTGTAGTCGAATATGTGACCCTTGAAGCAACCACAGAAGGCAAAATGGAGATGCCATTATTTTTCGGTGCAAAAGATCCTATTCTCGCACCGAATACGTATGGTTTATATAATGTTGCCTTTACAGATATAGATCTTAACAGGCATTCCTTTACAATTCGAGGACAAAATTCGCTTTATGATAGAGATAGTAAGAAGCTACATGATTGTCTATTAAGTTGGTGTAAATATGTCAGAATGTAGTTGTCCGAGGTAATCCTTCTTATGGGAGTGGTTAGACATACGTAATTGTTCAGACACAGCAGTGCCTTTTCGAAGCGTTTGCCCGTATAGGGTCGCGAAGCGACAGCAAAGAAAAGGCACTGCTGTGTTTGAATTTGTCAAAATGTGTTTGTTTGAAATGTCATCTAAGGGGGAACTATAATAGCGGAGTCATATAAATAGGAAGGAAAATTATATTATTTTCTTCTTTAAAGTCTTGTGTATGAATGATGTAAGCGATATGTAGCTGCTCGTGAAATTTAGTCCTGAATTTTTGCAAGGAGGAGAATGTGTAATTCTTTCCAGACTTTACTTCGACAGGGCATATGTTATGAGCTGTGGTGATGGTTGGCTTTTCAATAAGGAAGTCAATTTCCATTCTATTGGCGGACTCTTCGGAATTCTTGCTATAGAAATACAGTGCGTGTCCGCTTGCAACAAACATTTGAGCTACAATATTTTCAATCAACATTCCTTCGTTAATTTCAAGTTTGCCCAATAGTAATTTTTGATATAGTTCTTCGCCTTGTATTAGTTTTTCGTCGAATGAGTGTGAAATCAGAAGACCTGTGTCAGCCATATAACATTTGAATATCGTATCGTCTCTTTTAAGCCTCATTCCAACTTGCGGCTCTGTTACGTTATTGCAGATATTTACAAATTTGGCATCATTTAACCATAGAAATGAAGATTCGTAACTTCTGTATCTGGCTTTTTTGTCAATTTCTGAAAGTCGGAATCTTTTTTCGTGTCTTTGGAGTTGTCCCGGAATCTGATCCCAAACCGCTTTTACCTTTTCTGTGTAGCCTTTCACATGTTTGTCAATGCTTTTTCGATAGAGCGAGAGGATGTCGCGCTTCACGATGTCAACTTTTTGAAAATTGCCCGTTTTGATGAATTCCGCTATGGCCTGAGGCATTCCGCCAACGATAAGATATTGTCTGAATAAGGTCATCGCTTTTTTATGCATCGGGCCTAGGGCTTTTCGGTTTTCAAAACAATTTTTTATGAACGGCCATGTCATTTCGTCTCCTATAGCCCATAGGAATTCTTCAAAATCCATTGGGTACATTTGGAGCGGGCGCTCTTCAGACGGTAGAAGAATATCCTCAGTGTTTTCATTCAAACTTACGAGGGACCCCGTTTCTATGTAGTCATAACGGCCGTCAGCTACTAAATGTTTAATCGCTTGCCTTGCAGCAGGGTACTTCTGGACTTCATCAAATATAATCAGAGACTCTCTTTCGTAGAGTTCTACACCGGCAACGTTTTGAAGATACATGAGAAAGAGAGGAGTTTCATTGCGTTGCCTATGTGCGCAAAATCTACGAGAATGTATGACTTATATTCGTTCTTTGCGAATTCCTCGACAATGTAACTTTTCCCGACGCGTCTTGCTCCTTCTAAAAGAAGTGCAACTCGTCCGTTTTCTTCCCTTTTCCATTGCAAAAGTTTTTCGTATATCTTTCGTTTCATGAGTCAATGAGTTAGTAGATGCAAATGTAGCATAAAAACACGAAAACGAGATTTTTATTGGGGGCTAAATGCACGAAAACGAGATTTTTGCTTCTTCTCCGGTATAGTTTATTTCTCTTTTTTGGATACCTTTTGCAGAGATGATTTCCACTTCGATGCGCTTGCCTTCGCTCATCCCCGGGAAACTTCCGTTACGCCGTCCTATGGTCAGGGTTCCGCGAGGAGAGGCTTCACTCCAAGTAATCGGAATGGTGGAGTATTCTCCCTTTTCGTAGCCGTAGCTTACCCCGTCATCTTCGTATAGGGTGTAGGAAGCGTCAGCCCCGGTGTAGACTCTGAGCTTAAGATATGAACCGTCATCTTGGGCGGTGTACTGTATGTCCGGGCCAATTGGCACTATCTGTCCTGCGCGTACATAGAGCGGAATCCGCTCGTAAGGGGCAGGGGCCGTGAAGCTGCGCCCGCCTTCGAGTCGTTCGTTAGTGTAGAAGTCGTACCACTGTCCCTCAGGCAGATATACCTCGCGGCTGCGGGCCTTGTATTCATAGACAGGGCATACGAGGAAGGCGTCCCCGAACATGAATTCATCGCTGAGATTGATCGCTGTCCTGTCATCCGTGAAATCCATCACGAGCGGACGCATCATGGTGTAATCGTCGAAATGCACGCGTGCGTTCAGCGTATATATATAAGGAAGCAGCGAGTATCTCAGCTTGTCCGCCGCCAATATGGCCTTATAGGTAGGGGAGTCTTCCGGGGCGAGCAGGTGAGGTTCGCGCAGAGGCCATTGGCCGTGAACGCGGTAGAGCGGGCAGAAAATGCCCCATTGGTGCCAGCGCGTCTGCATCTCGCGCCATTCCTTCATGTCCTCGTTTACCTGTCCGGTATCTTCCAGGAGGTGTTGCGCCGCCATGAATCTGTTTTCCACGCTGAATCCGCCTATGTCCTGCGTCCAGAACGGCAGTCCGCTGATGCAGTAGTTCAAGCCGGCGCTTATCTGGGCCTTCATGTCCTCCCATCGCGTGCCTATGTCTCCGCTCCATGAGGCGGTAGAGTATCTTTGAAGTCCGGGGAAGCCGCTGCGGGTGAGAAGGAACACTCTCCGGTCAGGATCGGCGCTGCGCTGTCCTTCATAGATGGCCTGCGCGTTCATAAGGGCGTAGGCGTTGAAATACTCCGTTGAAGGGCCCAGCGCGGTAGGGCCGCAGAGTGCCTTGCGATAGTCCATGTCCGTGCAGTCGTGGATGTTAGGCTCGCTGGCGTCCATCCACCACGAATCGACTCCGAGAGAGTAGAGGTGCTCTTTCATCTGACCCCAGAACAGTTTGCGCGCGCCTTCGCTGTAGGCGTCATAGAAAGACTGCTGATATCCGAGCCAGTCGGCCACGCTGTCCACAACGGCTCTGCGATAAATCCAGCCGTTTTCGTCCAGTTCCTTGAAATGTTCCGTATTGGTATAGAATTTAGGCCAGACCGATATCATATACTTGGCATTCAGAGCGTGAATCGAATCCACCATGGCCTTCGGGTCGGGGTAACGCGCAGGGTCGAACTCGTGACTTCCCCACTGGTCGTTTTCCCAATATTGCCAGTCCTGCACTATGTTGTCCACAGGTATACCCCTGTCCCTCATTTCTTTAAGTGTTGAGAGTATGCCTTCCTGGCTTGAATATCTTTCGCGGCTCTGCCAATACCCCATCGCCCAGCGGGGAAGTATCTGCGCCTTGCCCGTAATGGTGCGGTAACCGCTTATGACTTCATCTATATTCTCGCCAGCTATGAGGTAGTAGTCTATCTGGTGCTGCATCTCTCCCCACCAGTTCATCCTGCCTTGCTCCTCGGGATCTACAGGACTGAGCACGCGCAGTCCGCAGTAGGATACGTCTCCGTCAGGCTTCCACTCTATGCGTATGGGCACGCGGTGTCCTTCCCGGAGTTCCACCTCGAACTTCCGTCCGTTAGGATTCCATGCCGTGCGCCAGATTTCAGGAGTTACCTGTTTGTCGTCTATGAATACCTTGGTGTAGCCTGCATAATATATATAAAAATGATACAGTCCGCTTTCTGCAGGCAGAAGTTCTCCTTCGAAGAGGACGTCGGAGCCGTTGAATTTGAAGTCGGGCGCATTTTTGACGCGGTCACACTTCGGCGTCCGGAGGAATTCCTGAGCGAGGTCAGGCTCTCTTCTTACCAGCACCGTCCCGTCCGCTGCCGTGTAAGTGCCGGTAAGGGCTCCCTCGCGGCCGTTCTTGTCGAACAGGGTAAACACTTGCGAAAGTTGAGCGTAATCTCTCGGGTCGCCCCAGCGGCAGAAGCTGTTGCTGTCCCAGAGAAGACCGTATCTGCGTGACGACACTATAAAAGGAATGGAAATCTTGGTATTGTATTGATACAATTCTTCGTTACGGCCTTTGTAGTTCCATTCATCGGCCTGATGCTGGCCAAGTCCGAAAAAGGCTTCGTCTTCGGGAGAGTCGAAACTCTGGCTTACCGTCCACGCCGACGTGCCATCCACCGTTATGGGCTTGAATGTCCTCTCGTGTTCCATGGTGATAGGCGTTCCGTCCTTGCGGAAAAAACTCACCTTTCCGTCGCGGCGGCTTACGCTGGCGCTGAGCTGGGAAGTAGATATTACCACAGAGCTGTCCGTATTGGAAATATTGCATTTGATTCTGCCTTTTTGTGGCAGTGCCATAAGCGATTCCCCCTCAGTAAACTGCTCAGCTTCAGGAACGGAAGTTACTCGGAAAATATTGTCCGTGTATGCTTTTATGCGGGTCTTTCCGTTCTGGTGGGTGACGGTTATCTGGTCTTTCTCGCATGCACATAATGCCAATATGGCAACAGCGCTCAATAATGGAATACGTCTCATCTCTATGCTGTTTGTTGGATGTTTTAGTGTTTTTTTCTGTGTGCCGCGCATCGGCACAGGCCAAATATATTGAAATATTTTATAAATCATTGTCCTGTTTGTCGATATAAATCAGTATATGTCAAAATAGTATCATATTTTTCTTAAATAGTATTAGTTTATGGTGTGAATGACTCGTAAATTTGCAACATTAATAAATCACATTATGTTAAGCACTAAAATTTATGAAAAGTAAACTGTTTTCGTGCCTTCTGATGTTCTTGTTGAGCGTCAATGCGATAGCTCAGTCGATTCCTATAACGGGAACGGTGAGCGATCAAGTAGGTCCAGTTATGGGTGCCAGTGTCATAGAGAAAGGCACTAATAACGGTACTATGACCGATGATCAAGGTCATTTTTCTCTTTCCGTGCGAAAAGGCGCAGTTATAGAAATCTCGTCGATAGGTTATGCGACGCAGACTATAACCGTAGGTAATAACACGGTTTTCAACGTCCGTCTCGAAGATGACGCAGAGTTCCTCGATGAAGTGGTGGTCGTAGGTTATGGCTCCATGAAAAAGAGCGACCTCGCGGGCGCTTCTGTCAGCATGAAGGAGTCGGATCTTAAAGGTTCCATCATTTCGTCATTGGATCAGAGTCTCCAGGGTCGTGTGGCCGGTGTTACGGCAGTCACCACATCCGGAGCGCCAGGTTCGTCATCTTCTATCCGTGTACGTGGACAGGCAACTATCAACGCTAATGCGGAACCGCTTTATGTGATTGATGGAGTGATAGTTCAGGGTGGTGGTAATTCCGGAGCTGATTTCGGTTTGGGAGATGCTCTCGGTAATGGTAAAGTTTCTACCATATCACCTCTTTCTACTCTCAACCCTGCCGATATCGTCAGTATGGAGATCCTCAAGGATGCCTCCGCTACCGCCATTTATGGTGCGCAGGGCGCCAACGGTGTAGTCCTCATCACTACCAAGCACGGCAAGGCAGGTGAGGCTCGCTTTACTTATGATGGTATGATGGCTGTTTCGCGTCAGACGGTGCGTCTCGACATGATGAACCTCCGCCAGTTCGCTCAATATTATAATGAAATGGTAGAAGAAGGGGACATTTATGAATCTAATCCTTATTATGCCAATCCTTCACTTCTGGGCAAGGGTACCAATTGGCAGGATGAGATATTCCGCACGGCGTTCCAGCATCAGCATCAGCTGAGCGCACAGGGTGGTACTGAAAAGGTACAATACTATGTGTCAGGCTCTTATATGAATCAGGAAGGAACTAT
>CAVFNP010000021.1:0-24038 GCA_963624185.1 Firmicutes bacterium CAG:460 | reverse complement strand
GGACAGGAATGCTGGGAATCAAAATATAACTACTTGAGCGGCAGTAACACTGACCTCCCTTCAGATGAGGTGCACAACGTTGCGCTCGGTTCAGGTACTCCTTCCATAAGCTCAGGATTCGGTTCATCTGCCATGGCATCGTTCTTCACTCGTGAGACATACAATTACGATGACCGTTATCTTGCCACATATACGTATCGTTACGACGGTTCTTCCAACTTCGGACCTCAAAACCGTTGGGCCGGATTCCATTCAGTGGCTACGGCGTGGAGATTCACTAATGAATCTTTCATGGAAGAAGCCAAGGATGTGCTTAATAACGGTAAACTCCGTATCGGTTGGGGTCAGACAGGTAATGCCAATATAGGCGCTTACGCCTGGGGTGCTTCCATCTCCCGTATGCCATCGGCTCTCGGAATGGGTTTCCGTCCTTCCAATATCCCTAATACGGCGATTCGTTGGGAAAGTCAGGAGCAGGTAAACCTTGGTCTCGATCTCAGTTTCCTGGACAGCCGTCTCAATTTCGTAGTGGACGCTTATTATAAGAAGTCTGACGATATGCTCATGTCGCTTCAGCTTCCTTCTTATATGGGTACCCAGGGTAACGGATCATCTAAACTGAATGCGCCTAAGGGTAACTATGGCAGCATAGAGAACAAGGGTCTTGAGTTTACTCTCGACGTTCATCCTGTGAAGACATCGAATTTCAGCTGGGACAGCAATTTCCAGATTTCTGTCAACCGCAACAAACTCCTCAGCCTGTCAGACACCGAGAATGCTTCTCTGGTAGGTTATGGACAGTGGAGCGACGTGGTATGCGTGTCAGAAATTGGCAAATCTCTGTATAGCTTCTACGGCTACAAGGTAGTGGGCGTATATAAGGATCTCGACGATATAGAGAATTCTCCTAAGGCGGCTAAATATCCTACTGACGGAGTCTATAGCCGTGGCAATACCGTATGGGTTGGTGACCTTAAGTATGAAGATGTCAATGGTGACGGCGTCATTAACGAGGCTGACCGCACTGATCTGGGTTCACCGCTTCCGAAGTTTACTTTCGGCTGGACCAACACATTTGCTTACAAGAACTTCGATCTGAGCATATTCTTCAATGGTTCTTATGGCAACAAGGTCTTCAACTATAACGCGATTACACTTACCCATATGAACAGTACTTGGACGAATCAGCTCAATGTGGTTAACAATCGTGCAAGGTTGGAGCCTATAGATGCAAGCATCGTCTACGCTGACGGCAGTAAATGGTATGACCATATAGACAACGTGCGCGTGAAGAATGCCGACACCAAGATACCTCATACTTCCATACAGGACCCTAACGACAACGACCGTATCAGCGACCGTTACGTGGAGGACGGCTCATACATCCGCGTGAAGAATATTACTCTGGGATACACATTCCCTAAGAGCATTCTTAACAAGATTCATGTAGAGAATATCCGTGTGTATATGAACATTCAGAACCTTTACACTCTTACCAGGTATACCGGATATGATCCGGAGGTGGGTGCCAGCACACAGGACTCTACCGGTCTTACTTATGGTTTGGATAATGGTCGTTATCCTTCTCCAACCATGTACTCTTTCGGATTGAACATAACATTCTAATGGGTCGGATATGAAAATAATGAATATCATAAAAGGTCTGTCCATAGCCGCGGCTGCGGTAACCTTGGTCTCTTGCGAGGACTTCTTGAACCGTCCGAGTGAGGATAACTATAACGTGGACAATTTTTATCTTAATGATGCGCAGTGCGAGCAGGGAGTGAATTATCTGTATAATTCTCCTTGGTACGATTTCCAGCGCGGCTTCATAAAGATCGGAGAGGTAATGTCCGGTAACATGTACTGGGGCGATTCTCCTTATCTTGATTTCACTACCAACGGTACGGATACTGACTTGGTCAATATGTCGTATTCCCTTTGGGCGGTCAACGGACATGCCAACACCGTGATCAACAATATTCTTAATTCCGAGGGACCTACTCAGGAAGGCAAGAACAAGTGCATAGGTGAGGCTCTTGTGTGGAAGGCTATGGCTTATTTCTATCTGGTCAGAACTTTCGGAGATGTGCCTATCATTCACGACAACACGGAGCTCATCACTTCCGGTCAGGTGAACAAGGTGCAGAAAGTGCAGCGTGCCGATATCTATGAGTATATCATTCTTACTCTCGAAAAGGCGATGGAACTGCTTCCTAAGAAGACGTCAGGCTTCGCTGATTATGAGAGAATCGATTATTATGCCGCCGAGGCGCTTCTGTCAAAGGTATATCTTACGAGAGCAGGTATTAGCGGAACGCTCAGTTCAGATGATCTTGCGAAGGCTGCCGGGTATGCCAAGGACGTGATAGATAATTCAGGAAGAAGCCTTACCCCTTCTTATGAGGACGTGTTCCGTCTCAAAGGTTTCAATCAGACCGGAGAGTGTCTTATCTCGTGGTTGTGGAAGTGCGGACGTGATCCTTGGACTCAGCAGAATACTCTCCAGAGTGACCTTGCCATGGTGGGCTTTGACGAGAACGGAGACTGTTGGGGAGGTTACGGCGGACCTTCAGTTGATCTTCAGGAAGCTTTCGGCGAGGACGTTACTGCTACTCCTACTTATCCTAGGGTCTATAAAGACGTACGCCGTCACGCAGTGATGATGCTTCCGGGAGATGTCTATGACTATTTCTGGGCTGACAAGACATATTCTGGAACCAAAGCCGGATTTGATTACTTGAGATTTATTTACGACAGTAACGGATATGGTAAGGGTGGTCCCGGTGGAGCGCTTCAGTGCAATACCGGAGCAAATAACGTCAAGCATCTTTTCGGGGATAATCAGGATCATATCTCAGCTCTTGGCATCACTCCTCAGAATATGGCCAATCAGCTTCCTACACATATCCTCAGACTTTCAGACGTTTACCTTATCTATGCTGAGGCTGTGGTCAATTCAGATAATGCAGCCGCTCTTGAGTATGTGAACAAGGTCCGTGAACGTGCCGGTGCAGATGCTCTCACTGCAGTTTCTTGGGAAGATATATGGAAGGAACGCCGCCTGGAACTTGCCGGAGAAGGTGACCGCTGGTACGATTTCGTTCGCCGTTCTTACTATGAACCGCAGGATTGTATCGCGGAACTTAAGGCTCAGAAGAGATCTTACTATGAGGGACTTGACAAGGTCTACAAAGATTGGATAGGAGAGGAATTCGATTATTCCGGTACTTGGGATGCAAGTGCTGTCCAGTATAATCCGAAAAACGATAATCCTAACGTCACCGTGTCCAGCTTTACTCTTCCATTCCCTTCAGAGGATGTCATCTTCAACCCGAATATGGCAAGTGACGCTGAGGTGATTCACGTGGATGTCCGTTCAGAGTATCAATATAATTTTTAGAAACAATGAAAACAGTTAAATATATAATAGGTCTTGCTGCTCTCGCATTTGGATTGTCGTCTTGCGACAAGGTGGACTATCCGGATCGTTTCAGAGCCACTGAAGGTGTACCTGAGGTATATTCTGTACGCTACGCTGACCGCGATCTTACCATCACCGGGGCATATATGGATGAAATCATATGCTTGCTCGGTAAGAATCTGCGCAGTGTCAACGAACTTTGGTTCAATGATCAGAAGGCCACGCTCAATACAAGCTATATTACTGACAACACCCTTATCGTCTCAGTGCCAAAGGTTCTTCCTAAGGTTCAGACAGATAAGATGTACCTTGTGAATACGGCCAAGGATACCGTCAAGGTTGACTTCAAGGTTCTTCCTCCGGTACCTGTAGCAAGCGCCATGTCTTTCGAATATGCTCTGCCAGGTGAAACCGTGACCATCACCGGAAACTATTTCTATGAGCCGATGACGGTGGAATTCACCGGAGCTGAAGCTACGCAGATAAGCAATGTAACATTCAATTCATTCGATGTCGTGATCCCTGAAGGGGCACAGCCAGGTAAGGTGAAGGTCATTACCGAATCCGGCACAGGACAGTCTGCGTTCATGTATCAGGATAACCGCGGACTTCTCTTCACATTCGATGATGCGAGAGGTAATCACGGTTGGCATGCCCAGACCATACAGAAAGATGAGAATTCATTCAGCGGCAATTATCTCCAGCTTTATGCCGATACCGAGAACGCTCTCAAGGCTGACGGTACCGACTGGGCTGATACGGGCTATCACTTTGAGTATTGGGCTGGTAACTGGGCTACGCCACAGACATTCGAAGACCCTGACGGTATAGCTCTCAACAAGGTGGTTGATTTCTCTGACTTCAACAATATGGCCATCAAGTTCGAGTTGCGTATCCCTTCAGAGCATCCTTGGACCGGCTGTCCTATGCAGATTTACTTTGCAAGTACCGATATGTGTTCGCTTGGCGCCGCCAATAACAGCTATTTCCACGACGATGCCATCTCGCTCCCTCGTGCTCTCTATATGCCTTGGACAGCTACGGGCTCGTTCGATACTGCGGGCAAGTGGATTACGGTGACGCTTCCTATAGCTACCGAGTTCGTATGGTATTGGGACGGCAACAAGGCTGCAGGTCAGCTTAAGGAAGAGACATTTGCCGGGATGGAGATTTTCTTTGCGGCCGGCAAGGCAGCTGGAACTCCTTGCAACCCTATGGTTCAGATAGACAATATCAGGGCTGTCCCTGTCAAATAACGGAGGATATTTACAATGAAAAGATTATATACAATTATAACAGTCGCTGCTCTGGCTTTTCTTTCGGTCTCGCTTACCGGGTGTAAGACAGATGCTCTGGACACTGACCAATACTCTGCAAAGCAGGTAAAATTGGTCTCTTACGGACCTAACCCCGTAATGCGCGGTGGAGCCGTAACATTTATCGGAAGCAACCTCGACAAAATAGTCGAGGTGCAGGTTCCGGGTGTTGACGCGATAACGGAGATTGAAGTGGTGAAGAGCGGACTGCAAAGTGAGATCCGTGTCGTTCTTCCAGTGGAAGGCCCCGAGGTGGGAAAACTCACCTTGAAGGCTTCTGACGGAACTGTTCTTACTACATCTTCTGAGCTTACTTATAGCGAGCCTATCGTGTTTGAAAAGTTTGAAGTCGCATCTACGCCGTCATATCCTGGAGATGAAATCAAGCTTAAGGGAGATTATATGAATCTTGTCAAAAGCGTAGAGTTTTCAGGTGGAGAAAAGGCTGAAGTGACTAATATTGACAGACATAACGCTACTGTAGTTATTCCTTCAACGGCTGTTACCGGAAAGATTATCCTTTCTGACGAAGGTGAGATAGCCAATCTTATCTATTCTGAGACAGACCTTGTCATAGGTGATCCTACGGTTTCTTCTGTAAAGGCGGAAGTGTGGAAGCCTGAAGCAAAGGCTGTTATCTCAGGGAAACACCTCGATATGATAGCAGAAATCCGTCTTGAAGGCGGGGTAAGCATAGATGACGAGACTTTCTTGGTGGCGGAGGATAATAATTCCATAGTATTTGATATCCCGGCCAAGATGAAAACAGGTAAGGTGACAGTTGTCAGTTATGCGGGTAAGGAATTCGTTGCCGGAGATGTCACTATGGTCCTTCCTTCAGAATTGGCATCAAGTCCGTCGGAGGTTAAATTCGGTGAAGAACTGGAGATAACGGGTAAGGATCTTGATGTGGTGGTTGCCATAGAGTTCCCTTACACCTCTGCAATTACTGATTTTGAATATCAGGATAATAAGATTACCGTTACTGTTCCACTTGATGCGCAGGCGGGAGATATCACTCTCAGAATGGCTAATGATGAAACTGTCTCTGTAGCATACACCTTGTTCACTCCTACCGTTACCGGTCTTACTCCGACTGCATTGAAGGCAGGTGAGACCATAACGGTTACCGGTACGGGTTTGAATTTCGTGGAAAGCGCAACTCTTGGCGGAAAGGATGTGGAGATAGAATGTAATGAAGAGGGTACTGAACTTGTCATCACTACATCTAACACTTCGGTATCCGGCAAGGTGATTCTCACTTTATATAACGGTCAGACTCTTGAACCTGCCGATGAGATTACATTGTCATACGACTCGCTTATCGTTATCGACGACATGCCTTCAGCAGAGCATATAGGCGCAGTCGTAACGCTGAAGGGTTCCAACTTTATGCTTATCGAAAACATCTACATCGGTGAGGCCAAGGTGACTGCTTATACGACACGCAGCGATACGGAGATTTCATTCGTGATGCCTTATAACAAGATAGGAACATACGCTGTTTATTTCAATCTTCTCAGCGGTGAGCGCGAGACCTGCCCACAGAGTATCGATGTACTGCTGGAACTGAACTATATCACGGCATGGGAAGGCAGTCTGCCTATCACGTGGAATGACGGCGGACGCGTTATCGTTCCTGCTTCCAAGTTCAATGGTATCAAAGCCGGCACGAAGATGAGGCTCTATTATACATATGATGATGACGTATGGTGTCAGGCTCAGATTAATTACGGTGACTGGAGCGGACTGGAATTCTCTGAGATAGGCTCAAATACTCTGGTTCCTGCATGCTCTTGGTCAGGTAAAGGAAAGATAGACTGGTGCACTGAGGTGACACTCACGGCGGATATCCTTGCCAACATTGAATCCAAGAAGGGTGATTGTGAGGACGTCAAGGCGGCCGGTATCATAATTCAGGGCTCAGACATTACATTCACGAAGGTTGAAATCATTCAGGAGATCTCTCAGGAAGTGACGATTTGGACTGGTGAGTTTAATGCCGGCAGCTGGGGCGGCAATCAGGACCTCGCATGGGGAGGATATGACTGGTCTACCGTTTCTGCCGGACAGAAGCTAGTCTTCTATCTGGAACAGGATGCAACGCAAGGCTGGTGGCAGCTTGCCCTTCGTCATGGAAATAGTTGGGGAGAACTTCCGGAAAAGGTATTTGTGGAGATGGAAGCCGGCCAGAGCAGAGTGGAGGTTGAGTTGACACAGACCAATATTGATGACCTCATAGCAAATGGAGGACTTGTCATTACGGGATGTAACTATACATTGAAGCAAATAGCGCTTCTCTAACTGAATATTTTTCCGGCGGCGGCTGACCCTGCCGCCGGAACCAAAGTAAATAATTGAAATGTCAATCCGTAAAAGCATCTGTTATATATCTTCGGCACTTTCGCTGGTGGCCGCATTATCTTCCTGCAAGCAGAGTTCAAGTGAGGACCCTGTCGTGGTTGAGGCTCCGGAGCTCGTTTCCTGCGATCCGGAAAGCGGTGCGCAGGAATTGAAGGGGACGTCGCTGCAGATAGTTCTGACTTTTGACCAGAACGTCAAGTGCCCTTCATCCAAGCATTCGCTTTTGAGCATAGATCACGATGCCGTGATAGATAAGGTATTGGCATATAATAAGAATGTAACGATAACGGTATCATCTCTGCAGGAAGGGCTTACTTATGTCCTCACTATTCCGGAAGGTGCGATAAGCGGTTTCAAGGATAACCCGGTCGGGACGATAACCTATACTTTTTCCATGAAGGCATCGGAGAAGGATTATGAGCGTGAGCCGTCATCTTCTCTTACCAATCAGCATGCTACGGAATCTGCGAAGAATCTGTATGCTTTTCTTCTTGAGCAGTATGGGCAAAAGACGCTAAGTGGAGCTATGGGCGGCACGGCTTGGGAGACGACATATACGGATTATATATCTCAGCAATGCGGGATTTATCCTGCAATTGTGGGTTTTGATTATCTTTTTCTGAATTGGCCTGCGAAGTCATGGAGCGGTTGCCCGGATTATGCCGACATCACTCCGGTAAAGACGGCGTGGGAGGCGGGAAACATTATACAGATAGGCTGGCACTGGACGGTTCCTTCTGTGGAAGGTGAGACCGATCTTAACAACTATTCTTATACGACCAGAAAATTCGGTGTGGAGAATGCTTTGACCCAAGGCACTTGGCAGAACAAGCTCATCGATGAGCAGATAAAGAAATTGGCCGGGTATCTGTCACTTCTTCAGGATGAAGGGATTCCTGTTCTGTTCCGTCCTCTTCACGAGGCGGCGGGAGATTATACCTGGGGCGCGTGGTTCTGGTGGGGATATGAAGGAGGAGATGCTTGTGCTCGTCTCTGGCGCTATCTTCGCGATCAGCTGCAGAATACGTATAAGCTGAATAATCTGATATGGGTGTGGACGGTGCAGACCAGAGACGGCGGTCGCGTTTGCGAAGATCCGGATAAGGCGCGTGCGTGGTATCCTGGAGACGATTATGTAGATATAGTAGGCGCTGACCTTTATGAAAGTAAGTGGACATCACAGTCTTCTTCGTTCCGTTATGTGAATAATGCCGTTAAAGGCAGGAAGATGGTAGCGCTATGTGAGTTCGGTAATCTTCTTGATTTTCCTCTTGCGCATAGTGAAGGCGCACCTTGGCTTTATATGATGAACTGGTCCAATTTTGTGGATGGTAAGCCTGTACTTTATGCTTTGAATTCAGATGGAGAGTATATGTGGAACAACACGGCTGCGGATTGGAAAAAGGTTCTTTCTGAAAACTGTATGTTGAACAGAGCTGATTTATAAGCGTATGAAATTCAGTTGTAATAGTTTAATTCCTGTATTCTTTATCGTCAGTGTGGCTGTAGGCTGCGGGTGTGAAAAAACTGCATCTCAGAGCGAAGGTGCGAAGAATATTCCTCTGGAAGCAGACCCGCAGGAACTTGTATTCGAGAGCGCTTCTTCGAGTACGACTTTTACTGTAAGGTCGTCTTCGAAGCCGAGCGTGGTGTCAAGCGCGTCGTGGTGCAAATCTTCCGTAGGTACATTTGCACAGGGGCAGTGCAGCGTTACGGTAAACGTGGAGGAGAACACTTCTACGGAGCAGAGAACCGCTTATCTTTCAGTGGTCTGCGGACAGGAAAAGGTGAAAGTGTCTATCAGTCAGGCTGCTGCCGAATCTGTAGAGCCGGAGGATTTTCTCTTGGAGAACACGCCGGGAGATAATCTGGCCTGGACTATGGCCGGAAAGCTCGGTATGGGATGGAATCTTGGCAACCAGATGGACTCTCATTCCGGAGGTGTCTCCGGAGAGACTCTGTGGGGTAACGGCAAGGCTACGCAGGAGACTTTCAACAGTCTGAAAGCTAAGGGCTTTTCTTCTGTGCGTATTCCTATAACGTGGATGGGCCATATAGGCGAGGCTCCGGAGTATAAGCTGGAAGAAAGTTGGCTTGCAAGAGTTGAAGAACTTGTGGGTTATGCCCGGAATGCAGGACTGTACTGTATTATCAACGTCCATCACGACGGGGCGGATAACAACAATTGGCTCAATGTGAAAAGCGCATCTTCGTCAGCGTCTTCTTATGAGTCGATAACTGCCAAGTTCGAGGCGTTGTGGGCTCAGATAGCGCTCAGGTTCAAGGATCAGGGTGATTTCCTTATTTTCGAAGCCTTCAATGAACTCCACGACGGCTCGTGGGGATGGGGGGAGAACCGCACTGACGGTGGAGCCCAGTATGCGGTGATAAACAAGTGGGTGCAGACTTTTGTGAATGTGGTCAGAGGGACCGGAGGAAATAATTCTACCCGTTTTCTGGGAATCCCCGGGTACTGTGCCAATCCTGACCTCACGATGGAGCATCTGGTTATGCCTGAGGACAGCGCGGAGGGCCGTCTCCTTCTGGCTGTGCATTGTTATGACCCATACGACTATACACTTGAATGCAAATATGACGAGTGGGGGCATACCGCTAAGAACAATGCCTGCCCTTATGGGGAGAAAGAGGTGGTGGAAGTATTGGCACGACTTAAGGCCAAATATGTGGACAACGGCATTCCTGTATATTTCGGGGAGACAGGATGTTCGAACAGAGCGACGGAAAGGCAGATTGCATTTATGTCCTATTATATGGAGTTCTTTTACAAGGCTTGTAAGAATTACGCCATCGCTCCGTTTTTCTGGGATAACGGTGCAGTGGGGACAGGACGTGAGACCAGCGCTCTTATAGATCATACGAATGGAGAGTATATCAATAACGGTAAGATTATGGTTGAGGCTATGCGTAGGGCCATTGCTACTGCCAAGGAGTCTTATACTTTACGTTCGGTTTATAATGCGGCGCCGTAAAGGGTGTTGTATGTGAAGTGGAATATATTATCAGTAAATAATTTACGCTTATGAAATTATATGCAGTCGGTTCCCTGTTGGCATTATCGGTGTTTACGCTTTTATCCGGATGCCGTGCATCGAAGGAGGATTCGGCGATGATGCTTAGAGTCAGACTTCAGCAGACCGCAAGTGATGGGAAATTCTATTATGCCCATCAGGATGATCTTGTTTATGGGCATAGCTGGAGGGTGGAGGTCCCTTCGGAAGATGATCTTTCTCGCAGCGATGTCTTTTCTGTGTGCGGTTCCTTCCCTGCTATCGTGGGTTTTGATCTCGGAGGAATAGAACTTGGCGACAGTGCCAATCTGGACGGTGTCGATTTCTCTCTTATGCGTCGCGCTGCTGTAAGTCACAGTGAGGCGGGAGGTATCGTGACATTCTCCTGGCATATGAGAAACCCTCTTACGGGAGGCGATTCTTGGGATATTTCGACCGACGAAGCGGTGTCTTCTGTCCTTTCCGGGGGTGAAAACCATGACAAGTTTATCTCTTGGCTTGGAAAGGCTGCGGATTTTTTAGATTCGTTGCGGGATTCGAAAGGCAACAGGATACCTGTAATCTTCCGCCCTTGGCACGAGAATATAGGAAGCTGGTTCTGGTGGGGAGGCAATCTATGTACCGCGGAGCAGTATAAGGAGCTTTTTGCATTGACTCATGACTATTTCTCAAAACAGCGTGGGCTGGATAACATCCTATGGGCCTATTCGCCTAATTCTGAGATAAGTAAGGAACAATATTTCAGCCGATATCCGGGCGATGAGTACATAGATATTCTGGGGGTTGACCACTATGAGTTCCTTTCTGATGGAGGTGATGTTGCCCAAGCTGATGAACATTATAGGAAAGTTCTTGCGGCAGATTTGGCATATATGCAGGAATATGCCGGGGAAAAAGGTAAACTTATCGCTGTTACCGAGACCGGCTTCGAGGGTATACCTAACCCGACGTGGTGGACAGAAGTTCTTTTGCGCACCGTTAAGGATTATCCCATCTGTTATGTACTTACGTGGAGGAATGCATGGGATAAACCGGGGCATTACTACGCACCATACCCAGGCTCTAAAGATGCCGAGGATTTTGTGAAATTCTATCAGGATCAACGAACTATATTTTTGAACAAATAAGTTTTCAGGTGTGAAACCTGAGTAATTGAAAGCTATATTATGGATTTTCAAGAAAGACTTGCCTGGCTTGATGCCATGCACGAAGAGTTGATAACTCTCAAAAATGAACCGGTCTATGTGAACGGAGTTTATGAACGGTATAAAAATCCGGTACTTACGGGCGAACACGCACCGCTTTTTTGGAGATATGATCTTAATCCTCAGACTAATCCTTATCTTGAAGAAAGATTTGGCATACATGCGGCATTCAATTCCGGAGCCATAAAATGGAATGGAAAGTATATTCTCGTGGCCAGAGTAGAAGGGGCGGATCGTAAATCGTTTTTTGCCGTAGCTGAAAGTCCTAACGGAGTGGATAATTTCAGGTTTTGGGATTATCCTGTAACACTTCCTGATTATGGACAGAAGGCTACCAATGTTTATGATATGCGTCTGACCGCCCACGAGGACGGCTGGATTTATGGGATATTCTGTGTCGAACGCAAGGATCCGTCTGCCCCCGAAGGGGATTTATCTTCAGCTGTGGCTTGTGCCGGCATCGCACGTACTAAGGATTTCCTGACCTGGGAGAGGCTTCCGGATCTGAAGTCAGCTTCCCAGCAGCGTAATGTCGTTCTGCATCCGGAATTTGTCAACGGGAAATATGCTCTTTACACGCGTCCTCAGGACGGTTTTATAGATGCAGGAAAGGGTGGCGGTATAGGTTGGGCCTTGATAGACGATATATGTAATGCCGAAGTAAAGGAAGAAAAAATAATCAATTTCCGTAATTATCATACCATCAAGGAATTGAAGAACGGTGAGGGTCCTGCCCCTATCAAGACTTCGCGTGGTTGGCTTCACTTGGCACACGGTGTCCGCGGTTGTGCATCGGGTTTGAGATACGTCCTGTATATGTACATGACTTCTCTTGAGGACCCGACTAAGGTGATCGCTGAACCCGCAGGGTTTTTCATGGCTCCGGAAGGGGAGGAATTCGTGGGTGACGTCATGAATGTACTTTTCTCCAACGGTTGGGTCGCTGACGAAGATGGAAAGGTATATATTTACTATGCTTCCTGTGATACACGTATGCATGTGGCTACAAGTACAATAGATCGTTTGGTGGATTATTGCCTGCATACGGAGCCTGACGGATTCTATACCTCGCAGTCGGTGGAGAGGCTCAAGGCCCTTATCGACAGAAATAAGGCTCTGACGGGAAGATAGTCTGACCTCTATGAAAACATATGGACATTTTGACGATGAGCGCAGGGAATATGTGATAACAGATCCTGCCACTCCCTGGCCGTGGATAAATTATCTTGGCACGGAGGATTTCTTTTCGCTTATCTCCGGAACTGCCGGTGGGTATAGTTTCTGTCGCGATGCCAAGTTCCGCAGGATTACGCGCTATCGCTATAACAGCGTGCCTATGGATGACGGCGGGCGGTATTTTTATATAAAGGACGGGGATACTGTCTGGAATCCCGGGTGGAAGCCGTGCAAGACTTCGCTTGATTTCTATGAATGCCGCCACGGAATGGGATATACCAGGATTGTGGGGGAGAAAAACGGATTGCGCTCTGACCTTTTGTTCTTTGTGCCAATAGGGTATAGATGTGAGGTTCAGCGTCTGCGTCTTACCAATACCTGCTCTTCCAGAAAAGAATTCAGACTCTTCTCTTTCGTGGAGTGGTGTCTTTGGAATGCGGCAAGCGATATGGAGAATTTTCAGCGTAACCTTTCTACCGGAGAGGTGGAGGTGCAGGGCAGTGTCATTTATCATAAAACCGAATATCGTGAAAGGCGTAATCATTATGCTTTTTATGGAGTGAATGCTCCTGTCGACGGCTTCGACACGGACAGAGAGTCTTTTCTGGGACTTTATAACGGTTTCGATGCGCCTCAGTGCGTACTTTCTGGCAAGAGTGCCAATTCCATAGCGCACGGATGGAGTCCTGTGGCGTCGCACTATCTTTTGCTCAGCCTTGAGCCTGGAGAGAGCCGGGATTTGGTCTTCACTTTGGGTTATGTGGAGATGCACGATGAATGCAAATTCGAAAAACAGCTTGACCCAATAAAGAAAACCCCTTTCGCAGGTCCGGTGCTAAATTCATGCTCGGATCTTATAAATAAAAGCGAGGCTTATGATATTTTGTCGGCGTTCAGCACTTCGGAGCAGGTTGAGAAGGCTTTTGCTCAGCTGAAGGATTATTGGGACGATCTTCTGGAACGTTTTCAGGTGGAGTCGAAGGTTCCGGAACTGGACCGTATGGTGAATGTCTGGAACCAATATCAGTGTATGGTGACATTCAATATGAGCCGCAGCGCAAGCTTTTTCGAAAGCGGAATCGGACGCGGTATGGGTTTCAGGGATTCCAATCAGGACCTTGTGGGTTTTGTGCATCAGATACCTTCGCGTGCCCGCACCCGCATATTGGACATCGCAGCCACGCAGTTCCCGGACGGGGGATGCTATCATCAGTATCAGCCTCTTACCAAGCGTGGGAATAACGACATCGGGTCCGGATTCAACGATGATCCTCTCTGGCTTATTTTCGGTACTGTGGCTTATCTTAAAGAGACAGGCGATTTCTCCATCTTGGATGAGATGGTACCTTTTAACAATGTCCCCGGATCTGAAAAGACACTTCTTGAGCATCTTTTCATAAGTTTTGAGTATACAGGCAGAAATCTTGGCCCTCATGGCCTGCCTCTCATAGGACGCGCGGACTGGAATGACTGCTTGAATCTCAACTGCTTTTCGGATAATCCGGATGAATCGTTCCAGACTACGGAGAACAAGACGGAGGGGAGCAAGGCGGAATCGCTTATGATAGCCGGGTTGTATGTAGTTGCCGGTCAGGACTTTGCTTTGCTTATTGAGCACATAGAAAATAATTTGGGCTTATGTTCCATGCAAGTTCCGTTGGAAGGGGAGAGGACAAGTGAAAATATAAGCAGATGCGTGGAGAGAATGTCCGAGGCTACTGAGAAGTATGGTTGGGATGGGAAGTGGTTCTTGCGTGCGTATGACTATTGGGGAGAAAAGATTGGCTCGAAAGAGAATGTTGAAGGCAAGATATTTATCGAAAGTCAAGGTTGGTGCACAATGGCGCGTATAGGAGCGGAGCGGGGATTGTGTGAGCTTGCTCTTGATTCTGCAAAGGAAATGCTTGACAGCGAGCATGGTATGGTTTTGCTTAATCCGGCATACACTTATTATCATATAGAGTCCGGAGAGATATCCTCTTATCCGCAGGGTTATAAGGAGAATGCCGGCATTTTCTGTCACAATAATCCGTGGGTGATAATAGGTGAGGTGTTGGCAGGACGCACGGAGGATGCGTGGAAGCATTATTGTAAGATTTCTCCGGCTTTCATCAAGGATCAGAGTCTGCATAAGGTGGAGCCTTACGTATATTGCCAGATGGTGGCGGGAAAGGATGCGGCGCGTCCGGGCGAAGGAAAGAACAGCTGGCTTACGGGAACCGCGGCTTGGAACTGGTATGCCGTATCGGAGTATCTGTTGGGAGTTTATCCTCAGTACGACGGCCTTCTGATAAAGCCTTGTCTGCCTGCGGGGATTGCGGATTATACTGTTCACCGGGTTTTCCGTGACGCTGTTTATGACATAAAGATTCATAATTCCGCTAGCGGCAAATCGGTGTTCATCAAATATGAACCCGGCAGGCACACTCTTGAATTGGAACTGTAGATATTGTTGAATATGAGAAGAATAATTGCTGCGGTGGCGGGTTTTGTCATTGGCCTTAATGCGTTTGGCCAATCGATAAATATAGATTCCGACTGGACTTTTACGCTCGGTAATGCTTCGAGTATGGAAGCGGATTTTACTCATGGCACGGAGTATTTTACTTATCTGTGCAAGGTCCGTTCGGCAGATCACAGCCATTCGCCTATTATGCCGGATTTCGATGACTCCTCCTGGCAGAGGGTGAGCCTTCCTCACGACTGGGTGGTGGACCTTCCTTACAGCGAGCAGGCAAGTCATTCTCATGGCTACAAATGCGTAGGATGGAAATATCCGGAGAATTCTGTCGGCTGGTACAGGCGTCATATATTTATTCCGGAGTCGGATCTGGGCAGACAGATCAGTCTGGAGATAGAGGGGGCATATCGCAACAGCGAAGTCTTCTGTAACGGCTTTTATCTGGGAGGCGAACGGAGCGGATATGTGTCGAGGGTATATACGCTTACTCCTTATCTCAAATACGGACAGGATAACGTGATAACCGTCCGCTGTGACGCATCTCTGGAAGAAGGGTGGTATTATGAAGGGGCCGGACTGTATCGCCACGTACGCCTGCATAAGGCAGGAAAGATAGCCCTCAAACCTTATTCGCTGAGCATCAACGCCAAGAAAGCGGACAGTAGAGAGTGGACTGTAAAGGACGGCACTTGTCCTGTGGTGGTCGACGCGTCCTGCGTGAAATTCGACTGCATCTACGCCGACGCCTCCGTAAGTGATAAGGATTTGTCCTATGAGATAAGTTTTGAAGATGCTCAGGGTAACTCGGTGGAAAGGGCCGATCACCTATGGACTCCGTCCGATCCGTATCTTTACACGCTCAATCTCAAACTTTTTTATAAAGGTGAGATCTCGGATGAGTATTCTTGCCGCTTCGGAGTACGGACGCTTGAATTCAACCCTCAAAAGGGTCTTATCGTTGGGGGAGAGAGTGTAAAACTTAAGGGTGCCAATATGCACCTTGACCATGCCGGCGTAGGAGTTGGGGTCCCGGATGAGGTGTGGCGATATCGCATCCAGAGGCTTAAAGATTTCGGCTTCAATGCTATTCGATGCTCGCATAACTGCGCTTCACCCTCCATGCTGGACATTTGTGATTCGCTTGGCATACTGGTGATAGACGAAAACCGTCAATTCGGGGTCAATGACGAGCAGCTGGGCCAATTCCGTAATATGATAGAGCGTGACCGCAATCACCCTTGCGTGATTCTCTGGAGCGTGGGGAACGAAGAATGGTCCATGGAACACGATCCGCAGGGAACGCAGGTGGCTCTCCGGATGAGCGAATTTGCACATGCGATTGACGCCACGCGCCCTACTACCTATGGTAATTCAGGTGGTCCTGAGCTGGTCAAGGGAATGGATGTGTTCGGATATAACTACATAGTTCAGAATCCGGTGGAGAAGTATCACGAGATGTTCCCGGACAAATGTGCCGTGGGCACGGAAGAGACTTCAGGCTGCGGGACCAGAGGCAAATGGAAGACTGAGATGGAAAATGGCTGGATGGCACCGCTCAACCGTGTGGATACTGCCGGCAGGGTCAATGTCATAGAGCATGGCTGGCAGTTCTATAAGAAGCACGCATGGGCATTGGGACTGTTTTATTGGACGGGATTTGACTATCGCGGAGAGCCTAATCCTATGAAATGGCCTGCTACAGGTTCACAGTTCGGAATATTTGATTACTGCGGTTATCCTAAGGATGAGGCCTTTTATCTGAAGGCAGCATGGACTCAGGCGCCTGTTGTTCATATTTGTGGCCCTTACAACGGACAGGTGTGGGTGTATTCTTCTTGCGACAAGGTGCGTCTATATGCCGACGGGAAGAATCTCGGAGTGAAAAATATGCCCGAGGACGGACATCTGGTCTGGAATGTGCCGAGCGATGCGTCCTCGTTCAATGCCGTGGGTTATATAAAAGGCAGGAAATGTGCGGAAGACCGTTTTCCTGAGGTGCTTGCAGACCTTGAAGTCGTGTTTTCGAAATCTGTCCTTAAGGCGGACGGAGCGGATGTGGTGGTAGTGGATCTGCGGACATCTTCTGACAAGCCGCTGGATGTTGAAGTGCAGAACGCCGAACTGCTTGGCTGGGGAAACGGCGATCCGGGCTTCAAGGCGCTGGAAAGACCGACAGGAAAGGCTCCTGCGCAAAGAAATACTATTGTGGTAACTCCGTTCGCCGGTCATGCGCAGATTATATTACGCTCCCTTGAAGGAACGGGCGGGGAAGTGAAACTTACAGTTGAAGGAATAGATTTCTGCCTCCTTTGACTGAGCACTGAGGCTGACCTTTTGGGCCAGCCTCAGTTTTTTTAATGTTATGTCGTCCGCTTATTTCTTGATAGGATACAGACAGGTGAGAAGCAGCATAATGGCGGCGATTCCGGCAGGAATAAGCGAGAATAGAGCCCATATCATAGTCAGCACCGGATCCGTGATGGACAGTGGATCTACTATGGAGTTGCCAGCCGCATCCGTTATGTTCCTGGCTCCGGCAAGCCCCAGAAAGAGTGCTACCAGCGAGCCGGATACGGCTGTCCCGAGCTTTTGCGCCATGGTCCCGGAAGAGAATATGAGACCTGTAGAGGATGTTCCGTTCTTCTGCGTGGCGTAGTCAGCCACATCTGAATACATAGACCACAGAAGTGGGGAATAAAGGCCAATTCCTATGGAGGTGAGGATTACCAGCCCTATCATTATATAAATGGATGACGGCTTCATAGGAACGAAGAAGAAGAGCACGGAAGTTACCAGACAGATGACGGCGGCCAGTTTGAACGCCTTTTTCTTGCTCCCTACTTTCTTTGTGAACCATGGGGACACTCCGCCGAATATCATGCAGGTCAGTTCACCGAAAGTCATAAAGATGGTATAGTTGATGATGAGCTTTCCTATGGTTATGTCTCCCCCTAGACAGTAAGTGAATATGTAACCTGCTACCGCATAACGGAATCCGTTGAAAAAATTCGTGCAGATACCCATCAGGGTAAGTATTACCCAAGGTTTGTTGCTGAACAGGTCTCCGAACTGTTTGAATGAGTATTTTTCAGCTCTGACTGGTTTGAGCCTTTCTTTGGTGAGCAGTCCGCAGGCGAGTGTCATGGCGGCTGCGATGGAGCCGAATATTGCGGCGATTACAGCATATTGGTGCGCCTCGCTGCCTCCTATATGCTTCTGAAGATAAGGAAAAGAAAGCAGTGTGATGAATCCCATCGCATAAGCTCCTACCATTCTGTAGGAAGAGAACTGGTTCTTTTCGTTGTCATCGTCGGTCATGACACCCAGAAGTGAACCGTAAGGTACATTTACCATGGTGTAAACCAACATCATAAGAAGATATAGAGTATATGCCCATATGCGTTTTCCCGTTGGCCCGAGGTCAGGAGTGCAAAGCAACAGCGTGAATACGACTCCCAGAGGAATGGCTCCGAAAATAAGCCATGGGCGGTATGTACCCCATTTGGACTGTGTGCGATCCGCAATGCTTCCCATAATCGGGTCTGTGACCACATCGAAGAGTCTTGCGACAAGCATCAGGGTCGCGGCATCGGCAAATGTAAGTCCGAATACGTTAGTAAAGAACAGCGGAAATGCGATGGACATTATTTTCCATGTGATACCGCCTGCTGCGGCATCTCCGAGCGCATATCCTATTTTTTCAGAAAGTTTGACTTTAGCCATATTGACAGTTGTTATCGGTTATAGTTTTTTGCATGCCTGCGAGATAATCTCTATCGTACTGCAATCTGTGGTGTAAACGGAATTCAGACCCTGTTGTTCCTGTGCCGGGTCCCCGCAGTAATCATCTCCTTTCTGCCAATAGATGCTGCTCTCGGATTGAGCCGCGCTTCCTCCCCATGTCCAGAAGTTGATTCCTGCAAAGACGTCTCCTTCAGATTGCGACAACAGGACTCTGTCAAATATATGCGAGTAATACTCGTCGCGAAGTGAAGTCGGAGTGCCTTTTTTAAACTGAAAACCGTCGCGAGGAAAGCCAAATTCTTCGAGGACAATAGGTTTGCCTAATTCGCGTGCCACTTTGATGTGCCCCTCTATATATCCGTCCGTTTTTCGTATAGCTTGAGGAAGGTCCTCCTTCAGGCTGTCGCGACGAGCCCAGCTCCAATTGAAAGGCCATATATGTATGGTCAGATAATCTATATCCGGGCAGGCGTGAATCCTTTTGAACAGCTCCATATCACCTTCACAACCCCAGCTGCCTTCGCTTCCTGTCGATACCATATGATTCGGATCCAGCGCCTTGATCTGCGCGGCTGTTTTGCAAAGCCAATCAGTGAAGGCCTCCTTCAATTCGGGCGTACTCACGAAAAATCGGGGTTCGTTACATATCTGCCAAGAGAATATGGCCGGGTCATCTTTATATGCCAATCCTGTCACCGTGTTGACTCTGCCCACCACCTTGTTCAAGTGCTCAGAGAACATCGCCTTGGCCTTATCGTTGATTACGAATTTGCCGGTGTGCTCGCAGTATTCATTCCACGGGTCATCTACCGTGCTTTTAGGCTTCCCTTCTCCTGCCCATTCAAGGTATTGGCCGAATCCTCCCGACCACTCCCAGGCATTGTTGATATAAAGCACGGCGCTCATGGAACGTTTGCCTATCTCGGCAAGAAATCTGTCCAATCCCACAAATACGTTCTCGTCGTACTCGCCAGGCGAGAGCTGCAGGGTAGGTTCAATTTTGGATTTTACTCCTCCCTGCCCGTCTGCTCCCACGAGTACTCTCAGATTCGTTATTCCTATTGATTTGAGGTAATCCAATTCCTCTTCAAGCCTTTGAATGTCAGATGCGTCAGTATCGGATGCTAAGAGCGGCGCGTACCACATGTTGGTTCCTATGAAATATGTGGCTTCACTGTCGCCTTTATGAAATTGGCCGTCTTTGGTAGTCCAAAATTCTTTTTCTTGTGAAGTGCAGGCGGCAAACATCAGTGCTGTTGCAGTTAGAGATAAAAATGTATGTTTCATATAGTTTTAGAGTTTCTGGCTTAAACCACGACTTTATTTTTCTTATATAGCTCCCGGAATCCGCTTGGCGTGTAGCCTCTTTTGGATTTGAAGATGCGGTTGAAATTGGACAGATTGTTGAACCCGCTTTCGTAACATATCTCGGAGATGTTCTTAGTGGTGTCGACGAGTGCTCTTGCGGCGAAACCGACTCTTATGTCGAGAATGTAGTCCGAAGGTGTCTTTCCTGTCCTGACCTTGAAAAAACGGCTGAAGGCAGATGGGGTCATGCCGACAAGATTTGAAAGTTCATCGATTTTGACCGCTTCCGCGTAGTGCTCGTTGATATATTGCTTCACCTTGGTTATTCTCCGGCTTTCCACGTTTTTCACGAGGTGGGCGAATGAGCTGCTTGCGAGCGCCCTATAGCTTCTTTTTGACAGTTCGTTGAGGATAAAGAGCAGTTTGAGAAATTGGGTAAAGTGATCGGGTTCGTCTGCCAATCTGTCAAGATGCGGGTAGATGTGCATGATGGCGTCGAGCGAGAAAGTGATGCCGTGCTCGGCAGCTTTGAGCATCTTGCGTATGGAATCGAACTGATTCTTGGCCAATATGTTGTCTCCCAGGAATTCAGGGGAGAACTGTATGGTGATTTCTCTTATGTCTTTGTTCTTGCAGGTGCCGTTTTTCCAAGCGTGCTCCAGATCCGGGGCACCTATGAGGGTGAGTTCGTATTCGTCTATCTCTTCCACGCTGTCCCCCACGATTCGGCTCACTCCTTTGCCGTGTTCTATGAAATTGAGCTCGAACTCGCGGTGTTTGTGGACGGGATAGGTGAATTCTGATTTGTGCCTGTCTGTTATGTAAAAACAGTCAAGGTTAGACAGGGGAGTTATTTCTGTGAGTACTTCTCTCATCAGAGCGCTGATTTTGTTGTTAGTTTAGTATAGCTGATATGTGAATAATCGCAAAGTTAAAATTTTTATTGTACTTTTTTAACATTATTTGATACGATTTTTACTTTGTGTATGAATATTAATCTTTTTAGATTAAATTTGAACGATAATCAATTAAACACATATTAACATATGAATATTACGGATGCTTCGAACTGTCTTAAAAGTGAAGTTTATGAAAACCTTGTAGAAAATATACTTCCTTTTTGGTCCGGACAATTTATAGACCCCAGGGGAGGTTTCCTTGGCCGTATATCCGGTAAGGGGGAAGTGGACCCGAAGGCTCCTAAAGGCGCTATTTTGAATGCGCGTATCCTGTGGGCGTTTTCAGCGGCTTATCGTGTGCTTGGGAAGGAAGAATATCTGGAAGTGGCCACAAGAGCGCGTGACGAAATCATAAATCGTTTCTATGACAGCGAGTGGGGCGGAGTTTTCTGGAGCCTGGATGGTGAGGGCAATCCGCTGGACACGAAAAAACAGATATATGCCATAGGCTTTGCCATTTATGGACTCAGTGAGTATTCAAGGGCTACTGGAGATACCCTCTCGCTTGATTATGCCAAGCGTCTTTTTGATGACATAGAATCTCACAGTTTTGATCCGCAGAGCAATGGCTATTTTGAGGCGTTTGCACGTGACTGGTCTGAGCTGGAGGATATGCGCCTTAGCGACAAGGATGTCAACGAGTGCAAGACGATGAATACGCATCTTCATATAATAGAGCCGTATACGGCTCTGTATCGCGTATGGCCGTCGGAGCGTTTGAAAGAGAGGATAGAGAATCTGATTTGGATATTCCGCTTTCGGATTTTGGATTCAGACACCGGCCATCTTCGTTTGTTTTTTGATCGGGAGTGGCAGAGCAGGCATGAGTTCATTTCATTCGGACACGACATAGAAGCTTCCTGGCTTCTGGATGAGGCGGCACAGGTGATTGGCCTGAGTGAGAAGGAGATTCTGCCCGATGTCCTCAAGATAGCAGATGCCGCCATGCAGGGCTTTTTCCCTAAAGCAGGGATGATTTATGAATTGGACTTGGATGCAGGCGTAATAAATGCTTCTCGAGACTGGTGGGTGCAGGCTGAAACCGTAGTGGGTTGTCTTAATGCCTATCAGCGTACCGGAGAGCGGTTATGGCTGGAACGTTCGCTGGATGCTTGGCACTTTATAAAGAAGTATCTGGTTGATTATAAGGAAGGAGAGTGGTATTGGAGCCTTGATGCGGACGGCAAGGTAAATACCGTCGACGATAAGGCCGGATTCTGGAAATGTCCTTATCACAACAGCCGTATGTGCCTGGAGGTGCTGGAAAGACTTAAATAGATAACAGATAACAACAAGGATTATGACACTGAAAACTTTAACTGCAGGAGCTGCGGCATTGGCATTGATGATGGTTTTGTCCGCAGAGTCTTCTGCCAAAATCAAACTACCGCAGCAGCTTGGAGACCACTGCATTCTTCAACAGAATACTTATGCCAATCTATGGGGCGAGGCTGCGGCCAATTCTAAAGTAACGGTAAAGACTTCGTGGAGTAAGGAGAAGATTACTGCTTTGGCCGGAAAGGACGGCAAATGGAAGCTGGCCGTGAAGACTCCTGTGGGAAGTTACACTCCGCAGAGCATAGTGATTTCCGACAGGGACGGCTCAGTTACGCTTGCCGATGTTCTGATAGGGGAGGTATGGCTTGCCGGCGGACAGTCTAATATGGAGATGCCGCTGATGGGATTTCACAGCTGTCCGGTGGAAGGAGCCGTAAGCAGTATCCTGTCTGCAGGAGAATGGAAAAACAAGGTCCGTGAGGTCAAGATCCCCAAGACGGGTTCCCCCAAGGTGGAGGATTATGTGCAGGGAAACTGGGTGGAAACCACCCCAGCTACAGTGCGTGAATTTACGGCGGTCGGTTGGTATTTCGCCACTGCGCTCAACTCTTCGCTGGATGTTCCCGTGGGTATAATAGCCTGCAACTGGGGAGGCTCTGCTGTGGAGAGCTGGCTTCCCGAGCAGCTGGTGCGTTCATATCCGGAGAACACCATTCCTTCAGGAAAGCACGAGCCTGAAATTACGGAAGGCGGCTGGTATCACCATATGTCCAATTATGTGATGTACAACGCTATGCTTGCTCCCGTGAGCAATTATACCATTAAAGGCTTCATCTGGTATCAGGGGGAAACCAATGCCGGTCTGTACGATTATTATGCTCAGAGACTTTCTACGATGGTGGGTGTCTGGCGTGAATTGTGGGGGCAGGGAGACATTCCTTTCTATGAGGTGGAACTTGCTCCGTGGTGCTATGGCGGAGATGGTACTTCAGGTGCGCGTATTCGTGAGGCTCAGCGCCGTGCCGTGGACATTATTCCGAACAGCGGCATAGTGACGACCAATGACTTGGCATATGAATACGAGAGGGATCAGATACATCCTTGTCAGAAACGGCAGGTAGGGGAGCGTTTGGCGCTGTTGGCACTGAACAGAACTTACGGCATGAGCGGCCTGCAGTGTGAAGGTCCTATCTATAAAGATATGCAGGTGGACGGAGATAAGGTCATCGTCTACTTTACTAATACCATCTATGACGGACTTAGCCCTTGGCATGACATCAAGGGATTTGAGATAGCCGGGGAAGATAAGGTGTTCTATCCGGCGCAGGCCGAAAGGTGGGATGACAAGGTCGTGGTGCGAAGCGAGCAAGTGCCAGTACCTGTGGCGGTAAGGTATTGTTTCAAGGATTTTCAGGTGGGTAATCTCACCGGTTCTTTAGGCCTTCCCGCCTCACCGTTCCGCTCTGATGACTGGTAGAATTAAAGATTGTTTTGATAAATCGGGAGAAAAATCATACATTTGTCTTCGATTTATTCCCCATGAGAACTATAGTTGATATCGTCATACTGAATTCTTTGCATTCTCCTATACGGGGGGGGGTATCATAACTCGCTAGTTAGTAGTAGTTTATATATGGTCTCTTTCGGCCCTGCGGCTGGAAGAGACTTTTTTGTTACGTGGCGGCCGTGCGGTTTGTCACCGGCCTTTTCGTGCGCATCAATCCATCAAATTATATCCATTTATGAAAAAAGATTTTATTCAGAACGCAGGTGG